>CBFIII010000001.1:0-308281 GCA_965662645.1 Bacteroidales bacterium
ACGAATCGCGATGTTAACTCTGTGGCTTGGACACTTCGACTGTCGCTCAGCGACCACCTAAAATGAGGGGAAGCTTGCAGCTTCGAAGTCAGGCTGGTGTGAGTGTTGGAAATAACGATTCAAATTATAAGCGACATACTTGAAGTGGTTTTGGTTGTAAATTCTGACAGCTTGAATCATAATTTTGATGCTTGCGCCAAATGGTGGAACTAAGTGTGAAATTTATCTCTGAAGGTCGCATAGTGTCATTACGATAAATAAAGCATATATTTGTACCATATTGGTACACACTTAAAATTTGAAATATGTTAGTCATTAGTAGTCGTGAGTTTAGACAAAATCAAAAAGTATATTTTGAAAAGGCTGATAAAGGAGAACAAATAATCGTACAACGAGGAAAGGATAAATCTTATGCTTTAACTCCAGTAACCGATGATGATGTTTATTTTAATGCTGAGATGATTGATAGAATCAAAGACAGTATTAAGCAGGTAAAATCAGGTCAAGTAAAACGCGTATCAACTCCAGATGAAATTAGTGATTTGTTAGGATTATGAGTTATGTTTTAGAATTTTCGGACATAGCTTTAGCTGATATCAAGAAACATAAGAAGTCAGGCGATAAAGCCGTTTTAAAGAAAATTGAAAAGTTACTTAATGAGTTGATGATGCATCCAACAGAAGGTACAGGTCAGCCAGAGCAATTAAAACATAATCTTACTGGATTGTATTCACGAAGAATAAATCAAAAGCATAGATTAGTTTACTCCATAGATGATGAGGTTGTCACGGTATATGTCTTGAGTGCTTGGGCTCATTATGGTGATAAATAATCCCTGTTTTGTGTAAGTCTGATGAGTGTGTCGTTGGAGGGATTTGAAATCCCGATTTTGTTGATTATAAGAATTTTAAAAGATATGAGTCTTGCTTATAGCAAAGACGTACCGAAAGACGCTATGCCTAACGGGTATTGTGTTTGCATAAATAATCGGATTAAAAATCCTGATGCTTTACAAAGGTTGGATTGAAAATCCAACCAACGAATCGCGATGTTAACTCTGTGGCTTGGACACTTCGACTGTCGCTCAGCGACCACTTAAAATGAGGGGAAGCTTGTAGCTTAGCAGAGTAGGCTGGTGTGAGTGTTGGAAATGCCGAAGATTATATGTTTTCTTCAGCGTGTGATTATGTTGGTGAGAAAGGTTTGGTGGAAGTTGAGTTTGTTTGATGATTGATTCATTACAAACGAATGACAGCATACCCCTCGTTGCAAACGAGGGGCAGACGGGAGGGTGCCGCGAATTTATGTTTTTGTCATCATTTCATTAATTGCAGATTCTGGAATGAAAATAAAGTTCATTATCCATTCTTGATGATCTGTACTTATTAGCTTCACTAAAGCATATCCTTCAACACACTCGATTAAATAAAATGCATCAGCTTCTAAGGTAGGATTTGTGCTATCCCATTTTTCTGGTATTTCCATGCCGTAAGTAAAGTTGAAATCGCTCGCGCTGTACTTTTTAATGTGATTCTTCCCGTCAAATAAAAAACTATTGATTATCGAAAGGCCATCTGATGTTAAATAGCAATCACGTGATGTATTGTTATGCTCTTCTTTTGAAAAGTCATAACCATAATCTGGATCGTCATAAGGTAGTAGGTAAGCCTCATTCCACGATGAAACATCAAGATATGATTGTGGAATAGTTTGCAACGTTTCTTCATTTTCACAGGAAGAAAAAAAGGAAAGACACAGAATAATACTACAAAATAGAAATAAATGCTTCATAACAGTTGATTTAAAATTAGATAAATGGATGTGTTTTTTCGTAATGAAAATCTTTTTATCTCAATAGTGAGTTATCTTTTTTTAGCTGCGATGTCGATCTTAAATTTCTTAGCTTTTTAGTTGCTTATTTTCAGAGTGAAGTGTAAATAATAAATATTTATATGTGTTCTTTAAAACAAATGTAAGCATTTCTAAAAATAACGTAAAGCTTAAAGTGTGGCTCTCCTTATTTCCTTGTTTGGCGCAAGTATGACGAATGAAGTTTAGTTCAAGGTTTCAGACCTTGGACACTTCGACTGTCGCTCAGCGACCACCTAAAACAGAGGTAAGCCTATGGCTTAGCAGAGTAGGCTTGTGTGAGTATTTGCAAATATGAGTCATAAATATAAATTTTATTATACTGAAGGTCTTTATTTTGTTAGCTTTGCTACGGTAAATTAGATAGATGTATTTACTCGAATGCAATAGCGAGATATCCTTGTGCCAAATCGGGGGACAATGCATGACAAGATGCTTTTTAAGAAATTCTATTTTGATTTTTTTAAAATGATCTTACAACAATCTTATCTCTGAAAGATTTTATTTAGTAACCACTAAACAATGTTATTATGAAATATGTAGAAATATTAACATTTTCGTTAATAGCTTTTTTTTTCCTGTCTTGTGAAGGTAAGGATTTAGGTCAGTCATCTGCAGAATTTAGCTATTTATTAACGGATGATAAGAACTGGATAGAAGTCATGATCCCAAACAGTTCCCCATCCACTTTAATTGTTGATTCTCTGATTCTTGAGGGAGATTCTATTCTCAAAGGTGTGACGTACTCAAAAGTCAAGCGTTATCGCAAATCTGTAAATGAAGATCTTCCGGTAGTATATGAAGCTTCTACAATAGTACTTATGCGTGAAACTGATGACGGTAAGATATATGTTAAGGATGAGTTATACTATGATTTTAACCTTGAAGTGGGCGATACAATTTGGAATGATACATCCCATGGTTGCTGGAAAGTATCAAATGTGGATACAGTAAGTCTTTGTGGGGTAACAAGAAAGCGAATCTCTCTAAAGAGTCGTTGTTCAAGTGATACAATGTTTTGGATTGAAGGGATCGGAAGTAGTATGGGACTATTATATGGTGGGAGTTGTGCAGTACTTAATTCTGAATCGTTGGGGGTTCAAGCGATAGGAGGATCTTTTATGAATAGATTGGAGAAAGTTTTAGAAGATGGACAGATTATTTATGAGTATCAAGGAAATTGATTTACCCATATGTTATTCAACTAATACCAATTAAAATTTAAAATGAGCCTTAACAGTTGGTGGTATTATGCCGATATAGAATTGATTGAGTTTTATAAGCGAAGCGAAATAAAGCGCATTTCAATTCATAATCGGTATAAGTGTTTATTTGATCTTGATTAATGATTGCAATTGCAACCCAATGTCGCTAAATTTGCAATCGTCAAGTGTCAGCAGACGATAATTAAAAGAATAACAATTAATTTGTAGTATGCAAGGAGTGAAAAATGAGTGGCTTAGCCTTGGTGATGAGGTCTATTTTTATCGTCGTTATTATATGTCACCAGATTTATTATCAAGTAATAGTTATGTGTTTAGGTTTCCCAAATGCTTTTTGGTGATAGACCCTGGTGGTACCGAGGTTCATTTTAACTCTATTGTGGCACTTATCAAAGAAGAGAATGTAGATGATTTACCCGTATTTATCTTTTTGTCTCACTGTCATTATGATCATGTAAAAGCCTTACATGTTTCTCCCAAAGAAGTTTATGAGTCGTTTGTAATAGGAGGCCATGTGGCAGCTGTAGAGGCTATGAAAGAGGGAGATATTGATAAAACGAACTCCTTTTTATACACAGATAAAATACCATCTGTTCAACTTGATTTTGAACTTTTCTCTGAATCGAGAAATACCCCGTCTTTAAAATATTTAGCACCTGAGCATGATCAGCAAATTATTACATTAATAGGTGATAGTCAGGTGATAGTTTACCAGACGCCAGGTCATAGTCCCTGTTCTGTTTGTTATCAAATTGGTAATCTTCTCTTTGTTGGTGATATGTTTTTTGCGCATTATCCGGCTGTGATAGGTATTCCTGGTTTTTCGCAACCTGATTTGGCTAAATCTCTGGATTTTCTGAAAACGATAATTAGAGAAGAAAGAATAACCCAAGTCTATAGTGGACATGGTTTACCTTTGAGTGCTGATAGGGCAATTAAACTTATTGATCGTATCATCAGACAACTCCCTTTGCTGAAAGGTGTTGTTACTTTAAATCGTGAGCATTTCGACCTATTGAAAGAATGTACCTGTGCATTTATGAAAGATGTTGACGACCACATTTTATCTCAGAATGCTTGTCAAGATGCCAATAATAGACCGTTAGCAGAAGAGGTATTGGTTGTGGTGCCAGATGATTTACCTATGCACGATAAGTTGCATGCTTATTTGGAGCGTTTTCAGAAGTCTGTAGTTGCAGCAGAATCTGATCCAAGTCAACCTCCCTTGAACCTGCCTCGTCATGGGTTGAGGATCATTTTATCTTTGCAAGCTATATTTAAAACTTTGTCGGTGCCCTCTCAGTATATGCTGCTCTACCTCGAGCACCTAGAACCCATTTTTCAAACTTATATGACACTTATTGGTGACCTTGATTCTAAGGTGGAGCCAAAGCTTACTGATCTGAGTTCAATAGTAGGCCGTTACGTCAATATCCTTTCGAGAAACAGTTGGTCTGGTGATGAATTATTTAATGTGGCAGAGTCTAAGGATGAGTTGCTTGTGTATCTAAATCAGCGTATTGATGAGTTGAGTGCAGTTGCTGTTAGTAATGTGATGGTGGATAGTGAGCCGATGAGTCAGGTTGATCCTGAGCATCTTAATGCTTTGTTAGCTGACGTGCTTGAATCTTTAGTGATCGATGTTGATAGAAAAGTGAGCATAACTCCGATGTCGGATGAGTACATGATAGGTTGTAAGGTGGTGAGTGAACCAGCATGGCAAATGTCCACATCAAAAGTCAAGTTTTACGACTTATTTGCTTCTTTGTTGGACGGTAAGTTTGTGCAATATGATGATGGAAGTTTTGGTTTCTTATTTCCTAAGAGTGAGTCGTTCTCTAAAGGCAGCTTTTAGGC
Source organism: Bacteroidales bacterium (assembly GCA_965662645.1). Taxonomy (GTDB): domain Bacteria; phylum Bacteroidota; class Bacteroidia; order Bacteroidales; family UBA5342; genus UBA5342. The sequence goes on from CBFIII010000001.1 coordinate 4,950, forward strand.
TTCTTTTATTAAAAAAATTATACTCGTCTTTTTTACACAAACAATCGATGATTAAAGGATGAGCTTAAGATAAATCTACTATTTTTGAAGAAAAATTATAAGAAGTATGTTGTGTGTACGTTCAAGAACCAGTAATCCAGCCTTTAACTTGGCTTGTGAAGAATTCCTATTAAAACAAAAAGAAGAAGAGTGTTTCTATCTTTATATCAATAAACCATCTATCATTATAGGCAAACATCAAAACACGCTTGCCGAGATTAATGTAGATTATGTGAAAGAAAATAAGATTGATGTCATCAGACGTATGACGGGCGGAGGAGCTGTTTTTCACGATCCTGGTAATTTAAATTTTACTTTTATAAAAAAAGGCACTACCGAAAAATCAGTCGAATTTAGAAAATATACCCAACCCATACTTGATGTTCTCAATAGTTATGGCGTGGATGCTATATTCGAAGGACGTAATGATCTTACCATAAAAGGTAAAAAGTTTTCGGGCAACGCCAAGCTCTTTTATAAAGATAAGATATTGCAACATGGGACTTTGCTTTTTAGTTCCAAACTTCCCGACTTATCGGATGCCTTAAAAGTCAACCCCCTAAAATTCCAAGACAAAGCCATAAAATCGATCCGAAGTCGTGTGACAAATATTTCGGAACACCTAACTCAACCGCTTTCCTTAGAAGAATTTGAAGACAGCCTGATAAAACATGTACGCAGTATGTATGCTGATTCCAAGATATATGAATTCAATGCTACCGACATCAAAGCCATTGATCAATTGGTAGCCGAGAAATACAGTACTTGGGATTGGAACTTTGGGTCTTCGCCCAAATACAATTTTCAAAAAGGCATCAAAGCTAAAGGTGGACACGTGGAAATAAACCTTGAAGTAAAAAAGGGAACCATACAACGCGTGAAACTATTTGGCGACTTTTTCAGCTCAAAGGACATTGAAGAATTAGAAAAAAAGCTCGAGGGCGTACCACACGAATATAAGCAGTTAAAAAAACTTCTGGAAAGTTTAGAAATTGAAAATTACATGTCAAATGTCAGTGTAGAAGAGTTTCTCGAAGGTTTGTTTTAACTCTGTTTGGCGCAAGTTAATTTATGCTCGCCTGCCTCTCGTTTAGCAAAGCGTAACGAGGGGGTTGTGGTCAGTAGACCCAAAACCTGTCCCCCGATGGCGCGAATATTTATCCGTCCCTTTTGCCCTCAAGGCAAACAAAATAGCCCCATCATATGCAATAGATTACAATATGTTTAATATCTTTGTTGTCAAACTGTTAAACAATGAGTCGAATGCTCAAGTTTGACTTTGTCAATTTTTAATTCATAATCCAGTAGAAAGTAGAAAAGAATGGTATTTAGAGCAGAGGGTTATATGTATAGTAGTGTTGTTGATTATGCAGGAGAGAAGGGAATGTTAGATGTTGAGCTTGTTTTTTTAGTTTCTTGCTAAGGCAAGAAGATACGGATGAATATCCACGCTATCGTGGGGACTTATGAATAAAAAAAGCTCATAATACGAATAGCAGTAAGACCAATGTGGTCTTACTGTTTATGATTTATATCAATGATTAAAAATATTTTAACTACTGTATTGTTACTTGTTAGCCTTTATGGTCAGGCTCAAGATACGATAAATTACAAGTGCAATTTGTTTGGATTAAGTCTATCCACACAACAAGTTGACTTGTTATCGCCATTAATCTATTATGGAACAGGGTTTTCTTGGGATGCAGAAAAATACAGACAAGAAGGACGTTTTATAACTTCCAAAGAATATATTAATAATTTTAGCATAAATACTCGAAAAGAGTTTCTTATTTCTAGTTTCAATAGCACCTTTGTTTATAACAAACAGGTTGATATCAACAATATCTTTCGATCGAGCTATTTTTCTCAGATAGCTGTAGGTGGACTTTATGAATTAAATTTTACTAGTGATATTATCTCTGATAATAGAAATAACAAATTCTATTTCGCTACAAGTCATACTCTAGGCATTTCTCTCCGTTTACAAAAAGAAATAAAGAAAATCATTATTTGCAATGAACTCTCCACCTCATTACTTGGATTGCATTGTGGATCTAGTTATGGTAGCTCTTTCCCGTATTTTGTAAGCGAGGATGATGCTTCATTTATAGATGCACTTCATTTTGGAAGTATTGAAACTTATCTTCATCTAAAAAATTGTATTTCAGTTGATTTCCTTTTAAAACAAAAGAAGAAAAAACAAGCAAGAACATTACGAGTTAAATACACATTTGAATATAAGAACTCAAATATAAATAATACAAATAGTCAATTGATTTTTCATGGTATAACCTTTGGTTACCTGTTCTCTCCAACACCTCATTTACATGTTTTTCACAAATAACAATATTCTCTTTATGAAACACATAGCTGTGTTTTTTTTATGTCTGTGCGGCTTTACAGCTTGCTTACAAGAACCAATTGACAGTGAGAATGGAACGCCAATTGAGAACTTCGAATTACTTTGGACTCTTGTGGATGAAAATTATTGCTACCTAGAATATAAGAACGTAAATTGGGATTCAATAAAATACATATACTGTCAAAAGATATATAACTCGATGTCAGATGATTCCTTATTTAATGTTTGTGGAGATATGTTATCAGAACTAAAAGATGGACATGTTAATTTACAGTCATCATTTAATATGTTTCGCTATGCTGACTGGTATTTAGATTATCCTCAGAATTTTGATCAAACGATAGTTGATAGAAACTATTTAGGTTCTAACAGACGTATTGTAAATAGCCTTCATACCCAAAAAATCGATAGTGTTGGTTACATTCGTTATAGTAGCTTTGTGAACCCTGTCACCACTCAAGATGTTATTACCGCTTTAAAGTGTCTCGGCGATATCAGAGGATTAATAATAGATATTAGAAACAATACAGGTGGATTAATAGAATATTCTAAAATTTTTGCTTCTGCATTTGTCCAAGAAAAAGTCATATACGGATATCACCGTTATAGAGAAGGAAAAGAACACTCCAATTTTAGTGATTATTATGCGCAGTATTTATCTCCATCAGACAGTTTAGCATTTAGTGGTAATATTGTTCTCTTAACAAATCGCATGGTGTATAGTGCTGCAAACGACTTTGCTAGTGCGATGTGCATGCTTAACAATACGACTCTCATAGGCGATAAAACAGGAGGCGGTGGTGGTGCTCCATTTACATTTGAGCTTTATAATGGTTGGGAGGTTAATTTGTCAAATATGATACTTTACAATCAGAAGAAGGAGCATATAGAATGGGGAATAGAGCCCGACTATTATATTGATATGAATAAAGACGATCAACTTAAGGGTATAGATTCAATTATAGAGTTTGCAATAACCTACCTTAAGGAAAAATCTCATTCATGAAAAACAGATTAACCATAATTATACTTTTTCTTTGCTTCATTAGCACAACAGCTCTTACACAAAGCAGAAAAACATTTATACTTTTGGATAAAGAAAGTCAGAAACCTTTATGTAACGTGTTTTGTATCTATAATGATACCATATTAAGCCCAGCAGAAGGAAACACCTTTAATATTAATTGCAATAATAATGATTCACTTATATTTCAAAAAAATGGATATTTAACACAAACTGTTATTATAGATAGCCTTCACCATGGAACAAAAATTATGGTTAAGCTTTTAGAGCTCTCCAACACCTTACCTGAAGTGTCTATATTTGCTGATTATGTATTAACACCACAGATGATAGCTAATGCGAATTACAATGTTAAAATTGCAGTCTATCAAGCTTCTCGAATTAATATTCTATCAGAAATAGATGATCCTTATAAGTTTAACCTAGACAATATTATTAGCAAAAGTGGTTATCAAGGCATTTCTTCTTCACAATCTTTCTCGGTTGGCATACATAGCCTTAAATATCTGAACAATAAAGCTGAAAGACCACCTCAAAAGAAGATTATTTCACACGAAGAGTATATGAGTGAAAGAATCAATAAATAACCTTGGAACTTTTCTCAAAAAAAACACATGGATCTAAAAATCATAATAAGCATACTACTTATTAGCTATACAATAAATATTTCATCATTATCACTTGAAGAGTCAATATCATACGCCTACAATCATAGATCTGAACTCCTTATGCAGGATGAGTTAGCTCCCGTTGGTGCGAGCTTGACCAGTGAATTGAAAATCAGCGAAGCTAAATATAGCGTGTCCTGGTTCAAGCCTGTGGCTTAGACCCAAAACGAGGGGAAGCTTGCAGCTTCAAAGTCAGGCTTGTGTGAGTGTTGGCAATGACAATTCAAATATAAGCGATACGCTAGAATGCATTTTTGACCCAAGTTCTGAAAGCTAGAACCAGAACTTACCCGCTTCCGTTAAAAGGAGCATCCACCACAATGCAAAAGCGATAATGTATGATAACTTTAAATAACTCCTTGTATATTTGCGGGGAATTATTGTATTATATCTTTTTGTTTTGAATTCATCCATTTTATCCATAGACGTTCAAGATTTTCTTAAGGAAAATGCTCAGGTTGCACCTTCTAAAGTGGCCTTGAAAAAGTCGCCATTCTCAGAGCTTACTTCTTCTGAATTGGCCGAACAAGTAGATTCTCGTCAACGTCTATCCAGCAAGCTTCCTCATTGGTTAGCCACACCACAGATTTATTATCCACCTCGTCAGAATGCGGAGCAGTGTTCTTCTGAAGAAACGGCACGCTATAAGGCATCTTTAGTTGCGGGGAAACGAGCTATTGATCTTACAGGTGGTTTTGGTGTGGATAGTTGGGCTTTAGCTCAGCGTTTTAGTACCCTCGATTATTGTGAGATTAACACTGCGTTATATCCTATTGTAGCGCATAACTTTCGTGTGTTAGGGTGTGATAATATATCTCCGCATTGTGTTAATGGTTTAGACGTTTTGCAAGATCAAGATTATGATCTCATCTATTTAGATCCTGCTCGTCGTGATGTTTATAACCGCAAAATGGTGAGTTTCTCTGATTGTGTACCCAATGTGATAGAACATCAGGATATGTTTTTTGATCGCAGTCGTATTATTTTGCTTAAGGCATCACCGATGATGGATATTTCTTTAGCTGTGGCTGAATTAAAAGGCGTAAAAGAAGTGCATATCGTGGCATTAAAAAACGAGTGTAAAGAACTTCTTTTTTTATTAGAAAAAGGATATGATGACGAGCCTGAGATGCATTGTGTTAACTTACCTGATAAAACTGTTTTTCGCTTCAGACGTAGTGAAGAACAGGAGGTTGATGTTGTTTACGAAGAACCTCTGTCTTATCTTTTTGAACCTCACGTAGCTCTATTAAAAGCAGGGGCTTTCAATAGTATTGCTAATAGGTTTAATCTGAAAAAACTACATCATTCTACTCAGCTTTATACGGCGGATAATTGTCCCATTGACTTTCCCGGAAAGACGTATAAGATTTTACATGTCGTAGAGTACAACAAAAAGAAAATATCAAAGCTTTTAACGTCGGGTAAAGCCAATGTCAAGACGTATAATTTTGCTCACACTCCTGAACAAGTAAAAAAGAAGTTAGGTCTAAAAGATGGTGGTGATGTTTTCCTTTTTGGGGTTAAAATAATGACGGATAAATACAAGATCATTATAGCTGAACTGCTAACCTAGAAATAAGATGTTGTCTTGAGTCCTCTTTCTGGTGTTTTGCTTTTTTTATTTGCTGCAAAGCTAAAACTGTTTTCCTTCTTTTTGTCGCATTTATCTATAGCAGGGTTGATTCTAAATCATAAAAACATTTCATAATGAGTGAATTGTTTCTCCTCTTATATTTCAATTAGGCTTAATAACTGTGATGCCTAAAAAAATCCCCACCCAAATTAATGGATGAGGAGTGAGCTAACAGCTCATGGCCATAAAACAACAACTATTGGTCACGAGCCAAGGCTTTTTATCTATTATAAATTCTATTTTCTTGTTCTGCTACGCGGATGAAGGTGGTGCGTTTGCTGAGTTCTTTGAGTTGTGAAGCACCTACATAAGTACAAGTGCTGCGTACGCCACCAAGGATGTCGAGAATGGTCGTGCTGACTTTGCCTCGGTAAGCAACTTCTACTGTCTTGCCTTCGCTAGCACGGTAGTTGGCTACACCACCCGCATGTTTGTCCATTGCTGTGGAAGAACTCATGCCGTAGAATTGTTTGTAGTGTTTTCCGTCGCGTTCTATGGTATCGCCGCCGCTTTCGTCATGTCCCGCTAGCATACCGCCAAGCATTACGATGTCAGCACCTGCGCCAAAGGCTTTTGATACATCACCAGGAGTAGTGCAACCTCCATCGCTAATGATATGACCTCCAAGGCCGTGAGCTGCGTCGGCACATTCTATAATAGCACTCAACTGTGGATAGCCCACGCCTGTTTTTACGCGTGTAGTACATACGGAACCGGGGCCTATGCCTACTTTTATAATGTCTGCGCCGGCAAGTATTAATTCTTCTACCATTTCGCCTGTCACTACATTACCAGCAATGATAATTTTATCTTTAAATTCCTGATGTGTCTTACTTACAAAATCGACAAAATGTTCAGAATATCCATTGGCCACATCGATACAAATAAACTTGATTTGTGGATTAGCTTTTATAATGGTTTTTACTTTTTCGAGATCAGATGTGCCAGTTCCTGTACTGATGGCGATAAAGTTTTCAATACCTTTTGGAGCCGAATTCATAAAGGCGTTCCATTCTTCTATGCTATAGTGTTTGTGTATCGCTGTAAACATTTTATGTTGAAATAGAGCAAGTGCCATTTCAAAGGTGCCTACAGTGTCCATGTTGGCTGCCATAATAGGTACGCCATCCCATTCTATACCGCTGTTTATGAACTTAAAGTGACGCTCTAGATTGACCTGTGAGCGGCTTTTGAGCGTTGATCGTTTTGGCCTGAACATGACGTCTTTAAACCCTAGTTTGATCTCATTTTCTATACGCATAATTTATTAATTAGGATACATACAAAGATAGTAAGAACTTTTTTGAATCCCACATTGTGGATTTTATTCTGTGCAGTTTGTTGCGTATAAAAAAAGTGTTTTGAATTGATATTCTGTTTGCTTGCAGCGTGTGAGTTTATTTTCATTTTCTGGTTTTTCCTTTAGCTTGTAGCTCATAATAAGATGTTTTTATTTTGACATTCAGTCTGCTTTTTATTTCGGTCGTTTATTTGTAGAACTTGTTTAGAGTTTTAGTTATTTTCTTCGCTTACCCTTCATTTCCCTAAAGGGGTGAGTTTTGGCAGAAAGTTTTACTTTAAACCACTTCATAAACAGAGTCATGTAAATCTCTTTATTTTTCGTTTTATTTCATGTTTTAAAGTATGATATTTTTGAGCTTCAATAGACTCATTAAAACCTTTTAACCTTAAGTATCTTTTAACCTTAATTTTTGAAAAATTACGGTTATATTTGACAAAAATTTGCAATATGGAGAAGAAACTAGTTATTATCCCTACTTATAACGAGAAGGAGAATATCGAGAATATTATACGTGTAGTGTTTGACCTTAAGGAAGATATACAGATACTCGTAGTTGATGATGGTTCACCAGATGGAACGGCGTCTATCGTTAAAGGTTTAATGAAAGAGTTTGAGGATCAGCTTTTTATTAAAGAACGTAAGGGAAAACTAGGATTAGGAACAGCTTATATTGCAGGTTTTAAATGGGCTCTAGAAAAAGGTTATGATATTGTTTGTGAGATGGATGCCGATTTTTCTCATGATCCTCATGATTTGCCAAAACTCTTTAATGCGTGTGCTACTACCGCTGATGTGGCTATAGGATCGCGTTATGTTACAGGCGTTAATGTGGTTAATTGGCCTATGGGGCGTGTGTTGATGTCTTATTTTGCTTCTAAATATGTGAAGTTCGTTACAGGACTTCAGATCTTTGATACTACAGCTGGTTTCGTTTGCTATCGCACGGATGTTTTGCGTACTATTGAGTTAGATCATATTAAATTTGTAGGTTACGCTTTCCAGATAGAGATGAAATTTACAGCTTGGAAATGTGGTTTTAAGATACAGGAAGTTCCTATTGTATTTACAAATCGTGTATTGGGAACGTCTAAGATGAGTGGTGGTATTTTTAGTGAAGCTGTTTTGGGTGTTATAAAATTAAAATGGCGTAGTTTATTCCGCGAATATCCTCAGAAAAATAAGTAATACACAGTACTACTGAACCTAATTGAATTATAATTCATGATGAAACGAAGGATTTTAAGCCTAGTCACATTATTATTTGTTGTCCTAACTCTTACAGCATCTACGGCAACGGATGCAGAAAATTATTACCGTAATAACGAGTGGTCTAAGGCTGAACAGCTGTATTCTAGTTTGTTAAAGAGTGCCCCCTCAAATCGTCTTTATAACCACCGTTATGGTGTGTGTTTGTGTGAACAAGAGAAAGATTTAGCGAAAGCTGAAGCTTGTCTTTTGAAATCAAATAAGATGGGTATTAGTCTCTCTTTATTCTACTTAGGACGCACTTCTTTTTTGCAATATAAATTTACGGATGCTATTGCTTATTACCATGACTATGTGGCGAAAAGTACTGATAAAGAGCGAATAGCTATTGTCAAAGCGTTGTTGCCTCAATGTGAGCAAGGCAAAACGATGCTTTCGCGCACAGAGGATGTTACTATTCTAGATCGCATAACCGTTAATCGTGACGAATTTTTCAAGCATTACCGTTTAGGTCAAGAAGCAGGCTCTTTGAGTAGTGAGGCTTCTAGTATTGGAGAGGATTCCATTTGTGACGGATGTACTATTTATAGAACAGAACGGGGCGATCGTACTTTCTTTTCCGTAAATGGTGTAAATGGAGATGCTGAGTTATATTCTAAAAGCAGATTGCTTAATCAATGGGCTGAAAAAACGCGTCTTGGTAATGCGGTGAATACACCTTATGATGAGGCGTATCCTTTTTTAATGTCTGATGGTGTGGTGCTTTATTTTTCTTCCAAAGGACATAATTCTTTGGGAGGTTATGATATTTATGTGACACGCTATAATGCAGGGCAAAACACCTTTTTGCCTCCACAACAATTAGGCATGCCTTTTAATTCGCCCGATGATGACCTCTTATTTGTCATTGACGAATACCGTAACATCGGTTGGTTTGCTTCTGATCGTCAGTGCGAAGAAGGAAAAATTAACATCTATACCTTTGTGCCTAATGCTTCTATTAAGTTGCTTGATACGTCGGATGACAAAGTTCTGCGTCAGGCGGCTATGATAACGGGAGATTTTGAAGATTCAATAGCTGTTGATAAAAAAGAGATATCTGAAAATGTATTGGTTGCGCATAAACCGAAACCGCAAGAACAAACTATTCGTTTAGTCCTAAATGATACTTTGGTCTATTCTCGTATGGATGATTTTATGAGTGATGATGCGCGTCGTACTTATGCCCAATGTTTGGAGGTGGAGTCTTCTTATGATTCCGTTCAGCAGTTGGTTGTAGAACAACGCTTGGCTTATGGTCGTGCTTCTGATGCTCAAGAAAAAGGTGATTTGATTTCTGGTATTATGAAATTAGAAAATCGTCAGTTGACTTTAGGTGAAAAGAAAGATAAGATGATTCAAAGCGTCAGGCGTTTAGAGATAGAGACCATCTTACTTAATGGTGGATATCAGAAGGCAAAACCGCAAGCATCAGAGGTGAAAATGGAAGTTAGAGAGGAGACTGAAGAACATCATATCTCCCCTTGGGAGTCGGTTCCTGCAACGATGTCAAACAAGAAGGTGACGACACCATTTTTTTACAATGCAACGTTGATGTCTTATTATACTCAGATTTATACTCCAGAGTCTATCAATCAGATGATAGAGGCTAATAAGTTAAGAGTGAGGGCATCTGATAAACTTTATCTTGCTGATTATGTGATGCGTGAATATACCAAGGTAGAGCCTGAAGAAGGTTTTTTCGAAAAGGTATTTGCTTATGATACTTGTTTTACGCCAACACTTACACCAGCTCAGATGGTGGCTAAGGTGACACAGTATAGAAATGAGTCATCGCTTGATTTTGTAGAATCTGGGTTCAAAAATTATTATGCTTTGCACGGTCAAAATGTTTTATTGTTAGAAACGGTGAATAATACGACGGTGCATGAGCAGATGAGTGCTATGATAGATAAAGCGACTTTTGCTATGCAAGAGGCCAAACAAAACCTTTATGTTTCTGAAAATGTCTATACTACACGACCTCAGAATTTAGCACGTGGTAATGGTTTACTGAACGAAAGTGTGCAGTATTTGGAAGCTACTTCTTTGATGTACTTGCAATACCGTTATGAAAGAGATAAAAAGTTAAAAGCAGAAAAACCTGTTCCTCAAAATATTGAAAATGAAACTTCGGTAGTTGCAGATACACTGACTGTGGTCAATGAAATGCAAGCTGCTTTGGCGCGTGAGATGGTCAAAGAAAGGAGTGTTGATACAATCGTTAATACAATGGCTGAAACTAGAGTTATGGAAACGGTTGAGCCAATGGCAGACACAATAGCTGAAACTAAAGTTATGGAAACGGTTGAGCCAATAGCAGACACAATAGCAGACACAATAGTTATGGAAACGGTTGAACCAATGGCAGACACAATAGTAGAAACAAAGCTTGTGGAAACGGTTGAGCCGGAGCATGATATAGCGGTGGTGGTACAAAAGAATACAACGATGGAGATTCACCAACCTAAGACATTAGCACCAGTTGAAGAAGGCGATTTCCGTATTCAGTTTGGTATTTTTAGTCGTCTTTTGCAGGAAGAAGATGTTAAACTAAGCGATTTATCTTATTATCAATATTCTGAAAAATCACTTTACAAATATTTTTCTGGTCACTATGATTCCAGACAGCAGGCCGAACTTGGTTTGGAAGCTGTAAGAAACAAAGGTTTTAAAGATGCTTTTGTTGTACAATTTGTAAATGGAAAGGCGGAGTAGTTTGGTGCAGTTTTAAAATTAGGTCTTAATTATATTTATAATAAAGTGTTTTTATGGAGAAATTAAATGTTAAAATAGTCAATAAGTCAAAGCATGATTTACCATCATATAGTACTATTCTGTCTGCGGGTATGGATTTGCGTGCTAATATTGAAACATCTGTAAAGCTCAAACCTCTTGAGCGCACTATTATTCCTACAGGATTATTTATTGAATTGCCACAAGGTTATGAGGCACAGATACGTCCACGTAGCGGTATGGCTATAAAACATGGACTTTCTGTGTTGAATTCTCCAGGTACTATTGATGCCGATTATCGTGGTGAGATAGGGGTAATCATAGCTAATCTCTCAGCGGATGAATATACCATTGAGGATGGTGAACGCATTTGCCAAATGGTGGTAGCAAAGCACGAAACTGTAAGTTGGACGGTCGTTGATGATTTATCAGAAACAGAACGTGGTGCAGGTGGTTTTGGACACACAGGGAAAGGTTAATTTTCTATCCCTATTTTTTATGAAATAAGTCAACAACCTCGGGACAAAGTCACGTGGCATCTGGTTGAAGACCATTTTATTATTCGCAGTAAGTTACGGAGAATTAAACCCACAATGTGGAATTAAAATGGAATAATAAAACATCTGATTACTTATTTATATTTCCACTTTATTTTAATATGGTGTGTGTTTAGAATAACGAATAACAGATAATTATTTTTCTTTTTTTCTATGAAAATACTTATTCTCCCCGATTCTTTTAAAGGTTGTTTGTCGTCTGATGAAGTTGCAAAGGCTCTTACGATAGGTATCCGTCGTGTTTTTCCCGCAGCAGATATTGCAGCTTATTCTGTTGCAGATGGTGGCGAGGGCACTACCCATGCTTTTGTTTCCCAGACAGGAGGACGGATATGTCCGTGCCTAGTTCATGATGCTTTAGGTCGCCCAATAAACGCTTTTTATGGCGTATTGCCAGATGGCGTTGCTGTAGTAGAATCAGCAGCAGCTTCTGGCTTTCAGCATCTCTCAGCGCAGGAGCGAAACCCTATGATGGCTTCTAGTTATGGTACTGGAGAAATTATAGCAGAAGTTCTGAAACAAGGTCATCGTCATATTATCTTAGGTCTTGGTGGTAGCGTAACCAATGATGGTGGTGTGGGCATGGCTAAGGCTTTAGGTTTTCAGTTTCTAGATGCTAATGGAGATGAAATTGCTGAAGGCGGTGGAGCTCTTCATGATTTGAACCGTATTGATGATAGTGCAATATTACACGCATTGCGACAAGCTAAATTTCGTATGGCTTGTGATGTTAAAAATCCTTTGACTGGTCATTCTGGAGCTTCTGTTGTATATGGTCCGCAAAAAGGAGCGACTCTTGAGATGGTGAAAATCTTAGATAACAATTTGTCTCATCTGGCTAAGGTCATAAAAAAAGATTTAAAGATAGAGGTGTCTGAATGTGCTGGGGCAGGTGCTGCTGGTGGTTTAGGTGCTGGCGCATTAGCTTTTCTGGGTGGAGATCTTATGCCCGGTTTTGATATGCTAGTCGAGGTTTTACAGCTGAAAACCAAGATAGCTGAAGCTGATGTAATTATTACGGCTGAGGGCAGGATAGATGCTCAGACTCTTAATGGCAAACTTCCCTTTGCTGTGGCACAATTAGCAAAAGCTGAAGGTAAAAAGGTCATCGCTTTTGCTGGTCAGTTAGGAGAAGATCATCAGTTACTTTATCAATATGGCTTTACTGCCATTTTCCCAATAGCAGAAGGTCCCATGTCTTTATCCGAAAGTATAAAACAAACCCCCGTTTTACTTGCGAATGCTTCCGAGCGTGTTTTTCGTATGATTTTGTGATTCTATTTTTAATTATCAGTTTTTTTTAGAATATTTCAGGAAGGTAAACGCCTATAGTAGAATATTTTGAAAAATTGATGAAAGTGTAGATCTAAAAATATCATTAAGATCTAAAACATTTATTTAGTTCTACTTGTTTTTCTTTTACTTCTTTATCTTTTTTGTTTCGTGTTATTAACAACACGCCTGTTCATTTCGTTTGTGATATACAGATGGGGGGTGAGTACATTTTTTTGTTGTAGATTGTCAATCATTTTTTTAGTATTTTTGATAGTGTATTGTTTTTATGAATCAAAAAAATATAAAACTATACTCGAAATTTTTTAATGTTCATGATATTGGATTTGTAATAAGTTTTAAAACAGTATAAATTAATTTAATAATGAGATATATATTACTGATTACGTTTTTTTTAAGTTCGATTTTAAGTGCTGTAGAGGCCAATGAATATAAAAAGCCTCGGGTTTTAATGATTTCATCATACAACTCCAGTTTTCCCACTTTTTTTCAGCAAATAGAAGGTGTTAAATCGGTTTTAAAAGAAGTTGATATTGATATAGAATTTATGGATGCGAAACGCTTTGTAAATGATGATACCAATCAGGAATTGTTTTATCAGGCTTTGTCTTATAAATTAAAAAATATAGCTCCTTATGATGCTGTATTGCTCGCTGATGATGCTGCTTTTGATTTTGCATTAAAGTACAGGGCAGAACTATTTCCCGAAACGCCCTTGGTCTTTTTTGGTGTTAATAATAAAGTAAAAGCGCTTAAGCAAAATGAAGAGGCGTTAATTACTGGTGTGGTTGAAGATGTTTCTGTTGCTGAAACTATTAAATTAATGATTGATTTATTTCCGCGACAAAATAAGATGGTGGCTATTGTAGATGCTACAAAATCGGGTAAGCTTGATCTTAATTCCTTTCAAGCTGTCAGATCACAATTTCCAGATACAGAAATGAAGGTTATAAATCTTGCAGACTTATCTTTTGATGAATACAAACTTGCATTACGTGAAATTCATAAAGATGTACCCGTCCTGTTATTGTCTGCATATCAAGATAAAACACTGGTAACCGTGGATTTTGAGGAAACGTTAGATATCTTAAATAAAAATCTTAAAGCGCCTTTATTTCATTTGTACAGACATGGTCTTGGTGATGGTGTTTTAGGCGGAAAAGTAATTTCTCACATTAATCAAGGAAAAATTGCGGCTTCATTAGTACAGCAGATTTTATCAGGGACACCTTGCTCTACTTTAAAGGTCATTGATCGAAGTCCTAATCGTTATGTTTTTGATTATAATGTGATGGCTGCTTTTGGAATCAAACTAGATGAATTACCTCCGAATAGTCTTATTTTAAATAACAATAAACGGTTTTTTTATCGCAACAAAAAAATATTAATTACGGCAGTATCTTTGTTTTTGTTTCTTCTTCTTTTTATTGTGGCCTTGGTGATAAACACGATAAGGCGTCGTCGTGCTGAGCTTTCTTTGATAAAGCAAAATAAAGAGTTTACAGACCTTAACAAGCAGTATAAAAATCAGAATACAGCTTTGAAAATAGCGCAAAAGCGTGCAGAACAAAGTGAATCACGCTTTCGTTATTTATTTGATCATAATCCTATCTCTTTATGGGAAGAGGATATGTGTGAAATGAGCATTTTGTTGAAGGAAAAGCTGCACGATAAAACGGCAGATGAAATTACCGATTATATTAATAATAACGATGATTTTGTACAGCAGTGTGCTTCTTTAACTAAAATTAATTTAGTAAATAAATCAACGATTAAAATGTTTGGGTTTGATGATGAGCAAGAATTATTAGTTAATTTCATTAGCACTTTTACCCCTGAATCTTTTCTTACGTACAAAAAATTACTGTTAGCATTAGCCCTTGGTGAAACTACTTTTTCTTCCGATACAAAATATTTGACCAAGGATGGTCGATTGATTACAGCTATTATTAGTGCCTTTTCTTTTCATGATAGTTTTACGATTATCATTGCTATTGTGGATACTACACCATTAACTAAAGCCCAATTAGAATTAGAAGGTAAATATAAAGAGCTAAATACTTACAAAGAGAAGCTGGAGACCTTGAATGAAGCCTTAGTAGAGGCTAAAGATAAAGCAGAAGAGAGTGATCGTTTAAAAACGGCTTTTTTGGCTAATATGAGTCATGAAATTAGAACGCCTATGAATGGTATCTTGGGGTTTTCTAATTTGTTGAAAAATAACAATTTGAGTGATAATGTACGACAGAGGTATATTGATATTATTAATAAAAGTGGAGATCGCATGCTCAATACAATAAATGATATTATTGATATTTCTAAGATACAAGCGGGTGAAATGAAAGTGAACTTGGAAGAGGTAAACCTAGGGGAAGAGTTAATCGCTTTAACTGATTTTTTTAAGGCAGAGGCCGAAGCCAAAGGTCTTCTATTTGAATTTCATAATCACATTGCTAGGAGTTGTACCATAAAATCAGATTTTAATAAGCTGACTTCTATTATCACTAATTTGATTAAGAATGCGATAAAATATACGGATGAGGGGTTTGTTAAGGTCATGGCTATTAAGAAAGATAATAATCTTTATTTTGAGGTCAGTGATAGTGGTGTTGGTATTCCTTTTAATCGTCAAGATGCCGTTTTTGAGCGTTTTATTCAGTCTGATATTGAAGACTCTGCGGCGCGACAAGGTTCTGGTTTAGGATTAGCGATTACCAAGTCTTACGTCGAAATGTTAGGTGGTGTTATTCACTTATCTTCTACTGTTAATAAAGGGTCTGTCTTTTCTTTCTCTTTGCCGTGGAACGACGAAACTGCTTCACCGCTTCAAAAGGAAGAAGTTTATGTGCCAGAGGTTGCAAGTTCCACTTATAACATTCTTATCGCTGAGGATGATGATATTAGTTTTTTGCAGTTGGAAATAATATTAGAAAAACATCATATTGTAAGAGCTTTTGATGGACAACAGGCCGTAGATAAATACAAAAATGAAGGACCCTTTGATCTTATTTTAATGGATATTGGAATGCCTATTTTGAATGGTTATGAGGCTACTAAGTGCATTCGTGAGTTTGATTCTCAAGTAAAAATTATTGCTCAAACAGCTTTTGCTCTTGAGGGGGATAGAGAAAAAGCATTACTAGCGGGGTGTGATGATTATATTGCAAAACCTATTAACTCGCTTTTGTTGATGGAAAAAATAAATCTTCTTTTTCGTTCTTAGAAAGAAAAATTGATTTAGTGATACTATATAACTTAACCGATCTTTTTAGTAGAACGGTGATCTATGGATATTTCAAAGTTTGTTTTAGTTCGTAATTTTTGTTTAAAGTTTTCATGTAAGAAGGGAAATGTGTATTTAGGGTACGTTAACTTGACGATTGCTCCTAATTCATTAGAATACATTGTTTTGTTGTTATTTCCTCTTGCAATAACTTCAATACTGACGTTAAAATTTGTACTGAGTTGTTTTGCGCCATGAAAATGATTCTTGTGTGCATATCCTATATTAGCAGCAGCTCCAAAGTTGCCCGATGATGACCTTTTATTTGTAATTGGTGAATACCGTAATATCGTTTGGTTTTGCTTCTTATTGTTAGTGTGAAGAAGGTGTAACTAACATCTATACCTTTCTCTTTTTTTGTGTCGGATCCTCCAACCATGACCAGTAAGAAGGTGACTATGCCATTTTCCCAATAGCAGAACGTCCCATGTCTTTATCCGAAAGTATAAAACAATCCTCCGTTTTACTTGCGAATGCTTCAGAGCGTGTTTTTCGTGTGATGTTGTGATTCTATTTTTACGATTAGCATTTATTTGTGTCATTTTTATTTTTTCTAAAGAACATTTTAGGGAGGTAAATGGTTATTATATAACACCTAGAAAAATGACAGAAGTATAAATATGAAAGTATTATTACGACATAAAGCATTTATTCAGCGTTATTTGTTTGAGCGCTTGGGTGTTAGTGGTATGTCAATAAATCTTTTGACTTTAAATTTTCCTTCCGGTTTAGAGACGCGTTTCAGGAGAGATAGTTATTTAGTAACCTTAAAAGCATTGCGAGGAGCGTTGCTTATTGGGATTGTTTTGTATGCTTTATTTGCTCTTCTCGATTATATGGTCTTGTTAGAAGTTTTAAAAGAATTGTCTATCATACGTTTTTATATCGTTATTCCTGTCTTTTTTATTGTCTTTGGTTTATCTTTTACAAAATGCTTCTTTCAGTGGGGGGAGTTTTTTATGCTGCTAGCCATATTATTTGCTGCTATTGGTATCATTGCTATGACTGTGGTTGCTCCTGTTTTTGGTCGTAATATCTATTATCCTGGTATTATGCTTGTGCTCTTTTTTAATTATATTTCTCGTGTTCATTTTGTTTATGCTACATTAATGGGGTGGAGCATATTACTTTTTTATTGGTTGTCAACTGTTTTTTTTCCTGGCATTACTGATAAGGTCTTGTTTGCTAATCTCTTCTTCCTTACTAGTGTGAATCTGATGGGGATGTTTGTGTCATATTCTATGGAGTTTTATCTTCGTAAAAATTATTATTTCAGTTCGTTATTAGAGAATGAACGACGTAAGGTGATTAAAAGTAATGAAGTTTTAGAGGAAAAGGTAAAAGAGAAAACGTTTAGTCTCCAAAAAGATATTGAATGCCGTGAAAGGGTGGAACAAGATTTAATTATAGCAAAAGACAAAGCAGAAGAGAGTGATCGTTTAAAAACAGCCTTTTTGGCTAATATGAGTCACGAAATTAGAACGCCTATGAATGGTATTTTGGGGTTCTCTCATTTGTTGGAAAATAAAGACTTAAGTGAAGATGCACGACACAGGTATGTTGATATTATTCATAAAAGTGGTAACCGCATGCTCAATACAATAAATGATATTATTGATATTTCTAAGATACAAGCGGGTGAAATAAATGTGAATCTGGGCGAGGTAAATTTGGGGGAAGAATTAATTGCTTTAGTTGATTTCTTTAAAGTAGAGGCTGAAGCCAAAGGACTTAAGTTTGAATTTCATAATCATATTGCAACGAGTTCTACAATAAAAACAGATTTAAATAAGTTGACTTTTATTATCACTAATTTGATTAAGAATGCGATAAAATATACGGATGAGGGGTTTATTAAGGTTTTGGCTACTGAGAAAGATAATAATTTTTATTTTGAGGTCAGTGATAGTGGTATTGGTATTCCTCTTAATCGTCAAGCTGCTGTTTTTGAACGTTTTGTTCAGTCTGATATTGAAGATTCCGCTGCGCGACAAGGTTCTGGTTTAGGATTAACTATTGCCAAGTCTTATGTCGAAATGTTAGGTGGTAGTATTCACTTATCTTCTACTGTTAATAAAGGGTCTGTCTTTTCTTTCTCTTTGCCGTGGAACGTATAAGTCGTATAAGGAGAGTGTTCTTCTAGAATGGGTAACCAATAGCGATATGAGTTGTTGGATTTAAATCTTTGCCCAGTACCCAGCGTTGTTTATAGGTCTCAGTAGGATCGAAAGCTTTGAAACCTACATCTACACGAAAAACGAAAAAGTTGAGATCTAGTCGTATTCCTCCTCCTACGCCTGCAGCTATTTGTCTGTAAAAAGTGTCAAATTTGAATACTGCACCAGGTTGGGAGTCATAATCTTCTATTGTCCATGTGTTGCCTATATCGGTAAATAGAGCGCCGTCGAATAGCCAAAAGAGACGAAAACGGTATTCTGCACTAGCTACAAAATTGATGTCGCCGCTTTGATTCCAATAATCTACTTCGTCGTTATAGTAAGTTCCAGGTCCTAATGAACGCACCATCCAAGCTCTTACGCCGTTGGCTCCTCCTCCAAAATAGCGTTTTTCAAATGGTAATTGAGACGAGTTATTATAGGGAATCCCAATACCTATCTGAGCCCTATAAGCCATAGCATTTGAAGAGTTGATGTGGTGACTAAAAACACCTGTTGCATCAAACTTAACATATTGTGAATATTTTACGCCTAGGAATGTATGATACGATTCTTCGAATGCATCTGTATCATCATAAACATTTATTGGATTTCTATTGGATATCTTATCGTAGATGTTCAGCATGTTACCAGAACTCTCTACCATCAGACGTACATAACGGGTATCTTTTTTGTCTTTTTTATTGCCTTGAAAAGTGATCGAATATCTAGATCCTAAAATGACGTGATTTCGATATGAATATTTTAGATAATCAGTCTTGTTAATGTAGTCTGAAAATTTAGTTGACATATGTGGAATGATGATGTAATTCATCATTATAGGGGTTATTTCTTGTTTGATGCGTTTATTGGTTTGCCAATCATAAGACATCTCTGCTGTGGCTATTTGGCGCGTATATTCGGGACGTTCTTGATAATCATAGGATATCCCAAAGTTTGTTTTAGCCCGTGATTTTTGTTTAAAGTCTTCATGTAGAAATGGAAACATGAATTTAGGATAAGTCAACTTGACGTCTGCGCCTAACTCATTAGAATAACCTATCTTGTTGTTATCATCACCTCCTACAATAGCTTCAACACCGACGGTGAAATTAGTACTGAGTTGTTCTGCACCATGAAAAAGATTTTTGTGTGCATATCCTATATTAGTAGCAACTCCTAAGTTGCCCGAAATGTTAGTTCCTTCTAATTCTATTTTTGTGCTTTGAGGTTCGCCTATAGTAATGTAAACGTCGCAATCTAAGAGATTGTTGTCCAGTTTTTTATAGCTTATGTTCACATAGCGAATAATGCTGATAGCTGATAACATGGAATGCGTCTTGTCGTTGAGTGATTTGTTGTAAAGCATTCCTGGTTTTAACAGGTTGTTACGGTAGAGTATTTCTGGTTTTATTTTGGCTTTTCCATCTGTCATAAAACAAATGTCTTTATACATGACTTTAATCATATTGTCCATGTATGCTTGTCCTTGTTTTAATGCTTTTTCAGTATCGTATCCTACGATAAATCGAATAGCATTGATGTGTGAAGGTTGGTAATGTTTTTCCGGTTGTGCGGAATCGGTTTGAAGCACTAATGTTTGGCTGACTTGGTAATGACCTAGAGTTGTATCTACTTCAAAATAAAAATTGTTTTTATTAAAATCGAAATAACCTTTATTTTTAAGGGAGCTAGAGATGCGTTCTCGTTCGCTATTAAGGACATCAAGATCGAACCTATTTCCTTTTTTTAATAAGCTTTGAG
This sequence comes from Bacteroidales bacterium, assembly GCA_965662645.1. Taxonomy (GTDB): domain Bacteria; phylum Bacteroidota; class Bacteroidia; order Bacteroidales; family UBA5342; genus UBA5342. The sequence goes on from CBFIII010000001.1 coordinate 25,016, forward strand.
AGGCCTCACTCTCTACTATTTTTGCAATAGCGGAGTCTTTTATTTCTACATCGCAAATGGCTATTCTATAGGGCGTTTTGCAGTTTATTTTATAGCTGACAGTTGCTTTTTTTTGTTTTTTATTAAGTTGTGTCGTGCTTTCGACTTCTGCTGCTGTAAACCCTTTGTTGGCTAAATAACGTTTTATTTCTCGTTCACTTTGTGTGGTGGTGTTGACATTATATATGACAGGTGCTTCTCCTATTTTTTGCAAGGCTTTGTGTAGTTTTCCATCGCCATTTTTGGATGCACGATTATAGATCCATAGATGAAATTTGAATAAACCAACAAATTTAGAATTAGGCTTTTGCTTAATGTAGGGTTTGATGTCTGCGTTTTTGACATCATTGTTGTCTGAAGTAATATCAATATGGTCTAATAAATATTCTCCTTCAGTTACATACTTAGTGCTGCGGCATCCAGAGAAAATAATTAGGACGAGTAGAAATATAGCTGCTATTTTTCTCAAATGAAGTAGATAAAAATGGTTACTTTTGCGCAAATGTACAAAATTTAGATACAAAAAATGCTTGCATTTAAGGTTTTGAATCTTAAAGTTTGTTTCTTTATATCCTGCAAATTAATAAAGCTAAAATAAAATTCTAAACGATGAAAATTGTAAATCAGAAAGTCGCAGAACAACTTCTTAGTGTTAACGCTGTTAAGTTACAACCTGAGGATCCTTTTACCTGGGCTTCAGGATGGAAATCTCCTATTTATTGTGATAACCGAAAAACGCTTTCTTATCCCACTACACGTAATTTGGTGAAGATAGAATTAGCACGATTAGTATTAGAAAAATATCCTGATGTGGATGTCATAGCTGGAGTTGCAACGGGTGCTATTGCTCAAGGAGCGTTAGTGGCTGATGTTTTAGGACTTCCATTTGTTTATATCCGTTCGTCGGCTAAAGGTCATGGTATGGAAAATCTTATAGAAGGTGATTTGAAACAAGGCGCAAAAGTTGTGGTTATCGAAGACTTAATTTCTACTGGAGGTTCTAGTCTTAAAGCGGTAGAAGCTCTACGCGCTGTGGGATCTGAAGTGTTGGGTATGTTAGCCATTTTTACTTATGGATTTCCTGTGGCTGAAGAGGCTTTTGTTACAGCCAATGTAGAACTCACCACCTTGAGCGATTATAATGCTTTAATTGATTGTGCGCTTAACCAAGGAGCTATATCCCAATCACAAGTGGAAAAACTGAAAGATTGGCGTAAAGCTCCTGCTCAATGGGGAAAATAGTATGAGGTCTAGCCTGTGTATGCTAACAAAGAGAATATTCAGACTTTATTGTTAATATAAAAAGGACTGTGCTTTACTCCAGCTAGTCCTCCCTGTTTTGGGAATAAGAGGGGGTTAAATTATGATATTATTATTAGGTGACGAAGCCATAGCTCAGGGAGCTATCGATGCAGGAATTTCAGGTGTATATGCGTATCCTGGTACTCCATCAACAGAAATAACAGAATATATTCAGGGTTCTAAAGAAGCACAAGAACTACAAATTCGTAGCGCTTGGTCAACAAATGAAAAGACCGCCATGGAGGCTGCTTTAGGCATGTCTTATGCTGGTAAGCGAGCTTTGGTATGTATGAAACATGTAGGCATGAATGTGGCTGCTGATGCGTTTATTAATTCTGGTATTTCAGGTGCAAATGGAGGTTTGGTAGTCTTGTGTGCTGATGATCCTTCTATGCACTCTTCTCAGAATGAGCAAGATTCTCGTTTCTATGCGAAGTTTGCTATGGTGCCTGTTATGGAACCGGCTTCGCAACAAGAAACCTATGATATGACACGTGCGGCGTTCGATTTATCTGAGGAATTGGAATTGCCTGTTATGTTGCGCATTACTACGCGTTTGGCTCATTCTAGAGCTGGTGTTAAGCGCAACGCTGTGCGTTCTCAAAACGTAATAAAATTACCTAATCAGCCAAAACAATTTATATTGCTTCCTGCTATTGCTCGTAAGAGTTATAAAGGACTTTTGAAAAAGCAATCGGTGATGGAGATGATGTCTGAGCAATCTTCATTTAATGTTTATACTGATGGAGCAGATAAAAGTCGTGGTGTAATAGCTAGTGGTATTGCTTACAATTATTACTGCGAAAATTTTCCTGATGGTTCTCCTTATCCTGTTTATAAATTATCACAATATCCTTTGCCAACAGCTGTCTTAAATAAGATGATCGCTGAGTGTGGTGAGTTGGTTGTATTAGAGGAAGGAATGCCCGTTTTGGAAGAGGTTATTGCTGGATTATCTAATGTAGGACCTAAGGTACATGGTCGTTTGGATGGCACCTTGCCTCGTGATGGTGAGTTAAATCCTGATTTGGTAGCTAAAGCTTTTGGTTTGACTACTGGAAATGACTTGATCGTTCCTTCTGTAGTGGAAAATCGTCCGCCTAGTTTATGTCATGGATGTGGTCATATAGATATGTATAATGCCCTTAATGAAGTGGCTGCACGTTATGATACGTCTAAAGTCTTTGCTGATATAGGTTGTTATACTTTAGGTGCTATGCCTCCTTATCAGGCTATTGATTCGTGTATTGATATGGGTGCTTCTATTACTATGGCTAAGGGCGCTGCTGATGCTGGTTTGTTTCCTGCTTTTTCTGTGATAGGTGATTCTACTTTTACGCATTCTGGTATGACTGGTTTATTGGATGCTGTAAATAGTAAAAGTAATATTGTAGTTGTCATTTCGGATAACGAAACCACAGCGATGACTGGAGGGCAAGATTCTGCAGGAACAGGTCGTATAGAGGCTATTTGTTTGGGACTTGGTGTAGAGCCAGAGCATCTTCGTGTTTTTGTTCCACTCAAGAAAAATTTCGATGAAATGGTGAAAATCATTCAAGAAGAGGTGGACTACAATGGGGTATCCGTTGTCATCCCTCGTCGTGAATGTGTGCAAGTAGCGCTTCGTAAGAAAAAGAAAAAATAATTTGAAATGATAGACCTGCATTTAATCGCGAACAATTGTGTCATTTAAATCCCACATTGTGGGTCTTATTCCCAGCAGCTTGCTGCGAATAATAAAATATTTTTTAATTTGATACTCCGTCTGCTTGCAGCGGGGTAGTTCATTTTTATGGTAATTTCTTGTTTTTTTTCGTCATCTGTGTGTTAACGTTATAGAGAATAAGGTTTTATATATAATAGCTGATAAATAGAAAGTAAAGCATTATGTCCAAAGTAAAACAGTTAGTTAAGGAAACGGCTATTTATGGTGTTAGTAGTATCCTTGGCAAATTTATGAATTGGCTTTTGGTGCCGCTGTATGTGAAAAAAATGTATCATGTTGCGGATTACGGGATTGTCACTAATCTTTATGCATGGACAGCATTACTTGTGGTGGTATTAACCTATGGTATGGAGACTTCTTTTTTTCGTTTTTCAAACGAAAAAGGCTGTGATGATAAGCATGTTTACGGAGCGACTTTGGGGTCTTTGTTTCTAACCTCTTTTCTTTTTTTGCTTGTTATGTTTTTATTCCGAGAACAGGTAGCTGTCTTTCTTGGTTACCCTGCATTAGGTAATGTGATAGCGATGATAGGGGCTATGCTGGCTATGGATGCTTTTTTATGTATTCCTTTTGCTCGTTTGCGTTTTGAAAAACGTCCTATAAAATTTGCATCATTAAGGCTTATTAGTGTCTTTGTTAATATTATACTTAATCTGTTCTTTATTTTGCTTTGTCCTATCCTTTTGGCAAAGAATCCAGATGCAGAATGGCTCTCTTTTTACGATTACAATAAGCAAGTCAACTACATTATCTTTTCTAATCTAATGGCTTCATCAGTCTTATTTCTTTTGCTTATTCCAGAGTCTATAAAAGTAAAATGGAACCTTGATAAAGAGCTACTTAAAAAAATGTTGCATTATGCTTCGCCCATTCTTATTGTTGGTATTGCGGGCGTTGTGAATCAGTCGGGTGATAAAATCTTGTATCCTTTCTTGATGGGAGGAGAAGAGAAAGCTCTAGTAGAACTAGGAATATATGGGGCCAATTATAAAATAGCCATTATTATGGTGATGTTTATTCAAGCATTTCGTTTTGCCTTCGAACCTTTTATCTTTAATCAGTCTGGAGGTGAGAAAGATAAACAGACCTATGCCGATGTGATGCGCTATTTTGTAATCTTTTGTATGCTGATATTCTTAGGGGTGTCCTTGTATATTGACATTGTGAAACTGCTTATCGCACCTGAATATTATGCTGGTTTGCGTGTGGTACCTATTGTGTTAATGGCGCATTTTATCTTTGGAATATTCTTTAATCTTTCGCTGTGGTATAAACTCACAGATAAGACACATTATGCGGCTTATATTGCCCTAATGGGTATGGTTATTACTCTAGTGATAAATATTATTTTTGTGCCTAAATATAGTTATATGGCTTCGGCTTGGGCTAACTTAGTCTGCTATTTTTCTATGATGATGGTGTCTTATTTGCTGATGCGAAAGTATTACCCCGTAAATTATGATTTAAAAAAGATAGGACTTTATATTGTCTTAGGACTGGCTATTTTTGCAGCACATAGAATGATTGTTTTAGATGCTGCTTGGAAGAATTACTTTTTATCTACTGTTTTAATCTGTGGATATTTACTCTTCTGTATTTTTAATGAAAAAGATTTAAAACGTCTAATTATAAAATAATGAATATTATCAATTGTACCCGTATAGTCAAAGATTTAGAACAGTGTCTTGTTGGTAAGTTTTATTCTAAAGTTTTTGTGTTGACCGATGAAGGAAGTCAAAAATATTGTACTTCTTTTTTGTCTAAACTTCCTTTCGATCATCAGCAAGTAACTATTAAAGCTGGTGATGAGAATAAAACGGTGGAATCGCTCAGTAAGGTTTGGCGTTTTTTATCGGACAATGGAGCTGATAGAGAATCGTTGCTGATTAATCTCGGTGGTGGAATGGTTACCGATTTGGGAGGATTTGCGGGTTCTACCTTTAAGCGTGGCATTTCTTTTATCAATATACCTACCACGTTGTTGTCTATGGTGGATGCTGCTGTGGGAGGTAAAACGGGTATTAATTTCAATGGGTTTAAAAATGAGGTTGGTGTTATCAATCATGCCGATGCGGTGCTGATAGATACTACTTTTCTTAAAACGTTAGATGAGGATAATATCTTTTCTGGATTTGGTGAAATAATTAAGCACGGTTTGATTTCTAGATCGGATCATTTTATTGATGCACTTAAGTTCGACTGGAGTAGGGTTGATTATGCCAAACTCAATCAGTTAGTGATGGATTCTATCAGCGTAAAAGAACAAATAGTGGAGCAGGATCCTTATGAAAAGGGAATACGTAAAGCGTTGAATTTAGGCCATACTATGGGGCATGCTTTCGAAAGTTTGGCGCTTAAGCGTGATCCTATGTTGCATGGTCGAGCTGTTGCTTTAGGTCTTGTACCCGAGTTATTTCTTTCTCACCAAAAACTAGGTTTCCCGACCGAGGTGTTGCGTCAGTTTATCACTATGGTGAAAGATTGTTACCCGTCTTTTGCAATTACCTGTGATGATTATGACATGTTGTATGATTATATGAAGCATGATAAAAAAAATAGTGGTGGACGTATTAATTTTACCTTGTTATCAGGCATAGGAGAGGTGCAAATTAATCAAGACTGTACGAAAGAAGAGATTTTCCTAGCCTTAGATTTTTATCGTGATGAGTTTGGGATTTAATCCTACATTGTGGGTTTAATTCTCTATAGATTGCTGCGAATAATAAAATGTTCTTCAACTAAATGCTTCGTGGTTTGCCCCGAGCTTGTTGACTTAATTATTATATAGTTGTTAAAAAATTGATAAAAAGTTTTTTTCTATAATTATACTGATTACTTTTGAGATTTAACTAATCTATTGTCAATGGCAGTATTAACTACCCTTTATTCTTTGTTTAATTTACGTCGCTCGGCGCAAATTGAGAAGATGATTTCCTATCCTGGATCTGTTCAGGATAGTCAGTTGATGAAATTGTTAAATGCTGCTGAGGACACAGTTTGGGGCAAAAAATATGGTTTTTCTCATATTACTAGTGTTGATGAGTATCAGCAACGTGTACCTATTTCTAATTATAATGATTTTAAGTCTTATATAGAACGTATGGTATTGGGTGAACCTGATGTGTTGTGGCATGGAACAACTAAATGGTTTGCTAAATCGTCGGGAACAACGAGTGACAAAAGCAAGTTTATCCCTGTGAGTAAAGAGGCTTTAGAGTCTTGTCACTTACAAGGAGGAAAAGACGTTTTTAACTTTTATGCTGAAAATGTTCCTGATACGGAGGTCTTTTCTGGTAAGATGTTAACCTTGGGTGGAAGTCATCAGGCGAGTGAGTTTAATGATGCTTCTCGTGTGGGTGATTTATCATCTATATATTTAGAACACGTTCCTTTTGTGGCTGAGTTATTTCGTACACCACCTACTGAAATTGCATTGATAGAAGATTTTGATGAAAAATTAAAACGTATTGCTGAGGTTGCCGTTAATGAAAATGTGACGAGCATACTTGGTGTTCCCTCTTGGAACTTGGTTTTATTACGTCATATCCTTGAGTTTACTGGTGCATCTACGATTTCGGAGGTGTGGCCTAATCTCGAAGTGTTTGTTCATGGTGGTATTAGTTTTGACCCATATCGTGAGCAGTATAATAGAATTATTCCTTCTTCTAAAATGCGTTATATCGAAACTTATAATGCGTCAGAAGGTTTCTTTGCCATTCAAAATGATTTGTCTGATAAGGGCATGCTTTTGATGTTGGACTATGGGGTCTTTTATGAGTTTATTGCCATGAGTGAATTGGGGTCTGATACGGCTCGGGTATTAACGATTGAAGAGGTTGAGATAGGAGTTAATTATGCTATTATCATTACTACGAATAGTGGTTTGTGGCGTTATATGATAGGAGATACGGTTAAGTTTTGTTCTATTTATCCTCATAAAATAACCATAACAGGTCGCACTACTCAGTTTATTAATGCTTTTGGGGAAGAGGTGATTGTGAAAAACACCAACGATGCCATGCATATAGCATGTGAAAAGACGGGGGCTTCCATTACTAATTATTCCGCTGCTCCTATTTTCATGACAGAGAAGAGAATAAAAGGACGTCATCAGTGGATGGTGGAATTTGACAAACGGCCTGCTGATATAGAGGCTTTTGCTGATATACTAGATAAGGAGTTGCAGAATTTGAATTCTGATTATGAAGCAAAACGTTTTAATAGTGTCACTTTGAATCGTCTTGAATTAGTTGAGGCTAAAAAAGATTTATTTCATTATTGGATGAAAGAAAGAGGTAAGTTAGGGGGACAAAATAAGGTGCCGCGATTATCTAATTCCAGAAAATATATGAATAGTTTAATAGAAATGAATAATAAAATGTTGAATATTGAACATTAATATTAGTTTTGTAGGCGTATTTTATTTTGAAATGAAGAAGCTAAGATGATAGCAATAATAGATTATAATGCAGGTAATATTCAGTCGGTTGAGTTTGCTTTGGAGCGTTTGGGCGTATCTTATATTACCACTAATGATAAGGCTCAGATTAAAGCTGCCGATAAAGTTATTTTTCCTGGTGTAGGTGAAGCCAAAAACACGATGGCTTTCTTAAAAGCTCAAGGATTAGATCTTTTTATCAAAGAGCTTAAGCAGCCTGTGTTGGGCGTTTGTCTTGGTATGCAGCTGATGTGTAAGCATTCAGAGGAAGGAGATGTTGAGGCGATGGGTATTTTTGATGCTAAAGTTCGTTTATTTCAACCTAAAAATGGAGAAAAAGTACCTCATATGGGGTGGAACACTCTGACGGATGTTAAAGGAGATTTGTTTCAAGGTTCATTTGAGGGAGCTTATGTTTATTTTGTACATTCATATTATGTAGAGTTGTGTGATAATACAATTGCTACTACGCATTATGGGGCGCCTTTTTCGGCTGCTCTTCATAAAGATAATTTTTATGCGACCCAGTTTCATCCCGAAAAAAGCGGTGATGTGGGTGAGTTAATCTTAAAGAATTTTATTTCGCTGTAATACAGAATTTATAACACTTATTTTTTAAAATTATGATTGAAATTATTCCTGCCATTGATATTATTGATGGTAAATGCGTCCGATTATCGCAAGGGGATTATGCTTTAAAAACAGTTTATAACGAAGATCCTCTCGAGGTGGCCAAAGAATTTGAAGATATAGGCATTAAACGCCTGCATCTTGTTGATTTGGACGGTGCAAAAGCTCAACACATTGTGAACTGGAAAGTTCTTGAGCGTTTGGCTTCTAAAACTAACTTAGTTATTGATTTTGGAGGTGGACTAAGAACAGATGCTGACTTAGATGTTGCTTTCGAAAGTGGTGCTGAAATGGTTACTGGTGGTAGCATTGTAGTAAAAAAACCACATCGTTTTTTGAGTTGGTTACAACAGTATGGTGCTGAGCGCATCATCCTTGGAGCTGATGTTAATAATGGAAAGATTTCTGTTAATGGGTGGAAAGAAGATTCTGATTTAGATCTTATGCCTTTCATTGAAAAGTATGTTAATGAAGGTGTCAAAAAGGTTATTTCTACTGAAATTAGTCGGGATGGTATGCTTACCGGACCAGCTTTTGATTTATATAATGATATCTTAGATCAGTTTCCACATTTGCATTTAATTGCTAGTGGTGGCATTAGCACTTTTGATGATATTCTTAAGCTTGATGAAGATGATGTGCCTGCAGTTATAGTGGGGAAAGCCATTTATGAGCATCATATATCATTGGATGAGATAGAGTCATATATTTTAAACGGAATGTAATTATTACATAAAGGTTGAGAATTTTTTTGTTCTTGCCTTTTATGCTTTTGATCATTCATTTCTGATTTTTTATAGGGATTATTACTGGGGAGTTTTATTACTTGTAACTCCTTGGTATTGTTTCTTATGACTAAAAGTAAAAGATAGTAAGATTTAATCCCACATTGTGGGTTTAATTCTTCGTAGCTTGCTGCGAATAATAATTTTTTTCAACTAAATGCCTCGTGGTATTCTCCCGAGGTGGTTGACTAAAAGGCTTTTTTTTAAGTTCTTTTGAATAATTTAGTACACGATAATACCATGTTAGCAAAACGCATTATACCTTGTTTAGATATTAAGGATGGGGAAACGGTTAAGGGAATAAATTTTGTAGGGATAAAATCGGTAGGTGATCCCGTAGAGTTGGGCGCATTGTATGCTGCTCAGGGTGCGGATGAACTTGTTTTTCTTGACATTACTGCTACACATGAAGGTAGAAAAACGTTTGCTGAATTGGTGAAACGTATTGCACAAAACATAAATATACCTTTTACGGTGGGTGGTGGAATTAGTGAAATAGCGGATGCTGATGTATTATTACGTGCAGGAGCCGATAAGATTTCTATTAATTCTTCTGCAGTTCGTAATCCGCAACTTATTAATGATCTTGCAGGGGCTTTTGGAAGTCAGTTTGTGGTGTGTGCTATTGATGCACGACTAGAAGACGGACGTTGGGTGGTTACCGTTAATGGTGGTCGTATCCCAACGGATAAAGAGTTATTCTCTTGGGCAAAAGAAGCGCAAGATAGAGGAGCGGGAGAGATTCTTTTTACAAGTATGAACCATGATGGTACAAAAAATGGTTTTGCTAATGAAGCTTTAGCCCAATTATCCGACGAACTTTCTATTCCTATTATTGCGAGTGGTGGTGCTGGTAATATGGAACATTTTGTGGATGTTTTTACTAAGGGAAAAGCTGATGCAGGTCTTGCTGCTAGTATCTTTCATTACAAAGAGATTACTATTCCAGACCTTAAGGATTATTTAAGAAATGAAGGTGTTGCTATTCGTTAATGGTTTTGCTTTCGTTTAAAAAAATGTATCTTTGACCTAAGAAAATTAAAATTAAATTACTTTAAATATCAATATAATGGCAGAAGTTAATAAAGATAAATTGAAGGCTTTACAGCTAACAATGGATAAAATCGAGAAGAGTTATGGTAAAGGAGCTGTGATGCGCTTGGGTGAACGTAAAGTTGAAGAGGTTCCTTGTATTTCTTCTGGTTCTTTAGGCCTTGATATTGCTCTAGGAATAGGTGGTCTTCCTCGTGGTCGTGTGGTTGAAATCTACGGACCAGAATCTTCTGGTAAAACGACTTTAGCTATTCATGCTATAGCAGAAGCACAAAAAGCTGGAGGTATAGCAGCAATGATTGATGCTGAACATGCTTTTGATCGTACTTATGCTCAGAGTTTAGGTGTTGATATTGACCAATTGCTTATTTCACAACCTGATGATGGTGAACAAGCGTTGGAGATTGCTGATCAGTTGATTCGCTCTTCTGCTGTGGATATCGTGGTTATCGATTCCGTTGCTGCATTGACGCCTCGTGCTGAGATAGAAGGTGATATGGGTGATTCTAAGATGGGATTACAAGCGCGATTGATGTCGCAAGCTTTACGTAAATTGACAGGAAGTATTAATAAAACCAATACGACTTGTATTTTCATTAACCAATTGCGTGAAAAAATTGGTGTGATGTTTGGTAATCCAGAAACGACTACGGGTGGTAATGCGTTGAAGTTTTATGCTTCAGTACGTTTAGATATTCGTCGTATTGGACAAATAAAAGATGGTGATCAAATTGTAGGTAACCATACCCGTGTAAAAGTGGTCAAAAATAAAATGGCGCCTCCATTCCAGAAAGCTGAATTCGATATTATGTATGGAAAAGGTATTTCTAAAGTAGGAGAAATTATTGACCTAGGAGTGGAGAAAGGTATTGTGAAAAAAGCTGGATCATGGTTTAGTTATGGTGATAGCAAACTTGCGCAGGGGCGTGAAGGTGCAAAAGCTGTCTTAATTGACAATATTGAATTACAAGAAGAAATAGAACAAAAAATATTACAAGCTATTGCGGAAGCATAGACTTATTAGACTATAAACAAAAGTCCCAAACTTAAAGTTAATCTTTAGGTTTGGGGCTTTTTTATTTTGGAGAAGTAGTTAATGAAAAAAAATTCACCCATCCGTATAAGCCTATGAAAGGTCGAGTTTAGAACCTAAAGTGTCCTAAAATGCAGATTTATGTTTTTGTTGTGCAACAATAACCCCTAGTTCTACGATACAATAATCAAAAATCAACCGTAACTTAAATATCAATTTATTATCTTTACTAAATAATCATACCAACATAATAACATTTATATGTTAGCCAAAACACATGCGTCAGCTGTATATGGCATTAATGCCACTACTATTACTATAGAAGTAAATGTAGGCAAGGGGATTAAATATTTCCTTGTCGGATTACCTGATAATGCGGTAAAGGAAGGTAAAGAACGCATTTATTCTGCTATTAGGGAAAATGGATTTAAGGTTCCTCGAAAACAAATTGTGGTGAATATGGCTCCCGCTGATATTCGAAAGGAAGGTTCTGCTTTTGATTTGCCCATTGCTTTAGGAATATTGGCCGCTTCGGAACAGATTCCAACGGAAGAATTAGAGAAATATATATTGATGGGTGAGTTGTCTTTAGATGGCACTCTTCAGCCTATTAAAGGGGTGTTGCCTATTGCTATAAAAGCAAGAGAAGAGGGTTTTAAAGGCCTTATTTTACCTAAAAATAATGCTTTAGAGGCTGCAGTGGTTGATACCCTTGAAGTTTATGGGGTAGATAATATTAAGGAGGTTATTGCTTTTTTTAAAGAGGGTAAACCTTTGGAAGCAACAAAGGTTGATACACGTGCTGATTTTTTCACTAAGGCTAGTCTCACTAATGTAGGTTTTGAAGACGTAAAAGGTCAAGAGAGTGTGAAACGGGCTTTGGAAGTCGCAGCTGCTGGGGGGCATAACATCATTATGATTGGTCCTCCTGGATCGGGGAAATCTATGTTGGCAAAACGTATTTCTACCATATTACCTCCGTTGACATTGCATGAAGCATTGGAAACAACGAAGATACATTCGGTGGCGGGTAAGATAGATGGGGCTACTTCATTGATGACTCAACGTCCTTTTCGTTCTCCGCATCACACGATTTCGGATGTGGCTCTTGTAGGTGGAGGTACCTTTCCTCAACCAGGTGAAATATCGTTAGCTCATAATGGTGTCTTGTTTTTGGATGAATTGCCTGAGTTTAAACGTACCGTACTAGAGGTGATGCGACAGCCTTTGGAGGATAGGATGATCAGTATTTCGCGCGCCAAATTTGCGATTGATTTTCCTGCTAGCTTTATGCTTGTTGCTGCTATGAATCCTTGTCCCTGTGGGTATTATAATCACCCCGATAAAGAGTGTGTTTGTGCTCCTGGTGTGGTGCAGAAATATTTGAATCGTATCTCAGGACCGTTAATGGATCGTATTGATATGCATGTGGAAGTGGTGCCTGTGAATTTTTCTCAACTTTCGGATGATGAAAAGGCAGAGTCGAGTGCTAATGTACGTGATCGCGTGATTAAGGCGCGAGATATACAGTCCAAACGTTTTGAGGATATAAAGGGTGTGCATTGTAATGCGCAGATGAGTGCGCGTTTGATGCATAAATTTGTACAAATAGATAAAGCGGGAGAGACTATACTTAAAAATGCAATGGAGCGTATGGACCTTAGTGCACGTGCTTATGATCGCATCCTGAAGGTGGCGCGTACAGTGGCTGACTTAGACAATAGTGAGGAGGTGATGTCAAATCATTTGGCTGAAGCCATTCAATATCGCAGTTTAGATCGCGAGTCATGGGCTGGTTAGTATTAACCTGAGTTCGACATTTATCGAATTTATAATCGAACTCCGGTTGTTGGAATAATTCTATTATATTTAATAATAATTGAATATGCGTATGGAAAATTTTATGGGTTGTTCTTTTGTCTTGAACTTGATTTTTCTAAGTCTATTTGTTTTTATTTTAATATTATATCTCCGTAAAAAACGAAAATTACGTAAGATTGAAATAAAGTATCATGAGTGCATTAAAACTCAGCGAATAGAATTAAAAAAAGAACAATTGGGTGATCTTCTCGATCTTTTTTATAACAATAGGATTTATCTTAATAGATTGAGAACTAGTCTTGAAAAAATGCGTAATAAAGAGGCTCAGTTATGGGTAAATAAACTTAATAAAGATGTTATTTCAAAAGATTTTTATCTGTTGTGTGGACGGATTTTTACGTTTTTGTATCCAGGATTTCTCGCAAGATTAAAAACTAAATATCCATCATTTATAGTCAGTGAGTTGCGCATTTTAGTCCTTTTACGTTTGGATTGTGAACTTCACAAGATTCCTATTATTCTAAATATAGCTGAACCAAGTGTTAATGCGACTATTTATAAGATCAAAAATAAAATGGGGCTTAGTAATAATGATAGTTTACGTGAGTTTATAAAGAGTTTTTGAATCCCACATTGTGGGTTTAATTCTCCGTAGCTTGCTCCAAATAATAAAATGTTCTTCAACTAAATGTCTCGTGTGGTTGTCCCGAGGTTGTTGACTTAAAACATTTTATTTTGAGCTTTATACCTAAGATTTACTAGCTTCTTTTTTATACTGTTCTCTTTTTCTTGAATTGTAAACAACCTATTATTGTAATGCTCGTCCAATTAAAGTCTTTAATTCCACAATAATAATCTTTTATTTATTAGCGTTTTAGAAATTGTAATAAGCTTTTCTGTTTTGGTATAACCTTTTCACTATTAAGTAAATTAGTATTTTGAAAAATAATCTTTCACTACGTTATAAGCTTCTTTCTTACTTCTATCTATATTCACAACACCCCAATATTCTTCATTAGCCGCACCATCGTAAGGTACACCTCCACCCGCAGGAGCCCAGCCACCCGCAGTTTGTGTGCTAACATCGCCAGTTTTCCACCACTCGTCCACAAAAGCGAAAATGCTTACACCAGAACATATGTCCGTATTGGCAAATGTATCATGCAATATGTTTTTTGTAGCATCGGCTTGTGCTTTTTCATTTATGCCTTGAGCATAACCGTTCATTTTAATGGACATATAGCTGTCAGCACCAGCTTCAGATAGGTACATAGGTTTGGGTGAGATCTTTTCCCATTCCTTAAAAATCCCTGCTGGATTGTCCCAGCGATAAACGTTCATACCCCATATGTCAACATCAGGACAGAGTACTAATGCTAGGGAATCAGGTAATTCTCCATGAGCTGTAGCTGTAGGATGAGAAGGATCTATTATCTTTGATTTTATAACCGCGCTGTCTAATGCGGTGTACCAATTTCTTAAATCGCCATCGAACCATTCGGGGTGATAGTTATATTCATTCCCAAATTCCCAAAACAGGATTGCTGGATGATCTTTGTATTTATTGATATAATCCGTAAAACTTCCTGATAAAATATCAAAATGTCCTTCTTGGTTATAACCAAAGGAAATAATAACTTTTAGACCTGCTTTATGTATAGCATCTAGAACTGTACGATCATCAATAGGTTGATAAAAACGTATGGTATTAACACCTGCTTGTCTCATTAAGACTAAATCTTTTTTGAGATCTTTAAAGTTAGGAGTCTTGTGCCCTTTAGGTACGGGGTGGTAGCAAAAACCCTTGATTAAGTATGGGGTGTCGTCCACTAAAATATGTCGTTCAGATACATTAACAGAGCTTGTTGTTTGTCTTGTTTGGCACGACATTAAACTAAATAATATCGTTAGTGTTATTAAGATTCGCATAGTGAGTTTGTTTTCAAATGAATTTATTTAGTTATCACTCTTCAGAAACGAGAGGAGGAAACTGCTTTTGTCTCTATAAAGATGGAATTACCACTGTTTGTATAGCATTTCCACTAATCATAAGTTCTGTGCATTTATTAGCCACTGAAATTTTTATGTTTTTAGCTTCGTCTTTCATGTTCAGTATAACTACAGCTATACTACCATCAGGGTTAAGTGCTGCTGTTACCATAAGATCTTCATCATTAACATCGCAATCTATGCGTACAGCATCAGGACGGATATAGCGGCTAAAGTGTGCCATCACATAGTATAGCGGTGTGAAATAGACTTCGTCATTTTCTATATCGACAATTACTGGAGCTGTACACCAGTTTTTAAACCAGTTGGGGCCTCCTTGTTTATCTAATACCATATTCCAATCTACCCAACCATCAACCCACGAATTAAGGCAACCAATAATATCACGGGCATAGCGATATACGGGAACGTATTTTGGATGGAGGTGTTTTTGATCTTCAGGAGCCCATGTCCATCCCCAATCTTTGGCTTCTTTACTCCAATACCAGGCGTCATCTTTCCAAGCAGGTACTTGACCATCAACACAAGCTTCCGTTTGTATGATGTGTTTGTTAGGCGCTTTTTCGTGTGTGTAATTAAGTGCTTCAGGAAACCAATCGTAAGTGCTGGCATACCAATGTACAGCCATACCGTCAAAATATTGTGAACTCGTTTCATCTTTATACACCACATCTGCCCAATGGTACAGTTGCTCATCGCGGTTTTGATCGTAAGCTAAGATTTTAACGTCCTTGCCTTTAATCTCAAGTTGTGGCCCCAAATGATGTTGTACAAAATCTACCATTTCTTCTGCACTGTAGTGCATGCTTTCCCAGTTATTATTATTTCCTAATGGTTCATTTTCTACTGTAAGTCCCCAAATATCAATTCCTTCTTTTTTGTAGGCGTCGATATATTTACTGAAAAATAAAGCCCAAGTATCGTAGTATTCAGGCAGTAGTTTGCCACCGCGCCAATCCTTATTATCTTTCATCCAAGGTGGAGCAGTCCAAGGTGAAGCAATAATTTTAAAGCCGTCTTTAGAGATAGACATTGCTTCTTTTATCATGGGGATGAGGTCGGCAGTGTCTTCGGCTATACTGAAATGGTTCAATTCTTTATCCTCTGGTATAGGGGCATACGAATAATTACTTAAGGAAAAGTCGCATGAGTTTATATGTGTCCGCGTTAGCGAATAGCGTGCTCCTTCATTGCCAAAATAAGCTTGTAAAACCTTCTGTCTATTTTTAGTGCTCAGATTATCTAACAGATAGGCTGATGATTCGGTAAACGAACCGCCAAAGCCAGTGATGGTCTGATATTTTTTCTCTGGATTGAGTTGTATTTCTATTGTGCTCTCTCCTGTTGACGAGGGCATTATCTTTTTTAGTTGGTTTCCCTGAGCCGAAGTCTCATATACTTCTATTTTTAGTTTTTTGTTGTTGCATCCTGTCATAATTATGAGGAATGTTGCTAGTAAAGCAAAGTTTAGTTTTTTCATAATTCTCATATTATATATTCCTTCTCTGTCCGTTTATTCTTATTTGGGTGAGGTTGATAATTTTTATAATGGTTTTTGTTATCTAAAAATCAACGAATTCACTTCCATAAATGACTGCCTTTAATAAAATAGCAGAGCCCAGTTATTGGAACGAGTTTTAACCCGTTTATAATTCGCCTCGGCGATTAACTAATTCTTTTTTTATTTCGTGTACGCGTTTCTCGTCTAAATCATAATTCCACATCACCCAAAGTGCAATAGCTGCTGTGGTTACAGGAATCACAATATCGGCGATACGCAGCTGAGTTAACGTTTCCATAGTTTGTGATCCTGCATTTGGGTCAAAACCTACAATCCTTAATACCAAACCAGCAAGCACCATTGCTAAGGCCATACCAAGTTTCACCATCCACCAGTAAATAGCTCCAAAAGTTCCTTCTTTACGTGGCGAACCATTATTGAGTTCATCAAGGTCGCACACATCAGCAGTCATACTCATCATCAGAGTGAAAAGACCTCCAATACCGAAATTCATAAATGGTAAAGGCATAAATAACAACCAAGGATTACCAGGGCTAAAGCCCCACCATTTCAGCGCATAACCGATGATTGATAAAGCTGTAGAAATAATGAATGCTCTTCGTTTTCCATATTTATTGGAAATACGGGTAACGATAGGAATGACAAGGGCAGCGCTAATCAATGCACCAACAGAAGAGAATAACGGTGGCCAGATACCAGCAGCAGCTGATACACCATCAAACATATAATAGACGATGATGAAATAACTGAATGAAGACACTAACTGATAACCGTTGAATACCAAAAATGTAGCACTACAAAGTTTAACGAAAGGTCTGTTTTTAAACATTTTACCAATGCTCTTAACCAAGTCCACTAAGGTCTTCCAAAGGGATTTCATCTTGATAGGATTCAAGTTCTCCATTTTTCTAGAATCCATGCCTTTACAGAAAAGAGCAGGCAATATCCCCAAGAGCATACATGCAGCTCCTACTATAATAGATAAGCGTTGAACACTAAGCACTTCTGCCCCCAACATATCAGGATCTGCTATAATAAGCCAAAACCAAGGCACTATCATCCAAGCTAATTGTCCTATAGTCTGAGACAAACCCATTAGACGAGTACGCTCAGCATAGTCAGAAGTCATTTCGTAGCCTAAACCAATTAATGGTGCTGAGAATATGGTGTTACCAATGATATAGATAAGAGAAAAGATCAGGAAGTACCAGAAGTTAAACATCATCGTCTGTTCAGCATCCAACTGCCACAAAACGGCAAAAAGAATTCCGCTTAAAATAGCGCCTACAAAAATATAAGGACGACGACGACCATATTTAGAGCGTGTATTGTCCGAGATGTAACCCATGATAGGATCAGTAATAGCATCTAAGATACGAGGCAATCCACCTAATAAACCAGCAAGAAAGGGATCCATCCCAAAGGCCGTAACCAAGAAAAACATAAACACTCCTAAGGCACCAGGCAATAGGTTGTTGACAAGGTTTCCTGCACCGAAAGCCATTTTCTGTCCGAAAGGGACAATATCTTTACTTGCTGTTTTATATTGTGTCATATTTTATATGTTGAACAATGATTATTTGTACAATGCACAATGACGAGACAAGAAAATCCTTGTTCACTGTACTTTGTTCTAGGTGTTATATTTATATCTTCTTTTTCATTTATTCTTAATCTCTCATTACCTGCTTTGGTGTTCTATCAATATTAAATAAGCCCCAATGTTTCTCTGCTCCCAGTGGATTATTCGGATCGCCTTTCCAGTCTTCGTCGAATGCTTCAAAAAAGAAAGTCGTGATATTGTTTTTTTTGACGAATGCGCTGAGTTGTTTGTAATATTGCGATTGCATTCCTTCACTTACGCGTTCTCCAAATTCTGAAGCTATGGATGGCCAACCGGCTTCGGTGATGACTAGGCGTGCTTCTGGTAAAGCCTTTTTTACTTTGCTGATATTTTCTATGCTGTAAGCTAAGCTTTCGCTAATGTTTTTGCCTTCCCATACTGGATAAATATGAATAGAAACAAAATCAACAACAGCGGCTAACTTCTGACCGTGGGCTGCCCACCATTCATAGTTGTCGGCCACAGTAACGGGTTGATCAATTTCGTCTTGTACCCTTTTTACATATAAGATGATATCATCGGTAGCTACCTTGTGGTCGTTCCAATCTACCAATGCTTCGTTGCCTACATTTACTGCTGCAATGATGGAGGCATAAGTGTTGGCAAGTGTTATTCCCCGTTGTATTTCTTCTTGATTTAACTGTTTGTTGTTATCCAGTTCTTTTTGAGGAATGGGTTGGTTTAGCCATTCGCAGCTCAAGTGATTGCTTAGTTCGGCTTTAAGCCAAATGCCTTGTAATACTTTTATATTAAGCTGGTGTTCTTTTATTACTTCCAGTACCAGCTGAGAATTCTCGCCACAATCATAAAGGCGGATGAGCTTAAAATCTGCTTCTTGGAGTATCTGTAAATCCTCAAGAATTTCTTCTTTGCTAGGATTCACGGCTCCATCACCTCTATCGGGATGTTGCCCTGAACGAAATCCTGAATAACAAACGGCATGACTTATTCCCGCAAGTAAATCCGTTTTATCTTGCTTTAACGGACTATCCTGTGCCGCACAAGACATTAATAATGTACTTATCATTAGGAGTCCATATAAATTTTTAATTATTCTAGTCATTTTTCTTCTGGTTTTGCTGCATTACCAATTTAGGAGTTCTGTTTTCGTAGTAGAGTCCCCAGTGTTTCTCTGGTTCGTTGGGGTCAGGTGATCCTTTCCAAGGTTCATCAAAGGCTTCAAAGACATAACACAGGATATTTTCCTGACTGCTCCATTCTATTAATTCGTCGATGTATTGCTTCTGAAACGCTTCGTTAACACTTTTTGGTTCTATGCCACGCCCGTTAGAGTTAGTAGCCCATCCAGCTTCTGTGATGACGACAGGTATTTCTGGATTGTGTTCACATACCGCATAATAATTTTGCTTGGTGTATTCCAAAGCTTCTCGTATGTGTTTGTATTCCCAAACGGGATAGGTATGTATGGAGATAAAATCTAGAATGTCGCTTAACGGTTTTAATTTATCGTACCACGGCACATAGTTTTCACAAAAAGTAACAGGCTGTTTTGCCGATGCCTTAACCATTTCTGCATATTCTATCAACGATTTTACGGGCACATAATGATCGGTCCAGCTCACAGAGGCTTCATTACCTATGGAGAGGCAGTTGATAATCTCAGGAAAAGTGTTACTCCATTCAATGAGTTTCTCTATCTGCTTTATGTTACGATCTCTGTTGTGGCACAATTCTTTTTCGGAATAAGTGCCACCCCAAGGGCAGCCAAAGTTGTTCATCTCGGCAGTGATATATGCTCCTAACATCACTTTAAAATCCAAACCTTCTTTTTCTATAACTTCAAGTATGGTGTGGGTGTGCTTGTCGCAATCGTAAAGCCGTAAGTAGTGCCATTGCTTATGCAAAATAAGAAGGTCTTCTTTCACCTGCTCGTAGCTAGGAGTTTTAGCGCCGGGCGCCTGCCCTTCACGAAACCCTGAATAGCATATCGCTTTACCTTTGTTCCAACCGTATGTTTTAAAAATATCCAAATCTTTATTTTTTTATATTTTGGGTGATCGTTTGCTTGCAGAGCGGTGTATTACCACTTCAATTTCTCATTTTTATCCCACAAGCCCCAGTATGCTCCTACGTCGCCTTCTCCTCCTATTTTCCATCCTTCGTCGAATGAGGAGAAATAGAACATTTCAATGTCTTCGTCATTAGCCCAATCTTGTGCGTCGATAAAGTATTTCATGGCATTTTGTTCCGAAGGGATAGCACCGTAAAAATTTGTTCCTTTGTTTGGCCAGCCTGTTTCTGTGATAATGACAGGTTTTCCTTTGGCAGCCCGTTTTGCAATGCGATACATGTCTTTCATATAAGGCAGCGAATATTCTACGGCACAGCCTTCCCAAAATGGATAACAGTTAGTTAAAATCACATCGCAAACGTCACTTACTTCAGGGCGATCGCGGAACTCGTAATAAGCATCAACATATCCTACTGGTACACTCACCTCTTTCTTTACACGGTGCATATAATCAAGTAACTCATCCACCGTTAAATCTTTACGATAAAGCACCTCATTACCCACAGCCAATACATCCACGCAACCCATTTTTGTGAGTTTTATGGCAGCAGCTATTTCTTTTTCGTTCATTTCTTTATCTTTGCCCAACCAGGCTCCTACCAGAGTTTTAAAGCCTTTTTCTTTGGCTATTTGAGCAATTAGATCGTTGCCATCGGTACAAGAAAAAGTACGTATCCATTTGGTGTGAGGTCGCATTATTTCAAGGCGGCGTTCTATTTGACTTCTTGTTAATGTATCACCAGGTTTTTGTCCTTCTTCGTATGCACTGAAACATAGACCGTGCATTCCTTTATTTAATAATTCGTGAAAACGAGTATCTAAATTTTTGGAAGCTGCTGTTGACAGGTTGATACCTGCCAAAGACATATATTGTCCTTTTCTTACTGACATGATTTTATCGTTTTAGTTTGCTAGTTTTTAATATCTTTGAAATGCCACAAAGGACAAATTCTTATTGCTTAGGTATTGTATCAGAACAAACTGACGTTTCGTATTTGTTTTAATAAAGACACTAATCAGTTACTTTATTTTTTATAGTTCCTTAGCAGAACATAACTTCTATTTTTTCTATCTCATTTGTACGGCCAAATATCATGGCACTCTTTATTGTATCAATTGTATTTCCATCTGTGGTAATTATTTTACTATTTTGTAATGAAATTACCATTTTGTTTTGTTCTCCCTTTTGATAAATGATAGGCACCTGACAATAGGTAAAAACCAATTGTCCTTTCCCGATATTTAATGTCTTCTCATTTCCATTCAAGTCGAAATAATTAAAAGAACATGCTGTGGTGGTAAGTTCTTCGGGGGTCATCAGTTCTGGATGGAAGCTTATCTTGCCATCTATAATTGTGACTCCAAGTTCGCCAAAACGAGATATAATATCTTCTTTTACCTGTCCTGTCATTCCCGGTTGCTTGGCTCCTGCACCACCAGGGGTGTGTGAGTAAGCATCAGTTGGGAAAGCACCATATAGATCCGGTGATTTGTATAAGCCAATGCCCGCTTTAATCTCGTAATAATGTTGTTTTAATCGTCCAATAACTTCTGGGCTTGCTTGTTCTGCAATAGCTTGTTTATATATCTCTTGAGTGCTTTGTAAGAGTTTAGAAACCATATGCCAATAAATACTGCCGAGACCTTCGTAAGCATAAAAAGTACCTGAGCGACCAGTGAATGATTTGTGGTCAAATATTTCTTCGTAGATGTCGAGAATTGTTTGTAATTCCTGTGAGGAAACATTTTCTCCCGATGTTGCGATGGTTGATTTCAGCACATCACTATTGCGCATAGAACCGTTAAAGTGTACCTCGTTATTATGATCTAGCACTACGATTTTTGAATCGCCCTTGGCAATAAGTGTTTGTATCAAGGATGAGCGTTTAACTTGTTCTTCCTTTAAGTTGTTTTTATCGGCAAAATGTGTCAATTCTCTATTGGGGTAAAGGATGTAGCTGTACTGATCCTCACGGAATAGTTTGCTGTTCTTTAAAGCATCTAATACATTGAGACTTTCTTTTACTGACAAATATCCTGCACTTAACACCGCCACTTGGCCTTCGAGCATTTCGTATAAATGACGGATAGAAATTCCTTTTTCATTGTACGTCATGAGATTGTAGGCGTGGTATAAACTATCTTCTCGTTTGTTAGCACGAATAGATTGGTCAACATATTTTAAGGTCAAGTTCATAAAATCGACTAGATCTTGACTTGTAATATTCTTTTTGTCACCAGAGAATCCAGCGTTGTATATGGTATTGCGGTACGTTTCACTTGCCTTTCCCAAGGTATCTGCAAAATATTGGCGATTAGCATCCGAAAAGCCCACTTCCAACAGTTCGGTATGGTTTACAAACAACTCTTGTATAGCATTAAACAAAGCGGAAATTTCTGAAGAAATCACGGTGTCTTGTATTGATGTATGTGTAAAGGTGTCAGCCCAAAATTTCACAAAGCGACGTATGTAATACAGTGTTACCATAGATACGCCACTGCCTACTAGTGCATTATTGGCATCATTCCATTCGGGGCGTTGTGTGTTGAGCCATATCCCAGCTTCAGGAATAAAGTTGCTAAGTTTTGATAATAAAGTGGCTAGTATTTTTTCAATAAGGTTGGTTTTTATTACCTCACCGTTGGCGTCTAGCATTAAACGTGCATCAGCTCCCATCTCTCTCGATAATGCTTTGATCTTTTTGTCTAAATCAAAGTCAAAATCAATAGTGTCTTTTGGGTTTTTAACAATGTCGTTGTACGATTTTATACGATAAGGGACATTGGCATAGGCGTATATGTTTTGCGAGAGTAAGTCCTCAAATTTCTCGGGGTGATGTGTTTTTGAAATTTCGAGTAATTTTTGAAGATATATAATCTGGTGGTCGCCCCAATAGCCTATGTATGCCCAAGGATCATCAGGATCTGGACATTCCCAGTCTATTCCTGTACGGCTAATGCGATATGGATTGTAACCATCGGCAGTGGTAGCATTTACAAATTTGGTGATGATTCCTTCTGCAAATTGAGGGTAAGACAGACAAAGAGCCTCCCAGTTTTGGAAAATATCGCGCCAGTTACCCTGATAGTTCAATTTGGGTGAACCATCTTCATTTTTCGTTTCGATAGAAAATATGTTCCACGGACGACTAGGATCTCCATGACGACGGCTAAAAGTAAGTGGTAGATATTCCAAACAGATGCGTGTTAAATCAGCATCGTTCAAGGCTTCAACTTGCTCTACTAGGATGTTATATTGTATTTGTTTGGATAATTGGTCCAAAAAGTCAGCGTGTTTTTCGGCTTGTTTACTGTTTGTTTGTTTTACAAAAAGCGTAAAATCTGCACTGTCTATTGTATAGTTATTGTAGAAGATGCCACCACGCATAATGTTAAACATGGTATTTGAAAAATGACGAGCAGAGCCTAATTCCTCGTTGCTCAACTGCAAACCGTCTGCACTAGCGACTAATTTTTTAAGATTTTGTGTGCCGAGTTTAATGTCTTCTTTTAATAAGACTTTAATATCTTTTGTGTTACGGATAAAGGTATCTAAATCCTTTACATCTGCTGCATCTTGGTTTATCTCAGCTACGATGTACCATTCTTTTTCTCCTTCTTTTTCTAGTTTAAATTGCTGATGAACTAAATAGGCGCCACGGGTTGCTCGCACATCTATTTCTTCTTTTATTTCTGTTCCATTGCAGAACGCTTTCAGCTGTTTAGTGGAAAGTAAAACCTTACGATTGCTTGTGGTATTATGGCTCCATACGCTTGTGGTGCGGAGTGATTCGCTAGGTTCGGCACGGTCCACAGGTATAGAACTTAACATATATAATCCTAAACCACTTTGCGTAAGTTGTTCGCTCTTCTTATAACCGTCTAATAAATTACTGTAGGCATTCTGAAAATCGAAATCAACACCATAAGGCAGTATGTTTTGTATCCCATCTAAAAGGGTAACGTTAAGATTTTCATCTGAAATGTTAACAATTTTTGAGGTACGTACAAAACCAAATTTCTCGCTGTTATTCCAGGTATAGCTGAAGCTAAGGCCTAAGTCTATGTTGTGTTCTTCAAAAATTATTTTGTTACCATAGATGCTTTTGTAAAGGTGACGTTCAACGTTGTACACACGTTCTGAAATGTCGGTGAATGGTTCCCACAAATAGGTTTTCTCGCCTTTTTTAATACGCAATGCTGTAATACTACCAGTAATGCCTTTGTAGTCGTGTATTTTGTCGTCGGTATAATAAGGGAAAAGAGCGTTGTCCCGATTTTTGCGTCCTGCTGATAAGGAACCGTTTGAGGAAATAAACATCCAATGATCCGAATCACTCACTATGGACATAAAAAAATCATCCATTAAGCTATAATTCGCTATTCTGTAAAAGGATTCACCATCGATAGTTACAAATTTTCCATCAATACTTTTACTTTGGTGTTTTACCTTATTTTCTCCCAGATATGTGCTTTCTGCATTCATGTCTAATAATTTTAGACTACAAAAATAGCTGTACCAAGGAGTGTTTACGAAAAAAAACACCTCAACATAAGCTTACGTAAGTGATTGGGTTACCTATACATAAACTATACATAAAGTGATTAAAAGTCTGTTTTATAGGAGACTAGAACAATATGTAAAACACATCTTGTATAATATTGTTAATGCTTACATGCATCATTGAGGTTAAAAGTGGACAATATAATCTGTCAGATTAATATCATGTAAGAGATCTATTTTTTTTCTTAAACGATAGCGACTTATTTCAACACTTCTAATTGAGATCCTAAGTAAAGGAGCAATCTCTTTGGAAGATAGGTTCATCCTTAAGAGGGCACATAGTCTCATATCTTTTGCTGTAATATTTGGGTGCTTTTCTTTAAATCGGTTCATAAAGTCTTCGTGTACTTCATCAAAATTTTCATCAAAAATCTTCCACTTTTCTATGTTGTTAAGGTCGCGATCTATTGATTTAAGCATCCGACGTATAATGCTGTTTCTTGTGTCAAGATTGTTTTCTGATTGAATATCCTTCAGTTTTTCTTTTACCGTTAATAACATCTTATTTTTTTCTACCAGTTCCATGGTTGAATTGGCAATTTCTTCTGCTTTTTGCCTGTTTCTCTTTTGTAGGTTTTCGTTCTTCAGCTGCGTTATCTGTTGTTCTGCTTTATCTGCTTTTCTTTTAAGCGCTATTTTCTCCTTTATTGATTTTTTGTGTTGAAGAATTTTTTCTTTACGCTTAATAATGTTGATCCTTTTTTTAGTATAGAAATAGGTGAAAATGAGAATGGTTAAAAAAAGCAATACATACACTAATATGACATACCATTTGAGATACCAAGGTGGTAATATCTTAAAATTGATAGCGGTTTGGGTTGGCATCTTTTTGCCCGAGATGTCGCTTACTTTAAAGTCTAGGATATAGTTTCCCAAATCTAAAGTGTTAAGTTCAATTTTGTAATCATTTATCATTTCGGGTGTGAGCAATTTTCCATTAATACTTATTTCCGTTTTTGTATTCGAAGGTGATTCATAAAGAGGAACAGCATATTTTATCATGAGGTTTCTATTGGAAAATGGTATTTCCATTATGTCTTGACCTATTTCAAGTGTATCGGAAGTGTAGTTAAAAGTTGATTTACTATTACAGGTAATCTGCTTTATGTTTAAAGGCATTGTAAATCCATTATTTTCACCCTTGCTTCCATTATATATTACGAATCCATCAGCTACTCCAATAATAAAAAGATCGTCAGAGATAAAAGAAATATTTTCAAAAGCAGATAGAAAACTGCCCTCTAATGGGAGAAATAAGTTTGAATCAAATTCATTTGAATTTCCTTTACGAAACGTGACTTTGTGAAGCTTTCCACCACTAAAGAGATAGCTACTGTTTGCTGTATTGCTAAATATCTTTGTTATTTGTGTGTGCAAAGGATAGGAGGCATTCCATTGTTTGTAAGGTTCCATTTTTCCAGACGCCTCGTTGTAATTATACACTTTGTCAATCGAGGCTATGGCTATCTGTCCGTTTATTTTAAATACTTCGTTATTTGATAACGATGGGAGGCCTTCAGCAGTGCCAAAGAATTTTACCCTATCTATGGCTGTGAGTTCATCATTAAATGTAATTCTATAAACGCCTTTATAGCCATGCGACATCCATAAGTTGTTGTTGTCATCAAATTCCATAACTCTAGATGATTCGTCAAATCCTTCTAATTTTTTATAGACAAATTTCCCATTATTTTCTTTGAGTGTGCCAACTCCTAAATAAGTACCAACAATATAGGTGTCAGGTAATGTTGGGTGAGGTATTATTTTCCAGCAACCTTCTGTTTCCTTAATTTTTTTTATGGATTCTTCTTCAACAAGATATAGGCCGTTGTGATGACAACAAAATAAGGTGCCATTAAATTCCTGGAGGTTCCAAACTTGTCCTTGACTGCCATTTATTATCTGATAGTCCTCCATAGGATTGTCCGAGATGTGATGATAGTATAAGCCTTGATTAGTGCCGAGATACAAGGTTTTTTTTGTGTATGCCGAAGCATATCCTGTCCCAAAACCATTGGCATTAGCTAGTTGAGAAAATGGTAGGTTTATTTTTAAGTAAGATATGCCATGATCTAGTCCAAGCCACAGATTTTGTTCTACGTCTATAAACATGGATAATACGGTATTGTTCTGTAAGCCTTTTCTTTTGTTGATGTGTTTTTTTATCTCTCCTTTGTTATTACAGATTATTAAGCCATTTTGTACTGTTCCTAATATCAATTTGTTGTGAGTCGTCTTTAGACCAGTATAAAATATGTTTTGTTTCAAAAAAACATTGGCAGGACAATCCCAACTATTCCATTTACCATTCGTATATATAAACATACCTTCTTTAGGGCTTATTGCCAAAAGTTTACCTTCGAAGTAATCGAGGAATGCAATCTCAATATTTGCAAAAAAGCTACCATCTCCATCCATTCTTAGGCCATCTGACATGAGTTGTTTAAGGCCTACTTGTTTGTCAAGAACGTAAAGTTTGTTATTCGCTAGGAATGAAAAGTTGAAGCTGTTTTCTGGTTCATAAGCTCTTTGAAAAACACCATCTTTAAATACTATAATATATTCATGCGACTGAAAATAATACTCTCCATTGAATTCATGTATCTTTATTATATCAGAAAAAATTCTGTATTCTGAGGGCAAACGATCAAGCCACGAAACAAAAGAATATTCTCCATTAGACGCTTTTACTATTTCTCCAAATTCCTGAAATGCACCAACTAAAAGTTGTCCATTAAGGGTGCTCATTAGACTATGTACTACTGAAAAATTGCTTATAGTTACACCTCCCCATTCTACCCCATCATACCATAACAGTAGGTTATTGTTTCCAAACCACATCACTTGACTTTCGTCTTGTGTTATACACCAATTCTGAGTGCCAGCATTATAATCATTCCTGTCAAAATTAGTTATAAACGGGAGTCCTAGGTCACTTATGTTTTGAGAAAAAACACTGAGAGATAAGAAGAGTAGGACGGTTGAGATTTTTGTACGCAACATAATAATGCAATTAATTATTATAAAGAAGAATTGTGTTCGGTGCTGATTGTTTTTTCCAACCGTTAACTTACATACTGTAATATTTTAGTTGGTAAAACTCTATTTGCATGGTTTGTTAAACAGCCGCAATTTAATGTTTTTTTTATCGATTGGGTAATTACAGGATCGTAAATGTTACTTGAAAGATGCATTAGTTAAAAATGATGATGTAGGTTTATTATATTCAACTGTCACAATATGAGATTCGAATGTGTAATTGTTGAGTTTTTGTTGTAATGCTTTTGTAATGTGTTGTGGTGGTGTTGTGCCTTTTTTTTCTTCTATGGGGAGAGTGTGATAGTATATTTGCCGCAGATAATAGATAAAGCTCAAATTTTTAGGTAGTAAAGTGAGAAAGTAACTTGTGCAATTCTACAGTCTTTATCTCTTTACATCTTTTGTTTTCAAAAGTTTACGTCGATTTAAATAGTTGCAAATTTTATTTAGTAAACAAAAGCATATAGAATATGGTTGTAAGCTGTAAGGGTTCTTATCTGTATAAGTTTAAAAGTAAGATTTATATGTTTCTTTTCGTTTTTTTCTAGTGTATTTTATAATAGTAATCACATATATTAACTAACTATTTTCATTAACCAGCTAATTAGCAAAAACGTTAATAGCTTTAATCAATTGATATGAAAAAATTATTATTCATCGTTTTCCTTCTTTCGCAGATGCTTTCTGCTCAGACTAACTGGAATATCACAGGGCATCTGATAGAAGAGGCCAGTACGGAGCCAGTAATCGGAGCTACGATTATGATTCAAGAAACTTCTGATGGTACTATTTCTGATTTAGATGGAAATTTTGCTCTTCAGGTACCTATCAATGCTACTTTAATTATTAAGATGATAGGTTACGAGACAATAAAGTATCAAGTTAAAAGTAATAATGAAGTGATCAATATTGCTTTAAAAGAAGACGCTGTACTGTTAGAGGAGTTCGTTACTGTTGGGTATGGCACCGTGAGGAAAAAAGACTTAACAGGAGCCGTATCGATTGTGGATAACGAGGTCATCGAAAATATGAAACCTGTGAAGGTCGAAAATGCTCTTCAAGGTACCGTGGCTGGTGTGAATGTAACGCAGCAGTCTGGCGCGCCAGGTGCAGGTTTAGACATTCGTATCCGTGGTATTTCTACCAATGGTGATGCTTCTCCAGTTGTAATTATTGATGGTTATCAAGGTGATTTAAGTCTTTTAAACCCAGATGATATTGAAACAATCACCGTATTGAAAGATGCACAAGCTGCGATATATGGTACTATTGGAGCCAACGGTATTGTATTGGTAACAACCAAACAAGGAAAGAAAAACACCGCTGCAAAAATAAATTTCAATTCTAGTTTTGCTTGGCAGAAAACATCTAACACTTTGGATTTATTAGATGCAGATGCGTACACCATGTTACTCAATGAAAGTTACCTTTCGAATAACGGCACAGTACCATCAAACTTAATTGGCACAGGAAACAATACTGATTGGCAAGACGAACTGTTCGAAATTTCACCAATGCAGTCTTACAATATTGGAGTTACTGGTGGATCTGAAAATGTCACTTACTCTATTGGTGGTTCTCACTTAGATCAAGAAGGAATTATTGGTGGAAACAAAACGGGTTTTACGCGCTCTACGGCACGTGTAAATTTGGGTATTGATATCACTGAGAAGTTAAAATTTAATACCTCTTTGATTTATACTTATATGACGCGTAAGTCGATTAATGAAAATGGACTAGGTTCAGTGCTATTCAATGCCATCAATATGCCAGCCACTATTAGTCCTACAGATGCCAATGGGGACTATACTTTAGCTCCAGCTAACTTGGGTATCGAAATTATCAACCCACTAGCTCAGATGGCTAATACTTATAATGAGTATTTCTTAAATAAGTTGAACGGGACTTTTGGTTTAGATTACCAAATAATACCTGGTTTGAAAGCAACCACTCGAATTGGTTTTAATAACACCAATGATAGAAGTAAATCATTCTCACCAGAAGTAGATTACGAAGGATCAAAAGTATTCAACGTAACACAAAGCTCTGTTTATGAAGATAGGAACCAGTACAATGATTACACTTACGATGCATTCATGACTTATGACAAAACAATTGAAGATCGACACCATGCTACGGCCACTTTAGGTACTACAGTTTACAAAAGCTGGGGTAACAACTTAAATGGAACTGGACTAGATGTACTTTATAACTCTTGGGATTATGCTAGTGTAGGCATCGCCCCAGGCATTAGTGAAACTAAAACAGCAGGATCTTGGGTGTATGACTACCGCCGCTTATCTTATTTTGGACGTTTACAATACGATTACGAAAGCCGTTATTTGGTTTCTGCTATGTTACGTAGAGATGCATCTTCTCGTTTTGGTTCTAACAATCGTTTTGCCTACTTCCCTTCTTTCACTGGAGGATGGGTAATGAGCGAAGAATCATTCTGGAAAAACAATTTCAGCTTTATTGATTTTGCCAAATTAAGAGCAAGTTATGGTCTATTAGGATCTGATAAAATTGGCGATAACCAATACCTATCTCTTTTAGATGGAGAAGCGACTTACGTGTTTGATAATACGCTAACTCAAGGTAAAGCACTAGGAGCACTAGCTAATCCATCCATAAAATGGGAACAATCAGAACAGATTGATGTAGGACTTGACCTTAGACTTCTGGATACTAAAATGGATGTGACCATCGATTATTTCAGAAAAGAAACTAAAGACTTGTTAATCCCAAGTATCCCTGTATCAGGAATTTTCGGAACATCAGCACCAGGCGCATCTAGTCCTACAGTAAATGCAGGTACCGTTCTCAACCAAGGTGTTGAATTAGCTTTAGGCTATCACCATACGTTTGAAAACGGGCTTAACTTCAAAGTGAACTACAACTTAACAGTACTGGATAATGAAGTCTTGAAAGTTAATAATTCGACAGGTTATATCGAAGGTGGATCATTTGGGGTGGGTAACCCATCACCTTCTAGAATGGAAGTTGGTTTGCCTATCGGCTATTTCTATGGCTACAAAACTGATGGTATCTTCCAAACCCAAGATGAGATAGACAACTACTACTCGCAATCGGCTTTAGGTGCCGAAGCTTCTCCTGGCGACTTCCGCTATGTAGATACCGATAACGATGGCGACATAGATACCGATGACCGTGTGAATTTAGGAGACCCAATTCCAGAGTTAACCATGGGACTTAATTTGGTACTTAATTATAAAGGTTTTGATTTTGTTGCCTACGCTTATGCTTCTATAGGTAATGACATGGTACGCAACTACGAAAGAACACAAGCTAACGTTAACCGCATGGACTATACCTTGGACCGTTGGAGAGGAAACGGAACGAGCAATACTGTGCCACGTGTCACTACAGCAGCTACAACCAATACTTTATTCTCTGATTTCTATGTAGAGGATGCTTCTTATTTGCGTTTACAAAACATACAGTTGGGTTATACTTTCCCTCGTGAATGGGTAGAAAGAATAAAAGTTGACAAACTGCGCCTTTATGTGGCAGCTGCTAATTTATTGACGTTGACAGAATATCAAGGTTATGATCCTTCGGCCTCTAGTGGTAATCCTATTGGTGGTGGTATCGACTACGGTTTCTACCCATCAGCTACAACTTATTCATTTGGCTTAAATCTTAACTTCTAAAATTAAAAACATGAAACGTAAAAATTTTAGCATCATAAAAGTTTTAATAATCGCAGTAATGGCTCTAGTCGTTTCTTGTGATGACTTTGTCGAAGTAGCACCTCAATATTCTATCAATTCGGAAGATTACTTTAATAGTGAGGATGACTACTATAATGCACTAGTAGCTTGTTATGATTTATTACAATCTAGCTATGTGAATGTTATATTGGGCGAAATAGCTTCTGACAATACCTACTGTGGAGGAGAGAGTCCTACCGACGTTGTTGGTTGGCAGCAAGTGGATGATATGATCCATACGCCCGTGAACGATAACCTTGACGACATTTGGGATTTCATGTTTGCTGGCGTACAACGCTGCAACTATTTTATGGAATTTAAGGACAAAACAGAGTTTGATGGTCGTGATGTGATGGAAGGCGAAGTGAAGTTCTTGCGCGCATATTACTATTTCGAACTGGTAAAATGGTTTGGTGGAGTGCCATTGAAAATCAATGAACGCTTTGTAATAGGTGACGAAACAGAAATTCCTCGTTCATCAGTTGAAGATGTGTATGAGCAAATAGAACAGGATCTTAAAGATGCCATTGGAGTATTACCAGTGACTGCAGAACAAGAAGGTCGAGCAACCTTAGGCGCAGCACAAGCACTACTAGGAAAAGCTTACTTGTATCAAGAAAAGTTCACCCCAGCTAAAGACATCCTAGATGAGCTTATTACAGATGGTACATACTCTTTGCTAAAAGGTACATTCTTGAATCTATTTGAAGAAGATAATGAAAACTGTAGTGAGTCAGTATTTGAAGTACAATACACAGATGCTGAGGGAGCCAGCTTTACTTGTTTGCAGTGTAGCGAAGGCAATGTGGCTGTAGGCTTTAGTGGTGTAAGAGGTTACAAAGGACCCAAATTCACATCTGGATTTAGCTTCAATGTACCTACTGCAGAGGCTGCTGGTATCTATCAAGATGGAGACCGACGCAAAGAGTTAACGATCCTTGATATTGAAGCATGGGCAACAGCACAAACAGGTGTAGAATATACCGAAGGCAATGAGCACACGGGATATTATAACCGCAAATACTTGCCTCGTTTGCGTAGCGATGACGCACAGATGGATAAAAACTTAACCAACCCTAACAACTACCGTGCTATTCGTTATGCTGACGTACTATTAATGGCCGCTGAAGCTTATAACCGTGGTAATATAGATGATAGCAAAGCACAAGAGTACTTAAATGAAGTAAGAAGAAGAGCATTCAACGTTAGTGATGATTCTTATGATATCAAACTAGCTGGAAGCGATTTGACAGAAGCAATATATCAAGAGCGTCGATTAGAGCTAATGGGTGAAGGCCACCGATTCTTCGATTTAGTAAGAACAGGAAAAGCAGCAGGTGTTATTGATGGCTTTGTAGCAGGGAAACACGAATTATTCCCTATTCCTCTAGAAGAGATTGAATTTTCAAATGGTAACTGGGATCAAAACCCAAACTATACTAATTAAAAACAATAATCATTTTATTAACTAAAAAACTCAAAATATGAAAACTCAAAATTTATTATGGAGCTTAATTATTCTTGCCACCATGTCATTATTTGTGACTTCGTGTAAAGATGATGATCCTGTGAGCGGTAGCGATGCTGTTGATTCTACAATGATTCACTTTTCTATCGACGCAACAGATAAATTTAACCCTACGTTTACAAATACTTCTGATGTGGTAGGTATTGCCACTTGGAATTTTGGTAACGGTCTTACAGGATCTGGAGACGATGTAACCTCTGAATATGCTATAGCAGAAACTTATACCATTACTATGACATTATTAGTGGAAGGCGCAAGTTTTACTTCAACTGAGGAGTACGTATTGGATGAGACCAATACTGCTTACTTCGACAATCCAATGGTTATAGCACTGACTGGTGGTTCGGCAAATGCTGCTGGTAAGACGTGGGTGATGGACAAATATGCCTCTGACCATATGGTAATGTGGAATGATCTGACCTTCTCTGAATGGTGGTGGGCTGCTGATCCAATGGGTAAAGATGGCAAAGGGATGTATGATGATGAATATACTTTGAAAGTAACAAGCGAAGGTATCGTTATTGATATGAAAACCAATAATGATGTATATGTGAATGGTAACTTATCTACATTATTGGGTGATGCCGGTTTTGTAGGCAACCAAGAAGATGATGGAAACGATTGGATTTTTGAATACCCTGATGCAACTTTTGCTTGTAATATTAGTGAGACTGATAGCACAATGATTTTCTCTGATGGTGGTTTTATGGGATTGTTTGGAGGCTATAAACCTGCAGAATATATGATTACTGGATATTCAGACACCACACTCTATATTGCATTCCGTGTAGGTATGACATCTCCTGTAGAAGGTGCTGGTGCATTTATACATAAGTTTGTACTAAAAGGCTTCGAAACAGACGCTCCTGCTCCACCTACAACTGGTATCATTGATGATGATTTCGAATCGGGTGAAATAGATGCACGTTGGCAATTAGATACTCAAGATGATGCAACGACTATCTTTGCTGTGGTAGATAATCCTGATGGAGCTGGTAAAGTCTTTCAGTTTGGTCGTCAAACAGCTAATTATCCTAATATTCAGTTGTTGCAAGATGAAGGTTCTTATTTTGACTTTGCTTCTGCTGGTGTAAAAGTAGCTATGGACGTGTATGTGCCAACAAGCAATGATTATACAACTGATGGTAATAAAGCGGGTGATTGGATTACCATTCCTGATGCTGCAAGTAAAGAGTCTATGTCTGTAGAAGTGAAGTTCCAAAATAGTACTTTAGGTGCTAACTCCTGGCAAACACAGATGACTTTGAAGTCAGATGTTCTTAAGGATTATGCTGGTCAGTGGGTCACATTATTATTTGATATGAGCGATGCATATACTGCTAATGCAAATGATGATAAAACGTCACTAGATAAATTTGTATTGCAGTTTGGTAGCGAAGGTTATTCATTCTCAAATTCTATTAACTTTTATTTTGATAATATCCGTTGGTTCGACGGAAGCAAAACTGCTGAGACGGGTTGGATAGAGTTAAATAAATAACTAATTATTAATCACACTGTTCATTGGGGCAGTGTGATTTTTTTAATACAAAGACTATGAGCACTAATAGTATTTTTACCTATTTCTTCTTTTTTGTTTTATTTTTTTCTGCATCATGCGAGAATGATAATACAACAGAGGGTTTGTCTGCTTCTTTTGATATTATATCCTTAGAAAAAGGTGATAACTACCGTCTTTTTGTCAATACTACAAGTGGGAATATTGATCAATATGTTTGGAATTTTGGAGAAGGTACTTCTGTTATTAACCAAGATAGTATAGAAATTTTCTATGATACTGCTGGGGAGTACAGTGTGACGCTTGATGTGTTAAGTGGTCAGGAACTTAGCCGTGATACACAAACAGTGGTTATTGCTCAAGATGGTCTGAAAGTAGGATTCGAAGTATCTCAAGATGCTAATAATCCTTATTTATACACTTTTGTAAATGCCTCAGTAACAAATGCTCAAGATCTTGAGTGGTCTTTAGATTATCTAGGTGCCATAACAGATGCCGAAGAAGTAACATTGTACTGTGGTTATAAAGGTAACTATAGTGTTAAGCTTGAAGCTACAGTAGATGGTGTCCTGTATTCTAGTACTCAAACTTTTACTGTCGCTACTGAAGATCCTACGTATTGGACAAGTGCAGATTTAATATTCGAAGATAATTTTGATGGAACAGGTATCGACGACTCTAAATGGCGTCACGAGACTGGTGGTGGTGGCTGGGGTAATAGTGAATTGCAGTATTACACAAGTGGAAACAATACCAGCGTAGAAGATGGTAAGCTAAAAATTACCGCTAAAAAAGAAAGTTATTCTGGTAATTCCTACACATCTTCTCGTATCAATGGGACAGATTATTTTCTCTATGGTAAGTTTGAATTTTCGGTTAAAATGCCTGATTATAATGGTGGTGGAATTTGGCCAGCAGGATGGATGTTAGGAAAAGCTATTAAGCAAGGAGTGTCTTGGCCTTTGTGTGGTGAAATCGATATTATGGAATATACCAGTACAAATCCTAATTATTATTTGCAAACGATACATACACAATCTAATAATCATAGTTCTGGCACTCAAATAGGGACGGGTAATTTACTTCTTAATGATATAGAAGAAGAATTTCATACTTATGGTTTATTATGGACGCCAAAATATTTAAAATTTTATCTAGATTCTCCAGATAATGTGACTTTAACGATAGATCGTTTTTCTAATGCTACAGATAGTAATTGGCCTTTTGATAAGCCTTTCTACTTCTTATTTAATGTAGCAGTAGGGGGTATGTTTGGAGGTACAGTAAATGATGCAGCTTTACCCGCTGTATATGCAATTGATTATGTTCGAGTTTATCAAAATACACAGTACCATTAAGCAATAGAATATGAGTCTTACTTATTCCAAAATGCAGTTGCTTGGTGTAGCAGAAACACACAAACACAAGTAAGATAGTCGCATCGGACAGGAATATAAGATTCAAATATTACATAAGAGAAGCAGAAGGACATTTCCTTTTACTTCTCTTTTTTTATGCCCAAAATGTTTTATTTGAGTCAATCATCACACAATAAAAGAAGGTGTCCTAGTCTAGATGCAACCTAAACACTAGATACTTCAAAGACTCCCTAACCTAATAACATCAAATGGAAAAATATAAACGACACTGTCTTCAAATTACGATCACTAGATGGTACTTACATTTATATCAACGCCATTTAGGTACTCAAGATCTTTCACAGCATCAGTATGTCCTAATTTTATGAAGGAGTTTATTGGATCGTTCTAAGAAATAATGATCAACATTCCCTATTGAAAATTCATCAAAGTATAATATAAGCGTTTTGAGAGCTTAAAAGCCAAAATACAGATCCTGTTTTAATGTAAATTAATCTAAGCGCCTAATTTCGCAGTATGCTTGTAAAATTATCCTTTGTTGAGGCATCCCTAGACTACAACCAGCAATGTTATTATGGGTAAAAACATTCATTAACAGTTGAATAAAGGTGTCATGATGTGTTTTTGTTGTGTCCTACATGGTTGATGTTGTAGTGCTGTATAGCTAATGTTTTTGGTTAAAGTGGTGATGGTGACAGATATTTGCAAGCAGAAAAGAACACCTTATATGAATAAGGAAAGGTGAGTGTAATCATCTTCAAATCTCGCTTTCGAGATTTATTTTATATAACTCAATGATTCTTTCAATTTTTATTAATTTCAAAATAAATATTATGAAAATTTTAACTCTATTAACAATGCTATTTTGTGCGTTATTTGTAAGTGCACAAACGTTTCCAGTTGATTTTGAATCTGGAACAGAAGTCTTTGAAGATTTTGATGGTGGTGCGTCATCGGTAATCGCTAACCCTCAGTCATCAGGTATTAATACGAGTGCAAAAGTGGCACAATTAGTGAAAGGTGCAGGTGAAACTTGGGCTGGAAATAAAATAATAAGAACAAATGCTATAGATTTCACTACTAATCAAGTGTTTACTATGAAGGTGTATTCGCCTAAAGTGGGTGTTAATGTATTATTTAAATTAGAAAAAGACGGCGATTATACGGTAGCTCAAGAAAGAGTAGTGGCTACCACTGTAGCCAATCAATGGGAAACATTGACTTACGATTTCTCAGGCAGTGCGTCAGATCTTTATAGTCACATCACTATTATCTTTGATAATGGAACAGCTGGCGATGGTAGTGCTGATTGGACTTTTTTAATTGATGATATAGAATTCTCCGCCTCTTCTGCGCCAGCATTAGCTCTTCCTATTGATTTCGAAGGCGGTCCTTATCTTTTTACTGACTATGATGGTGGAGCAGCTACTGTAATTGCAAATCCTCAATCATTGGGCGAAAATACTAGTGCTACTGTTGCTCAAATGGTCAGAGATGGTGGTGCAACTTGGGCTGGAAGCAAATTGATTTTGAATGATAAAATTGATTTTTCTACTGCTAGTACTTTTTCTATGAAAGTGTATTCATCTAGAGTAGGGGTGCCTGTTCTTTTCAAACTAGAAGGTGATGCTCAAACCGAATTGTCAACAAATACCACAGTAGCCAATCAGTGGGAGACCCTCACTTGGGACTTTACAGGTCAACCTTCAAATACCTTTAATACTTTGGCATTAATGTTTGATTTTGGTACCGTAGGTGATGGTTCTGCAAATTCAATTTTCTTGTTTGATGATATTCAGATAATTGATGCCACCGGTGGTCTTTCTCAAATTGATTTACCTGTTACTTTTGATGATGAAACAATCAATTATACCTTGACTGATTTTGGTGATAACAGTACAGTGTTAGGTGCTGATCCTACGGATGCCAATAATATGGTAGCCATTACTACTAAGCCAGCGAGTGCTGCAACTTGGGCTGGAACAACCATTGGTACTGCCCTAGGGTTTAAGAATGCAGCTCCATTTACCGAGACTGAAACGTTTATTAGCGTAAAGGTATATTCTCCGTCTATAGGATCCGTTATTCGTCTAAAAGGTGAAAGCTCAAATGATGTTACGCTTACTGCAGAAACGGAACAAACAACTACTGTAGCAAATGCTTGGGAAACTTTAGTATTTGATTTCAGTAATGTTGCTGCAGGTACAAATCCTTTTAATCTTGCTACAGCTTTCGATAAATTCTCAATATTCTTTGAATTTAACACTAACGGAGCTGAGTCAACTTATTATTGGGATGATGTAATGTTTGGTAGTGATGCTGCTGCACTTAACACTGTAAAGGCAATGGATGCGCTAAGTGTATATCCTAACCCAACGACAGGTACATTGAATATTGTTGCTGCTGATGGTAGTCTTGTGAGTGTTTATAACGTTACTGGACAATTGCAAAAGCAAGAA
This sequence comes from Bacteroidales bacterium, assembly GCA_965662645.1. Classification (GTDB taxonomy): domain Bacteria; phylum Bacteroidota; class Bacteroidia; order Bacteroidales; family UBA5342; genus UBA5342. The sequence goes on from CBFIII010000001.1 coordinate 63,253, forward strand.
ATTCTACATGCTGGTCAAATATCACTTGAAGAATTAAATGCTGGAATTTATTTTGTTACTGCAGGCAATAAAATGTCTCGAGTAATTAAAAAATAAATATCTCTTTCATAAAACTATGGCGAGGAGCGTACTGCTTCTCGCCATTTTTAAAAACGATACTGATGAATAAACAAAATCTACTCTATAAAATGCTTTTTATCATAATCGGATTTTTGCTTTGCACTAATCTAATGGCGCAAACTGTTAATGTAGGCTCAGCAAGTTACACCAAAACTTACCCGGGAGTAGATGAAGCCGGGCGCAATTCTTATCCCTCAGGAACACCTTATATTATTGGTAATGCCGCAGGCAAGCCTGTACCAACAAATGATTGGTGGTCAGCAAAGCTAAACAGTGACCATGCCTCCAATCTATTTTCATATCCCACCACACTCAAAACGGTAAATGCCGGTCTTGTAATGACCTACATCCCTTGGGGTGTAATAGACGATTACGAACCTATTACCATTGGTGTAAGCTCCCTTAATGCTTCACGTGCCAACGTCTCAGATTACTCCGACTGGACGGTCACAATGGACTGGACTAGTGGAACAAATAATTTTACGGCAACAGCAGGTATTGCTATGCCTTTTGTGTATTTTACAAAAAATGCAGCTGATGTAGCTCAAGTAAAAATTAAGAGTGGTACCATCACTGTAAATGGCGAAGTCATTATCATAGAAAATGCTCACAACGGTGGCAACTTTGCTATCTATGCACCAAATGGTTCTACTTGGAGCCAAAACGGCGAAGTTTATACTTCTTCCCTTAACGGAAAAAATTACTGGTCTGCAGCCATTCTTCCCTCTGTATCTTCTATTTCGGCGAAAGCCATTGAATATAAAAAATACGCCTACGTTTTTCCAAAAAATACTGAAACGACTTGGCAATACAACGAAAAAACGGCTGTAGTACGCACCGATTTCACCGTTACTCCTGATGTAAAAGAAGGCGCTGACAATATCGTATTATTTGGTCTGCTACCTCACCAATGGAATAATATAGCGGGGTCATCTTCTATTCTTGCAGGAGACACATATAGTTCTGTACGAGGCGAAATCAAAATATCTAATAGTAATGCTTTTTCGGTTGAAAACACCTTTTACGGCATCCTTCCTACCTTGCCTTATCTTGATAATTATAGCACAGGCTTCGATCCATCAAATCTCAATGAAAAAATTGCTGCCATAGAGAATGACGGCTTAGCGACTTGGACTGACTCCTATAATGACGGACAGGTTATTAACCGACTAATACAGGCTGCTCGTGTGGCTGATTTAGTAGGAAATACTGCGGCACGTGACAAACTAGTTGCTACCGTGAAAGAACGTTTAGAAGACTGGCTGAGTTACGAAAGTGGCGAAGTTGCTTTTCTGTTTTATTACAATACCAACTGGAGTGCCATGATTGGGTATCCTGCTGGTCATGGACAAGATGGCAACCTTAATGACCATCACTTTCACTGGGGTTATTTTATCCATGCTGCGGCTTTTGTAGAACAATTTGAACCTGGATGGGCTGACCAATGGGGTGATATGATTAACCTACTAGTACGTGATGCAGCTTCACCCAATAGAGAGGATGAATTATTTCCATTTCTTCGCAACTTTAGTCCTTATGCCGGTCATTGTTGGGCTAATGGTTTTGCGACATTTCCGCAAGGAAACGACCAAGAATCAACATCTGAAAGTATGCAGTTCAACTCTTCTCTAATACACTGGGGAAGTGTTACAGGCAACGATGAAATACGTGATTTAGGTATCTATCTTTACACAACAGAGCAAACAGCTATTGAAGAATACTGGTTAGATATACACGAGCGCAATTTTAAAGCTGATCAACAATATAGTTTAGTGTCTCGTGTGTGGGGCAACAGTTATGATAATGGTACTTTCTGGACTGCTGATATTGCAGCTTCTTATGGTATCGAGATGTATCCTATACACGGAGGTTCGCTCTATCTGGGACATAATCATGCTTATGTGGATAAACTATGGACTGAAATTACAGAGAATACTGGCATCCTTAGCAATCAAGCTAACGCCAACCTTTGGCACGATGTGATGTGGGAATATTTAGCATTTATCGATCCTGCAAAGGCCATTGAAATGTATGATTCATATCCCGATAGAGAACTGAAATTTGGCATAACAGACGTACAAACCTACCATTGGTTACACGCTATGAATGCTTTGGGACAGGTTGATGCTACAGTGACTGCTGATTACCCTATTGCAGCTGTTTTCAACAACAATGGTGTGCGCACTTACACCGTGCACAATTATACTAACGAAGCTATTACTGTTAATTTTTCGGATGGTGCTACGCTAGAAGTTCCGGCAAATTCAATGGCCAACAGTAAGGATATAGACCTGAAAGCAAATATCAGTTCAGCTTTCTCACAGGCTTTCACAGGCGGGAGTATTCCGCTAACAGTGTCAATAGACGAAGGAACAGCTAGTAAGGTTGAATTTTTCGATGGCGGACAATCAATAGGCGAAAAGAATACGGCTCCTTATACCTTTAATGCTACTCAGCTTAGTGCTGGCGTTCATGGCTTTTATGCTAAAGTGTTTGATGGCGATGATTTCATAGTTACAAATATTATTCCTTGTAAGGTAGGTCGTCAGCAAGCATATTCTGGTACCCCAGCTCCAATTCCTGGAACAATAGAACCTGGGCATTATGACAAATACGAGGGGGGTAACGGACAAGGTATTGCTTATAACGATGTGTCACAAAACAATGAAGGTGATTTTCGCACAGACGAATATGTAGATGCACAAATCGTCAATGGCGAAGGGGCAATTGTGGGATGGATATCTGCTGGCGAATGGATGAGTTATACCGTTAATGTAGCAACTCCTGGATTGTATAACCTTAGTTTCCGTTATGCTTCGGGAAATAGCAGCGGTGGTGGTCCTTTTAGTATCGAATTGGATGGCGATGTGGTTGCTGATAATATTACGGTTTCTTCTAGCAATGGTTGGGATATATTCACGAACAAGACAGTCAACGACATTCCTCTAAAAGCAGGTGAAAATATTTTACGTCTTAACTTTTCAAATGGCGAATTAAACCTTGGAAAACTAACATTCACTTATAGTGCGCCATTAGGATATGATCAACCCATAGCTGATGCTGGAGATAATGTAACTGTTCTTTTGCCTGCAAGCATTGCAACGCTAGATGCTAGCCTAAGCTCTAATCCAGGAAGTGCATCTTTAACTTATATGTGGTCGCAAATTTATGGCCCATCTATTATTACGTTTTCTGATAAAACGGTGGAAAAACCAAATTTATCATCTTTAGAGGAAGGTGTTTACTTGCTCAATCTGATGGTAAGTAATGGAACATATTCCGACAACGATGAGGTCTATGTTATCGTTAGCAATAGTGCCAACTTAGCTCCATCAGTCTCAATCACTTCGCCAGAAGAGGGTGCAGACTTTATCAGTGGTAAAATCTTAACAATTACAGCCTCAGCATCAGATTTTGATGGCACCATTAAGAAAGTAGAGTTCTACGCCGATGATGCACTGATAGCTACAGATACTGAAGCACCCTATGAAACAGAATGGACGCCTAGTGGAATTATGCAATATGCCTTAAGTGCAAAAGCAACGGATGATAAAGATGGTCAAAGCCTCTCTGCAGCAGTCGCTGTAAATATAACTCAGGCACCATCCTGCGAGGGTACATCAGATAATGGTGATTTCAACTATCAGTTTTCGGATGATGCCTCTAACCCGACCCTGACTTTTATTCCTTCAGAATCAGGGATAGGTAGTCCAACTTGTATTTTATATTACGGTACAGGAGCAGGTCCATTCCCTGGTTATATGGTCACACCTAATACTCCTTATAGAATCAATGCAGAAGCGGGTAGTACGATCAATTTTTATTATACCTATTCTTACCCTGGTTATGGCGAAAAGAATACGGCGGACAAGTTGATTTCCTACGTGGTGGGCAGTTGCTCTAATGCCTCAGGAATAAATGACAATGAAATTAGTACTGTAACGGCGTCACCTAATCCTGTCGAAACAACATTAACCTTGCGTATAGGTGAGATTGACTATCAGCAAGTACATATCTATTCTATGACAGGACAGTTGATAGAATCATTAATCATAGAATCAGGGCAAAAAATAGTTAATGTAGATATGTACAATTACCCAAGTGGGATGTATCTATTTTCTCTTGAAAATAAAAACGAAAAAGAGATGGTGAGAATAATTAAAGAGTAGATTTTTTAAACTTTTTCAAATCGCATAAGCTTGGAATCGCTTAGGTGGTTCAGGCTTTTTAATACACACTTTCTCATAATTCTAACTCTATGAATTATTCAAAAGCTTAGTTTTAGAACGCTTGATATTAGGAAGTTATTTTGGTTTTTTAGTAGCATCGTCTCGCTCCTAAAGTGCCACTTTTAAAGCCACGAACTCTTGAGATAGACTCTCGACAGTCTTGTTCATAGACATTAAAGTAGCTAGCAAAGATGTTTTTTATAAGAAAAGTAGATTTTTTTCAAGATAATCTAAACAATTTTGTAGTTTAATTGTTTAGTATAATAGTGAATAGAGAGGTCTGTTTTTTTATTAGGTTAGTAGAGTTTATCACCATTGTTGCCTTGCTTACTTCAACATGCAATCATTTGGAATCTAGAGAATTCTTAAAAATGATAGGGTCGCATTAGACAGAGGTACAGTATAGGCAACAGTGATAAACTTAAAATAAGTAAATTAAAACACCAATAATGATCATGGTTATTATGATAGTTATTGATGTTGCTACCAGTGTTTCATTCCTTTGTTTCCTTCGCGTTGTTTTTCTTATTTTTTCTCTTTCTTTAGGATCTAAAGTTGGATGTGAAGAGGTGATGCCTCTTTTTATATGTTGATCTTTTTTCTGTTGAAAGTTACGATCCTTTACGCGCTTAGCTAAAGATCGGTTTTGTTTCATCCGATTATTAGCATCTATGATGAATCCTTCACCAGCCATTTACTTCGTAACTACCCACACAAGTGAAAAGATTAGAATAAAGATAATAATAACACCAGCCATTATAGATACTATTCTATCTTTAAAGTGGTTTATTCCCATTTTAGTTCTTTTTCCTACACCAGGTTTAGACTCAAGATTTTTTTCCAGTTGCCTTTGGTAATCTATGCGTTTTAGTTTTCTATTCTGGTTTTTTTTTCCGTTCACAGAAATTGCAGAAGAACCTTTTTGCTTACTATGAGGATTACGATTATTTTGGTAGCTATCTATTCTCATTGTCTTGCGAATAAAATTTTTACAAAAATAGGTCAATTATATGACATTGTCAAGAGATACTATTATGTAATGTTGTATAAGGCTTTATTCAATAGATACTTAGTTTGTATTTATGTTAAAGGTTTAATAGTTTTTTTTCTATTTTCTCTTTGTCTCCTCCTGCTTCTATAGCCATCTTCCAATATTCCTCAGCTTTTATTTTATCGTCATTTGCATAGAGGATATCGGCGTAGTGATCTAATAAAACATCACTTTTTATGACGCTGTTATGGATGGCTTTTTCCATATAAAATTTTGCAAGGATGTTATTATTACGTTTATATAGTATCCAAGCATAGGTGTCAAGGTATGTTGGGTTGCCCGGTTCTAACTCTATACATTTGGCACTCATATTCTCTGCTTTGTTTAGTAATGTATCTTCTTCGCTTAAGTAATAGGCATAATTATTTAATACGAGAACATTATGCTCATTAAGTGAAAGGGCTGCTTCATAATAGCCAAAGGCTTGTTTTGCGTCTTTCATTTCATAATGTACGTCGCCTAAACTGCCTAGCATTTGTGATTTCAGAGGTTCTGTATCGGGTGTTATTAAGATGCCTTGTTCATACGCTTCTTTAGCGGTTTCTATTAACTTTTCTTGTTGTGCTGCAATGCCACGATAAAAGTAAATTTGTGGGGTCTTCACTTCAGCGACTAGCGCATCTTGGGTGTATTGTAATACTTGTTGGAAGTCTTCTTCTTGGAATGCTAACTGTATGAGTTGCATGCGAGCATCTGTATTGTCTGGAGCCAACCTTAAAACGGTATTTAAATTATCAATGACTTTTTCTTTTTTCGAGGCGTCATTAATCCATAAATTAGCATAAAAGAAATAAGTATTGGCTTCTTCGGGATAGGTTGTTTTTAGGGCATCTGTTAAATCTTCAATAATGTTGAGCAGACTACTGTCTTTCTCATATTGCACCATATAGTTTAAAAGCATTTGTAATTTAGGTTCATACTGAATGTCTTTGCTTCTAAATGCTTTAAGGAGTTCTTGTTGAGAATTGATAGAGTCTTTTTCTTGATTGTAATAATTAGAAAGACTTAGATGTAAAAAGCCATTATTGGGTTCTAAAGATTTTGCTTTTTTATAAGATTTTATGGCTTTTTTATGGTCATTAATAGTTAAGAAATAATCACCAAGAATAATGTGATAACGGGCTTCATTCGGATGTTTATCCAATAATGCTTCGAGCTCTTCTTTTGCCTTTTTCTTATCTCCAGATAAGAGATAGAGGCGTTGTTTTTCAAGCACTAAAGGTTCATTGATGCCTTCTTGCTCTTCTATTTTGTTATAGATTTTAACGGCTTCTTTGTACTGTTGCATTTGGGTATATAAATCGCCGAGGTGATAGAGATATTCCAATTGCTCAGGATTATTTTCACTTAATTGATGATATATACTTATGGCTTTCTCGTTTTTTTTGATGTGTTCATATACGCCAGCTAAGTATATTTTGTACCAATCATTATCATTGTTAAGGCTAACTGCGCGTTGTAAAAGGAGGAGTCCATTTTTATCATCACCTGACATCAGTAATATTTTACCTAATTCAAAATGTGAGATGGCACTGTTATTATCAATTTGTAAACTGTTTTGAAATAATTCTGCCGCTTTTTGGTAATCACCTTTCATCTTAAGGCGACAAGCTTCCATGAAAAAGTAATCAAATTTACGACTGTCATCTTCGCTTAAAGTATTAGAAAAAAGGTTTGAAAAGGTGCTTATAGAGATGAGGGTGATGAGAAGCACGCGTAATAAATGAGTTCTTTTATTCATAGTAATATGTTTCTGTTCTGATGAGATAGATTCTTATCTTATCAACTATTATGCCGCAAAGTACGTGAAATTATATGGATATTTAGAGAAAATGAAGTCTCTAACTATTCTATGCTTTTATTAGATTTTAAACGATTAGAAAGTGTCACCTTAGGGTGTTGTTTCTTTTCTTAAAATGAGTCTATTATAAAGGGAGAAGAGCGTGTTGTTATTTATGGTTTAAAATGAGATTCTTCTAATATGTGTTGACTGTTTTTTTCGTTTATTAAGTCATTTATACTCACATTGTGATTTTTCGTCATATAATTATTAACAATAAGGTATCCGATATATTTTCCGACCATTGGTGATGAACCACTACCCACAAAACTAAAAAATGGTCCATCTTTAATGTATTTAGTAATGATGAGGTTTTGGTTTGAAAATAAATGTTTCTTTTCTATCATATACTTCCAAGTGTCAGCTTTGTATTTTTCACACCACATGTATTGTTCTTCTGTGATGCCTATCATATTATAAAGCTGTTCTTCGGGGAGTATCTGTTGTAATATGAAAAGTATTTTCCCTTCGTGAATGATGTGATCTAATAGGGTGGAATGGCTTTTTAGGTTTAACTCTGATGATACCCATCCGCGCATAGCATCGCAAACCATGTGTTCACTGTTTTTATGATTAAGTACATAGTTGTAGGTGCCCAATCGTTTGTAAAAAACGTGATCTGAACCAAGGTAATTCTCGAGACTAATAGATAGAAGGCTGTCTGCTACTACTATGGGTTCGTGGAATCCAGATATGTGAGTGTAAAGTGTTGGTATCTTTTGTGTAGGAAAGATGGCATTGTATCTTCTAAAGGCTGTGCTAAAATCTTCCTCATATTTTTTCATGTTTGGGAAGTGCGCTTGTACCGTGTCATACACTTCGCAATAGATGCTATCATTTAAAAATTTATGAGCAAGAAAATAATATTTTTCATCTGTTATATTTCCTATACTTATAATGCCTTGGTTATAGATAGGGAAAAATTGCCTATAATTTTTTTCAAGAGTATATTTATAAGTGGAGATGTCTTTATCTTTTAAGCTGTTAAATTCTTGATCAAATCGTGTAAAATGGAGATTCAGTTTAGGATTCTCAGGACTGATAAAATAAGAATTCTTAGGCTTACATGAGAAGCTTATAAGACCGATGGTGGTCAACAGTAAGAGTGTGATATTACGCATTGTTTATTTGTTTTATAATAACTTGAGTTCGATTTTAAATTCGGTCACAGTTTGAATTTAATGTTGAATTCAGGTTAATAGGTAATGTGACCATAAATGTAGTTCCTTGGTCGTTATTGTTTTTAAAAGTGATTTCGCCTTGAGCATTATTAGCCATTTTCTGAGAGATGGCTAAGCCGAGACCCATACCACTATTTTTTGTTGTAAAGTTAGGTTGAAAAATCTTTTCACTGGTTTCTTTGTCGATACCACAACCGTTATCTTTTACATATATAGTTACCTTGTTGTTATCTGATGTGATGCTAATTTCTATTATAGCTTTACGTTCATCAGGTACCGATTGGATAGCATTTTTTATTAAGTTGTTAAATATCTGTATGAAATGATCTTTATCGATATAGATTTGTAAGTCTTTGTGACTTTCGTTAATGGTGATGTTATTTCCCGATTGAGTAAATAAAGTCACTACATTTTCGATGCGTTCATTAAGATTGAAATATTCAGGGTTACCATCTGATATTTTTGCAAAAGTAGAAAATGAAGTGGCTATATTAGAAAGATTATCGATCTGTTCTACCAGTGTATTGGCTGTTTTTTTGAAATATTCATCAAAGATATCAGGATCTGCATTTTTAGTCCTCATTAAATGCTGTATGCTCAGTTTCATGGGGGTTAATGGATTCTTTATCTCATGTGCTATTTGACGAGCCATACGTTTCCAGGCCCCTTCTCGCTCACTTTGTGCTAACTGTTTTACACTCGCATTGAGTTCGTCCACCATCACATTATATTTCTCAACCAAATGACCTATTTCGTCATTACGATGATAGTTTATTTTTACGTTGCTTCCTAGTTTCATTTTACCCAAACCTTCTTGAATAAATAGCAGTGGCTTAGTGATGGCTGTTACCGAAATGTACGTTAAGATAAGAACAAGTATAATCAATAATAGATAGATATTTAAAAGTAAAACGAGGTAGTCGTAAATGGATTTTTTGAGATCTTGACGCGAGTTGAAAAAGGGAACATTGATGTAGGCAAGGGGTTCTTCCGATGAATTTGAAATAAGAAAATAACTGGCGGTATATTCATTGTCGCCTATGGTTTCATCTTGCATCTGACTCATCATATTGTCATTATGCAAGGCATTGTAAGCTTTGTGATTCATCATAGAACCCTGTAGGTTTAAGTTGAAGAGTTGTGGGCGTGATGAGGCATAAAGTTTTCCATTCAAATCATAAATGTTTACATCTTTGTACAGTGTATTTGAAAGTGATGTGAGTAAACTTTGCAGTGAACTTTGTGATACATTTTCGATGCGATCGATACCAGAGAATTCTCTTGCAATTGAAGATAAGAAGCTTTGGCTTTTCTCATTAATCATGTTTTCTTGGTTCTGCTTGTATATTTTTAGTGGAAAAAAAACAGAGGCAGATCCGACTAAGATGAGGCTAATTAAAAGGACTCCATAAATAGTAAATCGTATATCGTTACTTATAGTACGTTGTAGTTTTATTTTTAAATTATGGGTAATCATATACACCGTCAAAAATGAGAGATATACCATTAAAAACGTGTAGATAAAAGCATAAAGTGGTGATAATATTGATTGCCTTGGTTCTGATAATACGAAACAACTATTGTCTGATATGGTATAAACTAAATGGCGTTCTTTATTAAAGTTAAAACTATAATAGTTGCTCTCATACTCTGGAATCCATTTGTCTGATGGTGCATAACGAAAATCACCTGAAGAACTGATCAGATGATCATTTACATAGCGGGCATAAGAAAAACGACTGGGTAAATTATGCTTTTTATTATTGTTGTCGCGTAACATTTCAGGATAACCTTGTCCCTCAGATAATATTTGAGATTCCAAATCAATAAAGATGGTGGTTTCTGCGGTGGTGTTTTTGTCCATTTTTAGAAATCCCAAATAACTGACGCGTCCATTGTTATTATTTTGCCAGTAAAATCCTGTGTTTTTTATGCGTTCACCTTCTTCTTCTAACATATTCTCGAAATAGGCGTAACAGTTGGGTGGGGTGGTGCTGCCTACTATTTGCAAATAATCGTAGGGGTGACAAATGACGACTTGGAGGTCATAATTATCGAGTTGGTTGGAGAAGAAATGTTTTTTTAGGTAATTGGCATATAACTCAGGGGTGTTGAAAATAATTCTGGGTATATTTTGCAGCGTTTGATCCTCTTGCATTTGGTTCCAGATATCCAAAAGACGTTCTTCTACTTCAAAATCTCTTTCCTGTAAAAGGGTCGAAGGTAGTGTGCTGATGAGTTCTTCTTTTTGAATATTTTCTTTTTTTAATGTCTCCGTTTCCGTGATAAATGAAATGACGCCTGCAAGTAACATACAAGCACCTAAAAGGTGAAGTAGTAGGTATTGAGCGTGTTGTCTTTTTCTTTGCGATAAAATGTTAAGATACAGGTAGAGTATGGCGGCTGAAATGCCAAAAGGACAACGTAAGAGTAAAGGTATTGTTAGCACAAGAGCTAAGATGGGATATAGATAAAGGTGTTGTTGACGGCTATTGGCAATAAGTCTTGTGACTAATTGTCCCCAACCTCCGATATAAGATAATAATATGGCATAGACCCAAAATGTTTCTTTGCTTATCATTCTAATACGGAAAATCTGGAGATTTATGTCGGTATTTTGGATGACATCGATGTAGCGTTGTATGATGATGTAAAAGAATATGATGGCTATTAATATGCCGCCAAATACTTGTTGATTATTAGCTTGGTAATACTTGAGTGTACGGTTGACTTGATAGGTGAAGACTAACCAAAGAATAGCTCCTAATGACATCATTCCCAGATTATCCATGAGGCCTGTATTGCTGTATAGGGAAGGATCAAAAAGAGGACTGCGGTCAAAAATTGGAATGAAATGATAAAAATGAACACCTAAGATGAATAAAAAACCAAAGGAGAGAAGTGATATGAGGTTGATAATGTTTTTTTTATGCCATTGACTCAGAAATGAGAGAATGATCAAAAAGAGCATAAAATAGATGATGGTGGCATTCAGACTCTGGCGTTTATTATGTTTGTTTAGTTCTGTTTTTGCAAAATAGAATAAGGGTTGATTATTTATGCTATAAACGATGTTATAGCCTAACTTAGGTTTTTCGGAGATGCTGTATTGTGATAATTCACTCTTGCTAATGTCTTCGTTATCAAAATATTCATTGTTTATGGAATAGTCGTTTTTGATATTGACAAGTACGTCTATACGTTTATTGGCTGCAACGGTTGATTTGTATAGAAACCATGCGTTGTCAATACGATGACAAGTAAGTTGTTGACTAAATGGGATGTGCTCGGGTGATATGCGGTTTGTGTTCCAGTAAATGGGGTGTGCTCCTGATGATACAAAGACGTTGTAATTGTTCGAGATGGGGAGTTCCCATAAGTTCTCGCCTGCCTCAGTAGCCTCTGATAGTACTTCAATATATTTATCAATAGCAAGACTCTTACTGCTAATGTAACGTTGCGCTTGACGCGAAATAGTGGTGTTTGATAACTCTTCGTAGAAGGATTGTTCATACGAAACAGCCGCTATAAGCATAATGATAACGGCTGTAATAAAAGTAATATTTCGATTTCTGCGATTCACATTGGCGAATTAAGCAAGTATTATACCGAAATGGCGGCCTTGATGTGTGGGTGTGGATTATAACCTTCTAATTCAAAATCTTCGTAGGTGAAATCAAAGATGCTTTTCACTTTCGGATTGATTTTCATAGTAGGCAGAGGGCGTGGTGTGCGATTCATTTGCAACTCAGCCTGCTCTAGGTGATTGAGGTAGAGGTGTGTGTCGCCCATAGTGTGTACAAAATCGCCAGGCTCTAAATCGCAAACTTGAGCTACCATCATAGTTAATAAAGCGTATGATGCGATATTAAATGGAACACCTAAAAAAGTATCAGCGCTACGTTGATACAATTGGCAACTTAATTTTCCATCGGCCACATAAAATTGAAAAAAGGCATGACAAGGTGGTAGGTTCATATTGTCTAAGTCTCCTACATTCCATGCGCTCACTATCATACGACGAGATTCTGGTGTGTTTTTTATCTGGTCTATGACCTGTGAAATCTGGTCTATGTGTCCGCCTTTATAGTCGGGCCACGAACGCCATTGGTAACCATAAATATGACCTAACTCGCCTTTTTCGTCGGCCCACTCATTCCAAATGCGGACCCCATTTTCTGTAAGATATTTAGTGTTCGTATCACCAGCCAGAAACCATAATAGTTCGTGGATGATAGATTTTAAATGAAGCTTTTTTGTGGTGATTAAAGGGAATCCTTTTTGTAAGTCAAAGCGCATTTGATAGCCAAAAACGCTTTTAGTTCCTGTGCCTGTTCGGTCTCCCTTGGTGGCTCCATTTTCAAGAATGTGCTTAAGTAGATCGGTATATTGTTTCATTGTTTGTGTGTGGATAAATATTATAATGCTTTAATCCCTCATTGTGGGTTTAATTCTCCGTAGCTTGCTGCGAATAATAAAATGTTCTTCAACTAAAAGCTTCGTGGGCGTGCCCCGAGGTTGTTGACTTGTGCATTATGCTATCGTTTGTCATTTTGATGTCAGTAACCCTAATAACCACAGGACAATGATTTATTATCCTGTGGTTAATGATTGCTTAAGTTTATTTTCTATCTGTTTTTGTGGTGTTTCAAAACAGATGATGTACCCAAAAGAAATGCTGTTGCTTTATTCTTCTAGTAGTTTCTTATTGTCTTTTTTGGCCCTCAGTTTTTTCTTAGCCCCAGTAACCGACGATATGATTTTCTTTTCTTCTTTATCATAATCTATAACTATCGTATCCCCTTCTTTAAGGGCTGATTGAATAATTATTTCAGCCATTTCATCTTCTAAATATTTCTGAATAGCACGTTTTAGAGGACGAGCTCCAAACTGAACATCAAGACCTTTATTAGCAACAAAGTCTTTGGCTTCATCGCTGAGTTTTAATTTGTAACCCAGATTCTCTACACGTTCATACACACTTTTTAGTTCTATGTCGATGATCTTGAATATGCTATCTTTGTCTAATAGGTCAAAAACAACAACGTCATCTAGGCGGTTTAAGAATTCTGGTGCAAAGGTACGATTCAGTGCTTTGTGTACTACGCTGCGCGCATGTTCTCTATCTGTTTTGCTATTGGTTTGTGAAAAACCAACGCCACGACCAAATTCTTTGAGTTCACGACTTCCAAGGTTGGAAGTCATAATGATGATAGTGTTTTTGAAGTCAATGTTGCGACCTAAGCTATCTGTTAAGTGTCCTTCGTCTAATACTTGTAGTAATAAATTAAAAACATCAGGATGAGCTTTTTCTATTTCATCAAGAAGAATGATGGAATACGGTTTGCGGCGTACTTTTTCGGTAAGCTGTCCTCCTTCTTCGTATCCTACATATCCGGGAGGTGCTCCTACTAAGCGAGATACAGCAAACTTTTCCATATATTCGCTCATGTCCACACGTACTAAAGCATCTGCTGAGTCAAAAAGAGCCTCTGCAAGTTGTTTGGCTAGGTGTGTTTTTCCTACGCCAGTAGGACCTAAGAAAACAAAAGAACCGATGGGTTTCTTAGGGTCTTTAAGACCTACACGGTTTCTTTGTATTGCTTTTACTATTTTATCAACGGCTTCATTTTGTCCAATGATGCTTTTCTTTAGCAGTTCTCCCATTTGTTTTAGGCGAATTCCTTCTGCTTGTGCAATGCGTTGTACAGGTACACCTGACATCATAGCTACTACTTCGGCTACTTTGTCTTCATCTACTATTTCGCGTTCGCTTTTGAGTTGTTCTTCCCAGCGTTCTTTGGCTGTTTCTAATTCATTGATGCATTCTTTTTCTTTATCGCGAAAACTAGCCGCTAATTCAAAATCTTGAGATTTAACCGCTTGTATTTTATACTCTTTGTAGTTTTCTATTTTCTCTTCCAGATCCAAAACAGTTTTTGGAACTGTAATATTTGAGATATGTACGCGTGCTCCAGCTTCGTCGAGTGCATCAATGGCTTTGTCTGGCAAATGACGATCACTGATGTATCGGTCTGTTAATGACACACAGGTTTTTATTGCTTCTGCTGTATAGGTGACGTTATGATGTTCTTCGTAGCGTTCTTTTATATTATTAAGTATGGCTACTGTTTCTTCTGGTGATGTAGGTTCCACCATGATTTTCTGAAAGCGGCGTTCTAGCGCACCATCTTTCTCTATGTTCTGACGGTATTCATCCAGTGTTGTGGCTCCAATACATTGTATATCGCCGCGTGCTAGTGCTGGTTTTAGCATATTAGCAGCATCTAATGAGCCAGGTGTGCTTCCTGCACCTACTATGGTGTGTATCTCATCAATGAAAAGTATGATGTTGGGATTTTTTGAAATCTCATTGAGGATGGATTTTATCCGTTCTTCAAATTGACCACGGTATTTTGTACCAGCAACGATGGAGCCCATATCCAGACTTATGACGCGTTTGTCAAAAAGAATACGAGAGACTTTTCGTTCTACAATGCGCAAAGCCAACCCTTCTGCGATAGCTGATTTTCCTACGCCAGGATCACCAATAAGGATAGGGTTGTTTTTTTTACGGCGACTTAATATTTGCGATAAACGTTCTATCTCTTTTACTCGGCCTACTACAGGATCAAGTTGTCCTTCTGAGGCAGCATGGGTAAGGTCTATTCCAAAACTATCTAACACCGGAGTGTCGCTCGTGGAGTCTGACGATTCATGGTGTGACGATTTCGGAAATTCTTCTTCAAAATCTTCTTCGTCGTCTCCATCATCATCGTCTCCAAATTCAAGACTGCTATGGATTCCTTTTTCCTGTTGCTGTTTTATTTTTTCTTCATTTATATGTTGGTTCATAATAATAATCTTTATGGCTTTAGTTGCTTATTTAAAAGGGTTAGCCGTTAATTTTTCAAGTCCTATTTTGAAATGAATAGCAAAGATAAACATTAAACTGCTCTTCTTAAAACATCATGTTAGTCTTTATTGCTACTGTTTTTTCTAATTATTTAGTGGATTCTATGAGAGCTATACGCTTTTTGCCATCCATTTTTATTTGCAGAGGATCTTTAAAACGAAGATGTTTAAAATATGTTGTTTCGTTTATTACTTCTTGTTGATCTAATAAATCATAATTTATAATGTTCTTCTCCGATTTGTAAGGAACGGAAAAATATCCGACATTCATAGAGGTGACATTATGGAAGAAATGTGATCCTAATGAGGCTTCTAAGGGTAAGTTTTCGAGTCCTATTTCTACAATGATACGAGCATTTGCTATCTGTGACCAAAATACGGGAATGCCGATAAAGGGGTCGCGTGTTCCCCATCGTCCTGCTCCTATCAGTATGTATTCTTTATCTTCGCTTTGTAGTTTTTTATTTAGCTCTGTTACTTCTTGAGCCATTTGTCTTGTTTGTGACTTGTCAAAGGAGTCGAACTTCATCAAGATGATGTCTTTAATGTGCGTGTAGTGACCATTTCCCATGCCTCCTTCTAAAATTGCGACAGCGTTGTTTTTATCAATATCTTCGATGTTGACTTCTATGTCGTCGTCAACTTTTATGAGGGGTTTTATTTGTAATAGTTCCAATGTTGAAGGGGCATCTGTTGCTATGTTCATAGAATATTCTATTTCTACCGGTGCCCCCATTGCTTGTTCAAAAAAATCGAGTAATATGGATAAACAGTCTGCAAGTGGTATGTGCTCGTATTTTAAAATATTAGCAAAGTTAACAACGCGAGGTCCGCGTAGTGAGAAATCGTTACACAGACGTTCATTTTGAACATCATATACTTGAGCGGTGTGTTTTAATATTCCTTCATTTTCGGCTTCTTTAATAGGACGTTTTACAATGGCTGCGCCTACATCATCTTGCAATAGATCAATCTCTGTATCTAGATTTAAAGCATAAAAATGAGTCTGTGAATCTTTGACTTGGTCTGATATGGAGAGTAATTCTAATTTTGGATAATTGGGACAAAAACGGTGCGATTTTTCACCTCCAACAACCTCTTCTCCCATACCTATTGCGGCTACCGAAAAGCCGTCTTCAGGTTTCATATATGCAAAGGGGTAGTAGTTGTAAGATTGAGCTACACCGCTTAAGTGAGGGTAGAAAAAGTTGTCATGTTTTTCTCCTACTATTTCTTGTATAATGACTCCCATCTTTTCTTCTTCTATCTTATATTTTGTGGCTTCAAAATAATTAATAGCTGTTTCGCAAAAAATGGAGGCATAAACTAGTTTTATAGCTTTTTCTAATTGCTTTTGCCTTATTTCTATGTTGGGGTGATTGTTTGGTAAGAAATAAGTGGAATAAACGCCAGCAAAAGGTTGTAACATAGAGTCTTCGAAAAGACCAGAGGAGCGAATAGCTAATGGGGTTTTAATGGTTTTTAGATAGGTGTTTAATTTTTCTTTTAGACCATCCGAGAGTTCTGCATTTACAAAGACGTCACGTATTTTTTCGGTGTCGCAACGGACATATATTTCGTCGTACAGATCGTTATTTTCAATAAACAGATCATATTCCTCAACACCTATTATTGCGGTTTTAGGAATGGCTATGTTGATGTCATTTAATAATTTGCTGAAGTTTACATTTTCAATAAAATGGGCTAAAAATGCGAGGCCACGTCCTTTGCCTCCCAGTGATCCATTGCCTAAGCGTACGATGTATCTATTGGAGTTAAGGAGGTTGGGGTCAAATTCAATGACGCGTCCACGTAATTTTTGTAAATAATTATTTTCAATTTTTCGTAAAATATATTTTCTTAAATTTTCAGGATCAGGTGTCGCATTTATTTTGTGACGCCTCAGTTGCTTGGCTAGTTTTATTTCGCTGTGTGCCATAAACCACGAAGAGATGCCTTGTCTGTTAGCATGGTAGAGTAGCGATTCTTTAGGAATTGTTTTTAATGTTTCCTGAAATTCATTGATAGTGCTGGCTTTTGCCAATTTTTCACCATTTTGTGATTTAAATATAAAATCGCCAAACCCACAGCGTTCTTTCAGAAAATCATAAATATCATGAGAGAGGGTATCACTGTTTTTCCATAAAAAGTCAACGCCCAGATTGTCTGCTTCTTTTTTGTTTTTTATATTACTACTTTGTATAAGGCAGGGTATAGCTAGGCTTTCTTTTGTTTTTTTTACGAGGGAGAATCCCGCATTATGATCTCGTTTTCCTCCTTTTTCAAAGTTAACATCCGAAATAACACAAAGGAGGTTGTCGCCATATTTTTTAACGATGTCTGCGGCTTCTTCGTAAGTGGCTGCTAATAATATTTTAGGTCGTCCTCTCATCTTTAGTATCTTATGAAGGTCGTCGGCGGAGTGTTCTTGCACTACATCCTGAGTCTGCATCATTAAGATGGAATACAAAATAGGAAGGTAACGGGTGTAATAGCGGATAGAGTCTTCCACTAACAGGATGATGCGTACATCTCCAATTTGTGTGTCATCCGCTACATTTTTTTTATCCTCTACATATTTGGTCATGGCCAGCAATACTTTGGAGTCTCCATTCCAAACAAAGACACGATCGATGGCTGTACTTTTAGTCCCTACATCACCAAAATAGTTAAGATCTGAATTGTTGTTGACGAGCATTAAGATGGCTAATTCTGGGTATTGAGATCGTATCTTTTGGGCCAAATTTAAAGGCATTTTTTTATCTAAACCCGCCATTAAAATAACCATATCGGGTGGTGTATCCTTTAAGGCTTTCATGGCTTCATCGGGTGTGCTCATATTGGTGATACGGGGGGCTGCATAGAGGTTCAGTTGACGGTATTCGCCAATGATACGGTCAAAAAATTCACCTTCTCTGGCTACAGAATATGAGTCGTACATATTAGCCACAAGAAGGATCTCTTTGACTTTAAAAGCCATTAATTCCTGAAAAATATCTCTGTTATTCTTCGTGCTTTTATAATATTGAGAAAGCAAATGCTTCATAGTCATTTTAGTTTTGTTAGTAGTTCTCTATTTTATTGTTTCTTTTGGGTTAGTGTATTAGAATATTATTGTCTTGCTTAGCCATTTTAATACTCATATTCATTTCGAAACCAAAAAGTATAACATATGATATAAAGTAAATCCACATGATCATAAAGATAAGAGATCCTATAGATCCATAAAGAATGTTGTATTGATTGAATTGTGCAAAATAACTTTTTAATGCCCAGGTTAATAGGAAGATGCCGAGTGTTGAAAATATGCTGCCTTGAGAGAAGAAGCGGAAACTTCCTTTGTGTGGGGCTACTGAGTAGAGTACGGAAAATGCGAGCAAAACCGAAATCACAGAAAAGAACCACTTGGCTGTTTTGATCCAAAAAAATGAGGTGTTGGTATCTAATACGCCATTAAAACTCATTTTCTTGATGACAATTTCGCCTGCAACAAAAGAACCTATAGCTAATGTAAATAAGATGATGAGTACGATGAGTAGGCCAAATGCGTAAAAACGTGTTTTGAACCAGTTACGTCTTTGACTCACATGGGCAGATGTTTCAAAAGCCATCAGCATCATTGCAATACCATTGGTGGCAAAAATGAAGGCGCCAATAAATCCAAAAGACATCATACCTCCATGTGGAATACTGATTATGTCGTCTATTGTGCCTTTTAAATAAGTAGTGATGTCATCAGAAAACACTTCCATAATGACTCCAAATATGCGTTCCTGAAAATTGTCTATGGGTATAAAGGGGGTGAGGGTTAGCAATACAATGAGTAAAGGGAAAAAGGCTAAGAATAAATTAAGGGTAATAGCTGAGGCTCTTATTCCAATAGTGCCATCACTAAGACTCATAATGAAGAGTTTCCATACATCTTTTAATGTGGCTTCGCTCTTTGTTAAAGAAAACAGTCCTTCAAAGTATCTTTTAATACGTTTGCTTTTTATCATATAATGAGGTTCAATTGAGAATCTTTAATCAAAGGTAAACATAGCAGGATGAAATCCAAAAATATAACTGTTAAATCCCACATTGTGGGTTTTATTTTCCGCAGCTTACTGCAAATGAAAAAGTATTCCGAATTGATATTCTGTCTGTTTGCAGTAGGGTAGTTTATTATTATTTTATGCTAGAGTGCTTGCTTTTTTATAAATAATTGACTTGAAATAGTCTTTTGTTTTTTTTTATAATTAGGACATTTTGTGATGTTTTTTTTGACAATGTAATAGAACGATTGATTGTTTTTTTTTGATGATGTTGTCTTATTTTTTAGAATATTGTTATTATGTTCATAATATGTTGGTACGTTTTTGTCTATCCCTTTAATTTCCATCTAATTGATTTATTATGTAGTGTTTTGCAGTTTCTTAATTTCTGCTGTTTTTCCAGAAGGTATGTGATGAGTGGTTATTTGAGCAATTTGATTGGTATCAAAAGCTTAAGTGTTTTGTGTTTCTTTTTTTATGAGGTATCTTTGTCCTCTATAACTTGATGTGAGTTATTGTTTTACTAAATATTATTTTATTATGAAGAAAATTGCTTTAGGCATTTTAGGGATGCTTTTGGTACTTGCAAGTGCTTGTGGAGAAATGGATGATTCCTATTGTTCCGATGATTTGGATGTAAATGTTGAAGGATACGTTTACGATGGTGTCACTGAAGTGGCATTAAAAGATGTTAAAGTTACTGGTGCTTTTGGCAGTAAGAAAACAGATGCTGATGGCTTTTATGCTATTAAAGGTTTGGAAATGGGACAATTTCGTTTCGAAGTGGAGGCCGAAGGTTATATGACTAAGGTGTTGACGCCTTCTTTTATGGAAAAAGAAGAAGATTTTAAGGGGGATGAACTTTCTTTCTTATTGAAGACTTTTATGTATAAAAAAGAAACGGCTATTGCTACTCAATTATTAAAATCATCAGGGCCTACCTATCAGCCATTAAGTGGTTTGCCTTATGTGATTGAATTAAGTACGTCATATAAAAATCGTTTTATATATGGTAGAACTGATGTTAATGGTATGATCATTGATACAGTGCCTAATGATTATTTTAAAATTACAGTGGACACTGTAATTGGTGATTTTGATTATAGTTTAATGACATCGACAGTTTCTTCTGAAAATCTACAAAAAGCATATTTGGTTACATTGACCGATTTAACGATAGATCCTTTTTATGTAACGTCAACAAATATGATTGATGAAGAAGGGGATATGGTTTATGATTTTGATCCTCAGAATTCGGTGACTGTTACTTTTAGTAGTGCTATTGATAAAGAAGAATCTGTTATTGAGTTATCAAAATTGGTGTCTGGTAATTATTATTTAGTGAAAGCGGAATTAGTTTATAGCGATGGTAATAAGACCGTTTCTGTGAAACCTTATGATGCGGTATTCGAGGCTGGTGTTAGTTATAAGTTAACTGTTGATGCTGTTGCTGTATCTGATGAAAATTCAATGCATTCTTATGATTTTGGATTTGCTACCAGTACTGATGTAATATCTTCTTTATCGACTCCAGAAATTTTTCGTTTGAAATCGCCAACTACTATTGAAGAAACGACTACAAATATTTCTTTCCAGATTAGAGTGGATGAAAAGAGTACAAAAATAGAAATCTATGGCCGTTATGACAACGATTTAGAATTTGTGGAAATGTACAATGGTGTAATTCCTAGCTGGACTACTGATGTAGATTATGGTATTGTAATGTTTGATTATTTTAGTTTTTACAACTTACCTGGTATTGTTGAGCCATCTGCTGGTTTTTTCTCGGATAACAATAATTTTGAAATTATGATTCGTACTAAAGTGAAAAATAATGGAGAATGGGTTATTAGTGAGTTCTCTGAAGTGTTTACTATTTATAAAGACTTGAAAGCGAAATTGTAATTCAAGACGCTTCTTTTTTTAAGATAAAACCTCGGCACTTGTGTCGAGGTTTTTTTGTTTAAATATCTCAGGTTGTTAATCTCAAAATAACTCTGTTCAGTATCTGTTGAATTTCTTTTTTTACTCAAGTCGTAAAACGCTATTTTTTCTTCTTCCCTTGTTTTTGAATAAAAATTGTTTTTTCTATCAATGAATAGAATATTTTCATATTCTTTTCTTTTTGTAAACTCCACTTAGCAAATGGCCCTATTGTGTTGTTGTATCGTTGAAAAACAAGAAAAGACGCCATATTAAGTGGATAACTTTTATTTTTAAGTACTTTATTATATATATTTGTCTGATGTTAAAACAAACTTTAATTTATGTCAAATACTAATATGTTTCCGTCTATTTCTACGCAAGAATGGATGGATAAGATTACTGCAGATTTGCGTGGTGCTGATTTTGAGAAAAAATTGGTGTGGCGTAGTCCTGAAGGATTTAAGGTTCAGCCTTTTTATCGTCAGGAGGATTTGGATTCTTTAGTTTACTTGGATACCTTACCTAACGTATTTCCTTACGTGAGAGGTATTAAGAATAAAGGAAATGATTGGCTTGTTCGTCAAGATATCAATGTTGATGATGTTGCTGTTGCTAATAAGAAAGCGCTTAAGATTCTTTATAAGGGGGTGACCTCATTAGGATTTAACTTAACTCGTGAAGTCGTTTCAGCGGAAGCTATGGCAAATTTGCTTCAAGGCATTTGTCTCGATGCTGTTGAAGTTAACTTTTCGGCTCCTGCCGATAAGCTGCTCGAAACGGCACAGCTTTTTGTGGCTTATGTTAAGTCGAATAATTATGCTTTAAATGATATTAATGCTTCTTTAAATTATGACATCTTAGGTCGTCTTTTAGCTAAAGGAAGTACGTGTGGTGATGAGTTAGTAGCAACGACTACTGCTTTGATTGATGCTACAAAAGAAATTACTAATTTTAAAGTTATTTCTGTTAATGCGAAGTATTTTAGTAATGCGGGAGCATATCTTACGCAGGAGTTGGCTTATGCTCTTTCTATGGGAAATGAGTATATGAGCGCTTTAACAGAAGCGGGAGTTCATGCGTGGGATGTTGCTGCCAATATTAAATTTAACTTCGGAGTAGGCTCTAATTATTTTATGGAGTTAGCCAAATTTAGATCTGGCCGTTTGTTGTGGGCTAAGATAGTAGAGTCTTACAAACCACAATGTAAAGGTGATGAGTGTGATGAAGAAGCTGGCTTTTGTGTTTCTGTGGCTAAAATGCATGTGCATGCTGAGACTTCACAATGGAACACCACTATTTATGATGCACACGCCAATCTTTTACGTACACAAACAGAGGCTATGTCTGCTGCTTTGGGTGGCGTAGAGTCTATGACAGTTCTTCCTTTTGATGTAGCTTATAAACCATCTGATGATTTTTCTGAGCGCATAGCTCGTAACCAACAGTTATTGTTGAAAGAAGAATCTCATTTTGAGAAAATAACAGATCCAGCTGCTGGTTCTTATTATCTAGAGACATTGACTAATAGTATTTCTGAGCAAGCTTGGTCTTTGTTTGTTGCGGTTGAAGATAAAGGGGGCTTTCTTGCTGCTTTGAAATCTGGTTTTATTCAGGCAGAAGTAAAAGCGTCGGCTGATAAGCGTCGTAATGCGGTAGCTACTCGTCGTGAAAATTTATTGGGAACCAACCAATATCCTAATTTTTCGGAAAGCAAAATTAAGGATGTTTCTAATTATAAGTCTTCATGCTGTTCTTGTCAATGTGAGGCAGAACAACAAGAAGTTGAACCTTTACAGTTTTTCCGTGGGGCTGAAGAATTTGAAGCTCTTCGTTTGTCTGTAGAGGCTAAAGATAAAATGCCTATCGTATTTTTATTGAAAACTGGTAATGTCGCTATGCGTCAAGCTCGTGCTCAGTTTACAGCAAACTTCTTTGGTTGTGCTGGCTTTAAAGTTCTTGAGAATATGGGCTACGATACTGCGTCTGCTGGTATGGAGGATGTGCTAAAGAGTAAAGCCGATGTGGTGGTGCTTTGTAGTTCTGATGATGACTATATCACTGCAGCTCCTGAGGCTTACAAAGCTTTGGACGGTAGAGCTCAGTTTGTAGTGGCTGGTGCTCCTGCTTGTACCGAAGACTTAAAAAAACAGGGTATTACAAATTTCGTGAATGTACGTAGTAATGTGTTAGAGGAGTTGAAGAAATATGCAGCGTTAGTTTAATTTGTATTTAATGCTTAATATTTTGTTCTTAATACGTTGTAATAAAAAAGAAACATAATGAAACCTCAATTTAAAATAAACGATTTTAAACCTTCTACCTCTTGCTCTAAGACTATTGAGCAATATGATGAAGAAAATAATATACAGAAAGACTGGATAACGCCTGAGCAAATTCCAGTTAAAAGTACTTATTCTAAAAAGGATTTGGAAGGGATGCAGCATCTTAATTATGCCGCTGGTTTGCCTCCTTATCTTCGTGGTCCTTATTCTGCGATGTATGCGATGCGTCCTTGGACTATTCGTCAGTATGCTGGTTTTTCTACTGCAGAAGAATCCAATGCTTTTTATCGTCGTAACTTAGCTTCTGGACAAAAAGGTCTTTCGGTTGCCTTTGACTTGGCTACTCATCGTGGCTATGACTCTGATCACGAACGTGTAGTGGGTGATGTAGGTAAGGCTGGTGTGGCTATTGATTCGGTTTTGGATGCTAAAATCTTATTTGATCAAATTCCTTTGAATAAGATGTCTGTTTCTATGACAATGAATGGTGCAGTATTGCCTGTATTGGCTTTTTATATCGTAACAGCACTAGAACAAGGCGCTAAACTAGATGAGCTTGCAGGTACTATACAAAATGATATTCTCAAAGAATTTATGGTGCGTAATACGTATATTTATCCACCAGAATTTTCTATGCGTATCATTGCAGATATCTTTGAGTTTACGTCTCAAAAGATGCCTAAATTTAACTCTATTTCTATTTCTGGGTATCATATGCAGGAGGCTGGTGCTACTGCTGATATCGAGTTGGCTTATACCTTGGCCGATGGTTTAGAATACCTTCGTACGGGGGTTAAAGCGGGATTAGATATTGATGCTTTTGCTCCTCGTCTGTCTTTTTTCTGGGCTATCGGAACCAATCATTTTATGGAGATTGCTAAGATGCGTGCTGGTCGTATGTTATGGGCGCGTATTGTGAAAAAATTTGAGCCTAAAAATCCTAAGTCTATGGCTTTGCGTACGCATTCTCAGACTTCAGGTTGGTCTTTGACGGAACAAGATCCATTCAATAATGTAGGACGTACAGTGATAGAAGCTATGGCTGCTACTTTGGGACATACGCAATCGTTGCATACCAATGCATTGGATGAGGCGATTGCTTTGCCAACGGACTTCTCAGCTCGTATTGCACGTAATACTCAGATTTATATTCAAGAGGAAACAAACATCTGTCGTGAGGCCGATCCTTGGGGTGGTTCATACTATGTGGAGACCTTAACTAAAGAATTAGTGGATAAAGCATGGGCTTTGATCGAAGAGGTTGAAGAACTTGGCGGCATGTCAAAAGCTATTGAAACAGGTGTGCCTAAAATGCGTATTGAAGAGGCTGCTGCACGTACTCAAGCTAGAATTGATAGTGGAAGTCAAACTATTGTTGGGGTGAATAAATACCGCTTGGAGAAAGAAGATCCTATCGATATTTTGGAAATTGATAACTCAGCAGTACGTCTTTCTCAGATCGAACGTCTTAAGAAATTAAGAGCAGAGCGTGATGAAGAGGCAGTTCAAAAAGCTTTGGCTGCTATTACTGAGAGTGCTAAGACAGGCAAGGGTAACTTGTTGGAATTAGCGGTAGAAGCGGCTCAGTTGAGGGCTTCTCTTGGAGAAATTTCAGATGCTTGCGAAGCTGTTTGTGGGCGTTATACAGCAACCATTAGAACTATTTCAGGCGTGTATTCATCAGAAAGTAAAGGTGATTCTGAGTTTTTAAGAGCTCAAGAATTAGTCGCTAAGTTTGCAGAGAAAGAAGGGCGTCAGCCACGTATTATGATTGCTAAGATGGGACAGGATGGTCACGATCGTGGTGCCAAAGTAGTAGCTACGGGATATGCCGATTGTGGTTTCGATGTGGATATGGGACCTTTGTTTCAAACGCCTCAAGAGTCAGCAAAGCAAGCCGTTGAAAATGATGTACACATTGTAGGTGTATCTTCTTTGGCTGCAGGGCATAAGACTTTGATTCCTTCTATTATGGCTGAGTTGAAAAAACTGGGTCGTGAGGATATTATCGTTATTGCTGGAGGTGTGATTCCTCACCAAGATTACGATTTCTTATTTGATGCAGGTGTGGCAGCTATCTTTGGTCCTGGTACTTCGGTAGCTAAAGCTGCTTGTGATATCATGAATATTTTACTCGAAGAGTAAGCATTTATTGCTTTATATATTAAAAAGCCATTCTGTTTCAGGATGGCTTTTTTATTCTTAAAAATTTGTGTTATGTTTTTGGTATAAAAGGTTTTGGGCGAACGGGCGGGCTATTCGTTCCTACTAATAACCTCAGTTCGATTTTAAATTTGGTCATAGTTTGAATTTTATTTGAGTAGAAATTTACTCAAATTCAAGAAGCAATAGCGGGCTATTGTGATTGAATTTGGGTGAATTTATGCCAAATAAAAGCAAACACATAGGAAAATTCACTTAAATTACATTTTTGCACTTATATTTTTTTAATAGACAGTTATTACTTATAAATTACAAACATAAATAGACTATTAACATGTCTTTCTATGACTAGTATTTAATGTCGAACTGAGGTTTATAGCACTAGTGCACTCTATGTGCCTTCAGTTCTTGGTGGTTCTCTACGTTCCACCCCCAAGACCTGGGCACATAGGTGCACTATCACTATTAGTACCACTGCTATCCCTGTCGCTGCGTTATTCGTAAGTTATCTTAGTGTAGCCGTTTGCTGTATTCTGGGTATTGTGACGAAAAGAATCATTATTCAGCATAGATTAGCTCTGGGGATTGTGTATTTTTGCAGAAAATGACGTGAGCGATATTTTGACTCATTACAGGGTATGGGGCTGTATAAGCCCCAAACGAATAACTTTTTTTTAAAATTAGTACACAGGTACAATTTATTTTAAAAATAAAACCCACACAAAACGACATAGCACTAAAATTATTGATACGCTATTAACATACGGCGTGTCAAACTACAAAATATTATTTGCAGCAAGTTGTGGGGAAGAAAACTTACAATGTGGAATTTTAATAAAGATTAGATTATGGAAAGTTTGTTTGATGAATATGGACGTATTCCTCCGAAAGAATGTGATGTCTTCGATCTATTACCAGATAATTATAAAAAGGTATCTGATGTAGAAGCTATAATTATTATAATATTATCTATCTATGGTTCTTTTTATGGAAAGAAGGATCTTTATAAAAAGGTATATAATGTGGTGTCTAAAAGCTCTTTTCTTCGTTTGCCAAATCTTGATGATGATCTTTTAAGAGTTGCTCTTGACAAATTGTTACATAAAAAAATTGTAGCATGTCAGCATAGTAATTATTCCTTATATCCTGATTCTATGTTAGGTGTACCCCAAAAGGCATTAGCTAATAAAGCTTTTCAAGAGGTAGTAGCCAAGACTTTTGTCCAGAAATATAGCTGGTCGATGTCTGAGGAACAGATACGTTTCTGTATTCTGACGAAGCGATCGCAGCTTGGTGAAAATCGTTTAAGAATAAGGGATTATGGCGATGGGCTTAATGGATTAAGAAATCTTGTTATAGAACTTAAGGATATGTCATTGCTTGATTATTCTTTTTTAGAAGAAATAGTTGATGCTGATAGTGAGGTTATATTTCAGAAAATTCTTCATAGTTTGCCCGATAATGAGGAGTTTTTAGCTATGATGCTTGATTGGTTTTTACATTTAAGTGCGCAGGCTAAACAGATTTCTTTTTTTTCAGTGGCTTCGTGTTTAGCGTTGAGTGGTACGCCTTCGCAAATAGATCGTTTAGTCGAAGATTATCTTAAAATATCAAAAAAACATCATCTGGCATTGGGCAATATCAGTTTTGTGGCTGATATGCTAAGAGGAGATTTGGTTCAGGCAAGAGAAAAAGCTGATCTTTTTAAGCTTGCTTGGAATGACTTTAATGGTAATAAGAAGAAAGAAATGCCTTTTGCTATTGGTGGTTTCTATGCTATACTTTTATCTCAGAGCGGTAGTGCTCCAGATGCTAAGAATGCTTTGACTTATTTGCGTACAGCTATAAAAATGTTTAAAGAATATGGTTTAACTCATGCCATAGGAATGGAATTCGTGAAGTTGCTCTTGGATTATTTTGCTGCAAAGCAGAAAGGGCATAAAATCACATTTAATGATTATTACTACAGTCCAGAATTTATAAAGGGATGGATGAATATCATTTTTGCTTGGGAAGGTAAAACTGATGATTTTAAGTCTCTCAGTGTGGATTCTTTGGCAATAAATCCCCGTTTTGAATTAGAAATGAGGGGCTGTGGTCTCTATCCGCCATCAGAGAATAGTAAAGTGTCTCAAGCAAGATTAATGGTTTTAGAAAAAGAACTTGGGATGAAACCCTTGAGTCAGTTAATTGAAGCTGATCCTGAATGGGTGGATATGCTCAAGGTCTTTGAAAACGTAGCGGCATTAAAAGGGGCAAAGGAAAAAGGGGTTTCTGAGCGTATGGTATGGCGTGTTGATTTTGATATTAATGAAATACAACCTTATTATCAAAAGATGCAAAAAGCGGGTTGGTCAAAGGGACGTAATATAGCATTGCGAACTCTCTTTAGCAAAACGCCTACTTATGCTAGTGATACCGATGTTCAGATTATCAATCAACTCAAAAGATATGACGGATGGCATTATGTGGAATATGATTGGGATTATGCTAAATGTCTTCCTCTTTTTGTTAATCATCCTTTGCTTTTTACTATCTCTGACCCCATGTTGCCTGTAGCACTTAAGGAAGAAGAAGTAAGCCTTATAGTGAAAGAAAAAGGCGATGAACTTCATATCAGTCTTAGTGCCGATATTGATGCGACACTTATCAAAGAGTCTGATCGTAGCTATAAATATTTGGTGTGGGATAAAGGGGTGAAGGAGACGGCTGTCCAGATGCAGAACAAGGGAGTCAAAGTGTTGAAATTCCCAAAAGAAGCTAAGGAAAGGGCCAAGAACGCCTTGACCAAATTTAGTCAACGCGTGACCATTAAAGGAGATTTTGATGACCCTAACTTAATAAAAAAGAAGAGTAGAAATACGCCTATTATCCGATTACAACCGGCAGGAGAGGACTTGGTGGTTTCGGTATTAATAAAACCGTTGGCTAAGGATGATTTGACCTTATTGCCTGGCGTAGGTTCTGCATCATTAATACATCGTTCTGCTAAAGGAGAGCGGATTCAGATTGCTCGAAATATAAAAAAAGAAGTACAGATACTTCAGGATTTAAAAGATACTCTTCCTACTTTGCAGGCTATGGATGGTCATGAAATTGATTTTGATAATGAGGAAGTTATCATTGACTTTTTGTCTGATGTTAAAGAGTTTGCTCCTAAAGTAGAGTTGCAATGGCCTAAGGGCGAAACGCTTCGTATAGCTAAGGTGGCTTCATTAAAAGATTTTAATATCAATGTGAAAAGTGGTGTTGATTGGTTCGAGGTGAATGGAAAAGTGCAAGTTGATGCAGATAAGGTGTGGTCTATCAAAGAATTACTTGAGGCTTCTGCGGGCGGTAGTAGATCATATATTAAGATTGATGATACTACTTATGTCAAATTAAAAAAGAATCTTCAGAAACGTTTGAGTGAATTAGCTTCTATAGGTCAAGAAACGTCAACGGGACTACAAGTACATAAGTTAGGAGCTAGTGCTTTAGGTGATATCGTTGAGGGAGCTGGTAAGTCAAGAACCGATAAAGGATGGAAAGATAACCAAAAGAAGATCGAAGCTTTGCGTGAGTTTAAACCTGAGATGCCGAGTAATCTACAGGCTGAATTAAGACCTTATCAATTGGAAGGGTATAATTGGCTCTCTCGTTTGCAAGCTTGGGATGTAGGCGCTTGTTTGGCTGATGATATGGGACTTGGAAAGACTATTCAAGCCATTGCTTTAATGCTTAAATTAGCAGACAAAGGGGCTAGTCTTGTTATTGCGCCATCTTCGGTTTGTACTAATTGGCACAAAGAAATTATGCGTTTTGCGCCTACATTAAATACGGTAAGTCTAGCTCTGAAGGGTCGCAAAAAAGCGATTAAAAGCCTTAAAGCATTTGATGTCTTGGTGGTGAGTTATGGTCTCATTCAGTCTAATCCTGATTTGTTAGCCGACAAAGAATGGAACATTATTGTTTTAGATGAAGCGCACGCCATAAAAAATGCACATACTATGCGTTCTAAAGCGGCGATGAAGTTGAAAGGTCAATTTAAAATACTCACGACAGGGACACCTATTCAAAATCATTTGGGGGAATTGTGGAATCTTTTTCAATTTATTAATCCTGGTTTCTTGGGGTCTTATGATAGTTTCAACCAACGTTTTGTTAATGGTACTTCGGATGAGGATGTGGCTGCTAAGCGTAAAGCCTTAAATCGTTTAATTACGCCATTTATTCTACGACGTAATAAATCTGATGTATTGGATGATTTACCCGAAAAAACCGAGATTACATTAACAATAGAGCAGAGTGAGAGTGAAAAAGCGCTTTACGAAGCTTTGCGACAGAAAGCAGTCAGTGATATTGAAGATGCCGAAAATATGGGTGAATCTAGTCATCTTAAAATACTCGCTCAATTGTCTAAGTTGCGCTTGGCTAGTTGTCATCCTTGTTTAGTTGATTCTAGTTCTCATCTTGAGAGTTCTAAGATGAATGCCTTAGAAAGTTTGGTCGATGATCTTTTGAGTTCAAAACATAAAGCTCTTGTGTTTAGTCAATTTACAAAGCATTTGGCTTTGATAAAAGAGATGTTGGATAAAAAAGGTATCACGTACCAATATTTAGATGGTAGTACTTCTATTAAGAATAGAGAAAAAGCGATTGCTAATTTCCAATCAGGGAAAAGTGATTTATTTCTTATTAGCTTAAAAGCTGGTGGTGTAGGTTTGAATCTTACAGCTGCTGACTATGTGATACACATGGATCCTTGGTGGAATCCAGCGGTGGAAGATCAAGCGTCGGACAGAGCACATCGTATTGGACAAATACGCCCTGTTACCGTTTACCGTTTGGTTTCTGAAGGAACGATAGAAGAAAAAATAGTAAAACTTCATCATGCCAAACGCGATCTTGCCGATCATTTGTTAGCCGATACCGATCAGTCCGCTAAGATATCATCAGCTGAATTATTCGAATTGATGAAATAAGATAGATGATGTTTCTAAAATCTCCAAACTCCAAATTCCGAATTCCGAACACCAAACACCAAATTCCAAACTCCGAACTCCGAACTCCGAACTCCGAACTCCGAATTCCAAACTCCAAATTCCAAATTCCAAATTCCGAACACCAAACACCAAACTCTTATCTTATATCTCTTAACTTTTAACTAAAATGTGGGTTATTCAAGGGCTGATTGCAGCTATTTTTCTTGGTTTGTATGATGTCTTCAAGAAAACGTCTTTAAACAATAACGGAGTCCTTCCAGTGCTCTTTTTTACGGTTCTTTTTAATGTGATGATGTGTCTTCCTTTTTTGTGGGGGTCACGTCTTAATCCTGAATTCTTTCAGAGTATTAATTTCTATATTCCTCATATTACGCCACGCGAACATTGGCTTATTCTATTAAAATCTATTGTGGTGGTGGGCAGTTGGATATTTTCGTTTTTTGCTATAAAGCATCTGCCTCTTACCATTGTTACTCCCATTAGGGCTACTGGGCCTTTATGGACATTGATAGGAGCATTGCTTATTTTTCATGAGCAACTTAATGTTATACAGTGGTTGGGTATGGTGGTTACATTAGGGTTCTTTTTTTTATTCTCTACTGCTGGTAAACGTGAGGGCATTGAATTTCGTCGTAACAAATGGATCTTATTTATTATCTTAGGTACTTTGCTTAGCGTCTGTAGTGGTTTATATGACAAATATATTATCCGAGAGATCGATCGTTTATCTGTTCAGGTGTGGTTTAGTATTTATCAGTTGGCTATTATGGTGCTTGTAATGCTTACTATATGGATCCCTAACCGTAAGAAATATTCCGCTTTTCATTGGCGCTGGAGCATTCCTCTCATCAGTGTGGCTTTGATGCTTTCTGATTATTTATATTTTTATGCGGTTAGTATTCCCGAATCTTTAATTTCTATACTCTCGGCATTGCGTCGAGGTGGTGTGGTTATTGCCTTTTTGTTTGGTGCTTTTTTGTTAAAAGAGAAAAATATCAAAATAAAAAGTATTTATTTGGTTGGGATTCTTTCGGGCATTATTCTGATTGCTTTGGGAAGTTCTTGAGACAAGTGTATTGTTCTGTAGTCTAAACCTTATGCGTAATATTTAGATATAATTAATTTGTATCTTTCGATAAGGTATCAGGGCAAACGCATATGGAATTTATCTTTCACTCGTCAAAAAAAGAGTCCACGAATTCCACGAATTTTCACAAATTACTGTGCATTGTTTGAGTAGTTTGTATGATTTGAGTGAGATAATACACATAGAGTCGTATTTTGCTTACGCCGATTTGCAATTCACGAATGCTTTTGCCCTGTTTAGATGAATTCTTTGTCTAGTTTAAAGAAACTATATCTTTTTGAATGACACTTTGCATCTGTCCATATTGGCCAGCTTGTTGAAGAAGTCGATAAACCCTTCATAATTCTCCTTGGGGTAAGTCCCTGCTTTAACCGAGAATATTCTATTCACTATTATTTGATCGTCCTCTTCCGTTACCTTGAAGGAATAGTCGGCATAATCTGAAGCATCATCATGATCTTCGGGTAAGAATTCAACCTGATACCCTTCTGGAATGCTTAGGTAAATACGATCCTTATACGTTTTGTTATCTCGTAAAATGATGTCGTTTTGTCGTTCAGTGCGCTGTTTCTTGTACGTGTTAGCTTGAGCAAATGGGCTTAAGTCCACAAAGAATCTATCTCCCGCTTTTGAGGCCAGACCAGAGGCTTCAAAATTATTGTTGACGGTTAGTGTAGCTGAGTCTTTGTTTATAGCTACGGCATAGTCATTAATCTTTATGTCACTAACTGGTGTTGACTTCTGTAAGTACTCTTTGAGTTCTTTCTTTGAATATTTGTATAGGTAGTACTTACTATCGAAAAAAGAGCCTGAGTAATTCAAGGTGTTAGAGCATATGAGTGTACCGTCTTCTTTTACTGACATTCGAGACTCTCGTGTTCTAATGTTTTTAGTTCTTTGTGGGACGTATACAATGGTTGATTGCTTTTCGTCAATAAGTAGGGCTCGTCTGTTAGTGCAGCTATTCGATAAGTAGTTAAAAGGCATTATTTGACTGGTGCATTCTAGCCAGATGGTATCTCCAGCATTAGGAACACATAGTATGGCATGGTTGGTTTGGTTGGCTGGAAATGAGTCAAAGCGAATCTCCTTAGAGCCTGATCCAATAACAGTGAAGTTGGAGGAAATGCCTACATAATCTAATAGGGTTTTGGTATAGTATGATAAGGCTTTGCAATCTCCATATCCATTCTCATCGACAGAGAGGCTAGGGAAGGGTTGCCAGCCTCCAATGCCTAGTTGTACCCCTACATAACGTGTTTTGGATTGCATATATTCATAGATTAGACGTATCAATTCTTTATCATTAGCGGCTTTAGCTTTGATGGCATCTAAGTCGATTTTGGTTTGGTCTGTTAGCTCATTTTCCTCGTGGAAAAGCGAATG
The DNA here is from genome assembly GCA_965662645.1 of Bacteroidales bacterium. Taxonomy (GTDB): domain Bacteria; phylum Bacteroidota; class Bacteroidia; order Bacteroidales; family UBA5342; genus UBA5342. The sequence continues at coordinate 96,452 of CBFIII010000001.1, forward strand.
GCAGAATCTACCCAAGTCATTCCAAGAGGCATTGCTTCCACTGTAACCATCGTATTCAAACATTTTAGGGGCAAAATAAATCTGTGGTAATTGATGGCTTAAGTAGGGACTGAACTCTTCATGCTCACGTGCCTTAACGTTTCTCATTGACCATTTTTGTGATAATAGACCCTCTCTTTCGGTTTCATCTTTAGTCAACTCTTCTTCGAAGACAGTTTCGTAAACGAAAGGTTGGTCTTTTGGTGTTTCAATTGTTAATGACGTTTCTTTTACAGCTAAGCGATAATCATAGCCAGGACGCCAAGGACTCAGAATAAAAAAACCATCATATTCCTTCTCATATTCAAAAACGATGGTGTAGGGGTAGCTTTGGTGTAGGCAACTGGCTACTTTTACACGGTTGTCGCTATACATTGTGAAATCGCTGTAGTGAGAAAAATCCATGATTTCACTCTTCTTTATCTTCTTGCTGACTTTACCATTGCGGTCATAAATAGTGCAAGAAAACTGATTTATCTTTGATAGCCCATCATAGTTAATCATCATTTGCTCGTATCCCTTGGCTCTCCTATTAAGGATGGTATAGGCCACCCTCTTCTTTTCGATAAGGCGAGTTTTTGATTTTCGGATATAATGCGTGTTGTCAAATAGCACTACTACATCAGCATTCTTTTTTAGAGAGGCAGGTACAGAGAAATCAATTGTCGTCTTCGATGTCGCTCCTAATGATACGATTATTAGGGTTAAGGTTGTTAGAAGTCTAATCATTGTTTATAGCAGTTGTGTTGGCACTAGCTTGCACTTGATCAATCTTTTTAAGCACAATTTTCTCATTGTGTTTTTTGGCTATTGTTTCATAAAATAGTTTCAATTCATCGTATTGATCATAAGCAAAGAGTGTTTGATTTCGTTTGTAGTGGCTAACAAGGCTTATGTTGTTAGCATCCGCCATTATGACGTATTTGAACACACAAGTTCCATGTTTTGATTTGTACGTTAATCCCTGTGGCAGTGACTCTATTTCGTAGCCTTGTGGTATTTGTATGATTGACTTCACAGTCTTATTTACGGGGTAACTATATTCTACAGGATAAAGACGTGTTTCTAGCTTCAGTGGGTTGCTGAATATTCCATTATAAAACGTAGGGGTGAATATTAGTAGGTCGCCCATTTTCTCTACCTTTTGCTCAATTTTGACTTCCAGTTTTCCTTCTATATTTTTGTGAACACTATCTACATTTGATATGGTAAAGTCTTTTATAGTTAGTCCGCTATGGTCTTCTTCCAAATCTTCTACATATTTGTCTAACGATTCAAAGCTCTTAGCAGAATTACGTTCTAAGTAGGAAGCATAGTCATAGTATCTGTTTATCCAGTACCCCGAGAATGTGCCATTTTCGTCAAGTTTTAGAGAATAGGTGTCAATCGTTTTGTATTCAGCGCCACATCGGAGTGGTGCCCACTTTGTTTTGTATTTGTTGACGATAAGACCTTTTCCATTCAGGCAGCGTTCGGGTAGAATGTTGACGTTTGACCAATAACTGGTAGCATCCATTAGGTAGTTTTTGCCTTCTATTGTACAGATGGCGATGATGTAGTTTAACTTTTCTATCGAAGGCCTGAACGTGTTGATGAAACCATTGCTTCTGGTGCTCAGAACTAAGGGGCTAGCTTCAAGTCCTAGTTCGCGCAATAGGCCAACAAGAGCTAGATTGATGTCAGCGGAGTTTCCAATTCCTGTCTCTAAAGTTTTCTTAAAAGTTTGTGAGGTCCAGATTGATTTGCTTCTATTCCATTTAGTTTTTCCTTTGATGAAGCTGAATGCCGCCTCCATGAGTGCAATTTCATTAGTCGTTTTGCTAGTAAGGAACTCTGAATATTCAGAGAAACATCTTGTGTGATTTAATCTAGAGCCAAAGTTTTCGCTCTCTAGCAGGATTTTATTGATGTCAGACCATTCTACAGTGTAGTTTTCCCTAACTTGTCCTGGTATATCAACGCTTGCTAATTCAAAATCTACGTGGGAGATATAATTGTCTATGCTTGTCAAGTGCACACCTACCGGGAATGCTGGTGCATTTTCTATGGAGTATTCAAAGATTTCAGTCGTGTAATCAACAGAGTTCTCCCCAAAATCGATGCTTTTGGTTCCTTGACTTCTTACGGTCTTGTATTTAAGGTAGCCGTTAGGAAACTGCTTGTAGATATAGAACTCTGGGATTTCGACTCTGTAGCTGCTCTTTAGTACTGGTATTTTGTGCTGGAAATACCATCCGTTAAGGTTGCTCCAATAGTCCGATGTTATTCCGTAAGTCACCTCTATCACAGAACCACTTTTTATATTTGGGAGTGCGAATTTGATATGTGTCCAATTGGTACTTACAGGGTCCCAAATGATTTCTTTTTTGGACATCTTTGTTACGACTACCTTCCCATTTTCGAGGTTGTAGGTGATGGCCTTAATGTTATTAATAGTTTCATCTCTTCCTTGTTTTCCGTTGTAGAGCGGTATTTCGAATGTGCCATGAGCTAATGCTGTCTCGTCTAGTATTTTTATTCTTAAGTGACGCTTGTAGTCGAGTCTAAAGCCATTAACCCACTGAAAGTCAGTACTCCCTTTGTCAAAGATAAAATAGGCATGTGCGTTGGAGTCGATGGGACACTGTGTGGCTTCGAGATATGCTTTATCTATTTTTCCAAACTTGATTTTTGAACCAGCAGTAGTGTTGGTGAAAGCTAGCATTACTAGAAGGCTAACGCTTAGTAGCTTGATTGTTTTGAACATATAAACAGTTTTTTTAGAGTGAGAATTGCTAAAATATAAATAACTATTTAATATTCAATAGATTTATCCTTTTTTGTGTAGATAAAATGATTTCCCCATTGTTTTAATCAAAATGAATTAATACCGTCTTAAAAGTTTATAAAAAAGAGAAGGAATTTTAAGTAACTCAAATTAACTTTGAGGTGCACAACGAAAAACCCTTCTCTTATGACAAATTTAACCTTATTCTCACAAATAGTTTCACGATTAGACCGAAATTGTTTCAATCGTTTAGTTGCCAAAAAAGAAACAGATAAACATCAAAAAGGCTATAATACACGGCAAACGCATATGGCTTATATACCCATTAATTCTTCGAGCCTAGTATTAGACCATCCAGCGCACTTCCTATTTCCTCTAATACTTCCACTCTTTTTATTGATTTTAATCAAGTTAAGACATATTTTATTGCGTCTATTGTAGTTTTCAGCAGCGTTTTTAGATCTTGATCTAATATAATCTTCACTAAAGACCATGTCCAGTGTCCAATGCTGTTTATTTTCTACTCCCCAATGCTTTCTAATTGCATTGTTTATTTTTACAGGATCGAGCAATGAGGAAATATAATATCTTACTTCATTCTGAACTTCTCCATTTTTCTTTGTAAATCTCTCACTTTCAGTTTTTACTATCGAGTTGAGGTTTGTCCAAGGCTTATCCTCATGTTCAATTATCATTGAAAGATCTGTTATTACAGAACACTTTCGTTGTTCCACTCTTCCATGACCTGCATCCATTTCAATATCGACACTTTCACTTTTTAGATATTTAAAGCTATCAAACATATCTCGGTATAGTTCTTTCTGATTTTCTTTCAATGCTAGAATATAATCTGCTTTCTTATCTGTTATCTTTTGTGCAATATCTCGCCGACATCCCATAGCATCTATTGTAACGATGCAATTATCAATCAGCAGTTTGTCTAACAATAATGGAATGGCTGTTATCTCGTTGCTTTTAGCTTCTGTTTTAATTTGTCCCAAGGCTATGCCGTTCAAATCACTTCAGACATTAACAATATGAGCTGCCCCAAAGTTTACCCCTTTTGTTTTACGCATTGTTTTCCCATCAATACTCACAATATCTCCAGATATACAAGTAGATATATTCTTAATCCATTTACACTAGTGTCCCATAAAAATGGGATGATTGAAAAATTATTAATTAACTGGATAGTTAAGGCCATGTTGTTTGTTGTCGACTTGAGACTTAAGCTTATCATACACACATATACAGAGCCTTAACATGGTAATAGTTATTTGGAAATGAAAAATATCATTCTTCTTTAAATTGAAAACACACAACCAGATCGCAATTATAGAAAGTTTTGAATTCAAGTCCGTTTACTTTTAAATGCAGTGTAAGTATTAGGTATTCAGTGACTAGAAAGAGTCGCTTCTCGTTTTAATGGGACAGCAATGATCCATTTAGAAAAACACGCTTCAAATTCTTCTGGGGCAAGACATGAAAAGAACCGATTAAATGTGTCGTGAGAAGGAATACCGTTGGGTAGTATAAGTTTAGTTTTTAGCCAATCTTTTTTGTGATTACCATAAAGTTCAATATTGTGCCAATTTTCTGCTCCGCAGATAATTGCTGCTATTGAGATAAAAACAATGTCCCACAAAAGATGAGACGAATTTGAAGCTCTGTGATCTGTCATATCACAAAAGTAAGACAGTATTCCTTTATTATTCATATCTTAACTGTGTGATTATTAGTTAAATATACGAATTTCACAATCAAAAAGCAGACTTATCCTATTGATATTTGGGTGATTGTGCTATTTTATTGAATTGATTTTTAATATGCGTTTGCCCTGGATAAGGTATTTGCTTAAAAAAGAATTGCTTAAAATTTTGTTATATTTGTGTTTCTTATAAAAAAACGAAAATGCAGACCAATCCACAACTTCAATTAGCAAATGATTTTGTCCGTTTTACGGGTAAAAATATTTTTTTAACGGGAAAAGCGGGAACAGGAAAAACGACTTTCCTTAAAGAACTTAAAAAGAATTCTCCTAAACGCATGGTCGTGGTGGCACCCACAGGAGTGGCGGCTATCAATGCTGGGGGGATGACTATTCATTCGTTTTTTCAATTGTCTTTTGCGCCGCAACTCGGAAATGAGATGGAGCAATCTGGGCAAAAACGTTTTGCTAAGAAAAAAATTAACATTATTCGTTCTCTTGATCTTTTAGTCATTGACGAGATATCGATGGTGCGTGTTGATGTGTTGGATGCTATAGATCGCGTTTTTCGTCGTTTCCGTAGGAATAGTAAACCCTTTGGTGGGGTCCAATTATTAATGATTGGTGATTTACAACAGTTGGCTCCTGTGGTTAAGAATGATGAATGGGCTTTGTTACGTCCTATTTATGATACCGCTTTTTTCTTTAGTAGCTTGGCGCTAAAGCAAACCTCATTTGTTAGTATTGAACTGATGCATGTGTATCGTCAACAAGATGAAAAATTTATATCTATACTTAATAAAGTAAGAGATAATAAGTTGGATAGAGCGTCTGCTGATATTCTGAATGAACGTTATATTCCTAATTTTCAGGTGCCTAAAGATGGCGCTTATATAACCTTGTGTACGCATAATGCGAATGCTAAACAGCTTAATGATAAAGAAATAGGTTTATTAAAAACAAAAAGAGGTCTTGTGAGGGCTACCGTAGAAGGTAACTTTCCTGAATATTCTTATCCTACCGATCAAGAATTGGTGCTGAAAGAAGGGGCGCAGGTGATGTTTGTGAAAAATGATCCCGAGCCTGAAAAACGTTTTTTTAATGGTAAGATTGGCAAGATAACACATCTTTCTAAAGATGATATACGTGTTTTGTGTCCTGGCGATGAGGAAGAGATAGATGTCTCTCCATTGGTGTGGGAAAATATTAAGTATTCGGTGGATGAAAAGACGGCGGAGATAAAAGAAGAAAAAGAAGGTTCTTTTAAGCAGATTCCTTTGAAATTAGCGTGGGCTATTACTATTCATAAAAGTCAGGGTTTGACTTTTAATCATGCCGTTATTGACGCTCAGTCATCATTTGCGCACGGACAAGTCTATGTGGCATTGAGCCGTTGCCGTACCCTTGAAGGTATGGTGTTGAGCTCACGTATTGATGAGCGTAGTATTATTAACGATAGCACTGTGACGGGCTTTATTCGTAATGTAGAAGCTAATCCACCTGACGAGAAAGTGTTATCCGATTGTAAAAATGCTTATCAGCAAGAGGTTATTAATGATGTCTTTGATTATTCTCGCATTTTATTTTTTATTCGTGGCATCTCTAAAGTTGCACGTGAGAATAGTGGTGCATTTCCCCTTGATTTCCCTAAAAAACTGGAAGATATAAATGTTTCGGTAACTCAACAGTTAGGTAATGTAGCACGTTCATTTCATAATCAAGTGGCATTTTTGCTCAATGGTAATGCAGACGCTGAAGCTAATCCTGCTCTCCAAGATCGGTTGATGAAGGCGGCTACCTATTTTGCAGAAAAGACAAAGAGTCTTATCATATCTCAAACGGGTATCTTTAATTTGGAGGTGGATAACAAGGCTATTGCCAAACAAATAAATCGTTATCTTGAAGAGTTAGAGGCTGAATTACAATTAAAGATGAGGCTTTTTGATGCTTGCGAAAAAGGATTTGTTTTAGGAAAAATATTGGATGTGAGGGCTAAGTCGGTATTGCAAGGTGAGGCCAAAACAAAACGCCAATCGACCGATGATAAACCGTCGTTTGATAACATAGAACATCCTAAATTATATGCTGCTTTGCGCAGTTATAGAACAGAGAAGTCTGAAGAAGCTGATCGTCCTGCTTTTTTTGTATTTTCACAAAAGACCTTGGCGGAGTTGCTTAAATACCTTCCGGTTGACCTAAAATCCTTGAAAGGAATCAAGGGCTTTGGTGCTGCGAAAGTGGCGCAGTTTGGTGAAGATATTATTGATATTATTGCTGCTTATTGTCGTGAGAATGGTATTGATCACGATAATTTGCCTCAGATTGATTTTAAACAGGAAAAACCCAAGAAGGAAAAGAAACCTAAAGTGGATACCAAGCAGGTGAGTCTCGATTTGCTTAATGCCGGAAATACAGTGGAGCAAATTGCACAAGAAAGAGATCTAACGACCAATACCATTATGAACCACCTGACCTATTTTGTGGCGCAAGGTGAGTTGGATGCTACCGACTTTGTTGATCAAAACAAGTTGGATTTGATGTCCGAATATTTCAAGAAAACCAAAGAATTTTCCCTTAAACCAGCGAAGGAGCATTTTGGCGAAGCCATAAGCTACGGCGAATTGCGTATGGGGCTGAGTTATTATTTGAGTGAGAAATAGGCGTGTTAATAAAATTATAAATGTTTTTCTTTTGTGGGGGGCAGATATAATGTCCCACTCCACAGGTAACATAAAAGTTTCACAACCCGTATTGAAATGGTTTTTCTCATTATAAGGGCGACAAGCTAAAAAGACACTTCACCAATCACCTGATGGCAATTGTACAAGGTCAGCATGGCCTACTATCGGGTGTTTTAGTGTGGAAGTTGGTGTAAACCGTAATGCCAGCAGGCGTTTCAAAATGGTCAGCATTACCTTCATTATAATCACAAGATCGCCTATGGCTGCCATATCTTGTCCTATAAAAAGGAGGCATTTCCCATCGGCGGGTTCGAACTCAGGTTAATAAGAAAATAAGGTAATTTCTCATGAGATAAAATCTATTATTTAATTAATTATTATCTTACTTGTAACGAAGGCATTCGAAACTGCATTCATCATTTTACCAATGTAGATACCATCAATTAAATGAGATGCCGCAATGGTGGTTTTCCCATCTTTAAGCACTTCTCCTGATATTAAAGTAACTCCTGTCATGGAAACAATTTCGTAAGTATCCATTTCAGAATGATTCACTATAATAATACTTCCATTATCGTAGTATGTTTTTATATCAGGGTCAGGTATTGTAGAATTTAATGATGCAGGTATATTATTTTCCATTTCATAGTTAGCAATATATTCTAGTGCTTTATCATTGTCGCCTAAAATTAAAGATACCTTATCATCATAAGTTAAAAACATGCGTTCTCCCGCATTCATAGATACAAGAGTATTAAGAATAGCTTCGGTATTATCATCTTCGTTTAGAATAGCATCTGTAAGTGTATATCTACGGTTACCATTTACATAAAAACTAGTATTAGATACATTATCAAACGTCAATTCTTGATCGAATTTCACTCTAATCTCATGCGTAGAGATAACACTTGCACTTATTATTTTGGGAGAAGGATATTCACCATCCTTAAGACGTACTTTCACCGTATCACTTTCTTTTTGATGAGACATATCTACATCATAAACCAAGGTTTTATTGTCATAATTAATGTACATTTCATAAGTGCCATAATAGGCATTTACATCTAATATGTCGCAGTTTTCTTCTGCACCTTTTGTACTCCAAGTGTTATGTATTAGGTTATAAACCGAATCGGCAGCTAGCTTAGGTGACTTATCTTCGTTAAACATGCCTGCACCCCCTCTCCAATGACGAGAATCCCAAAAACCCCAGAATAAAAATGCATCAACGGCGGGGTGAGCAAATGCAACACGCATGGCCAAAGCATAATCAGACGCTTGTTGTTCTTCCGATAAATTGTTGGCTTCAACATCCATATCGAACTCCGTAATCTTTAACGACAAACCTAGAGTTGCTAGGGTATCTAAAATATAAGTCATAGATGCCGCATTGACACTAGAACCAAAATGAGCTTGCACACCAACACCATCAATTGGTCCTCCATTAGCTATTATTTCTTTTATCAAGGTCATATATTTATACTGGTCGTTTCCTCCCGTAATAATATTATAGTCATTGATAAAAAGTGCAGCATTAGGATCAATTTCTTTTGCCCATTTGAAGCAATTCCAATTAATAGAATCGCCTATCGTACGTTGTAAATAATTAGCATGATATGGAATCGCTTCGTTAATTACATCATACTCTTTTATGCGTCCTTTGTAATACTCCATTTCGCGCTGCACACGCACTTTACATGTATCATCAATGTCTTCTTGAGGGAGGTCTTTGACCCATTGTTGTAAGGGATGAAAATCATCGTAGTCTTTTGATCCCCAAAGTAAAGTGTGTCCGCGCATTTCCCAACCTGCCTCGTCGCACCAATCAAGGTAAGCATTGACATCACTATAGTTAGGCGCCGAATTATTGGGTTGCATCGAGCTCCACTTAAAGGCGTTTTCTGTTACACCATAATTGAAAAATTTGCGAGCTACGCCTTTGTACCATATATCATCGTACCCATTGTAAAAAGCTAATGCTGTTCCCCAAGGAAATTCGTGTTTTTTAAGTGAAAACTGAACATCAACAGGAACTTGTTCATCGTTTTCGTTTAAAAAGATGACTGTAAAGTCACCTTTACGTAGCGTATCTATAGACGCTTGGGTGGTAATATAAGTCGTATTAAATCTCTCAGCATTTGCTGATAAAGAGCATAAAAGAGCAGAGACAATAAAGAGGAAGCAAATATTTCTCATTGCGATAAGGTTTTAATAGAGAATAGAAGAGAGTAAAAATAAACAAAGAGTTCGGATTTCCCAACTCTATGTAAAAAGTGAACTTATGAGCTCAATTATTTTTTCATCATCTTAGAAACGTACTTCTTGCCTTCGGCATTAGTTACAGATACCATATATACACCAGATTGTAATTCAGAAGTATTAATAACCTGAGTTCTACATTAAATTCTAGCCACAAAAAAATGTATCTCATCGTGCCGCCAATCTTTATAAGTTTGATGTGGAAGTGTACGAGCGTCTTAAGAAAAAAGGTTTTAATTTTGATTTATAAGTAAAGAACGTTGTGTTTATTTGCATACAGATCTATATCTGTGGTTTTTTTATCTCAGAGTGTTTTTTTTGAGATGTTTCTTACTAGTTCCTTCAGCGAGTTCATTCTGTTCTCAAATGTACGATTGTTTTTGATAGTTGCATAGTGAGTATTTGTTGTTTGGCATACATACCTGTGAGTGTATCCGAAAATAATACCTACCGAAAATAAAATGCCTTCTCAAAACGCGCAAGATATAGCATTGGCTTATGATGACAGAGTAATAATTATAAACGGATGAAGTTTTGTGTTAAATAGCTTGCGCAAAAGTAAAGGGTATCGATAAACGTATTGTTACGTTTGTAAGGGTTTGTTTCGATGTTATACATTGGTTATTTAGATGGAAGAGAAATTTAATATGTTTTTTAGTTTGTAATTTTCAGGTTAAATGTTTTTTTCCAAACTTTCATTTTATTACTTTTGCAAAGCGAAAAAAATAACGGTTTGTAGCTCAGTTGGTAGAGCAGCTGACTCTTAATCAGCGGGCCCAGGGTTCGAATCCCTGCAGACCGACATTTTTTCCAATAAAAAAAGGAGCGATACCAGTTTTGGCATTGCTCCTTTTTTATTTTTTAGATTGATTTTTACAGAAATATTAAAGATCAAAAGCTTCTTTAATTTTATCTACATAATCCAATTTTTCCCAGGTAAATAGTTCCACTTTCATCTCTTTAGTTCCAATGTAGGGAGATTCAAATGATTTAGTTACTGTTTTTGGTTCACGTCCCATATGCCCATAAGCTGCAGTTTCTAAATAAATAGGGTAACGCAACTTTAAGCGTTCTTCTATCGCTTTAGGGCGAAGATCAAAAATCTTATTGACTTTCTCTGCAATCTCACCATCAGAGATTTTTAAGTTAGATGTGCCATAGGTATCTACATAGATGTTGATAGGTTCTGCTACACCAATAGCATAAGAGAGTTGCACTAATATTTCATCAGCAACTCCTGCAGCAACTAAATTCTTAGCAATATGACGTGAAGCATAAGCAGCTGAACGGTCAACTTTTGAAGGGTCTTTTCCTGAGAATGCACCACCACCGTGAGCTCCTTTACCGCCATAGGTGTCAACGATAATTTTACGTCCTGTTAGTCCTGTATCGCCGTGAGGTCCTCCAATTACAAATTTACCCGTTGGGTTCACATGTAGAATGAGTTTATCATCAAAGAGGGCTTGTGCCTTTTCTGATAATTGTGCCTTAGTACGAGGAATTAATATGGTACGGACGTCTTCTTTTATTTTAGCTAACATACGTTCGTCATCGTTGTCAAATTCATCATGTTGAGTAGAAACGACGATAGTGTGAATACGTTGAGGTTTATTATCATCTCCGTATTCTATCGTTACTTGCGATTTAGAATCAGGACGTAGATAAGTCATCTCTTTCCCTTCGCGACGTATGGCTGCTAGGTCTTGTAATAACTTGTGTGATAATTCTAAAGAAAGAGGCATGTAATTCTCAGTTTCTTTGCATGCGTAACCAAACATCATACCTTGGTCTCCAGCACCTTGCGACATAGGATCTGCACGTTCTACGCCTCGGTTGATGTCCACTGATTGTTCATGTAGAGCAGTCAATACGCCGCAGGAATTACCATCGAATTGATAAGCACTTTTGGTATAACCTATCTTGTTGATGGTGTGGCGTGCAATGCCTTGTACATCGACGTACGTTGATGATTTAATTTCACCTGCTACAATCACTTGTCCTGTGGTAACTAAAGTTTCACACGCTACTTTTGAGTTGGGGTCAAAAGCTAATAGTTGATCAAGTATCGCATCAGAAATTTGATCTGCGACTTTGTCTGGGTGGCCTTCTGAGACCGACTCGGATGTAAATAAATAACCCATTTTGTTTATTAATTAAATGTTAAATTAGCAAAATAACTGATTGATTACAAGTCATTTTTAAATTGACTTGAAAAGTTAGAATCGTTGTTAATTACAAAAATGGGAGAAAAATAGCTGACAGCATAATGCTCAAAAGAGGTCATACAAGGACGCAGTTTTAGCATTTTTTTGTGTGGTTGCAAGCAGTCAAATCTCTCCACATACGTTTTATAAGATTGCAAAGTTAATATGATTTCTTTAAAACTTAAACCTTATTGAGAAAAAGAATGAAATTTTTGTAAAAATCATCATTTATAGGGAGTCATTACTTTCCTCTTTAAATGTGATTTTAAATAAATATTTTAGAAATTGACTTGTAAAGACATATTGTGTTTTGTTGGCTTTCGTTTCTTTACGATAAAGTCATTAAAAAGAAATAGAAATAAGCAATTGATAGTTTCTTCCAGGCATCGGATGGTATAAGGCTGAACGGTAATTTTCGTTTAATAAATTATTGACTTTAAATTGTGTATTGAGGTGTTTTTGATGTAGCATCCAACTTTTTTTGATGGCCATATTGTTCATGAAATAAGCGGGGAAGTCATGGTGTGCATCGGGGTCGTTACTGGTCGTGGTGTAGCGTATGCCATACGATGAATGTTGCCATGAGAATTGCCAGCTTTTCCACCTTAAATGGGTCATGAGATTGCCTGAGTGGATGGGGATATACACCAGTTGTTTGCCATAGCTATTTGTGCTTTTGGCTTCTGCATCTTGATTGGTTGATGAGGTGTAGGCGTAGTTTCCTATAAAAGAAAGTGTCGTATTACTTCCTATGTTTTTGATTATTTTTGCATTGATTTCTATCCCTTTTGATTCTACAGTTCTGATGTTTATCGGTTCCCAATACCCATTTACATCGGGTAGCCATAATATCCAGTTCGAAATGAGTGAGTAGTAACTTGTGATTTCTCCTTTTAAGTACCAATCCTTTATTGTTCTCTTGAATTCTAATCCTAGTTCTGTGCTGTAGCCTTCTTCTGCTTTTAGATCAGCATTGCCTCCTGGTTGCCAATATTTATCATTTAAAGAAGGACTGTGATAGTTGCGTGCTATGTTTCCTTTTAGAATAAGTTGTTCGTCTTTGCTAATTTTATAATCAAATCCTAGTAGAGGACACAATGGTATAAAATCATTGTTAATTAAATCTTGTCTCAACATAAGATTGGCATTGAGATGTTTAAAATATTGTTTTTGTAGGCTAGTGTAGAATGATAATTCTTGTTGATTCTTGTTATATCCTGTATGAGAAACGGAATCACTGGTACTTACTTTATGAAAATTAGCATCTATAGAAGCGCTAAGAATATAGCCTTTAAGATCTGTATATTTATACTTTATGGCGTTAATCGAACTGGTTTGCTCACTAAGGGAATAAACAGAGTGCTGCATGCCTTGATTACTGACGAGATAGAGTTGTTCGTAGTTTATGTTTTTGTGTATCAGACCGCTGTGTGCAGTTATTTTTGCTTTTTTACCGTAATAATTCCACTCGGTAACGATATTCTGATCAGAGCTTTCTTGTTTGTTTTGGTTCGAGTCTTGTGGACCTTCATTGCTAAATACTAGTGGAATGGATCGTTCAGAATGTTGTCCCCAATATTTGAAGGATATAAATTGATTTTCTTTGATTTTTAAATAAAATTCTTGCTGCAGTCCGTAAAGTAGATAGGACGCATTTTTATTTGTGTCAAGAGGATGAGTTAGCTCTCCCGTTTGATAGTTGATATTAAAATTGCTTTTATTGGTGTAAGTATAATCGTTTCGCGAATAGTTATGGTAAAGTCGTGTTTTTGATTGAAAACGATTGTTGCCTGCGGCTACAGTTAGGAATTCATCAAGTGAAGTATAACTGCCTATGCCTTGGAGGTACTTACCTGAAAAACGGTTGTCCCAATTGGCTTTATTATCCAAATTAATGGTGCCTCCCATTCCACCTCCTTGTTCTGAGAGTGATGAGTTGCCATATTTCAAACTAATATCATCAATCAGAAAGACAGGGATTTGTGAAAAGTCAACCATCCCTAACATGGGAGAATTAATGCTTATGCCATTCCAGTTAACTTTAGTGTGTGAGGCTGCCGTTCCTCGCAATGAAGCGGTAGATAAAGCTCCACGACCGAGTGATTTAATAAAGATGGGGGTGTTGGTCGAGAGCAGATCTGCTAATGATTGTTCCGATTTGTTTTTAAGTATTAAAGTGTCTAAATGAGACTCTTTCATACCTGCTTCTTCGGTGATGAAAAGGGCATCATCGCCTAAGATATTAATACTTGAAATTTCAAAAATAGAATCTTGAATGCCTTGTCCATAGCTACTAAACGATGAGAAAATGATAAGCAATACTATGTAGTAGGATGATTTCATTATTAAATCATGCAAAAGCGCAAATATAAGTGTTTTCGAACTATTCTATCTTTTATTATTGAATAGCAACAATGGCTTTTATCTCAGTAGAGACTTCGCCTATTACTGGATTGATATGTCTTATTCCATTATAAATCTTAATAAAATGAACAGTATCAATTTTTACGGGCTCTCCTTCGGTATTGATAGCCCATTCTAGTTTGAAAGCATCACCGCCAGCACCTTCTATTGTTTCGGTTTCCGGGTCGTCTGGTTCGTTGAGTGGCTTTTTCCAGTCAACGCTATGATTGTCGGCATATCCATAACCAAATGTTGGGTTGACCCATTGCCCTGTATTATCTGGGTATGATTTCTTTTCTAATAAAGTGCCACTGAATGTTAAACTATCTTGATTGGCGTTAGTAAAAAATTCAGTGCTTGGATAGTATGATTGTTTGTGATAGCTATTGTGTAAAATGGTGTCGTTGTTACCTTGATTGTCTTTCCAAGTGATCAAGGTATCATTGATGTGGTAATAGGTGAGTGTGTAATCGGTAGTAGTCGAATTGTTGTCGTACTCGTTTCCTTTAAGTTCATACCAAGTGTCATCAGCTTTTCCATTTTTATTTTCATCTTTCATCACCATGACGATGCCTGGTTCCGAACTGCCTTCGTAAGCATTCCCAAAAATAGAAAAATCTACCCCATATTGATTCTCTGTACGATTTATGATAGGTTCGTTAAACCCTATAATGATATATCCGCCCCAGCCGCCTAGCGTCACGAAACCTATTCCTCCAATAATACTTTGTGCTTCTTGTGGCCGACCTGGATTGACATTGATAAATTGTCCGGGTGCGGGTAAATATTCTACCAAGAAGTCGGGGAAGCGAATAGAATCACTTATCTCTACAGTATCTACAGTATCTACAGTAGAGGCACCAGATAGACCATCTGGCACCTCTACTATAGGGTTTTCAGTTTTGTCACAAGACATTAAAACAAACAAAAACATGATAAAACTGAGGATCTGTTGAGTATGCATTTTCATATTGAAGATTCATTTTTTTGATTTGAGTATAATGATTCCCAAAAGAAATCATTATACTCAAACTAAAGCACTAGTGTTGTTACTCTGCTTCGTAATAAGCAATGTTATCGATACAGAAGTAGGCAGGTGTATTCATTCCCCAATCCCCATTATCGGTTGATTCAAAGCTGAATTTAATATACGATACACTTTTATAAGTGTTCAGATCTAATTTAGTCCATTCATTTACAATGTCGGTTTTTCCGTCACGGAAATCAGCTAAGTAAAAGTCTTCTGTTCCAATTTTAGTCCCGTTTACACCATAAAGCTCTAAGGTTAACTTGAAGTAATCATCTGTAGCAAATTCGTTAGCATAATCATCACCATCTTTCATTGAAAGATAAGCATAAGTGTTATTACATAACATCACGCTCTCGAGATCTACTAAAGAGTTAAATTTAATAGAATCAGAACTGCTGTTGAATGTTGCATAGTTTTCTGAAGAGTTGGCGCCTGAGGCTGCGATACAGCTATAAGGATTAGTAAATCCTGCTGTGGTATCGTTTGTGTGATTGCTTACCGAAAAACCTGAACCATAGGTTCCCCATTCACTTGATGACCAAGTACAAGTTACGTTAAGATCTCCACTCGCAATAGAGCCACTTATGCTATCATTTTGTTCTAAACCTGAAGCATCAAGAGTGATATCCTCAAAATTAACAGTTAATAGATTGTCGTCATCGTCATCTTCGCAAGCGGTAAAAGTTAAGGCCATTAAGGCGACCACGCCTAAAATTAATTTTTTCATCATTCTAATTGGTTAATTAATAGATTATTTATGTAAATAATAATAAGTCTTTGTTTTTGACAAAGAGGTTATTCAATATAATAATCATGTAATGGGAAGGGGTAATTTACCTGTGCAAATGGTTTTTTCCTGACTCCCGCAGGTTACATAATCCATTGTGCATTTGGTAGGTCTTCTGACTTATTTCTGTGGCTTATACGCCTTCCCGATTCTGATGAGCAGTATCAGTGGCTTATGTATAAGTGTTAAGAAAATTACAGCAGCGGGAACTGTTACCGAATTCTTATTATTATCGTAAGATAACGATAAGGCACGGTATTCCCTTTTAATCCCCTAAGGGGAACCAAAAGCGCTGCAAAAGTAGTAAAAAAAAGTTAGTGTCGAACTTTTAATTACATATTGTGAGTTTTATTTTCCGCAGCTTGTAGTTAATAATAAAATGTTTCACATCTTGATATTTCGTCGGCTTGTAGTGGGGTCGTTTATGGCAGTTCTTCTTTTTCTGGTGTTTTTTTGAAAGAAGGGTGCTTTTTTATTTTGGCTTTTTTAATAATTTGTGGCCAATGATTATTTAAGGTTGAAAATATTTTTCTAAACCTGAAGAGTAAACATCTTTTATTGTTCCATTATCATCAACGATGAGATAAATTTCTATATGATTTAGTTTTTGCGCTAGCTTGAGACTTTTTTCTGTTCCCATGACCATGCAAGCTGTAGCAAAAGCATCGGCTGTCATACAGTCGGGAGCTAATACGGTAGCACTAAGCAGTGTGTGATTTACAGGATAACCTGAGATAGGATTTATTGTGTGGCTGTACCTTTTCCCATTTTTATAATAAAATTGACGATAATTACCTGAGGTGGCTAAGGACATATCATTAAAGTAAAGAATGGTGTCTAATTTTCTATTGCTGGCAGTGATATCTTCTATGGGGCGATCAATACCTAAGCGCCATTTTTTTCCACTTTTATTATTTCCTTTTACACGTACTTCGCCTCCAATTTCTACCATGTAATTTGAAATACCTTTTTCTTGTAGAAATTCTGCAGCTACATCTACCGAAAATCCTTTAGCTATTGCACTGGCATCTAGTTTTATCTCTGGTTTTTCTTTGATGATTTGATGTTGTTCAAGTTTTATCTTTTGATAACCTACATTCTGTAATAAATCTTCTATCTCTTCAGTTGTGGGAAGGCTGTCTTTTTTATCCCCGTAGCCAAAACCCCATCGGTTAACGAGTGGGGCTACTGTCATATCAAAGGCTCCGTTAGTGATTTTCGAAATCTCTTGTGCTTTAAGAAAAACGGTTTCAAAAGCAGTATCTGTGCGGTGTTCTTGATTGGTGTTAATCTTACTTATGACAGAGTTTTTGTTAAAGGTGGAGAGTGAGTTGTCAACAGTATTTAATAGGTGTTGTCGTAATGCTGTACCGTAATCTTCACCTTGGGGAGACTCATATATGATGTGGTAATTGGTGCCAAAAATAAGGCCTTCGTTATATACGAATTCTCTTGTGGGATTTTTCCAAATAAATAAAACTATTATAGCTAATAAAAAAACTAAAATAGAAATTCGTTTACGTTGTGAGGTTTTCATAATGCAAAGGTAGCTTCCTTTTTTTATAAAAAAAACTCAGCCTTTGTTGGGGCTGAGTTCTTACAGTTTATTAAAAAATAATGAAACTGTTTTTTTTGAAAATGGTTTATTTTAATTGTTATCTCTAATGCTTTGTATCTCTAACAACGTAAAGAGTAAATTGTTCAATAGTTTTATTATAATTTCACAATATAGTTTTAATACTCTGTAGTTTGTTGTGAATCCCACATTGAAAGTGTTTCGAATTGATACTCCGTCTGCTTGCAGCGGGATAGTTTATTTAATGAAAATTATTTTCAACTAAAAATCTCGTGAGTTCGGCTGTAATTGTTGTTTTTTTTTAAAAAAAAAGCTGCATTAAAGCAGCTTTTTGTATTAAATGTTCATTTACCCTATTTGGCATAATTAACGGCTCTTATTTCTCGAATTACCGTAATTTTTATTTGTCCAGGATAGGTCATTTCGTCTTGAATACGTTTAGCGATGTCAAAAGAAAGAACATTTGCTTCTTGATCTGAGATTTTTTCAGCTCCTACAATAACACGTAATTCACGTCCTGCCTGAATAGCATAAGTCTTTAAAACGCCAGGATAAGAGAGTGCTAAATCTTCTAAGTTCTTTAATCGTTTCACATAAGATTCTACGACTTCACGGCGTGCGCCTGGTCGTGCTCCTGATATGGCATCACATGCTAAAACTAATGGTGCTATTAAAGATTTCATCTCCACTTCTTCGTGGTGTGCTCCTATGGCATTGCAGATATCTGGTTTCTCTTTGTATTTTTCTGCTAATTTCATACCATAAATAGCATGTGGTAATTCTGGCTCTTCATCAGGTACTTTACCAATATCATGAAGCAAGCCTGCTCGTTTTGCTAATTGTGCGTTTAGTCCTAGTTCTGATGCCATTGTTGCACATAGGTTAGCTGTTTCGCGCGAGTGTTGTAGTAGGTTTTGTCCGTAAGATGAACGGTATTTCATACGACCTACCATCTTGATTAATTCAGGATGTAAACCGTGAATTCCTAAATCGATGCAGGTACGTTTTCCTGTTTCAATGATTTCTTCAGTGATTTGTTTACGTACTTTGTTAACGATTTCTTCTATGCGTGCTGGATGAATACGACCATCGGATACTAACTGGTGTAAGGCCAAACGAGCTATCTCACGTCGTACGGGATCAAATCCTGAAAGAACGATAGCTTCTGGGGTGTCGTCAACGACAAATTCTACGCCAGTGGCGGCTTCCAAAGCGCGTATGTTACGACCTTCACGACCAATAATACGACCTTTTATCTCATCGGAATCGATATGGAAAATGGTTACTGAATTCTCAATAGCAACTTCTGTAGCTACGCGTTGTATGGTTTTAACAACCACTTTCTTCGCTTCTTTGTTGGCGTTGAGTTGTGCTTCTGCTATGATGTCGTTTGTGAGCGACATAGCTTCTGTTTTTGCCTTGTCAACAAGGGAATCTACGAGTTGTTTTTTTGCTTCTTCCGCCGATAAGTTAGAAATAGTTTCTAATTGCTGTATCTGACTTGCAGTCATTTTATCCAACTCATTCTGTTTCTTAGAAATGATGTCTTGCTGTCCTTCAAGTTTTAGCTTTAATGCGTTTACTTCTTTTCTGTTACGATTATTTTCTTCCGCTTTTTGGTTGATCTGAACTTGACGATCTTTAAGGCTTTGTTCTTTCTGATTTAGCTTGCTGTTACGTGAGTTGATTTCTTTTTCGTGATCTGTTTTTAGTTGTAAAAAACGCTCTTTAGCTTGTAGAATTTTGTCTTTTTTAATGACTTCTGCTTCTGTTTGAGCTTCTCTTAAGAGTTGCTCTCTCTTCTTTTGTGTGCTTTTAAACACGATAGCCCAGCCTGCTGCTCCTCCGACAATCAGTGCTACAATAGAAATTAATATTTCTGGCATAATTAGTTGTTAAAAATAAGTTAAACATAAAAAACCACCCCTGAATCCTACAAGATGATACAGAAATGGTAATAGAAATGATGGCTGTAGGGCCTATGTTTTACTTTAGTTTCTCATTAATAAATTCACCTAAATTTTCCTCTACCTGATATAATGCATCCATTAAATCTGAACTATTTTGTGATTGTGTTCTTTTCTTCTGGTTGACTAATACTGATAAAGATGCTTTAGCCAAGATGTTAGCATAATCATCTTGGGGGAATTTATCACGATACATTTCAAACGTTTCTGTGATGAGTTGGGATGCAGCTCTAACTTCTCCTTCGTCTTTTTGAGCTACATTAAGCGGAAATTCACGTCCGGCAATTTTAACTTTTATGGCTAATATTTCGTTGCCGTTCATATTTATGCTTACTGATCTATCAACTCTATACAGGTCTCAATTTCTTTTACCATTGCATCTATTCGCTTCTTCATCTCTTCTTTATCTTCTCCTTTGAGCGATCTTGCAATTTTCAGAGCATTGTATTTATTCTTCAATTCACTTAAGACGACAGTTTGATTATCAAAATCAACTTCTTTTTTCGTTAAATCTTCTTTTAACGCTTCATTTTCCTCCTTGAACCTTAATGTTTCATTTTGTATGGTGGAAATCTTTTCCTGTAACGATCGAATCAGTCGTTCTGTTTCTCCTGTCATAAGTGATTGTAGTACAATTCTCGACAAATGTATAAAAGAAAACTGAGAAAATGGGTTTTTAGATGTTAAACTTCTGCTTTTTTGATCAAAAAAACGCTAGCGTTCAATTCTCTTTTTATGTTAATTTTATGTTGAATTTTTTTTTAATCAAGTTGATTAAAGTGCCGTTTTTTATCCTTGATTCTTTTTTTTCAAAAAATCGTCGTAGATGTGATGAGGTTGTTTTCCCTTTCGGGAAATAGAATATGTACTGAGTATGAACTTTTTTGTGTTTAATTTGAAACAACTTTAATTTATAAATCTTTTAGTTGTTTGTTGGTATCATTCAAGAATGAAGGCGATTTTGGAGATCCTACATATTGTGATGCATAAATGCCATTATGTCCTGAGATCAGATAGGCTACTATGCACGCTATGGCCACATATGGAGCACACGTTGCACCAAAAAGTTCAATGCCCATAATACTGGATGCTAATGGGGTATTGGATGCTCCTGCAAAAACGGCTACAAATCCCATTCCTGCTAAGAGTCCGACAGGAAGTGGGAGTATGAAGGATAATGTACTTCCTAGGGCTGCACCTATAAAGAATAAAGGGGTGACTTCTCCTCCTTTGAATCCAAAACCTAAAGTGACTGCTGTAAAGATTAATTTAAGTAAAAAGACCCAAGGCATTTGTTGTAAATCAAATGATTCTACAATAGTTGGAATTCCTAAGCCTAAATATTTTGTTGTATTTAAAGCTAAAGCTCCACCAATGATTATGATACTTCCTACAACTGGACGTAGTGAAGCATATTTTATTTTCTTTTTAGAAAAAGCATTGATGTGATGTGTGCTTTTAGAAAAAAGGAAAGCAGCTAATCCAAAGGCTATACCTGCAAGAATTGCTGAACCTGAATTTAAAAAGCCTATTTCAGGGATGTTTCCAATGATGTAATGGGTGTGGTGAATGCCTAAACTTTTGGTGACAAAATCTGCTGTGATAGAGGAGATAATGGCTGGAAAGAGAGCCGTGTATTTTAATTTTCCTATGTTATAGACTTCTAACCCAAAAATGGCACCAGCAAAGGGAGTTCCGAAGATGGATCCAAAACCTGCACTCATACCAGCGATGAGTATGATTTTACGATTTTCTTTACTTAAACGAAGAATTTTTGTGAATTGATCGGCGATGGCTCCACCTATTTGTATGGCGGTGCCTTCTCGTCCGGCCGAACCGCCAAAGAGATGTGTGATAACCGTTCCCAATAAAATGAAAGGTGCCATTCTGAAAGGAATGACTTTTTTGGGTTCGTGTATGTTGTCTATTATTAGATTGTTACCGCTCTCTATTTCTTTTCCCCAACGAAGGAAAGTATAACCTATTAATAAACCAGCAACGGGGAGTAGGAAGATGATGGGGTAATGTCCCTCTCTGTAGTCAGTTGCCCAATGTAGGGCGTACAAAAATATGGCACTACTGATACCTATGAGGATAGCGAC
Source organism: Bacteroidales bacterium (assembly GCA_965662645.1). GTDB lineage: Bacteria > Bacteroidota > Bacteroidia > Bacteroidales > UBA5342 > UBA5342. Next base: position 117,975 of record CBFIII010000001.1, read on the forward strand.
TAAAACAGAGATTATAGTCCACTTAAAAATGAGAACTAATACAGGTTGTTTTGTAATAAGATGTAATCTGATGGTGCTTAATTTCTGGAACATTAATCTGCTCTTTTCCTATTTTTTGAAGATGCAAAAATAAGGGTGATTTCTGATTTGTCAAAATTTTATGGAAAATGCTATTTTAATTCCACATTGTGGTTTTATTCTCCGTAGCTTGTTGTAAATAATAAAATGATCTTTAACTAAATGTCCTGTGTGTTTGTCCCGAGCTTGTTGCCTTTTAGCATTTTCTTTTGTTTATTTTTCATATGCAGATCAATAATTCTTAAAAGTGTCGTTTGATTTATGGGTTTAGTTAGGTAGTCGTCGTACCCTACATCTTTTGCTTTTATCTTATCTATTTCAGTGACATACGCTGTTTGTGCTATGATGGGGATTTCAGGATTTAATGATTTAATAATCCGAGTGGCTTGGTCTCCATTCATAACTGGCATTTTAATGTCCATAAGAATCAAATCGATCTCATTTTTCTTAAACATTTCAACAGCTTCTTGTCCGTTAAATGCATGGAGTATTTTAATGTTAACATTCTCAATTTCATTCAATACTGTTTCTAGGAAAAGGTAGTTTATTTCTTCATCTTCGGCTACGATGACGGTAAATTTATTTTGTTTGTTATTAGCGACCTCTCCTTTTTTTAGAGGAGAGACGATAGGTTTTATAAACGGAAGATTTATGGTAAAGGTTGAACCTTTTCCTTTTACAGATTCTACCGTGATGTGGCCACCTATTACTTCTGCATTTTCTTGAGATATTGAAAGGCCTAGGCCTAAACCTCCTTGTTCGCGAGATATTGATTTTTCTTCTTGAGAAAAACGTTCGAAAATGTTTTTTAGGTTTTTTTCTGAAATGCCGACTCCTGTATCTTTAACGTAGATTTGGAGTTCGGTTTCTGTTGCATGATAACCCATTTCTATAAACCCATTAGTCGTGAATTTTAAAGCGTTTTCGACTAAGTTTTGTATGATTTTATTTAATTTGGATTTGTCAGTTATTAGGGTGCAATTATTGTATGATAATCCTTTTCTTACATAGAGAGGTATTTGTCTTTCTTTTGCTTTGAGGCTAAAAATAGAGAATTGCTCCATGAGTAAATCATTTAAATTTACTGGTTCATTTTGAGCTTTTACCTGTTTTGTTTCTAATCGTGAAATTTCTAAGATGTCATCGATAATGCGGAGTAGTTGATGACTACTGCTTTTAATAATCTTAGCATAGAAATTTTTCTTTTGGTTACTAATGTCTGGATCTTGTAACATATCCGAAAATCCTATAATACCGTTCATTGGAGTACGGATTTCGTGTGACATGTTATGGAGAAATTCTGACTTAAGGTGATTGCTTTCTATTGCTTTGTCTTTTGCTGTTATTAATTTTTCGTTTGTTAACTTTAGTTCTTCGTTGAGTTGTTCGTATGCGTTATTCTTTATTTTTAATGACTCTTCATTGTTTTTTCTTTCTGTAATGTCAAGTGCTGTGAAGATTAGGCCTTTGCTAAGATCTTTGAGGTCTAAAGGGGTAGAGGATAGAATGATGTTTAGAATTTTCCCTTCTTTTGTTTCCCATTTTGTTTCTATTCTGCACGTCTCATTTTGGTTTATTTGATGGTTTCTTTCATGACCAACAAAGTTATATTGTTCATCGTCAGGATAAAAAATTCGAGCGCTTTGTCCTATTAAATCTTCTGATGTATATCCTGTCATATTGGTGATTTCAATATTGACGTCAACAATTATTCTGTTTTTTATTATGCCGATGCCTGTAGGTGCAACTTGAAACAATTTTTCAAGTTGATTTCTACTATTATTGAGCTCTTCTTGTGTCTTTTGTTCTTCTGTTTTGTCTTTAAAAGTACAGTATGTTTGTTTTGATGTGCCATCAGAATTTTTTCCAATATTACCTTCAAATGCAACTTGAAGGTAGTGCCCATCTTTATGTTTCATAGTGTAATGGAGATCTTTTACGAAGCCTGAAATTTCAAATTTTTCGAAGCATATATTTACATTCTTTTTTTCATCATCGTGTATGAAATTTTCGAATTTTTCACCAATGACTTCTTCTTTTGAATAACCTAACATTTTGCACCATTGTGGATTAACGTCAATTAAATTTCCCTCCATATCAGTTGATTGATACGCTAATGGTGCATTATTGTAGAGTGTTTTGTAACGTGTTTCGCTTTCTTCTAACTTTTGTGAATAATTCTTGAGTTGACGGTTTAGTATTTTGAATTCATCATTTTTTTGTAGAAGTTTTTGTTCTGTGAGCTTGGTTTCTGTGATATCACGAAGGTTTTCGATAACAGCAGTTATTTTATTGTTTTTGTCGATAATTGGGTAGGATACAAGACTATACCATTTTGAAGTGTCTTCATTGAATGGATTGTTAAGAATTTCTTTGTATGATTTTCCGGTTTTGAAAGTTTGTGCTGCTGGACAAAAATCACATGGAGTTGATCTATTTCTAAAGACTTCGTAACAGTGTTGGTTTGGGCGTATTTCTTCGAGACCAAAGTGTTCTAGTACCCAGCTATTGGTGTCTTTTATGAAAAAGTTTTTATCAATAACTGATAATCCTTCATCTATAAAATTAAGAATACTGTTTTTTGATTGCTCTATGTCATTTAAACTTTTAGTCATTATGAAAAGTCTAATTTAGTTTGGAATGTATCCTTTTGTTCTAGTTACTAGTGTGTTGTTTGTTGCAGAAAATAAAAGGACGCACGTTTTTGTTAAATAAAATCATTTTTAATAGCTGACAAAGCTAATAAAATTTTGCAGTATTGTTAGTATATTGTTCTGTTTTTCAGTTGACAAGTAAATTCTTCTTTCTTTTGTAAGAATTATGTGATGTTTTTTTTGAACATAATATGAAAAGTAGATTGTTCTTTTGGGTAATTAAAATTTTGTAATCTTGTGTTTTTAATCCCACATTGTGGGTTAAATTTTCCGTAGCTTGCTGCGAATAATAAAATGTTTTCTACTAAATGTCTCGTGGGTTTGCTTCGAGGTTGTTGACTAAAGTTTATTTTATGCAATTTTTTAACTGAGGTTTAGAGAGGTTTTATATATATGATAAATAATTCCTTTCGTTACAAACAAGTGATGTTTTCAAGTTGGGATATGTTATTTGCATTTATCAATGCGTATTTTAATAAGTAATGAGTAGTATTTATTGTCGCATTATGTGAAATACCTAGAGTTGAGTTACACTTCAACTGCGTGTTTGCTAAGCGGATAGGTCACTGAGCGGAGTCGAAGTGCCGAAGTGTTCAACGTACTGCTCTTAATAGATTAGCTCAATTAAAACACTATTTGCAAACACGACATTTAATGATTCATATTACTTACATCAAGTGGTATTTAATAACTTTTGAGTGATATTAGTTACGTAAATAAGTCTTAAATGGAAGTGTTACGAATAAAGATTTTGCTAAAAGATTCTGTTTTTGTGAATTTATGTAACTTTGTGTTTCGATAAATTAGTAATAGAGATGCCGAAATGTTTTTTAAATGAACAACTTTTCTTACGTTTAGAAAATATCAATCTCTTTTAAATATATATTATTATTACCTATGAAGGATAAAACTTTAATTATTGGGGCTAGTGTTAAGCCTGATCGTTATTCGTATAAAGCTGCTGAGAAATTATTAGCTAATGGCCATGATATTTATATGCTTGGTCATAAGGAAGGTGTGTTATTTGATCTGCCTATAATTAAAGAGCAAAAGCTATATGAGGATGTGGATACGGTAACGATGTATGTAGGGCCTCGAAACCAAGAGGGATACTATGATTATATTGTTTCTCTACAGCCGCGACGTGTATTATTTAATCCTGGTACAGAGAATCCAGATTTTGAGCTGATTCTAGATAAACATGGTATTGAACATGAACAAGCTTGTACTTTGGTCTTGTTAGCGACTAAGAATTTTTAATAAAAAAGAGAGGTGAAAATATTATATTTTCACCTCTCTTTTTTTTAGGTAAATTTTTATTTAAAGTCTATACTGCCTTCGAAATCAATAGTTGCATAATAATCGTCCATAGTTTCGGCTCGTCTTATTTCTTTTACCGTATGATCTGGTCGTAATAATAATTCGGCTGATCGTAGTTTTCCATTATAGTTGAATCCCATAGAATGACCGTGCGCTCCTGTGTCATGAATAACGATGATGTCACCTGGTGTTACTCCTTTAGGTAATAATCTGTTGATCGCAAATTTATCATTATTTTCACAAAGAGAACCCGTGACATCGTAGAGTTGAGTGTGGCCCTCATCTTCGCGCCCCATAACAGTCATATGATGATAGGCTCCGTATAAGGCGGGACGCATAAGGTTGGCCATGGAGGCATCTACTCCGATATATTTTTTATAAGTCTCTTTGATGTGAAGTACGGTGGTGACTAAATAACCAAAAGGACCTGTAATAGCTCTTCCTGACTCAAAGAATATTTTTAAAGGTTTAATATTCCCTTTGGCCATATGATCGTCATAGCGTTCTTTTATACTAGCACTTACCTTTTCTATGTCAACGGGTTTATGCTCACTTTTATAGGGGATTCCAATGCCGCCTCCGAGGTTAGCAAATTCGATATCTATTCCTATTTTTTCTTTTATCTCTTTTACTAAATCAAAAATGATTTCTGCTGTTTCTACAAAATAGTCATTGTCTAATTCGTTAGATGCTACCATAGTGTGTAACCCAAAACGTTTTACACCTTTGGCTTTTAGTTTTGCATAACCTTCAAAAAGCTGTTCGCGCGTAAAGCCGTATTTGGAGTCTTCAGGATTTCCAATGATGATATTGCCACCTTTTAGTGCTCCTGGGTTGTATCTGAAACAGATGAGCTCTGGTAATGTACCAGTAGCTTTTTCCAGAGAGTCGATATGTTTTATGTCGTCAAGGTTGATAATAGCTCCTAGTTCGTACGCTTTACGAAACTCTTCCATAGGGGTGTCGTTGGAGGTGAACATAATATCTTCGCCTCTTAACCCTACTTTTTCTGCCATTATTAACTCTGCCATCGAACTACAGTCTATACCCATACCTCTGTCCTTTAGGAGTTTCATGATATATGGATTGGGACATGCTTTGATGGCATAATATTGTTTAAAGCCCGCATTCCACTTAAAACTGTTGATAAAATAATCAGCATATTCTAACATTGGCTTTTCATCATAAATATGAAAAGGTGTGGGATATTTTGCAATAATGGATTTAATCTCTTCTTTCGAGAAGGGAACGGTTTTTATATTTGGCATAATAATTAGGTTTTACAAGGTTAAATATATGGCCTTATTCTGCAGCCAGAATTTCATTGTATTGATTTGGAGATTCTAGTACTTTAATTGCTTTATTCACCCATTTGTCATCTTTTATAGCTTCTAGATAACCTCCTTTTTGATAAAAATAACGTTTGGCTATTTCCATACGGATGAGTTCTGTTATTTCATGTTGAAATACATTTAAGTCTTTTGAAACGTCATGTTTTAATTTTGTTTCTAGTACGGCTAGTTCTTGTGATATCAAACTGTCATAACTTTCAAGTTCTGCCATTTTTTTTAATTCTTTTAAAGCTTCTTCGCTATTGGTTTCATAAGAGAAATCTTTATTCGCGACATAACTTTTAAAGTTGTTGTAGTCTTCATCTGTGTATTTAAATTCTTCTATACTATTAATGTTCTGATGTTCTGAATAGTATTTTGTCGCATAATCGAAAATAACATATTTGCCAACCAAGGCGTAAGTAATGTTGCCCGGTTTGCTATAGTCTAATTTTAAGTCTGGCATTACGCCGCCTCCGTCTTTAACGATGCGTCCGTTTTTTGTTTTAAATTCTGAAATTAATGAATCAGGTACTTTACCTACACTGCCATCATCGTTGCGGTGGGTGTAGTCTAAGGCTTGCACACAACGTCCGCTAGGGATGTAGTATTTGGCTGTTGTTAACTTAAGTTGTGAATTGTAACCAAGGCTGCGTGTGGTTTGTACTAATCCTTTGCCGAAGGTACGACGTCCCATTATTACAGCACGATCTAAATCTTGTAATGCACCAGCAACGATTTCAGAAGCAGAAGCCGACTCGCTGTTGACTAAAACGGTAAGAGGCATCATGGTGTCTATAGGATCTTGTGTTGTTTTATATATTTTGTCCCATTGACTTACTTTTCCTTTGGTGAAAACTACCGTTTGGTCTTTAGGAACAAACATATTAACGATCTTATTGGCTTCGCTAAGTATGCCACCAGGATTTGAACGTAAATCAAGAATTAAAGCTTGAGCTCCTTGAGATTTTAAGGTCAAAAATGCATTGATCATTTCTTTACTCGCCTTATCTGTAAAGCTCGTTAAACGAATATAGCCAACGGTATCATTAAGCATTTGGAATACAGGTACAGGGCTAATGACTATTTTTTTACGTTTTAAATCTATAGCGAGGGGTTTCTTTTCGCCATAGCGATCCACTTTTAATTTTAGCGTAGTTCCTGGAGTGCCTTTTAATATCTTACTGACATCGCTTACTTTTTTCCCTTTCAAGCTTTGTCCGTCAGCTTCTACGAGTTTGTCGCCAGCTTTAAGTCCTGACATTTGAGCTGGATTGCCTTCATACGGATCAGAAATTATGACATAATCGTCACGTTGTGCTATGAGTGCTCCTATGCCACCATATTCTCCAGTAGTGACAAATTTAAAATCATTAATTTCTGTTTCTGGAATATATGTTGTGTAAGGATCTAAATCCTTAAGCATCTCATCTATACTTGTTTTAATAAGTTTTTCAGGTGTTATGCTATCTACATAAAACGTGTTTAATTCACGCAATACCGAATAATAAATATCCAGCCCTTTGCTCATTTCAAAATTCTTTTGGTCATTGTTAAATGCAAAAGAGAAGACCACTGCAAGGGTCAATAGCGTGGAAATTAATAGTGTGCGTTTTCTTTTTGTTGTCATTCGTGTCATAATTTGAGAATTGCAAAGATAGCTAAAACTGAGTAAAACAGGAACTCTGTGCGCGTTCTTGCTTGGATATAAAATTAAAAATGATTTATAGCAGGGCTCTAATGCTAAAATGATGCCATGGTGTTTTGTCTTTAATAAATCGATTTGTTAGACTTTACCGTGAAAATAAAAATAAACGTCTTCTTGTTAATTTGTAATGTGTCGTAATTTTTGGTTTTATGAAGAGTGTTTCGTTTGTTTGCCATTGCGTGTTAAATGCTACTTATTAATCAACTATAGAATAAAAATTTTCTATAATTCATGTTGTTTTTATTGTGATTGGTATCCTAAAATTGAATTATGAAGTAAACTTAAATGGATTTTTATAAGCAAGAAAATTAATATTTTAATTTATTTTATTCTTGTCATTTATTATTCGTCTTGCTTTGAGCTTAAAATTGAGTAAATTTGGCGTTCTTAAAAAAAAAATAGTGATTTTGAAATTATTATATAAAATAGCTAGTGTCTTAGGTTTATTGATCTTTTTCTTAGTTCCTTTTTCTTTAAAAGGTCAAGGGATGGAGTTTAATGTCAAGGTGTTAAATTGTATAGATATGGGGGGGCGTTACTTTTCTTCTCCTATCGAAACCCCTTCTGGTAATGTGGTTATAGGTAATCACAGAAGACTTTTGACGTTTTTTAATTCTTCTGGTGAAAAGGTAAAAGAACTAGTAATGGGAGGGTGGATACATGCTACTCCTGATTTGTTTGAGGATTCGTTGGTGACGGTAGGGTGTTATGATAAGTGTATGTATGTTTGTTCTCAGGAGGGCGAGGTCTTAGATAAGATAAAACAAGAAGGTCGTGTTTTTACTAATACTGTGGATATGCACGATGGTCGCATGCTTTTTGGTATGAATACTAAAGGTGTGGTGATGTATAATGTTAAGAACAACATAACCAAGATCTACCGTACTACTAAATTGATGCATGGATCTCCTCTTGTATTGTCTAATGGCAATATTGTTATTGGGGGTAATAATAAAAAACTCTTGTATTTTGATGAAAATTTGAATCTCATTAATAAATACAAAGCTGAGGGTTGGTTTATGCATTCTCAACCTTTAGAATTAAGCAATGGAAATATAATAGCGGGCTCTTATGACGATTGTATGCATTTTGTTTCTCCCTATGGAGAGCCTATTGCCAAATTTAAAACGCAAGGAAAAATTCATGCTTCTCCTGTAGAGACCTGTGCTGGTAAGATTGTTTTTGGTAGTTTTGATGGTTACATTTATATCTTAAATGAAGATGGAACATTGTTTAACAAGATCAAAACGAATAAGAAAGTAGTGGCATCAGCGGCTACTTTAAATGATGGTACTTTGGTTATTCCTTCATTTGATAAATACTTATATTTTATTAGTCCAGAAGGACATTTTTTAGGAAAAAAAGAAATCGGTTCAAAAATATTTTCTACTCCTTTAGCTATGCGTAATGGTAAATTAGTATTGGCTACCCTTCAAGGAGAAGTCCTTTTCTTGCAAATAGAAAGAAAATTATATGCCGATTATATATGTAACTAATATTCATGAAATCTGTTTATTGATATGAAATTGTGGCAAAAAAATACAACAGTTGATGCGTTTGTAGAAACATTTACTGTGGGGAAAGATAAAGAACTTGATGTCTATTTAGCTAAGTCTGACATTTTGGGGTCAATGGCTCACATCACCATGCTTGAGAGTATTGGTTTGTTAAAGTCGGATGAACTGGAAATGTTACTTGCAGAGTTACGTCATATTTATAAGGAGAGTGATGGTTTTGTAATAGAAGATCATGTAGAAGATGTGCATTCTCAAGTGGAGCTTATGTTGACCCGTAAGTTGGGTGATATCGGTAAGAAAATACATAGTGGACGGTCGCGTAATGATCAAGTTTTGGTTGACCTTAAGTTGTTTTCACGTGATGCTTTACGTCATATTGTAGAACGCGTGGAAACGCTTTTTAATACTTTAATTGCAAAAAGCAATCAATTTAAAGATGTGTTGTTGCCTGGTTATACTCATCTGCAAATAGCGATGCCATCTTCGTTTGGATTATGGTTTGGTGCTTATGCTGAGTCTTTGGTCGATGATCTTCGTTTGCTTAAAGCGGCTTATGATATTTGCAATCGCAATCCTTTGGGGTCTGCTGCTGGTTATGGGTCTTCTTTTCCTTTAAATCGTCAGATGACGACTGACTTATTGGGTTTTGATGGTTTGAATTATAATGTGGTGTATGCACAGATGGGACGTGGTAAGATGGAACGTACCGTCGCTGTGGCTTTGGCTTCAATCGCAGCAACTATATCGCGTTTGGCTATGGATGCTTGTTTGTACAATAGTCAGAACTTTGGCTTTATTAAGTTGCCTGATGAATTCACAACAGGCTCTAGTATTATGCCTCACAAAAAGAATCCTGACGTTTTTGAACTGACACGTGCTAAATGTAATAGAATACAGTCTGTGCCACAGGATATCACGATGATTCTTAATAATTTGCCTTCTGGTTATTTCCGTGATATGCAATTAATTAAGGAGTCGTATATGCCTATGTTCGAGGAGCTCTCTTCGGTGTTGGACATTACGACTATGATGCTTGACAAAATTGAAGTTAAAAAAGATATTCTTAACGATAATAAGTATCAATATTTATTTAGTGTAGAGAAGGTTAATGAGCTGGTTCTTGCTGGTACTCCTTTTAGAGAAGCGTATAAACAAGTAGGTTTAGAGATTGAAGCGGGTAACTTTGGTGGTGATTATGAACTGCATCATACCCATGAGGGAAGTATTGGTAATTTATGCAATGAAAATATCTCTCAGATGATGAAAGATGTGGTATCATCTTTTAACTTTACAAAAGTGGATGATGCTATTGCTTTATTATTAAAAGATTAACTGTGAGTTATGGATGTTGATTTATTTATTCCGTGTTTTGTTGATCAGTTGTATCCTAATACGGCTGAAAATTCCCGTAAATTACTCGAGAAATTGGGGTGTACTGTGCACTATAATCCGAATCAGACCTGTTGTGGTCAGCCCATGTTTAACTCTGGTGATTGGAAAGGAGCTACGGAGTTAGCGGATAAATTTGTTCATGATTTTTCAGGGGAACGTTATATCGTTTCTCCTTCGGGGTCTTGTTCTGCTTTTGTGCGTAATCATTACAAACAATTATTGCCTCAGACTGAGCGTACAGATCGTGTTGTATCACAGATTTATGAGATAAGTGATTTTCTTCTTAATGTTTTAAAAGTGAAATCATTGGATGCTAGATTTCCTCACATCGTTAGTTTTCATGATTCTTGTCATGCTTTACGCGAATATCATATTAAGGAAGAACCACGTACTTTACTTCGCATGGTAGAAGGACTTGAGATTATTGAGATGGAAGACAGTGAAGCTTGTTGTGGTTTTGGTGGTACTTTTTCTTCTAAGTTTAAAGATATTTCTCAAGCTATGGTGGAACAAAAAGTACAAGATGCTTTAAGTACTACTGCTGAGTATTTAGTTGCTACAGAAGCTTCTTGTTTGATGAATATTCAAGGTTATATCTCGAAAAACAAATTACCCATAAAGACCATTCATTTGGTCGATGTTTTGGTGGGCGATTAGTTAACGAGCATCACTTTTGTCATCCCCGATCGTTCTCCTGTTTTATCCGAACAAAAGATAAGATAAACTCCTGTACCTACTCGTTTACCATAAAAGTTGGTTCCATCCCAAGTGGCTGTTCCTCCATTTGATGTGGTTTGATTTACTAGGTCACCACTAACATTTGTTATTTTAACAATAGTTTCATCTACTAATCCTGTGATGGTGATGTCTCCAAAATAATCTTCTCTTACAGGATTAGGGTATATTTTTATATTACTGAAATCATCTTCTGCTGTTGTAGCATCAGCTTGATAAGAGATAAGTCCTGCTTCTGTACCAAAGAAAACTTCTCCTGTTTCTTGGTTGATTTCCACTGTTTTTACGTTATTAGCAAATAAAGGACTATTTTCTCTGGTGAAGTGGTGTATTATTTCTAGACCATCTGAGGAAACGAGCATGACTCCGCTGCTTTTTGTTGCTAACCATTTACGATTACTTCCATCTACAGCAATGTCTTGTACTACTTCTTCAGATAACAGGTAGTCTCCTAGTCCTGTTCCGTCATTTCTAGGTATGTTAATGCGTGATGCTACGGGGTTACTTGTGCTTTCAAAAACATCTGAGGGGTTGTAATAGAGAACGACGCCATGGTCACATCCTACCCACATTGTACCGTCATTATCTATTTCTAATGTTTCTACTTTTTTGGAAACATATTCTGCATTATTATCTGTATCGTAGGCGTAGATATTGAAATATTTTTCTTTATCATCTGTGACATCTTCTAAGGTATTGTTATCATCATATATTAAAATGCCGTTGCCAAAATAAGGGGTTACTATCCACTTTATATCATTGTCTGTAATGACGATATCACTATATTTAATAACGGAGCTGATGAGTTTTGATTTTATTGCTACCCATTTGCCTTCTGGTGTCATGGCATGTATTTGAGTATTAACATCGCAGTTATCTGTCCATAAATTACCTTTGCTATCAAAAGCCATTCCATATGTTCTTACGTATCGAGGACTTGTAGGGATCGCATTTTCTATAGTACTATTATCTTCAGTATAACGATTAATAAGTTGATCATCTTGATATTCTAAAATACCTCTGCCGTATGTGCTCACATAATAGTGATTATTATCGCTAGGATCTGTAAGAAGGCGTAGATAATCTTGATAATTTTCTCCGCCATTATGTGAAGCGAGGTAGGTCCAACTGCTGATTTCGTTGGGTGAACTATTATAGGTAGAGATGCTACCGGGGTGCCATGTGTTATTGATGTCGTAGGTTGTGCCACCAGGTACGACTCGTACAATATTATTACTTATGTCAATATCCCAAACCTCGTTGGAAGCAGGTCCTGAAGGTTGAAAGTTGGTGCTATTGCTATTGATATTGTAACGTACTAAACCTGAGTAGCTATCAGCTATCCAATAAGTGTCTGTTCCATCAGGGATGGCGTGCCCACAGTGAATGTCATTCTGATTTGGAAATGATTTTGTCTCAAAGTTGTATGAGTTTATTGAGTTTATTTGTGTCAGTTGTTCATTATGTACTTTGAAATAGGTAGAACAGGCAATGAGCAAGCGTTCGTCATTGCTCGAAAACCCATAAAAAAGCCATGAGCTGTTAATCTGTTGCCATTGCATATTCTTGTCTATAGCTTTGTAGTGATATCCTTTATCAAAATGTTGTGCTATAATGATATGATCGGCAAAAGAGATAATTCCTGCAACACCTTCACCCGAATCTCCTGATATTGAAACCAAGGACCAAGCAGTAAAATTCTGTAAATTAATGTTATTAATATCAGCTTTATAGAGTCCATTTGCTGTAGCGGCATAAATGGAGTTGTCTAATATTGCAACGCCCTTTGTTGGATTCTGGTCTCCATTGGTAAGTTGATAAGTCTCAGATATTTCGGCACGTTCTATGTTTAAATTTAAAATGCCTAAGTCGGTAGAAATATAGGCTTTACCATTTACAATATCAATCTTATTTATAGTTTTAGTGCCAAATACGGCTTTTTGTTTTAGATCGGGAATGTTAATAATACCATCTTCTGTCATTAAATCTATATTCCCATTAGAATAGCAGATAACTAGTGTTTTAAGAGTAGTACAATAGGCTATGTCATTTATATATACATCACTTAAGCCATTGGTGGTATTATAAGTTTCTATTGCATTATCGTTAATGCTATAAGAAAATAGGTTGCCTGAAGCTACGCAATAGACTTTGTTTTCTGACTTAGCCAAACGCTGTCCGCTAAGGTAAGAGAGGTGTGATTGCCATTGTCCTGTAGGTAGTTGTCCTGTCTGATTTTGCTCTTGTGTTAATTGTCCGAAAACAAAAGATGTAGAGCTTAAAGCTAAAAGACTTAACAAAGTGATTAGGATTCTTTTCATCTGAGTGTGTATGTTTTTAGTTAGACGCAAGTTTTGACCATTAATAATCATCAATTTTTTTTGTATTAATTTTCTCTACGTCTATTTTTTTAAGAGAAATGTTTTTCAAGATGATCTCTTTTTTTTAATGTTCTTTTAAAAAAGCAACCAATTGCTTTACTGCTTGTCCACGATGGCTAATTCTATTTTTTATATCCAAAGATAGCTGTGCAAATGTTTCTTCATAACCTGTAGGTTGAAAAATGGGGTCATAACCAAAACCTTCATCTCCATGTTTTTCTTTTATTATTTGACCTTCTACTTTTCCTTCGAAGAAATATTCTTTTCCATCAAGGATAAGTGAAATGACGGTTCTGAATCGTGCTGAGCGTTGTTTCTTTTCTTTCATTTTTCTCAACACTTTTTGCATATTAGCCTCGGCTTGTCCATCTTCTCCGGCATAGCGTGCTGAATATACGCCAGGTTCACCATTTAATGCATCAATCTCTAAACCGGTATCATCTGAAAAAACGTGATACCCAAAGCGGTCATAAATAGCATGTGATTTTAAAGAAGCATTACCTTTTAGTGTATTTTCTGTTTCAGCAATATCTTCATTAAAACCAATATCGTTTAAACTCACTATATCAACGATACCATTTAAAAGATGTTGTATTTCTTTTAATTTATTCTTATTATTTGTGGCAAATACAATCTTTCTCATTTTAAAAAATAGGCGTTAAAATTTTTTTTCTGTTTGATGTAAAAATTATATACTAAAGATTTATTGTAGATGATATCTAATTTATCTTCAATGTTCTTTTCTATATTTTCTTTTCTAATTGCTTCGTAGCGAGGCAGTGCCTTTTGAAAATCGTCGTGTGCTTGAATAACAGCCATATAATGAGAATATCCGTCAGTGAGCAAGAATTTAATAGCTGCAATATAGTCCAAACGTCGTCTTACTTTTAGTATTTTCCTGAGTTGCTTATCTGGTGTGTTTTTGTAAAGCATCAGAAGACTATTGCGGAAGTTAAGATAGGTCTTGTGAGGATGTCCCATACTAAGCGAAGCACCCCCAACGTGATAAATTTTACTTTGTGGTACATTTACAATACGGTAACCTCTATTATTAAGGCGCCAACAGAGATCTATTTCTTCCATATGTGCAAAAAAGAACTTGTCTAATCCTCCTTCTTTGAAATAAATAGAGGAGCGTATCATTATGGCGCAGCCACTGACCCATAATACGTCACGTGGGTCTTCATATTGTCCTAGGTCTTCTTCTATTTCATTAAAAATGCGTCCACGGCAAAAGGGATAGCCGTATTGATCCATAAAACCTCCAGCGGCTCCAGCATATTCAAAATGTGTTTTCTTTTTATAATCTAATATTTTGGGACCACAAACTGCTACATCAGGATGAATATCCATATAGCTAGTTAATGGTTTTAACCAATCTTTAGTCACTTCTATGTCCGAGTTAAGTAAGATATAGTATTCTGCTTCAACTTCTTTTAGAGCTTGATTATAACCTTCCGCAAAACCGTGATTTTTGTCTAAGATGATACAGCGAATAGTTGGAAATTGTTCTTCCATTACAATCAGAGAATTGTCATCGGAAGCATTGTCGGCTACAATAACCTCGATATCTTCATCTTGTGAGTGTTCTATGACTGAAGGTAAGAATTGAGGTAAGAGCTTTTCTCCATTCCAGTTTAATATGACAATGGCTACTTTTTTCATAATTTGATGTGTTTCGCTTCAGTTGGGCGTTTCCTTTTCCAGCGTCGGTGTGACCACAGCCAGCATTCGGGCTGTTCTCGTATTTGTTCTTCTAATAATTCGAAATATTTTTTTGTAATAAATAAATCTTCTTCATCGGATGGATTTTCTGAAATAGGGATAAAGGAGAGCTTATAATAACCTCTTTTAATTTTTATCATTTTAGCAAAGAAGACCGCTGCATTTGTTTTTTGTGCAATGCGTTCCGATCCTTCCATCACTGCAGTATCTTGATTTAAGAACGTTATCCAATGACGATTTTTAGGGTTGGGAGGCGACTGGTCTGCTATCATTCCAGCTAAGAATACTTTTTTTTCTTGATCAATCTTCATTAACTGCTTATACGTTTGTTGCATAGGTACAGGCAATGCTCCAAAACGACTTCGTAATTGGTACATGAAATGATCAAAATAGGGACTGTTTTGTAAAGGATGATAGGGAGCTACCCACTGATGGTTGTCTTTTAGTCCTACGCCAGAGAGCCATTCCCAATTGCCATTGTGACCTAACATTACGATGACGTGACGTTTTGCTGCTTCCTTGAACTTAAGGCAATTACCGTCTAAGGCCATACGCTTTTGAATGTCTTTTTCAGAGAGATGAATGAGTTTTATAGTTTCAAAAAAATAGTCGCAAAGGTGAAGGTAAAAACGTCTAGCAATCTTTTTTTTCTCTTGCTCTGTCTTTTCCGGAAAAGCATTGTTGAGGTTATTCATCACTATTTTTCTTCTATACCTAAAAACACTGTAAATTAATACAAAACAGAGGTCTGATAGAAGAAATAAGACGCTAAGTGGGAGTAGCGTTAATAGCCATAAAAAGGCATAAAATATGTAAAATAATAATTTCCGCATAGGGTTTATGAGCTCTTATAATAAGTAAGAAAAGCACCTTACCGATACTGTTCGGATAAGATGCTTTAAATTTTCAGGTTGTCGCATGATTAATCTACAGCATCAATCATTTTAATCTTTTTCTTTAAAAGGTCTTTTTGTGTTTTCGCTTTCTCTATGCGAATGGTATATTCTTTCACCAGACCTTCTGTGCTTTTTGAGTTGGATAAAAATCCAATATTGTTTTCCAAAGTAGCGATGTCACTTTCCATCTCTTTGAGTTTTATTGATAAGCGTTTGCGCTCAGAATATAGACGATCTTCAGAATTGTGAGTGAGGTCCTCAACTTTAGCTTTATATTTCTCTAGTTCTCTATCTTCTTTCTTTAGGTTGAGCTTATCAAATTGAGCATTTAACTCGTTGTGATAGATGTTGTTTATCTGATTTTTTTCTTTAAAAGGAACGTGCCCTATTTTTAGCCATTCATCTTTGTATGATAATAAAACTTTAATATCATCTTGAGGTGAGTCGCTGGTTTCAAATGCTTTAATTTTTTCAATTAAATCTTCTTTTAACTTCAGATTATCACCTTGTTGAGCTTCATTTGTTCCGAAATGTTCTTTTTTCTTTAAGAAGAAATGATCACAAGTTTCACGAAAGTCTGACCATATTTTATCAGAAAATTTTCGTGGAACAGCACCAATGGTTTTCCATTCTTTTTGAATGTTGGTTAATTCAATGGTCGTTGCTTTCCAGTCTTCTGAATCTTTTAGTGCGATAGCACGTTCAAGAAGAGCTTCTTTTTTTTCTAAGTTATTAGTGAGAACGTCCTTATGTTGTTTGTAGAATTCTCTTTTGGTATTAAAAAATAAGTCACAAGCTTTACGGAAGCGTTTGTATATGATATTATTTTCTTTTTTAGGGACTAGACCAATAGTGCGCCATTCTGCCTGTAAATCTTGGATGACTTTTACGTTATCGTTCCATTCCTTAGCTTTTTGGGTTTTTGCATTAGCAAGTTCTTCTGCTTTTATACAAAGATCTTCTTTCTTCTTTAAGTTCTCTATTTGTAATTCTTTTTGTTTCGTATAGTAAGCTTGATGACGTTTGTTAATCTCTGTCGTTGCAGCTTTAAAACGATCCCAAAGCGGTTCGCGAAGATCTTTTTCTACTGGACCACATTCTTTCCATTGTTGGTGTAGAATTTGGAGTGTTTTAAACGCTTCTATGGCTGATTCTTTTTCTATTAATTTTTCAGCTTTAATACATAGTTCTTCTTTTTTTTCTAGATTTTTTTTGAAATCTAAATCACGAAGATCTTTGTTTATTTTTATATAATCGTAAAAATGCTCGACATGATGGTGATAGTTTTGCCATAAGTCATTATTATATGATGCAGGCACAGCACCAACGGTATGCCAACGTTCTACAATAGCATGGAAGGTCTCAAAGGTTTCTTTGATGCTTTCTTCTTTTTCTACTAATTGTTTTAGTTCTTCTATGAGTTCTTTTTTTATACGAAGATTATCTTCTCTTGTTTTCTCATGTTGAGCTAATATTTCATTCTTTAATACTCTGAAACGGTTAAGTTCTTTTTTGAGTTCAAATTCTAATTCGTCTTTTAAAGGTTTAAATTCAGGTTTGTCATCATCTTCATCTTTATCTTCGTTTTCACTAATAAAATTTTTACGTTGTTCTTCAATCTCTTTTGTGAGTTTTGAATAGAAAACGCTTTTTATTATTTCTGTTTCAGCTTTTATTTCTAAAGGTGTGAAATCCGAGATAAGTGTTTTAAGGTGATCAACTAACTGTTGACGAGAAGCGTTAGAGTAATCCAATTCTGGTAGTTTTTTTTCTGGAATAGGAATACTTGCTTCTTTCGTAGTTTCAATAGCTTCTGTCATGGGTTGTTTTTCTTCTGTTGTAATCGTTTTATCTTCCATCGCTAGTTCCTTTTTTTTGGTCAAATAGCTCAGCAAATTAAATCAAAATTAAGCACATCTTCTCAATGATATGCGAAAAGTTATCAAATTAGGTGAAAAAAACCTGATATTTCGGTTTTTATCACAAAAATTGGATTAATTTTCATTTGTATATCTTTGTAGGCGAAAATTATATAGAATGAAAGAACAATTGTTAGGTAAAAATTTAGTTGAAATTCAAGAATTATTAAAGGCTTTTTCTGTTCCAAAGTTTGTAGCTAAACAGCTCGTTGATTGGATTTATGTAAAGAAGGTGAGGTCTTTTGAGGCTATGACCAATGTATCGAAGAAGTTAAGACTTATTTTAGAAGAGAATTTTGAACTTGGCTTTACTGAATATGTAGATTTACAAGTCTCGGTTGATGGAACAAAAAAATATTTATTTCCTACAGCATATGGTCATGTGGAGGCTGTTTATATTCCCGATAGAGAGCGTCATACCTTGTGTATCTCTTGTCAGGTGGGGTGTAAGATGAATTGCGCTTTTTGTGCGACTGGTAAAATGGGTTTTTTAGGTCATTTAACGGCTACCGAAATTGTTAACCAGATTTACAGTGTGGATGAAAGTGATGTGCTCACTAACATTGTATATATGGGTATGGGCGAGCCTTTGGATAATACCACAGCTGTGATGAAGAGCATTGAACTGATGACGGCTGAGTATGGTTTGGCTTGGAGTCCGCGTCGTATAACGGTTTCTACTATTGGCATTTTGAAAGAGATTGATTTTTTCTTGAAACATACCGAATGTAATCTTGCGATGAGTTTGCACAACCCATTTCCAGAAGAACGTGTTGCGATGATGCCAGTAGAAAAGGCGCATCATGCTGAAGATATTATTGCTTTTTTGCGTAAGCAAGAATTGAATAATCAACGTAAATTATCGTTTGAATATATTATGTTTGGTGGTTTGAACGATACGGATAGACACCTTAAAGGACTTGCTCTACTATTAAAAGATATGCGTTGTCGTATTAATTTGATTCGTTATAATGCTATTCCTGGTGATGCTTTTAATTCTTCGTCCGGTAATCGTATGGAATATTTCAAAGAAGAGTTGAACAAAGCGGGGATCATCACCACTATTCGTAAGAGTAAAGGACAGGATATCTTTGCTGCTTGTGGTATGTTATCTTCCGAAAAGGAAAAGAACTAGCTTATAGCACTCCAATTGATTTTTGTCGCCTTTTTACGGCGCAGTGTGTCTTTAAGGACGGCATTTTTATCAAGATTCAGTTCAGGATCTTCGTCTAGGATTTTTACGGCAACATCGCGTGCGTGCTGTAGTAGCAGTCCGTCGCGCGTCAGGCTGGCTATCTTAAGGTTAATAGGAATGCCGCTTTGTTGTGTGCCTTCAAGGTCTCCAGGTCCGCGTAGTTTCATATCGGCTTCGGCTATTTCAAATCCGTCATTTGAGTTAACCATTGTTTGGATGCGTTGGCGTGCGGTTTCACTTAATTTATAACCTGACATTAAGATGCAATACGATTGTTCGGCTCCTCGCCCTACGCGTCCGCGTAATTGATGAAGCTGTGAAAGACCAAAACGTTCAGTGGTATTGATGATCATCACAGAGGCATTGGAAATGTTGACGCCTACTTCTATTACCGTAGTGGCTACTAATATTTGTGTTTCACCTTTAGCGAAAGCTTGCATGGCCAAATCTTTATCGGCATTTTTGAGTTTTCCATGCACTATCCCAATGCTATAGTGTGGTTCCGGAAATTGTATTTTAAGATGCTCAAAACCTTCTTCAAGGCTCTTCATATCTAATTTTTCTGATTCTTTAATAAGAGGATAAACGACGTAAATTTGTCGTCCTTTAGCTATTTCCTCTTTCATAAATTGTTCTACTTCTAATTGTTTTCCTTCAAAACGATGCACTGTTTTTATGGGTTTTCGACCCGGTGGTAATTCATCTATGATTGAAACATCTAAGTCGCCATAAACAGTCATAGCTAATGTGCGCGGAATAGGAGTTGCGGTCATGACTAAGACATGTGGCGGATGGTTATTCTTTTTCCATAGCTTTGAGCGTTGGGCTACGCCAAAGCGGTGTTGTTCGTCTATGACAGCCAAGCCGAGATTTTTAAATTGTACGACTTCTTCAAGGAGGGCGTGGGTGCCTACTAAAATCTGCGTTGTCCCATTTTGTATTCCTTCGTGTATCTTGATGCGTTCTGTTTTTTTAGTAGATCCTGTGAGTAACTGAACCGTAATGCCTATATCGCCAAGCATTTCAACAATGCTTTCTAGATGTTGGTTCGCCAGTATTTCTGTAGGTGCCATGATGCAAGCTTGATAGCCATTATCTATTGCAATAAGCATAGACATAAGGGCAACCATTGTTTTTCCACTACCAACATCGCCTTGCAAGAGTCGGTTCATTTGTATTTCGCGCCCCATATCTGCGCGTATTTCTTTGATGACTCTTTTTTGAGCTTCCGTCAATTCGAAGGGAAGGTATTCTTTGAAAAAACGATTAAAATAATTTCCAATGCTGAGGCAAGGAAGACCTTTGTATTTTGTTATTCTATTAGCTTTTACTCTTAAAGCACTTAATTGAATAATAAAGAGTTCTTCAAACTTTAAACGGTGTTCAGCTTGTGCTAATAGTTCGGGAGATTCGGGAAAATGAATTTGCTTAAGGGCGTTGTCGAGAGTCATCAAATGTTCCCCTTTTACAATGTGCCACGATAAAGTATCAGGTACTTTGGACAGTCCTAGCTGTTCTCTTAAGTTAGCTTGTAGTTTCTGAATACCTTTAGACGAAAGATAAGCTTTCTTCATTTTTTCACTGGTACGATATAGGGGCATGAGTGCTCCTCCTTGTAGCTTTTTCTTGAAAATTTCAGGAGATTCAACTTCTGGATGAGCCATGTTGAGTTGATGATTAAAGACGGCAGGTTTCCCGAAAATCACATAATCTTTTTCTTCTGAAATGTTTTTGATGATGTAATCAGCGCCCTTGAACCAGACTAATTCCATACTGCCACTTTTATCCGTAAAGCGAGCTGTTGTGCGTTTTTTAGGACCTATTCCTATCTTTTTGAATTGGTGTATTTTGCCATACAATTGTACATAAGGCATTTGTCCATTAAGTTCGCGTACCGTATAGAAGCGACTGCGATCGATATGGCGATACGGAAAATAATAGAGGAGGTCTTCGTAGCTGAAGATCTCTGCTTCAGCTTTTAATACCTCTGCCTTCCGGAGATTAACACTGGGTAAAAATCGTATGTCTTGGTTCGCTAAATCCATTACGACAAAGATAATAATATAAACTATTTTCAGGAGAGATGTGGTAATATATCTACAGCTTAAGCTGGCAAGGTGTATTATAGTGCGAAAATCATGTATTTTTGTGCTCTATGACTACTTCGCAATTAAGATTATATAAATGGGGCATTACACTTTTGGTGTTGCTCGCCTTGTGGGTGTTGGCTATTGTTTGGTCTCTGACGGCCGGGGATTTGCCCGTGTCTTGGAAAGATTTGCCTCATCTGATGTGGGGCGATACGTCTAGTCTTGAGGCTACTATTGTTAATAAGATCCGTCTGCCTCGTGTTCTTTTGGGTATTGCTGTAGGTGGAGCTTTGAGTCTTTCGGGTGTTGTTTTACAAGGGGTGTATCGTAATCCTTTAGTAGAACCTTATACTTTGGGTATTTCGGGAGGTGCTGCGTTAGGCGTTGCTTTTGCAATAGTTTTTGGGCTAGAACGTTTTTTGGGAGTCTGGGTCTTGCCTTTGTCTGGTTTTTTTGGCTCTTTACTTATTATCTTTATGGTTTATTTATTAGGGCAACGTAAAAATCGTATTGATACACAAGGGATGTTATTAGTGGGAGTTATGATTAGTTTTATTGCTTCGTCTTCTTTAATGCTTTTAATGTCTATTACGACCACTGATAATCTTCAAAGTATTTTTTTCTGGACTATGGGGTCTTTAGATTCTACCGATTCTGTGCTGATTAGAATTGTGTTAATCGTATCAGTGTCTGGTTTGTTATTATCTTATTTATTAGTACGTCCGCTTAATGCTTTGCGTATTGGAGAGGAAAAGGCGCGTTATCTAGGTATTAATACTGATTTGGCTGTCCGTCTGTTATTTATACTTTCTTCATTGCTCACTGGGGTATGTGTGTCGGTGGTTGGCGTGGTTGGTTTTGTTGGGTTGGTTATCCCGCATTTGTTTCGTTCCATAGTGGGTGGTGACTTTAGGATTTTATTAATTAGTTCCTTTTTGGGAGGAGGTGTTTTTCTATTGTTGTCCGATATTTTGGCGCGAACTATTATTGCTCCTAATGAGCTTCCGATAGGAGTTATTACCGGATTGATAGGTGGAACTGTGTTTGTATTCATGATAAATGGGAAAAAAAGCATCGGTTAGTTTAGTCAGTTACCCACCAAAAAATAATTATCTTTGTCCTTATTATATTATTAAAATAGAAAAGGATGAAACGATCACTCGATGTTTTTTTTAAAGTGCTTATCTTTCTTGTTGGTGCAGTAGTTATTTTTTATCTCCTACCTCGAAAAGGTCAATTCAAATATGAATACCAGTTGGGTAAGCCTTGGAATTATGGTCTTATTGTAACGCCATTTGATTATCCTTTGATGAAAATGGATAAAGAACTTCAGACGGAGAAGGATACTTTATTAAGTACATATCATCCTTATTACGAAATAGATACTTCGTCTTATCTAGGTTTTAAGCAACAGCTTAATGTTAATTTTAACGACATTTGGATATCTTTTGCAAAAAAGAATAATCTACCTGATTCTATTGGTGATTCTTATCGTAACGCTGTTTTAGATATCACAAAAACTGTTTACAGTCAGGGCATTATGAGTTTGACAGATGTCAGTCAACTGAAAGATTCCAAGGTTGAAGATATCGTTGTGGTGCGTACTGATTATTCTTTTTTAACCTCTCTATCCGAAATATCAACACCTCGTTCGGCTTATGAACAGATCGTTAATCAGTCACACTCGCAATATGAATTAGCATTTCTTGATGCGTATATTAAGGAATTAAATCTTAACAATTTTTTATACAGTAATCTAAAGTACAATCAGGAATTATCTGAAAAGATTAAGGCAGAATTGTTGGCTTCTATTTCTTTAACATCGGGTATGGTGCAGACTGGAGAGCGTATTGTGGATAAAGGTGAAGTGATTGGTATCGAGACTTATAAAAAGATAGATTCGTATAAAAAAGAATATGAAAAGAGGCTGGGGACTTCTGGACAACGTATGTATTTGATGATGGGGCAGGCCGCTTTGATTCTTATCTTTTTGTTTATGTTGTTCTTTTTCTTTTACACTTATCGTATAGAAATTTTACAAGGAACTAAGGATTTATTATTTATAATGTTAAATATCTTGTTGTTTGTTGCTATGACAGCAGTGGTTTCTCGCTTCTTTGTGTCTTTAGAGTTATACATTATTCCTTTTGCGATTTTAGCCGTTAGTTTGCATACCTTTTTTGATTCTCGAATTGCGATATTTGTTAGTATCATTACGATATTCATTTGTTCTTTTTATTCTCAAAATCCATTTGACTTTATAATATTACATATTCTTGCAAGTATTGCAGCTACTTTTAGTGTGCGTAATTTGAATAGGCGTGGACAGATTATACAAACGTCATTCGTTGTCTTTTTTACTTATGCGGTGGTGTATTTTGCCTTAAGCCTTATACAAGAGGGGAGTTTGTCTGATATCAATTATGGTAATTTTGGATTCTTTGTGGGAAATGCTGTTTTATTGCTTTTTGTATATCCTCTTATTTTTATTTACGAAAAAGTATTTCACTATCTTTCTAATGTGACGCTTATTGAGTTGTCTGATTCTAATCATGAACTTTTACAGGATTTATCAGAGAAAGCTCCAGGTACTTTTCAGCATTCTTTAATGGTGGCTAGTCTTTCTCAAGAAGCCGCACGGGTAATAGGTGCTAATTCTTTATTAGTAAGAGTAGGGGCTTATTATCATGATATTGGGAAAATGGTTGATGCTGCTTATTTTACTGAAAATCAGGTTGCCAATTATAATCCTCATGACTTTTTGACTCCCGAAGAAAGTGCTAAACGCGTTATTACTCATGTAGAAGCTGGTGTTAGTTTAGCTCGAAAATATAGTTTGCCACAGCCTATTATTGATTTTATTAGGATGCATCATGGACGTGGAAAAACGAAATTTTTCTTGAATGAATATGCGAAGCAGCATCCTGGAGAAAAAATTGATGAGCAATTATTTACTTATCCTGGTCCTTCTCCAATGACTAAAGAAACAGCGATTTTGATGATGGCTGATGCTATAGAGGCCGCTAGTCGTTCGCTTCCAGAATATACCGATGACACTATTTCTAATTTGGTGAATAATATTATTGATGTACAGGTGGAAGAAGGTAATTTTCGCTATGCGCCTATTACCTTTATTGATATCGATAACGTGAAAGAGACCTTTAAAAAACGTTTAAAAATAATTTATCATTCTCGTGTAGCCTATCCTACCCAGAAGGAAATGTCCGAGAATTTGAAAGGTGATAAACCGTCTGTTTAAATATTCTTTATTTTGAAATGGTGGTACTCTATATTGTTTTTATTTTCTCTATGCCTTGAGGCTCAAGAGCTTGTTTCGGACACTTTGCCTGCTACTGTTTTTGGTAATGACACGCTGATTGTTAGGCAGTTGCCCGAAGTGACTGTTTTTCCTGCGCTCCGTACTGAATTTTCAAGCCGTCGGCAGCGCCGGTATTATGGACGTTTGTTGCGTGATGTTAAAAAGACATTGCCTTATGCTAAATTGGCTGGTGTTTTATTGGTTCAAGTTAATGATTCCTTGCAAAAAATACCATCGAAACATGCGCAAGATTTGTTTTTGAAATCAATGGAAAAAGAACTTCTTTCTGAATATGAGCCAGCCTTGAAGAAAATGTCTATTCGGCAAGGACGTGTCTTGATCAAATTAATAGATCGTGAATGCCAAATAACATCTTATGAGGTGCTTAAGATGTATAGAGGTGGTTTTTCTGCTTTCTTTTGGCAGGGGCTTGCTCGTCTTTTTGGTAATGATTTAAAAAGTGTTTATGATCCTTATGGCGATGATGCTTTGATGGAGGAGGTGGTTCAGTTAGTAGAATCCAAAACTATATAAATTTTATTATGAAAATACAAGATGCTCAAGATTTAGTAGATGACTGGATCGAAAAATATGGCGTGCGTTATTTTGATCCTATGACGAATCTTGCTGTTTTGATGGAAGAAGTGGGTGAGCTTTCTCGTGTCTTTTCCCGCAAATTTGGCGAACAATCATTTAAAGAAGGCGAAAAGGACAACATTGATGAAG
The DNA here is from genome assembly GCA_965662645.1 of Bacteroidales bacterium. Lineage (GTDB taxonomy): Bacteria > Bacteroidota > Bacteroidia > Bacteroidales > UBA5342 > UBA5342. Next base: position 142,961 of record CBFIII010000001.1, read on the forward strand.
AAATGGCCGATATCCTTTGGGTTTTAATTTGCTTAGCTAATCAGACTGGAGTTAATCTTACTCAAGCATTACAGGATTCTTTTGATAAAAAAACACAACGTGATAAAGAGCGACATAAAAATAATAAAAAATTACAATAGCTTATAAATTATAATTGGTTTTAGTAATAATCCTTTTTTAATCAGGCATTTCTATTAAATAGTTTTAGTGTCGTTTTTGCTTTTTTCATTTCACATATTTTGGGTACTTTTGCACGCTACTTTAAGGACAGTATAATGACAAACGAAAGATACAGCCAACGAGGTGTTTCAGCCTCTAAGGAAGATGTGCATGCCGCCATCAAAAATATTGATAAAGGTCTTTACCCTAAGGCTTTTTGTAAGATAATTCCTGATTTGTTAGGAGGTGATGATGATTTTTGTAACATCATGCATGCCGATGGTGCTGGGACTAAATCATCTTTAGCTTATATCTATTGGAAAGAAACAGGAGATATATCGGTGTGGAAAGGCATTGCGAAAGATGCTTTGATCATGAATATTGATGACTTATTATGTGTGGGGGCAACGGATAATATCTTAGTCTCTTCAACTATTGGTCGTAATAAAAACTTGATTACGGGTGAAGTGATTTCTGCTATTATCAATGGTTCGGATGAGCTGTTGAAAGAGTTGCAAGAGATGGGTGTTAATTGTCACGGAACTGGTGGTGAAACTGCTGATGTGGGTGATCTAGTGCGCACTATTATTGTGGATAGTACGGTGACTTGCCGTATGAAACGAGCTGATGTTATTGATAACGCTAATATTACTGGCGGTGATGTCATTGTTGGTCTTTCGTCGAGCGGACAAGCGACTTACGAAACAGAATATAATGGTGGTATGGGTAGCAATGGTTTGACTTCTGCTCGCCACGATGTTTTTTCTCATTATTTGGCTGATAAATATCCAGAAAGTTTTGATCCATTTGTTCCTTCCGATTTAGTTTATTCTGGTGGTTTAACGTTGACTGATGCTATCGAAGGTTTGGATATTGATGCTGGTAAAATGGTGCTCTCTCCTACACGAACTTATGCTCCGATCATAAAAAAGGTATTAGATGAGATGCGGGATAAAGTCCATGGAATGGTACATTGTTCTGGTGGAGCTCAAACTAAAGTGTTGCATTTTGTTGATCACTTGAAAGTGGTTAAAGATAATTTATTTCCTGTACCTCCTTTGTTTAAAACTATTCAGCAACAAAGTGGTACCGATTGGAAAGAAATGTACAAAGTTTTCAATATGGGACACCGTATGGAGATTTATTTACCTCAAGAATATGCACAACAAATAATTGATATTTCTAAATCGTTTGGCGTAGATGCTCAGATTATTGGCCATTGCGAATTAGCAGAAAAAAAGAGTTTGACCATAGAAGGTGAGAATGGTATTTTTGAGTATTAGCTTATAGCCTGAGTACTCCGATTATCATTTAACTCATTTTTTTTCTCCTTAAAATATTTATTATGGCTCAGTCATTATTAGAAAAATTAGAAATAGTAAAAATCCGATTTATAGAAGTTCAGGAGCAGATTACAAATCCTGACGTTATGTCGGATATGAAACGTTTTGTAAAGCTTAACAAAGAATATAGAGATCTCGAAAAATTATCCAATAAATGTGATGAGTACCGATTGCTTTTAGAAGGGTTGGATGAGGCTCGTCAAATTTTAGCTAATGAGCATGATGAAGATCTTCGTGAGATGGCTAAAATGGAACTTGATGAGAATGAAGATAAAGTAGTACCTATGGAAGAGGAAATTAAACTTCTTCTTATTCCTTCTGATCCTGAGGATGCTAAGAATGCTGTTGTTGAGATTAGAGGTGGTGCTGGTGGCGATGAGGCAAGTATTTTTGCTGGTGACCTTTTCCGTATGTACTCTAAATTTTGCGATAGCAAAGGCTGGAAAGTAGAAGTGACCAATTCTAATGAAGGAAGTTCTGGTGGTTTCAAAGAAGTTGTCTTTAATGTAACTGGTGCTGGTGTTTATGGTATCATGAAATATGAGTCGGGGGTGCACCGTGTGCAGCGTGTGCCGCAGACCGAGACTCAAGGTCGTGTACATACCTCAGCGGCTTCTGTGGCTGTATTGCCCGAAGCTGATGAGTTTGATGTAGATCTAAAACCCGAAGATATTCGTCGCGATGAATATTGTTCTTCTGGTCCTGGTGGACAGTCGGTGAATACGACCTATTCGGCTATACGATTAACACATGCTCCTACTGGTATTGTCGTTACGTGTCAAGATCAAAAGTCTAAATTGAAAAATTTAGATAAAGCAATGGCTGAATTACGTACCCGTTTGTATAATTTGGAATACCAGAAATATCTTGATAAGATTTCTGCAAAACGTAAAACCATGGTTTCCACTGGTGATCGTTCTGCTAAGATCCGAACTTATAACTATCCACAAGGTAGGGTGACTGATCATCGTATTAACTTAACATTATATAATCTTGCTGCCATTATTGATGGTGATATTCAAGAAATAATAGATAAATTAATTGTAGAAGAAAATGCAGCTCGTTTGCAAGATTCCGAATTGTAATAAAACTTATAGTATGACATCATCAGATATTTTTGAACAAATAATAACTAAGAAAAGTTTTCTTTGTGTAGGTTTAGATAGTGATATTCAGAAGTTACCTAAGCATTTATTAAGAACCGACGATCCTATTTTTAATTTTAATAAAGAAATTATTGATGCTACACACGATCTTGCTGTGGCTTATAAACCTAACCTTGCTTTTTATGAGAGTCAGGGCATAGCCGGATGGCAGAGTTTGCAAAAAACAGTTGACTATATTCGTCAAAATTATCCTGAACAGTTTATCATTGCGGATGCTAAGCGCGGAGATATTGGTAATACTTCAGCATTATATGCGCGAGCTTTCTTTGAGAATATGGATTTTGATGCTGTAACGGTAGCGCCTTATATGGGCGAAGATTCAGTAAAGCCTTTTCTTAATTATGAGAGCCGATGGGTCATATTATTAGCTTTAACTTCTAATAAAGGGGCTTTCGATTTCCAATTTATGGAAGATAAAGAAAGTGGAGATAAATTATTTGAGAAAGTGTTATCTACATCAAAGAAATGGGGAAATAATGAAAATATGATGTATGTGGTGGGGGCTACTAAAGCAGAGATGCTTAAAGATATTCGTCATCATATTCCTCAGCATTTTTTATTGGTTCCTGGTGTTGGTGCACAGGGGGGGAGTTTACGCGCTGTGGCCGAGAATGGAATGAACGATCGTTGCGGTTTGTTGGTAAATGCATCACGCAGTATTATATTTGCTGATGATACGGAGGATTTCGCGGAAGAAGCACGCAAGAATGCTTTGGAGGTTCAGACTGAAATGGCTGAATTGTTAGATGAATTTAATTTGTTGCGATGACTTTTGATGATGCCCGTAAACGGGTAGAAAATGAAATATTAAATATGCATTTGGTGATGGCACCAGAGCATTTGTATCGCCCCATTGAGTATTCTCTTTCTTGCGGCGGTAAACGTATTCGTCCTGCATTATGTCTTATGGCTTGTACTGCTTTGGGTGGGGATGTTGAGAAAGCTATTTATCCTGCTTTGGGGTTAGAAGTTTTTCATAACTTTACTTTGTTGCACGACGACTTGATGGATAATGATGAAATGCGACGTGGTCGTTTGACTGTTCATAAAAAATGGGACAATAATACGGCGATTTTATCAGGTGATGCTATGCAGATTATGGCTTATCAATTGGTGACTCGTACACGCAAACGTTATTTAAAAGATGTTTTAGCTGTTTTTTCTGATACCGCTCTTAAAGTGTGTGAAGGTCAGCAGTATGATATGGATTTTGAATGCCGTATGGATGTTAGTGTTGATGAGTATATTACCATGATCGAATATAAAACTGCGGTTTTAATTGAAGCTTCTCTTAAGATGGGAGCTATTATTGCTGGTGCTGACTCAGAACAGGTTAGGCTCTTCGGAAAATTTGGTATAAATTTGGGTCTTGCTTTTCAGTTACGTGACGACTGGTTAGATACTTTTGGTGATTTTGATACTTTTGGTAAAGATATCGGGAGTGATATTGTCAACAATAAAAAAACATATCTTTTGATTTCGGCTTTGCAACATGCTGAGGGCGATACGAAAGAAAGATTATTAGATCTCTTGAAGAGTAAGGAAATACCTCAAGAAGAAAAGATCAATGAGGTAAAAGCAATATATTCTGAATTGGGTATTGATGATTTGACTCAACGACAGGCTGAGCGTTATTTTCAGGAATCGCTAAAAGCAATAGAACAGTTAGATATAGATAATAAACAAGAATTTATTAATTTAGCAGAGCGTTTACTTGAACGTTCAAAATAATTATTTGAAGAAAAAAGTCCTCATAATACGATTTAGCTCTATAGGCGACATTATTCAATGTATGTCTGTTATCAATCCTTTGTCATATCAATTGGATGCAGAAGTGCATTGGATATGTCGGAGTGATTTCTCGACTATGCTAAGTACTCATCCTGAATTGGATAAGATATGGTCTTATAACAAGAAGACAGGTTTAGCAGGGCTTTTTAAAATGGTAGCTCTTCTACGTCGTGAGAAATTTGATTACGTCTATGACGCTCATCAGAATATTCGTTCTTTAATTGTGCGCATTCTTTTAGGATTTCCTAGTTTGCAATCTAAGATGAATTTTACGATTAGGAAGAAACATCGTTTTCGTCGTTTCCTCTTTTTTCAGCTACACATCAGGAAAGCTATTCCAGTTCCTTTCAAAGCGGTTGTCTCTTTCCGTAAACCTTTATTAAAGTGGGGAATAGATGTTGAAAAAACGTACGATACCGATTGGCATTTTTCTGATGATATACGTCAGCAAGGAAATGTTCTTTTAGGGGATGTTTTTGATGATGAAAAGGTGATAACTATCGTTCCTTCGGCAGCATGGGAGTTGAAACGTTGGCCTGTTACGTATTGGCAAGAGTTGGTTGCTAAAATGTCTGATTATCGATTTATTATTTTGGCTGGTCCTGATGATGTTTTTACGCGTGAGATAGAAGAGATAGCTCCTGATAGAGTTATTAATTTGTCCGGCAAAACGAGCCTTCAAGTAAGTTTTTATGTTATTAGTAAGTCACGTATTGTGGTTTCTGCTGATACTGGGTTTTTACATGCAGCTGATTTATTTAGACGGAAAGCTATTGCTCTTATGGGGCCTACAGCTTTTGGTTATCCTACAGGAAAAACTGTAAAAGTCTTAGAAATCAATAATCTAAAATGCAGACCTTGTACTAAAGCTGGTAATACTACTTGTAAGATGCCCGAAGAATACAGAGCATGTCTTTTAGATATTAAGCCTAATATTGTAATTAATACAATATTAGAATTACAAAATAATCAATAATAGCCTTATGAGTTTGTTTTCTAAACATAAATCATCTGACCCTAATGTAGAACCATCACTTCGAATTCTGAGAAGGAATATTAGAGGTGATGCTTTGTCTGGTATTGTTTTGCTTTTTGCTACATTTCTTGCATTAGTTATTGCTAATTCTGATTTGCATCATTGGTATGAACATTTTTTACATCTTCCAATTTCGATTAATATAGGGGATTTTTCTTTAAGTCATGAAGTGCATGCTTGGATTAATGATGGCTTGATGGTGGTCTTCTTTTTATTGGTCACTTTAGAGATAAAACGTGAGTCGATGATTGGTGTTTTATCTTCACCTAAAAAGGCAATGCTTCCTGTAATTGCTGCAATTGGTGGTATGATTGTTCCCGTATTAATATTTGTATTATTTAATAATGATCCAAGTGTTGATAAGGCTTGGGCTATCCCTATGGCTACTGATATCGCTTTTTCTTTAGGCATATTATCGCTGTTAGGCAATCGTGTACCATTAGAATTAAAAGTATTTCTTACTGCTTTTGCTATTGCTGATGATCTGGGTGCGGTTCTGGTAATTGTTTTCTTCTATAGTAGCTCTATTAATTTGTTATATTTAGGATTAGCTTTTGGAGGCTTACTTTTATTATTTCTAGCTAATAGATTGAATGTAAGGGTGGTATTTCCTTATATGATTATTGGAGCCGTTGTTTGGTATTGTATGTTAGAATCAGGGGTTCATGCCACTATTGCAGGGGTGCTGGTTGGTTTAACGATTCCGATTAAATCCTATATTTCTATGCCTGATTTTTTTAGTAAAATGAGAGAAAGTTTTCGTGTATTTTTATCGGAAGAAAGAAGTATAAAGAATAGACAAGAGAATATTATGACAAAAAAACAACTCTCCTGTCTTGATAATATAAGTAATGATTCTCGAAACGTTTTAGGACCTTTACAGAATCTTGAACACGGCATGCATCGATTTTCAAATTTCTTTGTACTGCCTTTGTTTGCTTTTGCTAATACAGGTGTGCGTTTAGTAGGTAATCATGAGTTTCATATTACTTTTTTTCCTATTCTAATTATGTTATCTCTTGTTGTTGGGAAAACGGTGGGTATTTTTAGTTTTTCTCTTATTGCTAAGAAGCTTAAATTAGTTGAATTTCCTAAGGAGTTGACTGTAAGAGCCTTATTGGGGATGGGCATCTTAGGTGGTATTGGTTTTACTATGTCTCTTTTTATAGCGATGTTATCTTTTGAAAAAGGTGTGGATCTTGATTCCGCCAAATTAGGTATCTTAGGTGGTTCTTTTCTTGCAGGAATATTAGGTTATTTTTATCTGAAAATATTTGTTTTTTCTAAAAGTAAAGAAAGTGTTTATAATTAAATATTAAAATGATTTGTATGAAATATAAAATGTTGTTGTTAGTTCTTTTTATAGTTTCAAGTATGTGGGCACAAGATGTTGACACTACGAAAATTAAGAAAGGGTATGTTATTGAGGATGTCGTGGTATTACCACATACTAGTGTGAAAGATCAAAATAGAAGTGGTACTTGTTGGAGTTATTCTGGTATCTCTTTCATAGAATCAGAATCGATGCGTTTGGGTTATGACTCTCTTAATCTTTCAGAGATGTTCATTGTTCGTCATAATTATGCCTATAAGGCTGAACGTTATGTGCGTACTCATGGAGAATTGAATTTTAGTCAAGGTGGTAGTTTTTATGATGTATTGTGGGCTTATGATACCTATGGAGCTCTGACCGATAGTATGTATAAAGGTATTGAATATGGTGAAGAAGCTCCTGTTTTTGGAGAGCTTGATGCTGTATTTGATGGTTTTGTTAATGGTGTCATTAAGAATCGTAATAAAAAATTATCTTCTGTTTGGAAAATAGGATTTAATGGTTTACTTGATACTTATTTTGGTGTGTTGCCTCAAACTGTTGATGTAGATGGCGAAGTACTTACTGCTAAAGAATTTGCTGATAAAAAAGTAGGTGTGAAAGCAGACGATTATGTGTCGATTACTTCATATACTCATCATCCTTTTTATACTTCTTTTATTCTTGAAATACCAGATAATTGGCAATGGTCTTCTTCTTATAATGTACCTTTAGAAGATTTAATGCGTATCTTTAACTACTCACTTGAGCAGGGTTACACCATTGCTTGGGGTGGCGATGTGAGCGAAAAAGGTTTTTCTCACAAGAAAGGGCTTGCTATTATCCCTGAAACTGATGTGAAGGAAATGGCTAATTCTGAGCGTTCTAAATGGGAAAATAAAGCAGATAGTGCTTTCTTTAGCTTTAATAATATTGTTCCCGAAAAAGTTATTACACAGCAGATGCGCCAAGAAGCATTTGACAACTGGACTACTACTGATGATCATGGTATGCATATTGTGGGTACTGCCAAAGATCAGAACGGAAATTTATATTATAAAACTAAAAATTCGTGGAATACAGAGAATAGTAAATATAAAGGTTTCTTATATATGTCTGAGGCTTTTGTTGAGTATAAGACAATGAATATCATTGTTAACAAAGATGCTATTCCAAAATCAATTCGCAAGAAATTAGGACTTTAAACTCATTTAAAACACACAATTTCTTAGGTTATTGTGTGTTTTTTTTATCTTTAGATTATGAAACTTCATATTCGATTTTTTTTTATTAGTGTGGCTTTTATTGTTGTAGCTATTTTTGTGGTGAAAATGTTTAGCTTTGAGCCACCAAAAGATTTAGTTATACAATCTCAAGCTATAGCTTATTTCATAACTCTTGCTGGTGTTATTTTAGCTTTTAGTTGGTTCAAAAGAAAAGCGATTTCTGTGGACATAGATACTGAAGTGCCTAAAGAAAATATAGTTTTACAAAAAAAAGTGCTTTATGTGCTTTGTGGTATCAATTTTGTTAATGCCATGATGTTGATTTTTAATCAAGAGCAATCTGTACAAATGATGGCTGGTATATCTTTGATGATGCTGCTTATTGCTCCAACTATTTTTCGTACTATGCAGGAAAAATAAAACTTCAAATTTATAATAATGATTATAGCGGTTGATTTTGATGGTACTATTGTAGAACACAAATATCCTTTAATTGGGGATGAGATACCGTTTGCTATTGACACCCTTAAACGTCTTGTGGATGATGGACATCAGCTCATTTTATGGACTTATCGTGCAGGAAATGATTTGGCAAAAGCCGTTTCTTTTTGTGAGCAAAAAGGTGTGAAATTTTATGCTATAAATAAAAACTTTCCTGAAGAAGTATTTAATAATTGTATGAGTCGTAAAATTATTGCCGATATGTATATTGATGACCGTAATTTTGGGGGTATGCCTGATTGGGGTGTTATCTATGCAAGCATTTCAGGTAATAAGCTGGATGTAAAGAAAAAAGGCAAAGGGTTACGACATCTTTTAGGCTTTTAATCCCACATTGTGGGTTTAATTCTCCTTAGCTTACTTAGTGCGAATAAAAAATGTTCTTCAAATAAATGTCTCGTTGGCTTGCACCGAGGTTGTTGACTTGATTTTTACAATCGGGTTATCTTTGCTCCTAACTTATTCAATCGTTGGTCTATAAATTGATATCCTCTGTCTATTTGGTTGATATTCTCAATGGTAGAAGTTCCTTCTGCTGATAATGCTGCAATTAATAAAGCTACTCCAGCGCGTATGTCGGGGCTGCTCATCTTACATGCTCTTAGAGGCATTTTTCTATCGTGTCCAATGACGGTAGCTCGGTGTGGATCGCAGAGAATGATCTGAGCACCCATATCAATTAGTTTATCCACAAAAAACAGACGACTTTCAAACATCTTTTGGTGAATTAATAAGCTGCCTTTGGCTTGTGTAGCTATCACTAAAAAAACACTTATTAAGTCAGGTGTAAGTCCTGGCCAAGGGGCATCACTGATGTTCATAATAGAACCATCAATAAAATTATCTATTTCATAATGTTCTTGTGCGGGAATAAAAAGATCATCTCCTCTTTTTTCTATCTTAATACCTAAACGTGAGAATTGCATAGGGATAATGCCTAGATCGCTTTTAAATGCATTCTTAATAGTGATGGCTGATTGTGTCATAGCTGCCATACCAATGAAACTGCCTATCTCAATCATATCGGGCATGAGTGTATGTTCGCACCCACTTAGTTCTTCTACACCAGTTACAGTAATAAGGTTGGAGCCTATGCCGTTAATTTTAGCACCCATACTCACTAGCATTTTGCACAGTTGCTGTATGTAAGGTTCGCATGCGGCATTGTAAATGGTCGTTTTTCCTTCTGCTTTTACTGAAGCTAATATGATGTTGGCTGTTCCTGTAACCGAAGCTTCGTCCAGTAGCATATAAGTTCCCACTAATTTAGGAGCTTCTACTTTAAAGAAATTTTCTTTGTATTCAAAATTAAGACTGGCACCTAACTTTATAAACCCTTGAAAGTGAGTGTCTAGTCGTCGTCTTCCTATCTTGTCTCCTCCTGGTTTGGGGAGGTAAGCTTTCCCGAAACGAGCTAAAAGAGGACCTAATATCATTACCGAACCGCGTAATGAGGCACTTTGTGTGCGGAAGACATCGGTTTTCATATAATCAATAGCAATGTTTTCTGCTTTAAAAGAATAGGTGTGTTCGTTACATTTCTCAACTTCAACGCCTAAATCTCGCATCAATTGAATGAGGTTATTAACATCCAAAATATCTGGTATATTATGGATGATCACTTTTTCTTTGGTGAGTAGAACGGCACAAATAACTTGTAGAGCTTCATTTTTTGCTCCTTGTGCTTCTATTTCTCCGGAAAGCGTATGACCTCCCTCAACAATAAACGATGCCATTATTTTCTGCGTTTTTTGTAGGATTGATTCTTTTTGTAAGGATTGTTTTGTGGACGTTGGTTTTGGAAATTGGAGTCCGCAAGTTTAAAGTCTTTTTCTGTGTAATTCAAAATCCCATTGGATAGGAGTTTCAGATCTTTGTATATCTTATCTTCAAGAACTACTTTTTTATTCCAATTCAAAAATGAATGCTTCATCTGATTGGCTATGGCATTAGCCATTCTCATTCGAATCTCTTCGTCTTCAACTTTCACACAAGCTGTGATCATATCTTCTACTTTACGTCCGTAGTAGCGTAATTTGATCGTTTGTTGTGGATATTCTAATGTTTCTACTTTGACTTGTAAAGCTTCAGAAGTTGGTAGGGTATAATCTGCATCAATGTCTAGTTTGAAATCAGACATAATAGCTAAATGATCGTATAGTTTTTGCTTAAATTCAGCAACGTCTCGCAAGTAAGGAAATAAATCGCCCATGACTTTAATGATGTGACCACTGAACTTGGTGCGCTCTTCGCGATCTTCGATGGCAACGGCTTGCATGACCATTTTTTGTATATGTCGCCCATATTCAGGCATTCGCAATGTGTCTCTATTACTATTGTAGTCCATCTTTTCTTTTTTTCTCTGTTAGGTTACAAATTTAGATAAAAATATAATGAATTGAGACTAAAGAGCACTTTAGCTTGGATGAAATTCTCTTTTTTTTTATAAAATGATATATTTGCTTAGTTGTTATACTGTGTAGATTGTATTTTTGGTTTTCCTAAATCACATTTAGCTACTACCTAGAATATGATATTGTTTATTTTAGAAACATGCAAGGACTTCTGAGATATATTTATGATGTTTGGGAGCTTATTCCAATGGGGCAGCATGATGATATTGGTGAAGTTGAAGAGGATGTTTTTGCTTTTAATATAGGATGGGTGGTATTAGCTTTTTTATTGTATATTGCCATATTTATAGTCCTGATGGCCTGTGTTTGTTAGCTAAATTGATGATGTATAGGCGTTGTGAGACGAAAAAGAAACGAGACAAAAAGGAAAGTCCTGTGTGGTACAATGATGATTAGCATAAATCAAGAATGAATATTTACAAATACAATAAGAAATGAAAAAGGCAAATATATTACTTGTGATTCTGGGGATTATCTTGCTGATTGGCTGTGCGCCAAAGCAACAAAAAAACACCATTCCTTTTGTTGAGGATCTCTTGAGTCAGATGACTTTAGAAGAGAAAGTAGGACAGCTGGTTCAATATACGGGGCGGTGGGAGATGACAGGTCCTGCTCCTAAGGGAGGTGATGCACAGGAGTTGTATGAAGAAATTAAAGCAGGGCACGTTGGCTCTATGCTTAATATTAATGGTGTAGAGGCCACACGGAAAGCACAAGAATTAGCAGTTGAAAATTCACGCTTAGGCATTCCCTTGGTGATTGGTTACGATGTGATTCATGGTTATGTGACCATGTTCCCAATTCCCCTTGCAGAAGCCGCTAGTTTTAATCCTGATATTGCGTACCAGTCGGCTAGAATAGCAGCTATAGAGACTGCTGCTTCTGGTATTCATTGGACCTTTGCGCCTATGGTTGATGTTTATCGTGATGCGCGGTGGGGGCGCGTCATGGAAGGTGCTGGAGAAGATCCTTATTTGGGTGCTAGGTTTGCGGAAGCTCGTGTCAAAGGTTTTCAAGGTGATGATTTGAAAGCCAATAATACCATTGCTGCTTGTGCTAAACATTTCGCAGGTTATGGTTTTATTGAGGCAGGTCGTGACTATAATTCCGCAGAAATCACAGAGAATACGCTTCGTAATATCGTCTTGCCTCCCTTTAAAGCATGCGTTGATGCTGGTGTTGCTACTTTCATGAATGGATTTAATGAGCTGAATGGGATGCCTGTAACGGGTAGTAAGTACCTCTTAGATGATATACTCCGTAAAGAATGGAACTATGAGGGTATGGTCGTCTCTGACTGGGGTTCAATAAAAGAATTAGTAGTACATGGCGTGGCCAGAGATAGCAGTGAAGCCGCACAATTAGCTATTATAGCTGGTTCTGACATGGATATGGAGGGTTACTGTTATCCAGTACATCTTGTTGAAATGGTAAGGTCTGGGAAAGTTGATGAAGATTACGTTGATAGAGCCGTACGACGTGTTTTGTCTTTCAAATATAAACTAGGCTTGTTTGATGATCCTTATAAATACTGTGATGAAGAGCGTGAGAAAGCGCAGGTTTATAATGTTGAACATCGCGCAAAAGCTAGAGAACTAGCGCGAGAAGCGATGGTCTTACTGAAGAATGAGAAGGCTATTCTTCCTCTAGATAAATCATCTCTTCAGACCATTGCAGTTATTGGAGAATTAGCGGCTGATCGCAATTCCCCATTAGGAAGTTGGCGTGCACAAGCTATCCCCAACTCGGCAGTATCTTTATTAGATGGTATTAAAACAGCAAAATCTAACAAAGGTGTGGCTTACGCTAAAGGGCCCGACTACATCTTAAATGAACCTAGTTTTGTGACCGAGCTAGAAATAAACACGACGAGTACTGAAGGAATGGCCGAAGCGGTACGTTTGGCTAAGAAATCAGATGTGGTGGTCTTATGCTTAGGCGAACATTGTTTTCAGTCGGGAGAAGGACGCAGTCAGACCGATATTAAACTTAAAGGAAAACAAATAGATTTGCTTGATGCCATTGTACAAGTCAATAAAAATGTGGTGTTGGTATTAATGAATGGACGACCACTAGATCTCACCGATGTGGTGGGAAAAGTGCCTGCAATACTTGAAACGTGGCACTTAGGTTCTGAGTCAGGAAATGCCATTGCTGATGTGTTATTTGGGGATTATAATCCTTCAGGGAAGTTGCCGATGACTTTTCCGCGCAACGTAGGGCAGTGTCCTATTTATTATAACCATAAGAATACAGGCAGACCTACTGATGTGGGTGATGGTGTATTCTGGTCACATTATACAGATTCAGAAAACTCGCCACTATTCCCTTTTGGTTATGGGTTGAGCTATACTTCTTTTGATTATTCAAATTTCTCGATTAGTAATGAGAAATTGCAACGTGGGGAAGTGTTAACTGTAAGTGTAGAAATATCAAATGTAGGACGTTACGCTGGAGCAGAGGTTGTTCAGCTTTATATTCGTGATCATTTTGCGAGTGTAGCACCTCCTGTTTGTCAGCTAAAAGGTTTTGAGAAAATTTATCTTGAAGTAGGCGAGAGTGTGACTGTTACATTTGAATTAGAAGAAAAGGATTTGGCGTTTTACAATCCTTATAAGCAAGAATGGGGAGCTGAATCTGGCGATTTCTCTGTTTGGGTAGGAATAGATCCTAGCGATGATTTAGTGACTCAATTTGAATTATTATAGATAAATACGTCAATGAACAAATAGATGTTGAATTGTTCTTAATATTGAAAACCACCATTGATTCTAAAGCAATGGTGGTTTTTTAGTAAAATATCTTGTGAGATCATCTTTTTATATAAAGGTGTCATTCGTAATGAGAACTAAAAGGTTTGAATATCATCATATTGTGTCTTTATTGTAATTGTACAATTGCTGCATTTCCTTTTTATTGATCACATCAAATAATAGAAAATTCAGAATTCGTAATTCACAATTTATAATTCAAAGACTTTTTCCCTACATTTGCGAATTAAAATTGAGATAAGAATGACAATAAATGAAATACAAGATTCAATCATTGAAGAGTTTGTTATATTTGACGACTGGATGGATCGGTATGCTTATTTAATAGAACTGGGGAATGAGCTTGAGGTGATGGATGAGTCGCGTAAAACGGATCAAGTTCTCATTGAGGGGTGTCAAAGTAAAGTGTGGATCGATGCCGAAGAGAAAGATGGTAAATTGTATTTTTATGCCGAGAGTGATGCTGTAATTGTAAAAGGTATTGTGGCATTGTTATTGCGTGTTTACTCGGGACAATCCGTGAAAGATATAGTAAATAGTGATTTATATTTTATCAAAGAAGTGGGGTTGAGCAGTCATTTATCGCCTACTCGTTCTAATGGTTTGTTGTCCATGGTTAAACAAATGAAGTTATATGCTATTGCTTATAACGCTAAATTGAATCAATAAAATGGAAGATTTATTACGATACGAAGAGGCGGTTATTATGTCTTTGAGAACCGTCTTTGATCCCGAAATACCGGTCAATGTATATGACTTGGGCTTGATCTATTCAATAGATGTAAAAGAAACACTCGATGTAGAAATTGAGATGACTCTTACCGCGCCAGGTTGTCCTATGGCAGATTATATTGTAAATGAGGTAAAGGAAAAAGTCGAGATGATACAGGATGTAAAAAATTGTGTGGTTAATCTCGTTTTTGATCCTGCTTGGGATAAAGATATGATGAGTGAAGAAGCCCAATTAGAGTTGGGAATGTTATAAGTTAAGTACTGTTTTTTAAAACCTAGATTAATGAAAAAATCAATTGTATTAGTTATTGCTTTGTGTGCTGTATTTGTTATGAGCGCTCAGAATTTTAAGTTTGGACATATTAATTCTCAGGAATTAATGGGAAATCTACCTGCAATGGAAGCGGTGATGAGTCAACTTGAAACTCTTCAAACCAACAATAATGAGTTGTTGAAAAATATGCAAGCCGAGTTGGAAAAAGAAGCGATGAAATATCAAGCTGCTGCCGATACTATGCCAGAGTCTGTACGTGCATACAAAGAGCAGGAGTTGCAACAGATGCAAGCTAATATCCAAAAGTTTTATCAAGATGCGCAAACATCTATGCAGAAAAAACAAGGTGAGTTGACTCAGCCTGTTATGGATAAAGTGAAAAAAGCCATTGATGACGTGGCTGCAGAGCAGGGTTTTATTTATGTCTTTGATTTGTCTGGTGGTGCTGTGTTGTATCACTCTACACAAAGTGTTGATATTAAACCTTTGGTTCGTAAGAAACTAGGTTTAGAGTAGTTCTTTTGAACTATTACATTATATTTTACTGATGCGTAAAGCTCCTATTGGTATTTTTGATTCTGGTTATGGTGGACTCTCTGTCTTTCGTCATATTAGAGAATTAATGCCTCAATATGATTATATTTATTTAGGAGATAATGCGCGCACACCTTATGGGACACGTTCTTTTGATGTTGTTTATCAATATACTTTAGAGGCGGTTACAAAATTATTTTCTTTGGGGTGCGAATTAGTAATATTAGCTTGTAATACGGCTTCGGCTAAGGCTCTTCGTAATATACAGCAGAATGACTTGCCTCGGTTATCACCTCATAAACGCGTGTTGGGCGTTATCAGACCGAGTGTTGAAGAGGTGGGGCTGCTAAGCAAAAGCCGTCATGTTGGACTTTTGGGTACTTATGGTACTGTTCGCAGTCATTCCTATCTCTTAGAGATTAATAAATTATTTCCTGAAATAAAAGTGACGGAGGAGGCTTGTCCTATGTGGGTGCCTTTGGTCGAGAATGGGGAATATGATAAACCTGGTGCTGATTATTTTGTACAGCAGCATATTAGTGCAATAATGAGAAATGATCCAGCTATTGATACGCTGATTCTTGGTTGTACTCATTATCCTTTATTATTAGATAAAATCAGAAAATACGTCCCTGAAAACGTGACTATCTTAACTCAGGGAGAGCTTGTTGCGGAAAAATTGCTTTTATATCTTAAGCGTCATCCCGAAATGGAGATGCGCTGTGCAACGAATGGCCACGTTAAATTTTATACGACGGAGTCATCGGATCGTTTTAAAGCTTCTGCTCAGGTTTTTCTGAATGCTGATATTGATGTTGAGCATATTGAATATTAATATTAAGAGGGCTTGAGCCTTTCTTATGTTTATATGTTATCCTATTGTTTCTAATTCGTTTGAAAAGTGAAACTAAAACCACAAGATACTGTTCTTATTATATCGCCTTCAGGACGTGTGCTGAAAGATAATATTGATAATGCAGTAAAGAAGCTTAACGCATGGGATCTGAAAGTTGAGGTCTCTACTTTTGCGTGTGGCGAATACCATAATTTTTCTGGAACTATAGAACAGCGTTTGCATGATTTGCAATGGGCTTTGGATCATCCTACAGCTAAGGTCATCATGGCTTCGCGTGGTGGTTATGGAGCCATTCAACTTCTTGATAAAATTGACTGGACCACCTTTATTAAAAAACCTAAACTGCTGGTGGGATACAGTGATATTTGTAACCTTCATGCTGTTGTTAATGGCTTTGAAATTTCCTCTTTGCATGCTTTAATGCCCAATAGTTTTCCTAAACAAGAAGAGCATCATCTCTCGTTGACGACTCTAAAACAAGCTCTATTTGAGGATCATTATTCATTTGTTTGGGAATCTCCACTTAATGACTTGGATTGTTCTCTTGAAGGTGAAATTGTAGGTGGAAACCTTTCTATTCTATATAGTTTGCAGGGTACTCCTTATGCTCCTAATTATAAGGGCAAAATATTGTTTTTGGAAGATTTGTGTGAATATTTATACCATACCGATCGTATGTTGCAGAGTCTGGCTTTAGCGGGTGTTTTCTCTGATATTAAAGGTCTTATTGTGGGTGATTTTACCGCAATGAAAGATAATGACCGTCCTTTTGGTCAGAGTGTTGAGGAAATGTTGCGCATGTTTTCTGAAAAATACGATTTCCCTCTTATCTTTGGTTTGCCCGTTGGACATAGTGATCCTACGATAGCTTTACCATTGGGGAAAATCCTAAAAATTAAAGTTGAAAATAACACTTGTGCTCTATTGGTTTAATCCCACATTGTGGGTTTAATTCTCCGTAGCTTGTTGCTCATAAAATGTTCTTTAATTAAATGCCTTGTAGGTTTTCTTCAAGGTTGTTGACTGTAAGTTTCTAATTGTTAATTGGTAAGTTTTATTATTGTGTTTTTAATGGGCTAAATTTTTTGATAGAATACTTAAGTGCATTTTTTTACACTGAGCTAGATTACAGAGAAGTCTTTTTGTAAAATATGACATTAACTAATTCACTCTGCTTATGTCTCTCAATACAAAAACAGAAATAGGAAAAAAAGGAGAAGAGATGGCTGTGGCTTATCTTCGTAAACGTGGTTATCGCATCTTAGCGACCAACTGGCATTATCATCATCTGGAATTGGATATTGTAGCTAAAGATGGAGATGTCTTGGTTTTTGTTGAGGTGAAAACGCGTACAAGTTCTTATTTTGGAAATCCTGAAGAGGCTGTTTCTGATCAAAAGATATCACGTATTATAAATGCAGCAGAAGCTTTTATTGTTGAGCATGATTTAGATATTGATTCTCGATTTGATGTGATGGCTATTTTGTTACCTTATAATGGTCGTCCTCAATTGGAGTATTTTGAAGATGCATTTATGTCTTAAAGACGAGTTCAAAGCAGTAAGCAGAACATAAATACTTCTTGCTGTTTTTTGAAATTTTACCCTATATTCAAGTTATGAGGCCTTTAGTTTGTTGGGATTTGCTTTTCTCTTTTAATTTGCTATTTTTGTTCATTACTATGTGATAATTTATTATTAATCTAATCTAATACTTAACCACAATGAATCCAATTTTTTATTTTGTGCCTGTAGCTGCGCTTATTGCGTTAGCTTTTGCTTGGTATTTTTTTAAGAAGATGATGGCGATGTCTGAAGGCACCGCTCGCATGAAAGAGATTGCTCAATATGTTCGTGAAGGTGCAATGGCTTATCTTAATCGTCAGTACCGTGTTGTTATTAAGGTTTTTATAGTGTTGTTTGTTATTCTTTCTGTTCTTGCTTATCTCGGTGTTCAGAATCCATTTGTTCCTATTGCTTTCCTTACGGGAGGTTTCTTTTCGGGGCTTTGTGGTTTCTTAGGTATGAAAACGGCAACGTTTGCTTCTGCACGTACTGCACAAGGAGCTTCGCATTCACTTAACCAAGGTTTGAAAGTCGCTTTTCGTTCTGGTGCTGTGATGGGATTAGTAGTTGTCGGTTTCGGTTTATTAGATATCGCTGCTTGGTTCTGGTTCTTGACTACTATTGTTTTTACACCAGAGCATATGGCAACAGGAGTTCACCTTTTTGGTCTTGATTTTGTACATCAAGGTATGGAGCCTGGACGTAAATTGTTTGAAATTACCACTATTATGTTGACATTTGGTATGGGTGCTTCTACACAGGCTTTATTTGCGCGTGTAGGTGGTGGTATTTATACTAAAGCTGCTGATGTAGGTGCCGACTTAGTAGGTAAAGTAGAAGCGGGTATTCCTGAGGATGATCCTCGTAACCCTGCAACTATTGCTGATAATGTAGGTGATAATGTAGGTGATGTAGCTGGTATGGGTGCTGACCTTTACGAGTCGTATTGTGGTTCTATCTTAGCTACCGCGGCTTTGGGTGCTGCCTTGCCTGCTGTTGTTCTTAAGAGTGAAGGTATGGATGTTCATAATGCTGTGATTGCTCCTATGGTGGTTGCTGCTATTGGTATTCTACTTTCTATAGCAGGTATTTTTATGGTGCGTACTAAGGATTCAGCTACTCAAAAGGGATTGCTTAATGCTTTACTTATTGGTACTGGTGGTAGTTCTTTTTTAATTCTTGCTGCTATAGCTGTGATGGCTAGTACAGGAATGATTACTTGGGGGATCTTTTTGTCCGTAGTTACTGGTCTTGTGGCTGGTGTTGTGATAGGGCAAGGAACCGAATATTATACTTCTGATGAGTACAAACCGACTAAAGGTATTGCGGAACAAGCGCAACAAGGTGCAGCAACGACTATCATAGATGGTATTGCTACTGGTATGTATTCTACTTGGATTCCTGTTATTACTATTGCTGCAGCTATTATTGGAGCTTACGGTTTTGCAGGAGGTTTCTCTAATTTTTCTATTGGTGTATATGGTATTGGTTTTGCAGCTGTAGGTATGCTTTCTACATTAGGTATTACACTGGCTACCGATGCTTTTGGTCCTATTGCTGATAATGCAGGTGGTAATGCAGAAATGGCTAATTTGCCTGAAGAAGTAAGACAGCGTACTGATGCTCTCGATTCTCTTGGTAACACTACCGCTGCTACAGGCAAGGGTTTTGCTATTGGTTCTGCTGCATTAACAGCTATGGCATTGCTTGCTGCCTATATGGAAGATATTCGCTTGTGGTTAGGACGTATTCCTGAAAAAGGTGATGCTTTCCTTGCTGCTACAGGTTTAGATAGTCTTGAGGTCGCTGGTATTCACGATTTTGTTAATTATTTCGAACTTAACATATTTAATCCTATGTTAATTGGTGGTTTGTTTGTTGGCGCTATGATGTCTTTTGTTTTTTGTGCGATGACCATGAAAGCGGTAGGTCGTGCTGCGGGTGCTATGGTGGACGAAGTGCGTCGCCAGTTTCGTGAAATTAAAGGAATCCTTGAAGGAAAAGCAACACCTGATTATGCTAAATGTGTAGAGATTTCTACTATTGGAGCTCAGAAAGAAATGCTTTTACCTTCTATTCTTGCTATTGCCGTTCCGGTAGGTGTAGGTGTTTTGTTGGGTGTAGCTGGTGTGGTTGGTCTGCTTGTTGGAGGTTTAACGACTGGTTTTACTTTAGCTTGTATGCTCAATAACTCAGGTGGTGCTTGGGATAATGCTAAGAAGTATGTAGAGCGTGGTAATTTAGGTGGCAAAGGAAGTGAGACACACAAAGCAAGTGTGGTAGGTGATACTGTAGGTGATCCTTTCAAAGATACTTCTGGTCCTTCATTGAACATTCTTATCAAACTAATGACTATGGTATCTGTTGTGATGGCAGGTGTTACTGTAGCTTATAGTATTTTCTAGATCTAAGATTTTATCATTATAATAAAAGGCCGTCTCACTATGGTGTGGGACGGCCTTTTTTTGTGTAAGTGGTGAAATATGGCGAGTAACAGAGCGGCAAGGATAGCAGTGGTACTGTAGGTGATAGGCAGCCTATAGTGCCGACAGCTGAGGGTGGCGCGTTAGCAAACCCTCAGATGGCGTAGCATCTATAGAGCTGACTAGTGCCGGAAGTAGGAACGGATAGCCTGCTCGGCCGCCCTAAAAATAAAGAGAACAATTAGAATTGGTTTTGTTTTTCTTTCTCTAAAAAACATGTTTTTTTTTAGTTTGCTGTGCTGAAATGTTGTGTGATTTGATGAATACAGTGCGTTTTGGATACCACACCGTTGTTTGCTGTAGCAAAGTGTTATTTATTTAGACGAAAACCGACAAAATGCTTCATTGTACGAGTCATTTTTGTTACCTTTGCACGAATTTGGGCAACCTGTAAAAAACAAGAAAAAATCTATATAAAATGACAAATCAAAAGGTCAAGAAAGTAGTTATCCTGGGATCGGGAGCGTTGAAAATTGGGGAGGCTGGGGAATTTGATTATTCTGGTTCTCAAGCTTTAAAGGCCTTGCGTGAGGAAGGCGTTTATAGTGTGCTTATTAACCCTAATATCGCCACTGTTCAAACCTCAGAACATGTAGCTGATAAGGTGTATTTTTTACCTATTACTCCTTATTTTGTAGAACAAGTCATTAAGAAAGAAAAACCAGAGGGTATTTTATTAGCTTTTGGTGGACAGACTGCTCTTAATTGTGGTGTGGAGCTTTTTAGAAATGGTATTTTAGACAAGTATGAAGTAAAAGTGATGGGTACGCCAGTACAGGCCATCATTGATACTGAAGACCGTGAGATTTTTTCAGGTAAGCTTGCTGAGATTAATGTGAGTACTCCCATTTCTATTCCTTGTTATAATGTAGAGGAATGTATTAAGGCATCACAAGAAATAGGATTTCCTATTATAGTTCGAGCAGCTTATGCCTTAGGAGGTTTAGGTTCCGGATTTTGTCATAATGAAGAAGAATTACGTACACTTACTGAATCTGCCTTTGCTTATTCTCCTCAAGTATTAGTTGAGGAATCTATCAAAGGATGGAAAGAGGTGGAGTACGAAGTGGTGCGTGACCAGTACGATAACTGTATTACTGTATGTAATATGGAGAATTTTGACCCGCTTGGTATTCATACTGGAGAAAGTATTGTAGTAGCACCTTCTCAGACTTTATCCAATAAAGATTATCATAAATTACGTGAAATAGCTATCCGTATCATTCGTCATATTGGTATTATTGGTGAGTGTAATGTGCAGTATGCGTATGATCCATTTTCTGAAGATTATCGTGTTATTGAGGTTAATGCGCGTTTGAGTCGTTCGTCGGCTCTTGCTTCCAAAGCTACAGGTTATCCTTTGGCTTTCGTTGCGGCTAAGTTGGGATTGGGTTATGGTCTTCACGAATTGAAGAATTCTGTAACCAAAACCACAACGGCTTGTTTTGAGCCTGCTCTCGATTATGTGGTGTGTAAAATACCGCGTTGGGATTTAAGTAAATTTTCTGGTGTTTCTAAGCAGATAGGTTCCAGTATGAAATCTGTTGGTGAAATTATGGCCATTGGTCGTACTTTCGAAGAGGCTATTCAGAAAGGTCTTCGTATGGTTGGTGAAGGCATGCACGGGTTTGTGGGTAATCATGAGCTTAACATGAATAAAGAGGATTTGGAAACAGAACTTCAAAACCCTACAGATAAACGTGTTTTCGCTATTTCGGAGGCGATGCAAAAAGGATATACTATTGAGGATATCTACAAGATGACCAAAATTGATCGTTGGTTCTTGCAGAAACTTCAGAATATTATTGATATTAAAAACGAGCTTTTTTCTAAAAATGAGCTTCCTGAGCTTCCTGATACTCTTCTGCGTCGAGCCAAACAGCTTGGTTTCTCAGATTTCCAGATTGCACGTGAAGTCTTAAAATGCGAAGGATTTGAGATTTCTGATGACTTATTAAAGGTGCGTAAATACCGTAAGAGTCGTAATATCCTTCCTTTTGTTAAGCAAATTGATACCCTTGGTGGTGAGTATCCTGCTCAGACCAATTATTTATATGTGACTTACTCAGGTAGTGAGCATGATGTAGAATTTGTTAATGATAACAATTCTGTTGTTGTTCTTGGCTCTGGCGCTTATCGTATTGGTAGTTCTGTAGAGTTCGACTGGTGTAGTGTTACGGCGATAAAGACCGTTCACGAGCAGGGACTGCGAAGTATTATGATCAACTATAATCCTGAAACGGTAAGTACAGATTATGATATGTGTGATCGTCTTTATTTTGATGAATTAACACTAGAACGTGTTCTTGATATTCTTGATTTAGAGCAACCTAAAGGAACGATAGTTTCGGTTGGTGGACAAATTCCTAATAATCTGGCTATGCGTCTTGATGCTGAAAATATGCCTGTCTTAGGAACTCATCCTACGAATATTGACAATGCTGAGAACCGTCAGAAGTTCTCCGCTATGTTGGACGAATTAGGTATAGATCAGCCTCGTTGGAGTGAGTTGACTAGTGTGGATGACATCTTTAAGTTTGTAGAGGAAGTTGATTATCCTGTGCTTGTTCGTCCTTCTTATGTGTTGTCAGGTGCGGCAATGAATGTGGTTTCTAACAAAGATGAATTAGAACATTTTCTAACGTTGGCAGCTAACGTATCTAAACAATATCCTGTTGTGGTTTCCGACTTTATTGAAGAAGCCAAAGAGATAGAAGTTGATGCTGTAGCAAAAAATGGCGAAATGATTACTTATGCGATTTCGGAACACGTGGAATTTGCGGGTGTTCACTCGGGTGATGCCACTATCGTATTCCCAGCACAGAAATTATATGTTGAGACCATACGTCGTGTGAAGAAAATTGCACGTGCTATTGCTAAAGCTTTAGAGATTACGGGGCCTTTCAATATGCAGTTGTTGGCAAAGGATAATGACATAAAGGTGATTGAGTGTAACTTACGTGCTTCACGTTCATTCCCATTTGTATCTAAGGTGCTTAAGGTAAATCTTATTGAAATGGCAACTAAAGTCATGTTGGATATGCCAGTAGAGCCTCCTGTTAAAAATGCATTTGATCTTGATTATGTGGGGATTAAAGCTCCTCAATTTTCGTTCACACGTCTTCTTAAGGCCGATCCTGTTTTAGGTGTGGATATGTCATCTACTGGTGAGGTGGGGTGTCTTGGAGATAATTTCAACGAAGCCATTTTAACTTCTATGATTTCTGTAGGTTACCGTATTCCAGAGAAAAATGTATTGATATCTTCTGGTCCTGCTAAATCTAAGGTGGAATTACTTGCCAGTGCAAAACGTCTTCAGAGTAAAGGGTATAATATTTTCACCACAGGTGGTACACACGACTTTATGGCTGAAAATGGTGTTGCGTCAACACGTTTATATTGGCCTAATGACCAGCAGCAACCCAATATTATGGATTACGTGAAAACTAAAAAGCTTGACCTTATCGTCAATATTCCACGTAACTTAACTCAGAGTGAGTTGGATAACGGTTATAAGGTGCGTCGTGGTGCTGTGGATCATAATATTCCATTGATTACGAATGCGCGTTTAGCTTCTGCTTTTATTAATGCATTCACAACGATTAGTCGTGAAGATATCGCAATTAAGAGTTGGGACGAGTATTAGACCCGTAATTTAGAATAAAATAAAGCCCTTGTAGAAATCTCTGCAAGGGCTTTTCTCTTTTGTGATTTATACATAGCTATTGATAAATAGTTTTTAAAAAAAATAATAATGTGGGCGACTTATCGCGCTATCCGCTATACTTCATACTCTACCTCTCTCGTTCTGCTAGGTCGTGAACAGTAGCTTCTCGAATAGAATGAGATCCCGACACCTAGAATTTATATTTTTCGGGAGGTCCGCTCTGTCACTCCCAGCAGAAACGGAGAGCTAGAGCATTCCGTGCCGCTTCTATCACGGTCGCGCTGACGCCTGTGTATTTCACACGTCATATTTATGACAGTAATGTTTGTAAAATGTTAAAATATAAAATGTTAAGATTGTATTTATGTTGGCATTAAGTAACAGAAGTTATATTTTTGATCTCTCCTCTATTATTGCTTAACCTAATAAAGTATTGCTCTCCCAATTAAAAAGTATTATATTTGTACCGAAAACGTACAAGCAATTAAAATTATGTTAGTTATAAGTAGTGGTGAGTTTCGCTCTAATCAAAAGTATTACCTTGATAAGGTGGACAATGATGAGACTATTGTTGTGCAGCGTGGTAAGGATAAGTCTTATTTAATTACGCCTATGAAGGATGAAATTAGGTTGGAAGAAAATGAGGAACTTTTGAATGTTGTTGCTGAGGCGATGGCTGAATATAAAAGAGGAGAATCAATTTTAGTAGAAGATATTGATGAATATTTAGGACTAAAATAAATGTACGACGTACGATTTTCCAAAAAGGCAGATAAAGATATAAAGGCGTTATTTAAAGTTGGTAATAAGACTTTATTAATTAAATTGGGGAACATCTTAAAAGAGATGAGACAACATCCTTATGAAGGAATAGGAAGACCTGAGGAACTTAAGTATAATCTTTCAGGATTTTGGTCTAGGCGTTTAGATAAACAGAATAGAATTATATATAAAGTTTTTGATGATGTGGTGGAGGTACTTATTATTTCAGCAAAAGGTCATTACAACGATAAATAAAAAATGTCAGAAATAAAACCCAATAGCTCATTATCAACGAGCAAGAAAGAACAGGTCAGTGATATGTTTGACGACATATCATCATCTTACGACAAAGTGAATCGTTTTATTTCATTAGGTTTAGATCGTCAGTGGAAAAAACGCCTGGTTAAACTGGTTGTAAAAGAAAAACCTAAAAATATCTTGGATCTTGCTACGGGCACCGCAGATTTACCTTTGCAGTTTGCGGAAGCTGGACTTGATCATATTGTTGGTTTAGACTTGTCACCTAGGATGTTAGAACAAGCTCAGAAACGTGTAGATCAACACCCTTTGTCTTCTTGTATCTCTTTGATTCAAGGGGATTCAGAAAACCTTCCTTTCGAAGATGCTTCTTTTGATGCAGTTAGTGTTTCTTATGGTCTTCGTAATTATGAAAATCTTGAAAAAGGATTAAGCGAAACGTCTCGTGTTTTGAAGACTGGTGGTGCTTTTGTTATTTTAGAAACATCAGTGCCTACTGTTTTTCCTTTCAAACAGGGTTATGCTTTATTCACAAAATTTATAATGCCCTGGCTAGGAGGCTTGATGTCGGGAGATAAAGCGGCTTATAAATACCTTTCTCTATCTGCTTCTGCTTTTCCTTGTGGTGATGCTTTATCTTCTATTTTGCAAAGCAATGGTTTTCAAAAAGTAACAATAATACCTCAATTTTTTGGAGCTGCAACGATCTATTATTGCATTAAATAGTGGAATAAATCATATTGATTATTTATTTGTCTTTTTTAAATCAAAAAGACAATTTCTGTCTAATAAGTGTTTATTATGACAAAGTAGGGTAAAAAAGTCGGTTTTAATCTTACATTTTGATAGTATTAGACTAACTTTGCAGTCACTTTTAATGAAAAATGTAAGAAATATATTGCGCCGTCTTTTATTATTCACCTTTATGGTGTTGGGTATCTTGTATCTAGATGCCAATTTTTGTGTGCAATCTGATATCTTGCTCGATTTTCAAGAATTGAGCTTGGAACATTCGATGAAAGAACGTTCCACAAGGCTGACTTCTCCTTCTTTTGGTTTTGTGTGTGATGATAATCAAAATCAAGATGAGAAGAGAAAACTAAATCAGTCATTTGTCATCGATAATGAGTTTAGTTTTACAATAACAACAGTTTTATTTAATAATACTGTTTGTTGTTTTTTTACGCCCACTTACCCTTTGTTTTTTTCGGATACATCCCCTCCTCTTTTTGCATAAATTTATAGTAATTCATTGTTAAGTGCTTCTTTATGAGGCGTTTTCTTGGCTGTGTGTTGTTTTTTATTTTTCTAATCTAACCGTATTATTACGGTTGTTACTATTATTTTTATGTTTGTATTAATGGTTGTGGTATTCATTATTGGATACTCAATGATTGTTTTAGAGCACGTTGTTAAAGTTAACAAATCTGCTTTTGCCTTATTGTTAGGCGTATTATTATGGACCATCTATGCTATTGGAGGACCATCTATTCTTGCTTTAGGACATAGTATTGCTTGGATGGAATACAGTGGCGGTCATGGTACAGTGGAAGAGATTACTCATTTCATAACTCAGCACGAATTGTTGAGTCATTTAGGTGATGTGTCTTCTACTTTGTTTTTTCTACTTGGTGCTATGACTATTGTAGAGCTTATAGATAAATATCAGGGTTTTAGTGTGATAACTTCACACGTGAAAAATACTGATATTACTAAATTGCTCTGGATGATTGCCATCCTGACTTTCTTTATGTCTGCTCTTTTAGATAACCTTACCACGACTATTGTATTGTTAACGATGTTGCGTAAAATGATTAGTCGTAAGCAATATAGATGGCTCTTTGCGAGTGTAGTTGTTATGTCAGCTAATGCCGGTGGTGCTTGGTCTCCTATTGGTGATGTGACGACCATTATGCTTTGGATTAATGGGCAGATAACTTCGGCTTCTATTGTTGGTCATTTATTCTTGCCTAGTTTGGTTAATATGCTTGTTGTTACTGCAATTTTTACTCGTTTTGTAAAAGGACGTAATATACCTCCAGTACTTGAGGAAAATGAGGTAGCACAGTTTACTACTCCTAAAGTACAGCAAACGATGCTTATTATCGGGTCTTTGGCTTTAATATCTGTCCCTGTTTTTAAGACATTTACGCATCTTCCACCTTTTATGGGTATGATGTTAGGGTTGGGTATTATGTGGGTTATTACCGACCGTTATATGAATGGAAAATCTAAAGAAGACCGTCGTAAATTAACCGTGAGTGCTGCACTTAAATCTGTGGATATCTCAACGGTCTTATTTTTTCTAGGTGTTCTTCTTGGCGTTGCTGCTCTTCAGTCTGCTGGTCAGCTGAACATACTTTCAGAATGGTTAAATGCTAATTTCCCCAATGTATATGTCTCTAATATGATAATTGGGGTGATATCGGCTATTGTTGATAACGTGCCTTTGGTAGCTGCTTCTATGGGAATGTATGATATACAACCTGCTTTAACTGCGGGGCATATGGCAGCCTTTATTCAAAATGGTGATTTCTGGAATCTTTTAGCTTATTGTGCTGGTACTGGTGGTAGTATTTTGATCATTGGTTCTGCGGCGGGAGTTGCCGCAATGGGTATCGAAAAAATCAACTTTATTTGGTATATGCGTAGAATGGCATGGATCGCATTGGTTGGTTATTTTGCAGGAGTTATTACTTATTATCTTCAATCTTTAATATTCTAATTCTATGAAAAGGTTAAAATATATTGCTACACGTATCCTTCGATTTCCTGTTGAAGAAACAGGTGTTGGCCCTCTGGTATTGTTAATTATAATTATTGCAATAATGGCTGAGTTGATGAAACTGTATTATCATTAAGTCTTGAATCCCTTATTTTGAGTTTTTATTCCTGCAGCTTGTTGCTAATTATATAATTGTGCAACTTGATATCTTGTCTGCTTGCTGCGGGTTAGTTTATATTTTGCCCTGATATTCCTATGTGTTTATCAGGGCTTCTTTTTGTTTGTTAGCGTAAGCTTGTATCTCATTTTTATTACATTTGTAGGTTTGGTGATCTCTTTATCGCTTTAATAATTTGTAATTATGATTAAAACATCTGATATCTCAGTAGATATGTCATTAGATCTCTTGAATAAGGCGAATAAAAACACGCTGATGGAGCAGTTAGGTATTGAATATACTGAGCTTTCAAAGGGGTTTGTAAAAGGACAAATGCCCGTGGATCATCGTACCGTGCAGCCAGTAGGTATTCTTCATGGTGGTGCCAGTCTTGCTTTTGCTGAAACATTAGCTGGAGTGGGTTCTTTTTTATTGATTGATTTAAAAAAATATAATTCAGTGGGAGCTCAGGTATCAGCCAATCATGTGGGCATGGCTGTAAAGGGAATTGTGACAGGAGAAGCAAGTATTGTTCATCAAGGAAAGACAACACATGTGTGGAATGTCGATATAAAAAATGAAGAAGGGGGATTAATATCCTCAGTGCGTGTGACTAATTTGATTTTAAAAAAATAGAGAGGGATGGACTTTAGTGCAGTCGATAGATGGGTAGGTGGCGATAAAGCTTTTGCATTGTTTTTTTTACCGCAAGAAACAGTGCCTCAGTTTATTTCAGGTGATGTGGAAAAAGGAAGTAGTCTTCTGGATGGTGATATGTTAAAACGAGGATTTGTTTTTGCACCCTACCGTGAGGATGTTGAAAATTCTTTCTTCTTAATCAAAAATTGGAACATTATCTTTGGTGAAGAAGCGATCATTTCTATTTTAGAAAAGGAAAAGATTGTATCAAAAAAATGTAAGAAAAAGTTGAGAACTATTTCTGTTCTCAACAATAAAAAAGAATATACGTCAGCTGTTGCTTCATGTGTAGATGAAATAAAGGCCAGTAATACGATTTCAAAAGTGGTATTGTCACGTGCTAAAAGGGTTGATTTACCTCTTGGTTTTTCACCAGGAAATCTTTTTGTTAATTTAAGAAAAGCCACGCCTAAAGCTTTTTGTTATATGGTTTATATTCCTGAAGAAGGCTTGTGGATGGGGGCTACGCCAGAGCAGTTATTATCAGTCATTGGAGATAAAGCTCAGGTGCATGCTTTAGCGGGTACTTTACCGGTTCATTCTGGTGGCGATTGGTCGGAGAAAGAGATGGACGAACAACAGATTGTTGTCGATTATATTGAGAAAACGTTATTATCTTCTGGTATT
Organism: Bacteroidales bacterium; assembly: GCA_965662645.1. GTDB lineage: Bacteria > Bacteroidota > Bacteroidia > Bacteroidales > UBA5342 > UBA5342. Next base: position 172,018 of record CBFIII010000001.1, read on the forward strand.
TCTAAAATCTCAAAAGATGGGCCTGATACTTTTAGTAGTGGTTCTGTGCGTCATTTAAGGACGGTATTTGATTTTTGGATTGATGATGATAAAATGATTGATGATTTGTTGCATAATTTACATCCTACACCCGCTGTATGTGGTATGCCTAAAGCTGAAGCTGAAGTCTTGATTGATCGTTATGAGAAGAATTCACGAAGTTATTATTCGGGTTATTTAGGACCAGTAGGGTGGAATGGTGAGAACCGTTTTTTTGTGAATCTTCGTTGCATGAAGGTGGAAAAGGAATCCGCTCTTTTGTATGTAGGTGCTGGTATTACGGCTGATTCCGTACCCGAAAAGGAATGGGAAGAGACAGAAGTGAAAGCGTTGACTTTATTAAATATTATTAAGTAATTAGGATGATTTCGACAAAAAAAGAGGTTCAGGTATTAGCGTCTTTGATGCTTGAGAAAGGAATCCGTGATGTGGTGATATCTCCTGGTTCGCGTAATGCTCCTTTGATTAATACTTTTGATGCCTTAGCTGAATTTACATGTTATAATGTTGTGGACGAGCGTTCTGCTGCTTTTTTTGCTCTGGGGATAGCTTTACGCAAAAGGTGTCCTGTGGCTATTGCTTGTACTTCTGGTTCGGCCATGCTTAATTATGCACCAGCCGTTGCGGAGGCTTTGTATCAGCACATTCCGCTCCTGATTCTTTCGGCTGACAGGCCGCGTTCGTGGGTAGATCAGGGTGATGGACAAACGATTAGACAAGAAAATGCCTTAAGTAATATTGTGACAAAGAGTGTGTCATTGACGGGTGGTATGCGTGATGAAGATGAGGTATGGTACAATACCCGTTTGATAAATGAAGCTTTAAATGCCTTGACTTTTCCTGAATTGGGACCTGTACATATTAATCTTCCTTTTGCTGAACCTCTTTATGATATGGAGGATGTCACTTTGCCTAAGGTGAAAAATATTTCTTTTAAAGGAAGAGAGAATAGGCTTTTTGATGATGAGATGGAATGTTTGAGGGAACAATGGATGCGTTGTCCTAAAAAAATGATTCTTGTGGGACAAATGTCTTACGATCCTGAGATGGAATGTCTTCTTAATAATTTGGCTAATGAGCATGATATTGTTGTGCTGACTGAGAAAACGTCTAATATACAGGGCGATAAAATAGTTACTTCTATTGACAATGTCCTTACGGTAATGGATGACGAAATGTTGGTGCCTGATCTTTTGATTACCCTTGGAGGTCCGATTGTTTCTAAAAAAATAAAATATTACTTACGTTATAATAAACCTAAAGTGCATTGGCATTTCTCATGTAGTGCGGATATTCAGGATACTTTTATGGCTTTAACCGAGCTTATCTTGGCTTCGCCAATTTTAACGTTAAGGAATTTGTCTTTTCAGTTTTCTGTTGTTTCTGGTTATGCGGCAAAATTTCAAGAGTTGGATATTCTGGCGGCGACTTTGAATAGGGCTTACGCCAAACAAATAGACTTTTGTGATTTTACTGTTTTTGATAAGGTGTTAGAATCTTTGCCTGAAGCTGCCACGTTACATTTATCTAATAGTACACCTGTGCGTTATGCGCAATTGTTCCCGATGAAAAAGGTGATTTATCAATGTAACCGAGGAACGAGCGGTATCGATGGTGTGATTTCTACGGCAGCAGGTTATGCTTTAGCTGATCATGGTTTTAATGTTCTGGTCATTGGTGATCTCTCTTTCTTTTATGATAGTAACGCGTTATGGAATTGTCATTTCCCTGATAACTTGAAGATTGTTCTGATTAATAATGGTGGTGGTGGTATCTTTCGTTTTATTGATGGACCATCTCATGTGCCTGCATCTGAGCAACATTTTGTAGCGAAGCATACGACAAAAGCGGAGGGTTTAGTAAGAAATTTTGGTGTTGCTTATGCTAGTGCTAACGAATTAGAGAGTTTTACGAATAAGTATAAGGATTTATTGGCTAGTGATAAAGCTGGTGTCTTGGAGGTATTTACTCCTGCTGAGAAGAATGCTGAGATATTACGAGGGTATTTTGATTTTTTGAAAAACAATAGATAAGTTGTTGTTAAGTAGCTTATCTAGATTATTATAGATTGATAAAATAAAAAAATATATATGGAACAAAGAAACTGGAAGGTTATAAAAGACTTCTCGGATATTCGTTTTGAATTTTGGGAAGGCATTGGTAAAATAACGATTAACCGTGAGGAAGTGCGTAATGCCTTTCGTCCTACAACTGTGAATCAAATCAGTGAGTCTTTGCGTTTATGTCGCGAGATGAATGAGATAAATGTCGTCGTGTTGACGGGTGCTGGCGATAAAGCTTTTTGTGCTGGTGGTGACCAAAATGTAAAAGGTCATGGCGGTTATATTGGTGAAGATGGTGTGCCGCGTCTTAACATCCTTGAGGTGCAACAGCAAATTCGTTCTTTGCCTAAGCCTGTGATCGCCATGGTCAATGGTTTTGCTATTGGTGGTGGTCACGTATTGCACGTGGTTTGTGATATTTCTATTGCATCTGAGAATGCTATCTTTGGTCAAACGGGTCCTCGTGTGGGTAGTTTTGATGCGGGTTTTGGTTCTTCTTTTTTAGCTGACTGTGTAGGACAGAAAAAAGCGCGTGAGATATGGTTTATGTGTCGTCAATATTCAGCTGCAGAAGCTTTGGATATGGGATTGGTCAACAAGGTGGTGCCTTTAGAACAACTTGAAGATGAGACTGTAGCGTGGGCTAAACAAATTATGATGCACAGCCCTATGGCATTGCGTATGATTAAGTTAGGAATGAATGCTACGCTAGATGGACAAGTAGGAATGCAGGAATTTGCAGGCAATGCTACTCTTCTTTATTACTTAACTGAAGAAGCTCAAGAAGGAAAGAAAGCATTTTTAGAAAAAAGAAAACCTGACTTCTCTAAGTTTCCTAAATATCCTTGATTTTTTTAATTGTTATCAGTCACAGGTCATCAGTTAGCACTTTGCAAATGATAAGGGCGTAACTTTAATTATTTCAATCTTTGACTGGCGGTTTTAGATTATAATAGCTAGAATGTTATTTGATTTTTCACGAGTAATAAAAGCCCGGTGGGCTTAGATTTTAATAGAAAAATTATAAGGGATATAACAATCAAGCCCAGCGGGCTTGGATTATAATCGTTTGATTTTAAAACCAGAGAAGATGAAACCAGATACGTATTCACAGATTTATTTACAATTTGTTTTTGCAGTAAAATATCGTAATGCACAGCTTCATCCAAAGATTCAAGAAGAAATCTTTTCTTTTATCTCAGGTTTAATTAATGCTATGGGGCATAAAAGTTTTGCTGTAAATGGAATGGCGGATCATGTTCATCTTTTTATTAGTTTTAATCCTAAAATGTCACCTTCTGAAACCATAAAGGAAATAAAGAGAGCATCTACTAATTTTATTAATGATAAAAAATGGCTCACAGAAAAATTTCATTGGCAAGAGGGCTTTGGTTGTTTTTCATATAGTAAATCACAGGTTGATAAGGTGGTGAAATATATTATGAATCAGAGAAAGCATCATGAAAAATTGAATTTTCGTAATGAGTATATGGATTTCTTAACGAAATTTGAAATAGAATATGATAAGAGATATTTGTTTGAATTTTTCGATTAATTGTATTCGTTAAAATAATAATCAAACCGCCCTGCGGTTTTTGAATTTTTCAAAATGAAAAATTCTATTATAATCGAATCCCTCTGGGATTCTAAAACACAGTTTTTAAAAACATATTAAATTTTTGTTGATATTATTGTATCGTTAAAAGTGTAAGGACTGAAGATAATCGCTAGAATGTTGTTTAATTTTTGTCGAGTAACAAAAGCCCGGAGGGCTTAGATTTTAATAGAAAAATTATAAGGGATATAACAATCAAGCCCAGCGGGCTTGGATTATAATTGGCATCGATTATTATTGACCAATATTATTAACATTACATATAAATAATTAATAGTTATAAAATGATAAAAACGTGGATTCAAGCTGCACGTTTACGCACATTACCATTAGCAGCTTCAGGTATTATTTGTGGGGCAACTTTAGCATGGTATCAAGATTCGTTTTCGTTTCTGATCAGTGGGTTAGCCTTGCTGACTGCGCTTCTTTTGCAGGTGCTTTCTAACTTTGCTAATGATTATGGTGATGCTCAGAAAGGTACTGATAATGCTGATAGAGTAGGGCCAACACGTGCTGTGCAATCGGGCGTTTTGAGTCTGGCTCAGATGAAAAAGGCGATGGTCTTAATGGTCGTTTTAGCTTTTCTTTCTGGTGTGGCTTTGGTGTTTTTTGCTTCGCAATCGTTGCCCTCTGGTTCTTGGGTCTTTTTCTTAGTGATGGGTCTTCTCTCTATTGCTGCGGCTATTCTTTACACTGTAGGCAAACACGCTTACGGTTATTTGGGGCTAGGTGATGTGATGGTGTTTTCCTTTTTTGGTTTGCTTAGCGTCCTTGGTACTTATTATCTCAATGCTGCAACCATAAGCCAAGAAGCCATCTGGATAGCTATTGCTATTGGAGTTCTTAGTACTGGTGTGCTTAACTTGAATAATATGCGTGATATCGATAATGATCTTGCTTCAGGGAAAAGTACATTAGCTGCGAAGATAGGTTTTGCGAAAGCAAAGCATTATCATACATTTTTAATCTTGTTAGGTGTCTTTTGTATGGTTTACTTGTCTAGTCTTTTGTCTCTGAATATTTGGGCTTATGTTTTGCTTTTATTGCCTGTTTTAATGCTGGTAAAAGATCTACAAAAGATACAAAAGACTCAAGATAAAACGACTTTAGATCCTTACTTGAAAAAACTGGCTATAGGAACTTTTTTGCTGTCTATGGTTTTTGTAATATCGTTAATTATCAATAAGTAAACTCTTTTATAAGCCTTTTGTATTTATAAATTTATAAGATAATGTTAAAAGCTTCATTTGTAAAATATCAGCTTTCCTTTAAACGTCCAGCAGGCACTTCTCGTGGTGTATATACCACACGCAACAGCTGGATTTTGCAGTTGTGGGATAGTGAAGATCCTATGCATATTGCCTATGGCGAATGTGCACCCTTGCCTGATTTGAGTTCTGAATTTGATGAGTTTTACGAAGATAAAATAAAAGAGGTGTGTGCGCGTATCGATGACTTTTTTTATTGGCTGGACGATGGTTTGGTTAATTATCCTTCCATTTGTTTTGGTTTAGAAACGGCTTTGATTGATCTTCAGCAGAAGACCAATCGTATTCTTTTTGATACGCCTTTTGCACAAGGTCACGAGGGTATCTTGATCAATGGTTTGATATGGATGGGGGAGCCTGATGATATGCGCTTGCAAATACAAGATAAAATAAATCAGGGTTTTCATTGTATTAAACTAAAGATAGGTGCTAATGACATCGAGGAGGAATTAGTTATTCTTGAGGCGATACGAAAAGATTTTCCAAAAGAAAAAATCGAGTTACGTGTGGATGCTAATGGTGCCTTTAAACCTGAAGATGCCCTTCCTATTCTTGAACGTTTAGCTGCCTTAGATATTCATTCTATAGAGCAACCTATCAGGCAGGGACAGTGGCGAGAGATGCGTTATCTCTGTAGAAAATCACCGGTTCCTATTGCTTTAGATGAAGAGTTGATAGGTGTAAATACTTTGGAAGACAAAGTGAAGTTGTTAAAAAATATAAAACCTCAATATCTTATTTTAAAACCTTCGTTACATGGCGGTATCAGTGGTTGTGAAGAATGGATTGATTTGGCGAAAGCCAAAAAAATAGGGTGGTGGATTACTTCAGCTTTGGAATCTAATATTGGTCTTAATGCGATTGCTCAATGGGCTGCTTCTCTTGGGGTAGAGATGCCTCAGGGTTTAGGAACGGGACAATTATTTACTAATAATATCTCTTCTCCTCTTGAGTTACGTGGCGATCGTTTATTTTATAAGAGTGATGGCGCTTGGGACTTGTCGGTATTATCGAATGAGTAAAATGTGCTACATAGAGCATCAGTCTTATTCTTTGTCTTCGTTGAAAAAGAAGGCACAAATGATGGTGCAAGATGTGGCATTGCTTCCTTTTTATAACGAGACGTGGCATTTTATTTTGGAATGGTTCAACGATAAGGATACGGTTCTTTTAAAAACTTCGGGCAGTACCGGAGCTCCTCATACCATTGAGGTGAAGAAACAGTATATGCGCAATAGTGCTCAGATGACCGTTGATTTTCTCAACTTAAAAGAAAAAGACACCGCGCTCTTATGTTTGTCGCCTTCTTATATTGCGGGAAAGATGATGATCGTTCGTGCTCTTGAATGTGGCTTAGATTTATTGTTCGCCGTGCCTTCGGGTAATCCTTTAAAGGCGATAACAGAAACGATTCATTTTGCGGCTATGGTTCCTTTGCAGGTCGAAAATGTGCTGAGCGATAATCCTTCTGATCTCCATAAAATAGAACAATTAATTCTGGGTGGTGCTCCTCTTAATCCTGTTTTAGAAGAGCGTTTATTCGATTTCCCTAATGTGATTTGGCAAACTTATGGTATGACCGAGACAGTCTCTCATATTGCTATGCGAATGGTGAATGGTAAGGCTGTTAGTAATGCTTATTCGCCTATGTCTGGCGTCTGTTTGTCGTTAGATGATAGGGGTTGCTTGCAAATTGTAGCTCCTCGTCTTGCTGAGGCTAAAATAGTGACTAATGACTTAGTGAATTTGCATGATGATGGTCGTTTTGAATTCTTGGGGCGTTATGATCATGTGATCAATTCTGGGGGACTGAAAATATCACCTGAGGTCGTTGAACGTAAAATAGATTTCTTGTTCAGCGCTCGTTTTTTTATCTCTTCCTTGCCTGATGTACGATTGGGGCAAAAAGTAATTTTGTTGATTGAAGGCCATGAGAAAGATTACGATGTGCTCTCTCTGATGTCTCAAATGAAAAGTGTCTTGTCCTCGTACGAGTGTCCTAAAGATATTTATTTTCTTCCTGTTTTTGATGAGACAGCAAGTGGTAAAGTGAAACGTACTTTTTCTATTCTATAAGCTGTTTTTTGCTTGTCTTAAAAGCCGTATCTTTGTCCGCATATTTTGTGAACAATGAAAAAAACTGAATTATTACTCCCTGCTGGAAATGTCGAAGCTTTTTATGCTGCTGTTGAAGCTGGAGCCGATGCTATATATCTTGGTATTAAGAAATTTAATGCCCGTGGACGAGCTGGTAACTTTACTCATCCTCAATTGGTGAGTATTATGGAGATTGCCCATAAAAAAAAGATTAAAATCTTCGTCACCCTGAATACCGTGATTAAAAATGAAGAATTAACCGAGCTATATTCTACCTTAAATATTTTAAATGCAGCGCAAGTAGATGCATTGATTGTTCAAGATTGGGGTGTTTTCTTCTTGGCTAAAAAATATTTTCCTCAATTGCGTTTGCATTGTAGTACCCAGATGGGATTGCATAACTCCGTAGGTGTTAATCATGCCTATAAAAAAGGTGCAGTGCGTGCTGTCTTAGCACGTGAATTGACATTGAGAGAGTTGCGTAGTATTCGTAAAAATACACAAGCTGATCTGGAAGTCTTTGTACATGGTGCATTGTGTTATTCTTTTTCGGGAATGTGTTTGTTTAGTAGTTATTTGGGTGGAAGTGGCGCTAATCGGGGCTTGTGTACTCAGCCTTGTCGTCGTATATTTAAAGACAATAAAGAGGAGCGTCTTCTTTTTAGTTTAAAGGATAATGAACAAATAGAGTTGGTGCCTGAATTGGCTAAGATGGGAATTAATTCCATCAAGATAGAGGGCAGAATGAAAGCGGCGGAATATGTTTTTCGCGTTGGAAAAGCCTACCGTAAGGCTTTGGATGATGCTGCTCAGATTCCTATTGCTAAGCGAGCTTTACAATTTGATTTTGCAAGAGCAAAAACGGCTTACTTCCTTGGTGGTAGTGGCCGACAAGCATTTACTACTACAGCTAATACGGGACGACTTATTGGACGTATTGGTGATGTTACTGGAGAGTCTTTTATTATTAAAACGGACGAGGAGCTGGCTTTAGGTTATCGTCTGCGTGTGGTGTCTGCCAAAGGAGAGCAAGAAAATCTTAAGATTAGTGCTATCGAAAAGACAGCTAAAGGATATCAGATAAGTGCTCACGGCAAAATAGTTCGTCATCACGATGAGGTTTATCTAGCTGGTATTCCTGAGAAGAAGTTTGTATCCCGTTTACCAGAACGCAAAGCGCCTTTCGAAAAAAGACCTCCTATGCGTCCGTTCAAATCTCACGACAAACCTTTGCGTCGCTCAGAGTTATATTTGCGTATAGACAGTATGGCGTGGCTTCGTAAAATTAGAGTAGAGGAATTTGATCGTATCATTTTAGCGCTGACTAAAAAGGAATGGGCTGAATTTAATTATGATGCCCCTTTTTTACAGAAAAATAGACCTAAATTTATCTTTGAATTACCTAAATTTATTCCTGAAGGTAATATACATGAATACCTTAAGTTATTACAAGATGCGAGTGATAAAGGATTTACCCAGTTCTCGTTGAGCCATTTGTTGCAGAAGGATTTATTGCCCAAAGATGCACGTTTCATTACTAACGAAAACGTGTATGCTTTCAATGATGCAGCTATTACCTTTATTAAACAAGATGGTGCTCAGAATTTTTCTTATCCTTTGGAGAGTGATTTTGACAATCTTATGAATATACATTTTAAATCGGGTATATTACCTCTTTATTTTACGCCTCCTGTTTTTGTGTCGCGTATGCCTATCAATTTGAAAGATACTGATTTTACGGATGATCGTAATCGAAAATTTAAACGTGAAATAAGAGATGGTGTGACGTATATTTATCCTGATTTGCCAACCGCGTGGTTTCATTACCGTGAAAAATTTGAGAAAGCAGGCTTTCGTAGTTTCTTGATCGATTTCTCGGGAATAGCGCCTTCTAAACATTTGCCTAAGCGTGTTTTGCAGCACTATAATGAGAGTTTAGCGATGTCAACGGCTACTACATTTAATATGAAAATGGGATTGAAATAATTCTTATTATTTTGATTGTCTTTGTATTACGAATGAGGGAGATGCCGTAATGCTCTTGTTCCGAGTGTGTTGTATTCCTTTTCGTAATTACTTTATTACTGATAGATATTAATTATCTTTGTGCTCCTTTTTAACAAAGGATATTGAATACCACATTGTGGGTTTTATTCCTCGCAGCTTGCTGCGAATAAAAAAAGTGTTTCGAATTGATACTCCGTCTGCTTGCAGCGGGGTAGTTCATTTAATAACTTAGAATATTTTATAATTATGTCATTTAAGAACGACGGAGAAAAAATTAGTTACGCTCTTGGATTGAGTGTTGGTGGTTCATTGAAACAATCAGGTGTAGAAACGTTAGATACTGCATTATTTGCTGAAGCTATGAACGCTGTTTTACAGGGTGGTGAAACTAAAATTTCATCAGACGATGCTAATAAAATGTTACAGGAATTTTTTGCGGCTTTACAAGCAAAAGCAGAAGTGACTTTAACTAAAGTAGGTAAAGAGTATTTAGTTAAAAATAAGCTTAACGAAGGAGTTGTTGAATTAGAGAGTGGTTTGCAATATAAGATTCTGAATCAGGGTACTGGTGAGAAACCTACTGAGAAAGACCAAGTGAAATGTCATTATCATGGAACATTAATCAACGGAACAGTGTTTGATAGTTCTGTAGATCGTGGTGAGCCTGCTGTATTTCCTGTTGGTGGCGTAATCAAAGGATGGGTAGAAGCACTTCAGTTGATGGAGGTTGGTTCTAAATGGCAATTGTTTATTCCATCAGAATTGGCATATGGAGCTCAAGGTGCGGGTGGTGCTATTGGACCTCACGAGACTTTGATCTTTGAAGTAGAATTATTGGAAATTGTAAAGTAAGTTTACTTTATTTATAATATACAACCCCTTCAAGGATTATTTCTTTGTAGGGGTTGTTTTGTTTATAGTGTTGTCATTAAATTCGTTACTGCTTTATTCCTACCGCAGCTAGTGTATATTAAATTTCATATTGAGGATAACAAAAAATGATCAACGAATTATTTAAATCTACAGGCTAAAAGCAAAAATAAAAGTATGTCAGATATATTTGGAAGAAAACTAAAAGAGGGGAAAGATTATACGCTTGATAAAAAAGGTTTTCGCATAATGAGTGGAGAATATCTTAAAGAGCGCGGTTATTGTTGTGGAACAGGTTGTCCTAATTGTCCCTACGATCCACCGCATGCTTTTAGAGGAAATACAGAATTGCGTGATGAGTACAAGGATGATGAGGATCGTTTTTGGTAGTCTTTTATACGGTGGTAAATTTAATTATTGTTGGTCGTATAAATGACCATTGTTTCTTATAATAAGACTGTTCCATTTGATTATTTCGTGCGAATACTTATTACATTTGCTTTCTCTTGTTTTATTCGCACTTCTGTTTTGTTGTTGTGTGGATGATTTAAGTTTTTGATATTAAGCTTTGTGTGTTTGTGTGGAATGCGTAATTTTCCTTTTTCCTCAAAAATGATCTTGTTTATTCTACAGTGGTGTGACAAACTCCAAAATTAAGTAGTACTGACTTCATTAAACAACCGTTAGAGGACTTTTTACTGTATAAGTTTGTCTATTTAATTTCTATTTTATTTGTGGTAAAATGTAACATTTCATTTATTTTGTCAGTCTATGAATTATAACTTTACTTTGTAAAAAAATAACTCAGCCATGGAAAATAAAAAACGTGTAAATTTAGTTTATGGATTATTATGCCTTTCGTTAGGGAGCTTGTGGTTGCTTAATACGATGGGTCGATTACCTTGGCAGTTGACGGAGTACCTTTTTAGTTGGCGTTTCCTTTTGGTTCTTATCGGATCGTTAATTATTATTAAGGATTCCCGTTCTGTATTTGGACTCCTTGTTTTTGCTACTGGTTTGGTGAGTACGGTAGCTTTATTTTGGAATTTGCCTGATGGTTGGGAAGATTTTTTACCTCCTGTGGCCTTGATGTTAGTTGGTCTTATTCTTGTTCTTCGTCCCAGTCGTGCTAATCGCCCTAAATTGGATATTGATGAGGCCAATGGTTTAAATCGAGCAACCTTATTTGGAAATTATAAGAGTACAGTGACTTCGGTATTATTTAAAGGAGGTTATTTGAGTGCTGTTTTTGGAAATAATTTGGTTGATTTTACAAGAGCTCATTTGGGTAAGGAAGTTGTGCAAGTACAATGTACTAATATTTTTGGTAGCTCTGTTCTCATTGTTCCAGCTAATTGGGATGTGAAGATTGAGACGCTTAATGTTTTAGGTTCTTCAGAAGATAAACGTATCATTACCGATTTGGTTTCAGAAAAAGAAGGAACGTTTATTGTTTCGGGGCTTACTTTGTTTGGTAACTTAAAGATAAGGAACTAATGTTTTTTTAGAATAATTTAATAACCAGATATTCTGTGATGTGCTAGTTTTTATTGATAAAAAAAGAGAGGTGTTTTGCCTCTCTTTTTTAGTATTAGTATATGTTGTGTTATTTTGTGAACTTAGCAACTGTCCATTTCTCTTTGCTATGATGGAATGCATATTTAAGTCCTAAATCTTCTGCTTTTTTCTGTATTAATGGTAAATCTTCTAAATAGAATCCGCTCATGAGTAGTTCTCCATTTTTTGCTAGACGAGCTTCATATTTCGGCATGTCATTTAATAATATGTTGCGGTTGATGTTAGCAAAGATGATGTCGAATTCTCCTTCAGTAAGTAATGATGCATCGCCACATTTTACTTCAATATTATCAATGTTATTGATCTTCATGTTCTCTAAGGTATTGTCATACGACCACTTGTCTATGTCAATGGCAAGGATAGGGTCTGCACCTCTCATAGAAGCAAGCATGGCTAATACGCCTGTTCCGCATCCCATATCTAATACCGTTTTCCCTTTTATATTCATGCTTAGTATAGCACTAACCATTTGAGAGGTTGTGGCATGGTGTCCTGTGCCAAATGCCATTTTAGGATCAATGATTATTTCGTACTGAGCTTGGGGATAGTCAGTATGAAAAGTGCTGCGAATAACACATTTATCATCTACATTGATGGGTTGAAAGTAATTTTTCTCCCATTCCTCATTCCAGTTTTTATCTGCAATGCTATTGATTTTATAAGCAACTTTTTCTTCAAAAGTAGCTCTAGATAAGGTGTTATCTAAAGCTTCTTGATCAAATTTTTCTTCAGGAATATAGGCATTCATTCCTGTTTCGCTTTCATTAAAACTATCACATCCTATTTCTGCAGTGAGAGCCGTTAATATCTCATTGACTATCGGATTGGCAGGTGTTATTGTGAAAGCAATTTCGGTGTATTTCATAGTTGTTTTGTGAATGATAGCTTTTTAAAGCTTTATCTTTTGGTTTTATTTTGTTTACTGTATGATTCTTTCGAAAATTTTGGCATATCTCGTTTTTTACCCCAGACGTAAGGCCCTACTATTTGTGCTCCCCAGTTTTTTAAATCGCCTCCAACAAAATCCATGATCTTTCTAGATTTTAGAGCATCTTTTGCTAATCGGTAAGCTTGTGTCTCAAAGGTATCGGTCATCTTTCCTTCAACAGCATCACGGCGATTGATTAAGAGTAGTTCGTGTAAGGGTATTTTTACGGGGCATACTTCCGTGCATCGTCCACAGGTAGAGCAGGCAAAACTAAGGTGGTTATAGTCTTGCATTCCTTTAAAATGTGGTGTGATGACTGACCCTATTGGTCCGCTATATACCGCGTCGTAAGTATAACCTCCCACATTACGGTAGATGGGGCAGGCATTAAGGCAAGCGCCACATCTTATGCAAGATAAGGCTTCATATTGGTCTTTTGTGTTGTAGAGATTTGTTCTGCCATTATCCATTAAGATAAGATACATTTCTTGTGGCCCATCTGTTTCATTTTCTTTCTTAGGACCACAAAAGACGCTATTATAAGCGGTGATTTGTTGCCCTGTTCCATGTTGTGATAAAAGAGTCCATACGGTGGCCATATCACTAAATGATGGAACTAATTTTTCGATGCCTGTAATGGCGATATGTGTTTTGGGGAAAGCGGTAGTCATGAGTCCATTCCCTTCATTCTCGGTAAGTGCTATGCCTCCAATGTCTGCAATTAAAAAATTACCTCCTGTGATTCCAATGTCTGTTTTTTGAAAGTTGACACGTAGTTTTTCGCGTACGAAAGCAGTCATCTCTTCGGGTGTAGAATCTAAAGGAAGATCAAATTTATCATTGAACAGTTCCGCAACATCTCCTTTGGATTTATGCATAGCGGGGGTGAGGATGTGATAAGGTTTTTCACCTGCCGTTTGTACAATAAACTCACCGAGATCTGTTTCTATTATTTCGGCACCCATGGCTTCAATAGCATCATTGAGATCTATCTCTTCCGTAACCATTGATTTGCTTTTCATCAATAGCTTGGCTTCTTTTTCTTTGAGGATATTGGAGAAATGTTGTAAGGCTTCTTTCGCATCTTTTGCCCAAAGTATTTTTATGCCATTTTTTGTTGCTTTTTTTTCAAATTCTAGGATATAATCATCCCAGCGACTGAGTATTTTACGCTTGAGTGAGGCGACATAATCTTTCGCTCCATCCATATTATCATAGCGTGTTTTTCCTTTGGCAACTGCCTTATTATAACGGGTGATGTTGAACAGTAATGTTTGGCGATGCCGTAGATCAAAAGCTTTTTTTTCTGATGCTTTTATAAATTCTTTTTTCTTGTTCATCGCTCTTCTATTGTTAATTGCCAAGGTTGTTTTGCTATGGTCTTAAACGTGTTATTTGTTGTTTCATTATTAATACGAATAAGATAAAAACCCGTATTAAAAGAGGCTCTACTTATGGTTAATGGTAAAGATGCTATGGTGTTGTGATAAATGCACTGTCCTATACTATTATAAACAGAGAGATTTGATCCTTCCACTTTTGAACCTTTAATGATACATAATGATGGACTATTTATTATTTCAAAATCGGCACTTGAAGTAAGAGATTCTAAGGTAGTTAAGGAAGTGCTTAGGGTGATGTCTATTTCTCCAGTAGTACCTCCTGCTGAGCCATCCATTTGAATCCAATAGGTTTTCCCAGGCGTAAGGTCGCTGACTTCTTCTATCTTTGCGGAATAGTCCGCGTTGTAATCATCATTAGCTGCTATTATGTTGTAATTAGCAGTATTACCACTCATAATATCTTCCCACGATCCTGTAGCTATAGCATCATATAATGCTATTTGGTTATCAAAGCCTATGGTATTAATCATAGCTTTTCCTGAGTTTGGTGCTGTGAATTTAAACCAAATAGAATTCTGTAGCCCCCCCTCTTGACACCACATAGACTGTGAGTTACAATCGTCTAATGGTGGATGGGGTTCTCCTGATTCTATGGTGGCATATTGGTTACTGATGCTTTTTTTTGTCACATTAAATTCAAGTTGTAATGCTTCGGAAATGTTGTCATAAGGGACTTGAATCATTTTTATGAGTATCGAGTCCGTATTTGTACAGTTCCCCATTGTGGCTTCTAACGAAACCCATAATTCATCTTCATTAGGCGAAAAAGTTATCGTTTTTCCATTGATATCATTAAGGTAGTTTTTTGCATTCCATTTGTAAGTGTCACCTCCACAGCCAATTAGAGTGATGGGACTTCCTTTAGAGTAATAATCTGATGATTTAGTAATCAGAATTTTTGGGTATATTTCACTAACCACTTTTACAGCATTAGTTTGAGTAAAAGTAGAGGGTATTCCATCTTTATAAGCTTTTATAGTTATTGATGGTGTTCCAGCTTCGCTAAATGAATAAGTAATATTTTCATTTTTATTGGTAGTTACGAAATGTTTATCTTCAATGATCCAAATAAAAGAGTCGGCTTCTCCTATGCTGTTGTTGTAGAAGGTAACCTCTTGATCAATACAGACTTCTTCTCTTCCAGAAGTGAAATAAGCTTGCAGTCCATTAATGTATTTTGCGTAGATTTTCACCGCTAAATCAAAATCATAGTAAGTGTTTTTTCCGCCCTCTTCCCAAGTAGTTCCATCGTCACTTACCCACATCACGTTTTCTTCTATTTCAGGATAAGCATAGTCTTCAACTACGGTTTCAGCTGGGATAGGGTAATTGCTAGGAGTGGTATATTTAACAATGAGATAAAAATCACCCGCTTCGGCTATAGCCGGGAATTCGATTTTTTTATATCCAGCATAATAACAAGTGATACCCTTTTTTAAGGCTATGGTGTCTGAGAATAAAGTGCCATCAAAGCTTCGGCATAAAGTAATGTCTATGGTGGTTCCTTCTTCTAATATGGCTGCACCAACATAAGTAAGGAATACATCTTTATTACTGTGATATTTTACAGCGGCATAGGCATAATTTTGATTTGTGTTTTCAGTCCTGAAATTGGTGATAGCCCCTAGTTCTGCATAATCAAATAAGGTGTCAATTTCATTCGTTGGTGTCTTGCCGTAATAGAGTTCACTTTCTTTTCCAATGTATTTGTCTTCGTACGAAGCGTAGAAATAGCCACTATCTTGAGCATTTTCTCCCCAACTGTTACGAACAATCCAGGCTCCTTTTTCGTTGGGGGATCCTGAGCTTCCGCCAGTGACTACTTTATCGTCATCCCAACCCACGATAGCTACACCATGGTTTATGTTTTTTGTGCCATTATAATAAAAAGTATAATCAAAAGTATTATAATATTTTGAAGAGAAATCTGCCTGCATACTTGTGGCTAATGCACCGTAATCATAGATCATTTGTTTTATTAAACGCCTATCGTTACCCAACCATAATACTTCATCGGCATAAGCAGGAATATCGGTGTTTTTATTGATTGCTGGGCAAAGTCGATCTTCTATGTTTTCGTAGGGGTCACTACTTTCGTATAGGGGGCCGGCTAAGCGGGTTAGATAGGCTGTTGATACATATTGATTACCACCACTATCAATGTCAAAAATATAACCATGGCATTTGGCCATATTTGCTTCTGAGAGGTCTATGGTGCTATTCTCTTCATTTTTTTTCCAATTACTCTCTATGGAAGCTATCGCAGCAAAGGTCCAGCATGTGCCCCATGGATTTTGATTCCTTATTGCCGAAATGTAGTTGTTCCCGTCATCATCACGTAAGTCATAACTGGTAGGTAATACTCTGGCGTCTTTTGATTTAATTAATTGATGTTCTACTTTATAAGGCGGATAGACATAGCCTGTCTTTTTTTTCTGACTGATAAAGTCGGGGTTGAGAGGTGCTTGGAAAGGGCTTTGGCTATATGAATAAAACGTTGTTATTAAGAACGCTAATAGTAGTGTGTTTTTCATAGTTCTGTTTTCTTAAATGAAAAAGGTGTAACGAAAGCCACCAACAAAACTACAAAGTTACATAAAACGATTAAGATTCGTAGAGATAGAAAAGAAGTTTGTGCGTCCTGCTAAATGATAACGAGCGGAACTATACGAAATATTAAATTTCGAGACTTTCATACCTACACCCCATGAAAATCCTGTGAGTCCTGGGTTGTCCTCGATTGTCATCTCAGCACGTCGCTGTACATTATAACCTGTCATGATATAAAAGTTTTCTGAAGGTAAAAATTCTAATCCGAATGTTAAGTGTCTTCCAAAGAGGTTAATGTTGCTTGGCGATTCCATTTCATTATCTGTACTAGAGCTTTCGGTTTCATAACCAATGTCGAACTGTTGTAAATGACGGTACGTTACTGATAGGCGAAATGGGGCATGCTCTAGACGTTGTGATAGGCCTATGGCCATTTCAAAAGGGAGATCTTCTCTGTTATCCTTGGTGTAGCTTATGACTTGGATTCCAGCATTTTTAATAACGAACCCCGCTGTGAATAATCCATCTTTACTTTTGTAATGAGTGCCTAAGTCAAAGGCTAATCCAAGCGATTGATAGGTTTCCATAACCGAATAGATGGGTTTGAAGGTAATGCCTGCACGCCATCGCTCATTTAACTGATGGCTCCACATAAGATTTAGAGCCATTTCTTTTACTGTAAATGATCCAATGGTATTACCATAAATATCTGTTTCATCCCAATCTCCATAATCAACAAAAAAGGCGCCAACAGCAAACATACCATATTTTTCAAAATCTTTAGCATAGGCTGTGTAGCCGTAATTCAAATCTAAAAGATAGTTACAGTAGTTGAGGGTGAGCGTTTTATCTAGCGTATCAGTCAGTAGTGCAGGATTATGATAGCTTAATGATAAATCTTGATCTTCAAGTGAGATATTAAATCCTCCTAATCCTGCTGTTCGTGCAGAATTGGGTAATTGCAAAAATTCAAAAGTATTATCTCCTTTTTGTGCAGAAGCATTAAAAGTAATAATCAAAAATAATACTCTGATAATGATATGTCTGTGGTGTGTTTGTTTTATCATATGCTTAACTAAACGTAATTTAGCTTACTTTATTATTAAACTTTTAGAGATATGTCTTCAAGAATTGATTAAATAGAATTATTTTTGTGGCT
Organism: Bacteroidales bacterium; assembly: GCA_965662645.1. Taxonomy (GTDB): domain Bacteria; phylum Bacteroidota; class Bacteroidia; order Bacteroidales; family UBA5342; genus UBA5342. Next base: position 189,595 of record CBFIII010000001.1, read on the forward strand.
AAATTAATGAAAATAGTTCTTTAAAAAACATGATAAACCGAAGATTATTGAGAATAAAGGTGATGCAGATCCTTTATTCATACTATAAATCAGAGAATAACACCCTTCAAAGTGCTTCTAAGGAATTGCAGCATAGTATTGATAAGTCCTATGAACAATATCTTCTGTTTTTGCAGATCCCCATGGAGGTGACGCATTATGCTGAAAGAGTTGTTGAGAAAAAGAAAAATAAACACTTGCCATCTCCTGAGGATTTAGAACCCAATAGACGTTTTGTTGATAATCAATTTGTGGCGCAGCTCAATGAGTCAGATATGATGATTAATAAGTTGTCTCAGATACCTGTATCATGGGCTCAACATGAAGAGTTTATTCCTAAGTTTTACCGTATGATTACTGAGTCCGAAATATATGCTGAATATATGGCGGCTGAGGAAACGAGTTTTGATGCTGATAAAGCAATATGGGCGCGTATCTTTAAATTATTAATTGCTCGTAGTGAGGAGTTGGGTGATTTATTAGAAGATATGAGCATTTATTGGAATGATGATGCTGAGCTTGTTTTGGGTATGGTGCAAAAAACGATCAAGTCTTTTGATAAGGAGAAAGGAAGCGATCAACTAATTATGCGTCTTTATAAAGATAGTGAAGATGCTGAATTTGGTGCTCGTTTGTTGAATCGTAGTGTGATGGATGAGAAAGATTTTAATGACCGTATTGTTGAGAAAACACAACATTGGGAAGCCGATCGTATTGCTTTTATTGATAAGCTTTTGATGCAAATTGCTCTGGCTGAGGTTGTCAATTTTCCTTCTATTCCTGTGAAAGTATCTATTAATGAGTATCTTGACATTGCGAAAAGCTATAGTACTACAAAGAGTGCTCTTTTTATTAATGGCGTATTGGATTCTATTATAAAGGATTTGAAAAAAGAAGGTAAGTTCCATAAATCGGGTCGTGGTCTTTTAGAATAAGCTTTTTGGAATAGAGATTTTAGAATTATTAATTTATATTACTGTTACTCATAAAAAGAGAAGGTCTTTTTTTATAGTTAATGGAAATGATAATAGCCGAAAATGAGAAAAGTTAGAGTGCGATTTGCTCCGAGTCCTACGGGACCATTACATATAGGTGGTGTACGCACTGCTTTGTTTAATTATCTTTTTGCTAAAAGACATGGCGGTGATTTCCTCCTTCGTATTGAGGATACGGATCAGACTCGTTATGTGCCAGGAGCGGAAGATTATATCGTTAATTCTTTGAAGTGGTGTGGCATTACGCCTGATGAGGGTTTTTCTGTTGGGGGTGATTTTGGTCCTTATGTTCAGAGTCAACGTGCTGATATCTATCGTGATTATGCGATGAAGTTAGTGGAGAATGGTGCGGCATATTATGCGTATGATACTCCTGAAGAGATGGATGTCCTTCGCAAAGCGTATGAGGAAGAAAAGAAACCTTTTGTTTATAATAATGAAACGCACAAGACTTTAAAGAATTCTCTTGCGTTATCTTCAGAAGAATCGGATGCTATTATGGCATCGGGACAGCCTTTTGTGGTACGTTTCAAGATGCCAGAGAATGAGATTGTGTCTATTAATGATGCTATTCGAGGAGAGGTGAAGTTTAATACCAATGATTTGGATGATAAAGTATTATTCAAGTCGGATGGTTTGCCTACTTATCATCTGGCTAATGTAGTAGATGATTATATGATGCAAATATCTCATGTGATAAGAGGCGAGGAGTGGTTACCTTCTTTGCCATTGCATGCTTTGCTTTATAGAGCTTTTGGATGGGAAAAAGAAGCGCCTATTTTTGCTCATTTGCCATTGATTCTTAAACCTGTAGGAAAAGGAAAATTAAGTAAACGTGATGGTGATAAGTTGGGATTTCCTGTATTTCCTTTAGAATGGAAAGATCCTAAGAGTGGTGAGATTTCTACGGGTTATAGAGAACAAGGTTATTTGCCTGCAGCCTTTATTAATATGTTGGCTTTCTTGGGATGGAATCCTGGTACTGAACAAGAAATTTTCACTTTAGAAGGTTTAGCGCAAGTTTTCTCTTTAGAAAAAGTAGGAAAGTCAGGTTCTAAATTTGATCCCGAGAAGACAAAATGGTACAATCATCAATATCTATCAGCTACAGATGATGCTACGTTGGCAGCAATGTATATGCCTTTGTTGAAGCACGAAGGTGTAGAGGCAGATCTTGCTTTTGTGACTCAGGTGGTCGCCTTGGTTAAGGAGCGTGCTACTTTTGTGTCTGATTTCTGGGAGCAGAGTTCTTTTTTCTTTGTTGCGCCTAGCGAATATGATGCTAAAGTGGTGAAAAAACGCTGGAAAAATGAAGTGCCACAGCATATGGTGCAATTGACAGAACTACTGAAAAGCATAGAGGATTTTTCATCTTCTAATACTGAAGAGGTAGTAAAAGCTTGGATTGCTGAAAATGAATTAGGAATGGGAGCTATTATGAATGCTTTCCGTTTAGCTATTGTAGGTGCCGGAAAAGGTCCTCATTTATTCGATATTATTGCTCTGATTGGCAAAGAGGAGACTATTGCAAGAATGGAAAAAGCGATGACAGATTTACCGTCATAGTTTTTGTAAAATAAAAAATGCTTAAAAAATGAGTTAACCGTATTTTGGTTGACTCTTTTTTTTGTGCCATAATTCTAGTAATTATGTTTCTTTTATTGTTTAGAATGGTTGATAATGAACGTTATGTTTGTTTTCCTGTATGTTTGTATTGTTATAATGACTAAGGTGAATATTTATTATGTAAATTTGCAAGACTATGAGAATAAAGTATAACATCTGTATGTTATTATTTTGTGTTTTAGCCTTACAAGCCCAAAATAATACCGTTACTGGAGTGGTGATAGATGCTGCTACAGCTGAGGTATTGCCATTTACTAATATTGGTGTGTTGGGCAAAGAGGCGGGAACGGTAAGTAATAGCGAAGGTCTTTTTACCATCAGTCTTGATGGCTTGAGTACTAATGACTCTTTGTCTTTTAGTTACGTGGGGTATTTCCCTCTGAAGTTGCCTTTTTCTGTGTTAACTGATGGTATGCAGGTTAAGTTGCAAGAAAAAGCCATTGAGTTGGGTGGTTTTTCTGTCTTGTCGCGAGAGTATTCGCCTCTCGAAATTTTAGATTCTGTTAAGAAATATTATAATAAGAATCATGCCATGGGCTTGCAGAAACAACGCTTGTTTATGCGAGATGCTTCTTATACTACCATACATCGAGGAAATCTTGATTATAAAAAATCAAGTTTTAAGGCTATTAATAAGAATTTTATAGCTGACTTTAATGAAAATATACCTGAGAATCTTAATGTATATAGCGACTATTTGGTCGATATGTATTATGCTAATCACTCTCAAAAACTTCAGCCTGTTGAGGGGCAATCTTTAATTGAAAACTGGAATTTTAGTGATGAGTTTAATAAGGGTGTAAAATCTTTGGCTTCTGATATAGAATCTGATGTGCGTGATGAAGACAGTTATTTAAAGTTGCGTTCGGGTATTTTTGCTGGAAAATTAGATTTTGGAACCGATACGACCTTCATTCTTTCTGATGATTCTTTGCATTATGTGATGAGTACGGATATGTTACGGGGTGATATTAATTATCTCGTTAGGCAATATTCAACGATTCAGTCTAAACGTTGGGATTTTTTTAGTGAATATAAATGGTATAATTATACCTTGCGTGATATTGCTATTATTAACGAGGAACTGGCTTATATTATAGATTTTAAGCCAGATAGACGTAAAGGAAAATACGAAGGAACGATCTGTGTGAGTGCTGCGACCTATGCTCTTTTGCAGGTGGAATATGCGTTTGAGAAAGACAAAGATGGTAAAGGGGTGAGTCTTTTGGGAGTGGATTATTTGGTTGCCGATCGTAGTGGTCGTGTTATATTCGAGAAAGGCGCTCATAATTATCACCTAAAATATTTATCTCGCGTTAGTTACGAGCGTTTTGCTATGAATCGTACACTTACATTAAAACAAAAACAAGAGAATGGTTGGTTTGATAAGACGTTGCAGGAGGTAAAGATGGATATTGATCTTTCTGTTACTTTTGAACAAAAGAAAGAATTACTTACTATTTCTAATGAATCCATTACTCAGAAACAGTTTGATGCTTTGGAGCCTTCTGAAGTCATCTACATTAATAAGGTGGATAAATATTCTCCTGAGTTATGGAAAAACAGTTCTATCTTGGAGCCTACAAAAGCTTTAAAAGAATACCAAAAACAATTTTAACCTTATGAGAGTCGTTATTCAGCGTGTAAGTGAAGCTTCTGTAACTGTTGATGGAGTGGTGAAGAGTGCAATAGGTCAGGGTTTGTTGGTGTTGTTGGGTATCGAAGATGCCGATGAGGATGGCGATATAGAGTGGCTGTGTCATAAAGTGGTGGGCTTACGGATCTTTGATGACGAAAATCATGTGATGAATCGCTCGGTATTAGATGTAGAAGGTGGTATTATTGTGGTGAGTCAATTTACCTTATTTGCTGCCACAAAAAAAGGAAATAGACCGTCTTACATACGTGCATCCAAAGCTGATTTTGCTATTCCTATGTATGAGAAATTTTGCACTACTTTAGAGTCTAAATTAGGAAAACCAATTGGGACAGGACAATTTGGTGCTGATATGGAAGTGCGTTTGCTTAATGATGGTCCTGTTACTATTTCTATTGATTCGAAAAATAAAGAATAAAAAATCACGGTTGATGTAACATTTGAATTCTTAATACGTATTAGTATTATATAGCAAATGTTATGACGGTCGCAGAAGTGGTTTTGGTTTTAGTTTTGGCGATAAAATTCGTGGTTGGATTGTAATTATTTTGTTCAGATTTACCGTTTGCCACTTGTTGCGACCGTTTATAGATCTTATTTATCAATAATGGTGAGTTAGGTTTTATTGTCATAACTTTGTTTCTTGCATTAAAATAAAGTCTTCGTTTTATAATTTATCCTTCCGTATTATAAAATTCTATGATATCACTTCAAGGCATTCATAAATCTTACCAAACAGGCAGTAATAGTCTTCATGTGCTTAAAGGCATCGATTTAGAAATTAAAAAAGGCGAGTTTGTATCTATCATGGGATCTTCTGGTTCTGGTAAGTCAACCTTATTGAATATTTTAGGTATTCTTGATGATTATGATGAAGGACGTTATGAGTTGAATGAAACGCTTATTCAGAATATGAGTGAGAAGAAAGCTGCCAAATATAGAAATGATACTCTCGGTTTCGTCTTTCAGTCTTTTAATCTGATTTCTTTTAAAACAGCTATGGAAAATGTAGCTTTACCTCTTTATTATCAGGGAGTAAAACGTAAAAAAAGAAATGCTTTAGCTATGGAGTATTTGGACAAATTTGGGCTGAAAGATCATGCTGAACATTTGCCTAATCAGCTTTCTGGTGGACAAAAGCAACGTGTAGCTATTGCTCGGGCTTTAATTTCTAACCCTAAAGTGATTCTTGCTGATGAACCTACAGGGGCTTTAGATACCACTTCTTCCTACGAAGTGATGGAGATTCTCAAAAAGATAAATCAGGATGGTATTACTATTATTGTGGTGACTCATGAGCACGATATTGCTGCGATGACTCATAAGGTCATTAAATTGAAGGATGGAGTAATCGAAGAAATAGTCATTAATTCATAGTGTTTTTTTAATGAAATTATGATAGAACTTTGGCAAGAAATATTTAGTACGATGAAAAAGAACAAGATGCGTTCTTTTCTGACGGGCTTTGCTGTAGCCTGGGGTATTTTTATGCTGATGGTCCTTTTGGGTTCTGGTAATGGCTTGTCTAATGGGGTTGCTTCTAATTTTAATGGGAATGCCAAAAATACAATGTGGATTTGGACCAGAAAAACCACTTTGCCTTATGCGGGTTTATCTTCTGGACGTTCTTTTAATTATAAAATGCAAGATTATTATGATCTTAAAGCATTACCTGGTGTTGATTTGATATCGGGGCGTTATAGGTTGGGCTCTCGTACTTTTGCTTATGGTAATGAATACGCTAATTATTCCATTCAGTCGTGTCATCCCGATTATTCTACTATAGAAGGATACATTATAGAAAAGGGGCGTTTTATTAATGATATTGATATTAGGCAAAAACGTAAGTCTATCGTTATTGGAAAAGACATGGAGAAGGCTCTCTTTGCTCATACTGATCCTTTGGGTAAAACGATAAAGGTAGGTGATTTGCCTTTTACAGTGGTGGGGGTGTATGATGTTAATGAGCAACGAGAAGGAACCCGAATGGGTATTATTCCTATTACTACAGCTCAAATTCTATTTAATGCGGGTGATCGTATTCATAGTTTTGCTTTGAGTGCTTTGGATATGTCTAAAGCCGAAAACTTAGCTTTGCAGCAAACAATATGGAAAACGTTAGCTTCTAATCACCGTGTTCATCCTGATGATCAGAGTGCTATTGGTATTTATAATACACTGGAGGGTTATGCTCAGACGATGGCTATCTTTAGTGCTATTACTATTTTTATTTGGCTTATCGGTATTGGTACTCTTATCGCAGGAGTGGTGGGGGTAAGTAATATTATGTTGATTTCGGTAAAAGAACGTACGAAAGAGTTTGGAGTCAGAAAGGCCATAGGCGCATCGCCACAGTCTATCGTAGGTTTGGTATTATTAGAGGCCGTGTTTATCACTTCTATATCTGGTTATATTGGTATGTTTTTGGGTGTGGGATTGATGGAGATTGTCAATGCTGTCATGGAAAAAAGTATGGCTGGCGGTGGAGGTGAAATGACCTTGTTTTTAAATCCTACGGTGGATCTTAGAATCGCTATTAGTGCCATGCTTTTGCTTGTTATTGCAGGGTCTATTGCTGGATATATCCCAGCGAAACAAGCGGCTATGGTAAAACCAATAGAGGCTTTGCATGATGAATAATTATAGACACTTAAGACCGCTTTTTTTATGTTTGATATAGAACGTTGGAAAGAAATATTCAGTACTCTAAGAAGTAATAAGTTAAGGAGCTTCTTAACCGCCTTTGGTGTGTTTTGGGGTATTTTTATGCTGATTGTTATGGCGGGCATGGGCAAAGGTCTAGAGAATGGTGTGACGCAAGGAATTGGTAAGTTTGCTACTAATTCTGTCTTTATGTGGACGTCGAATACGGGGAAACCCTATGGTGGTTTTCGTCGCGGGCGCAGCTGGAATTTTGATAATGAAGACGTCAAGTTAATACGTCAACACGTAAAAGGCGTGAAAGTGATGGCGCCTCGTTTGTTTGCTGGTTGGAGTGCTGGTAATAATACGGTTCGGGGCAATAAATCAGGAAATTACAATCTTAAGGGGGATTATCCCGAGTGGATAGATATTAATCCTCTTAATGTGCTTCAAGGGCGTTGGCTCAATGATATGGATATACAGAACAGGCGTAAGGTTTGTGTTATTGGTTCTAAAGTCTATGAGGAAATGTTTAGTAAAGGAGAAGAGCCTATTGGTCAATATATACGTGTAGATGGTATCTATTATCAAGTAGTAGGCGTTATAGATCCTGTGACCCAGATGAATATGAATGGTCGTTCTGAAGAAAGCATTTTCCTTCCATTTTCTACGATGCAAGTGGTTTATAATTATGGGGATATGGTTTTTATGATGGGCATTGTGGGCACGGAAAAATACAGTGCTGCAGTGTTGGAGAAGGAGATTAAAACGCTCATCAAAAAACGCCATAAGATTGCTCCTGATGATATGCAAGCCATTTCTAGTTTTAATCTAGAAAAACAGTTTAAGCAGTTTTCTAATCTCTTTTTAGGTATTAATATACTGACTTGGATAGTGGGGATAGGAACGTTGATGGCTGGGGTTATTGGGGTTAGTAATATTATGCTGGTTATTGTACGAGCCAGAACTAAGGAGATAGGTGTGATGCGTGCTATCGGTGCTACACCGCGTAAAGTGATGGGACAAATCTTATTAGAAAGTGCATTTATTACCACCTTGGCTGGTTATCTTGGTTTGTTTTTCGGTATGTTAGTGCTCGAGGGTATTGGTGCTATTATGGCAAAAGCAGAGGCTTCTGGTGGTGATGCTGTTTTTATTAAAAATCCAGAGGTGAGTTTCACTATTGCTATAGCTTGTCTAACACTTTTAATTGTTTCGGGTACTTTTGCGGGTTTGATACCTGCTCGTAAAGCTGTGAGTGTAAAACCTATTGATGCCTTACGTGCTGAATGATTTATAGGTCCTGGTATTATTTATATTATTAATTTTTTGACGTTCTAAATTCCAAACGAAATGAAAAAGTATTTTAAAATCTTCGGCATCGTATTTTTAATAGTTATGTTTTTTGGGACATTTATCTATTTGTATAATAAACAGAAAAAAAAGCCTGACGTGTTTGCTACAATAGCGCCTAAGATAGAAACCATTAGTAAGAAGACTGTGGCTACAGGTTCGGTAGTTCCTCGCAAGGAAATTGAAATAAAACCTCAAGTGTCGGGTATTATTGATGAGATTTATCTTGAGGCAGGACAAATGGTGAAAAATGGTGACATCATTGCTAAAGTAAAGATTATCCCTGATATGGTGGCTCTTAATAGTGCAGAGTCTCGTGTGAGTAGAGCTAAAATAAATTATGAAGATGCTAAAATAGATTACGATAGACAGAAACAGCTTTATGATGAAAAGGTGATTCCTTACGAAGAATATCAAAAAGCGAGATTGGCTTATGATACGTCTAATGAAGAATTTAATGCGGCAGAAAATAACCTTGACCTGATTAAAGAAGGGGTGACCAAGAAATCTAAAACTGCAACCAATACGCTCATTCGTTCTACCATAGATGGTATGGTGTTAGATGTGCCTGTTGAGGTGGGTAATTCTGTGACACAAACTAATAACTTTAATGCGGGGACAACGATTGCTAATGTTGCTGATATGAGCGATATGATTTTTAAAGGAAAAGTAGATGAGACAGAGGTGGGCAAGGTGCATGAAAATATGCCCATTACCTTGACTATTGGTGCTATCGAAAATGAATCGTTTGATGCTGTGCTGACGTATCTTTCGCCTAAAGGAAAAGAGGAAAATGGAGCGGTGCAGTTTGAGATAAAAGCGGATGTGAAATTAAAAGAAGGACAGTTTATAAGGGCTGGATATTCGGCTAACGCAAGTATTGTTTTAGAGCAGCATGATAGCGTATTGACTATTCCTGAGTCAGTGCTTAAGTTTGAAGAAGAAAAAGTCTTTGTTGAGGTGCAAACCGATTCTCAGATTTTTGTGAAACGTTATATTACTACCGGACTTTCGGATGGTGTGAATATAGAAGTGATGGATAGTTTGACTATCGATGATTTGCTTAAAGGTGAAATAATAGTGCCAGCGAAAAAAGATAAAGCAGACGAAGCTAAATAAACTGAAAACATGGTTGTGATGAGAAAAAAAACTTTGATACTGACATTAATCCTTATTTCGAGCTGGGCTACTTATGCGCAAAAGCAATGGTCTTTGTCTGAATGTGTGGATTATGCACTGTCGCATAATATTCAGATTAAACAGCAGTTGTTGACATCAGAATATCAGCTCAATGAATTAAAACAAAAAAAATACAATCGTTTGCCTAATTTGAATGCTTCATTGAATGAAACGGTTGGTTTTGGTCGTTCTTTAGGTACTGACAATACTTATGTGAGCACTTCTTCATCTACTGCTTCGCTGGGCGTAAATACTAGTGTGGTGCTTTGGCAGGGAGGAAGTTTGAAAAATCAAATTTTACAACAGGATGCTGAATTAAAATCGAGTTTGCAGAATTTAGAAAAAGCAAAAAATGATTTGACGGTTTATATTGCTCAAGCTTATCTTGAAGTTTTGTTTGCCGATGAGTTGATGATTATAGCTCAAAAACAGTTGGATCAATCTGAGATGCAGATTATTCGCACACAACGTTTGGTGGAAGCGGGTAGTTTGGCTGAGGGCGTTTTGTTGGATATTAAATCGCAAGCGGCGCGTGAGAATCTTGCCGTGGTTAATAGTAAAAATCGTTATCATTTAGCGTTGTTAAATTTGGCTCAATTTCTTAATATAGAAGATTATAATGGTTTCTCGGTGCAACGACCTGATTTGCCTGAGATAGGGGCCGAGACGGCTTTGATAGATGCTAGTTCAGTTTATGAAACGGCTGTGGCTAATCGTCCTGAGGTAAAGAGTGCTGAATATCAGATGCAGAGTAGCGAACAGCAATTGAAGATTTCGCGTGCTGGGCGTTTGCCTTCATTGACGGCTTCTGCTGGTTATAACGACCAATATTATTCGGCTTTTAGTGCTGCGAATCCTACTTTTAACAGGCAGATACAAGATAATGGTCGTTCTTATGTTGGTTTGAATATGAGTATTCCTATCTTTAACAAGATGCAGAACATGACAAATATTCAAAATTCTACACTACAAATAGAGACGCGCAAGCTTGATCTGGAAGCCGTAAAACTTGATTTGCGAAAGCAGATAGAACAAGCTTATTTTAATGCTTTATCTTCATTTGAGAGTTATCATGCTAATAAAGTGGCTGAGGCTTCTATGCAAGAGTCTTTTCGTTATATAGAAAAGAAATTTGAGTTAGGTCGCATTAATTCGGTAGAATATAATGAAGGTAAAACGAATTTAGCGAAAGCTCAATCAGACTTGGTGCAGGTTAAGTATGAATTTATTTTCCGGTCTAAGATTCTTGACTTTTATAAAGGCATTCCTATCATTTTATGAAAAAGAACTATACCGCTGCAAGCAGACGGTGTATTAATTCGAAACACTTTTTTTATTCGCAGTAAGCTGCAGGGAATAAAACCCACAATGTGGGATTTTAAAACTATAAAAAATGGCTGCTGAAATATATTCCAGCAGCCATTTCTTCATTCTATCAAGTCTTTTTTTAGATGACTTCAATACCTTTTTCTTTCAATAATTGATTTCCCAATTCTGAGAGTTTATATTTTTGTATTTTGCCACTCGCTGTCATAGGATATTCTTCAACAAAAAGAACGTGTTTTGGAATTTTAAAACGCGCTATATTGCCTTTGCAGAATTCGCGTATGTCCTCTTCCATGAGGTTAGCGCCTTCCTTTTGATGTACAAAAGCACAAACGGCTTCGCCATATTTTGGAGAACTAACACCTGCCACTTGGATGTCTTTAATGCCAGGCATCGTTAATAAAAACTCTTCTATCTCACGAGGATATATATTTTCTCCACCACGAATAATCATATCTTTTATGCGTCCTGTGATACGGAAAAATCCTTCGGTATCTTTTATGCCTAGGTCGCCTGAGTGTAACCATCCGTCTTTGTCGATAGCGGCTGCTGTGGCTTCAGGATTTTTGTAATAACCTTTCATGATGTTATAACCACGACATACTACTTCGCCTTGTTCTTCGGCTTGGCATTCTGTTCCGTCATTGGGGTTAATGATTTTAACTTCAATATGAGGTAATTTTTGACCTACAGTTCCTACTTTTTTCTCGATAGGATCATCGGTACGTGTCTGTGTCATTACAGGAGAGGCTTCTGTAAGGCCATAGGCAATGGTCACATCTTTCATGTACATCTTCTCTATCACTTGTTTCATGGTCTCCATAGGACAAGGAGCTCCTGCCATAATGCCTGTTCGTAATGAGCTAAGATCAAACATTTCGAACATAGGATGATGTAGCTCTGCAATAAACATGGTAGGTACACCATAGAGAGCGGTACATTTTTCTTTTTGGACGGATGCAAGAACCACTAGTGGATCAAAGGTTTCAATAATAACCAAGGTGGCTTTGTGTGTAAGTATGGCCATAACGCCTAATACAATGCCAAAGCAGTGAAAGAGGGGTGGTGGTAAACACAGTTTCTCTTCCGAGGTGAATTTCTGACTATGACCAATCCAATAACCGTTATTGGTGATGTTGTGATGCGTTAACATGACTCCTTTAGGAAAACCTGTGGTTCCTGAAGTGTATTGCATATTAATGACGTCGTGACAATCGAGGGAGTTTTTAATGCTGTTGAGTTCTTTGTTGTCGATATATTCTCCCAATAAAAGAAGCTCTTGTGTGTTATACATCCCGCGGTGTTTTTCTGGACCAATAAACACGATGTTTTTAAGTTTGGGGAAAAGAGCACTTTTAAGTTGTCCGCGTTGTGATGTTTTTAGTTCTGGTATTAATTGGTTAATGATGCCTACATAATCGCTATCGCGCCATCCGTCGATGATGCATAGGGTATGTATGTCCGCATTTTCTATAAGGTATTCTAATTCGTGTCGTTTGTAGTTGGTGTTGATCGTTACCATAACGGCTCCGATTTTTGCGGAAGCAAAAGTATAAGTGAGCCAGTCTGGTACGTTGGTTGCCCAGATGCCTAAATGATCTCCTTTTTTTAAACCAAGAGAAATTAATCCTTTGGCCACTTTATCTACACGTTCGTTAAAACTTTTATAGGTGAAGTGTAAGTTGCGGTCAGAATATACAATGAAGTCCTTTTCTGGATATTGGGCTACTCCTTCTTCGAGTAGTTGTCCCAGTGTTTGTTCTATCATAATATTACAATTAGCCATTTTTTTTGAGGTATGGCATTTTTAAAATAGGAATTATGGGTTTATGAAGGGACATAAACTACTGCAAGAATCTTTGCTTTTTCGTTGCCTTTAGCGTGTACGTGGTGATGTACAATAGAATCATAATAAATGCTATCACCCGTGCTGAGTTCATATTTTTCTGTTCCATAATCTATTTCCACTTGACCTTCTAGAACGTGGATGAATTCTTCGCCTTCGTGATGTGAGGTCTGATGACCTTCTTCTCCAGGTATTACTTCGATAATAAAAGGCTCCATGTGACGTCCGCTTTTTTTTCCAGCTAGTGACATATAATTCATGGCTGTGCGTGTGCAATCTTCGCAATTTGAAAAGCTAAGACTCTTTGTGCATTCGTCTTTCCTTGTGAGTACAGGTCCAATTTCATTATTGTCGTCAAGGAAGGTGCCAATGCGTACACCTAATACGCGTGCTATTTTGATGAGAGGGGATAATGATGGTAGGACATCATCATTTTCGATATGTTGTATCTGTACTAAACTGAGTCCTGAACGTTCAGCGACTTCTTCGATGCTGATGTTCTTGCTTTCTCTTATGGATGTAATTTTGGATCCTACCATAGTTTATTGGTGATTTGAGTATTATTAATAGTAAGTTAAAGTATTCTTTTTTTGTCTAATAATTTTGTAGTGAAAAGCTGTTGCTTCTATATATACTACCATGGAGCAATTGTCAAAACCGGCGCAAAAATAATTTGTACGACTACAGATGGCAATCACTAAAAAAATAATTTGAGTTGTCAAAAATATAAATTCTTTGTGAGTTGTCAGGTTTTTTTTATTAAAAAGGCTGGGTAATGCATGCTTATTTTCTTTTTATTGCTAATAGGTGCACCTATATATAATACGTCTTCTTTTTTTATTCTCTTTTGTGGGAGTGTCTTTTTATTCAAATTGTTGTTGTCCTGTTGAATTTTTTGTGGTGAAAGATGTGTTGTTTGATAGAATTAAGATTTTTACGGCAATAATTATTAGAATCGCATTATTGATACCTTGTGCTAAAGTTAGAATCTCTTTATTGCTTCCTTTTTCTTACTCAGATCTTTCAATGCAGTCTTCTGCTATTAATTCTTGTTCTTTTATTTTAAGATATACTTGTGCGGTGGCTACTACATCTTTTTCGCAATAGATAGCAATACGTTTCAGATCTCCTGTTTCGTAATAGACTTTTCCTACCATACTCCCGTCAATATCGTCTTTGGGTGTGGGTATGTCAAAAACAGCAGTAAGTAAGTTTAATGACGTGTAGTTTTTATAATCGCCAAATTTCCATAATTCTAATGTGTCCATAAATTGTACTTCCCATGGTTTTTTACCTGAGAGATTTAATATGTCGGGTAGTGATATGCCATTGATAAGCATACGACGCGCCATATAAGGTATGTCGAATTCTTTTATATTATGTCCGCAAATGCTGCGATCTGGTTTGTCCCATCGTCTAAGCATGGCTGCAAATTCTTCTAATAGAATTTTTTCATTATCGTTGTAGTATGACTTTAACTTAAAATGTTTTTCACCCATAGAATCATAGATATAGCCAACCGAAATGCATATTACCTTTCCGAATTCTGCAAAGATGGCAGCATCTTTCATGTATATGTCATTGATTGTATCTTCTTCTTTGTAGCGATCGGGCATTCGAGCTCGTGTCTTTTCTACTTTGATTTCCCAAAGGTGTTGTAGTCGCTCGGGCATATCGTTGAGTTGAGATGTGCCTGGTACTGTTTCTATATCTAGAAAGAGTATTCTATTAAGAAAAGAAGTGTTCGTCATAATTCTCAATTTTGTATAACAAAGGTAGTGATTCACGCTTAAGAATAAAAGAGAATTGGTTTTTAGTGTTTTATGTTGTTTTTTATTGAGAAAAATTACAAATAAGCTTCGATAGACATCCTTTTGTGATTTTTAAATCATGTAATTCCTTTATTCTTTATTTTAGAACGTGCTTTTTTTGATTTTTAAATAAAAAAAAGATGAAATATTCAATATGCTTGAAAAAACGGCTATTTGCGTGAAAAATGACAATAAAAACGACGAAAACATAAAAAATATCTAAAAAGGCTGTTCTGATATTATTTTTAGTTGTATTTTTGCAACGTTTTCAAGAAAATAATTAAATACTCTTAAATATTTGACTTATGGCAACATTAAGATTTAGTGCAATACAAGAACTTTTTTCACGTCTCCCGAAAGAAGTTGTATTACCTTCTAATAAGGTAACCGATTATTATGCATCAAATGTCTTTACTAAAGAGACGATGCGTCAATATCTTTCTAAAGATGGATATGCAGCTGTAAAGACAGCTATGGATACTCAAACATCTATTAGCTTAGATATTAGTGATTCTGTAGCTGAGGGTATGAAAGCTTGGGCTGTGGAAAAAGGTGCTACTCATTACACTCACTGGTTTCAGCCTTTGACTGATGGAACTGCTGAAAAACACGATGGTTTTATCGACTATAGTGAAGGTAATAGTGATAATATTATTCAAGCATTTTCTGGTAGTCTTTTAGTTCAGCAAGAGCCTGATGCTTCTTCTTTCCCTAATGGAGGTCTTCGACAGACTTTTGAGGCACGTGGATATACCGCTTGGGATGTTTCTTCTCCTTGTTTTATTGTAGGTACTACACTTTGTATTCCTACTGTATTTATTTCTTATACAGGTGAAGCTCTCGATTATAAAACACCATTGTTAAAAGCATTACAGTCTGTAAATAAGGCTGCTGTTGATGTGTGTCATTATTTTGATAAGTCTGTTTCTAAAATTACTCCTAGTTTAGGTATTGAACAAGAGTACTTTTTAGTGGATGAGGCGCTTTATATTGCTCGTCCAGACCTTATGTTAACAGGCCGTACTTTGATGGGACATTCTTCTGCAAAAGATCAGCAAATGGATGACCATTATTTTGGATCTATTCCTACTCGTGTTTATAAATTTATGGTCGAGTTAGAATTGGAAGGCCATAAACTTGGAATTCCATTGAAAACACGTCATAATGAGGTTGCGCCTAACCAGTTTGAGGCAGCACCTATTTATGAAGAGGTGAATCTTGCTAATGACCATAACCAGTTGTTTATGGACTTAATAAAGCGTATTGCTGCTAAGCATCAATTCCGTGTGTTGTTGCACGAAAAACCATTTGCTGGTATTAATGGTTCTGGTAAGCATAATAACTGGTCTCTTATTACTGATACAGGTGTTAACTTATTTTCTCCTGGTAAAGGTTCAAAAGGAAATCTTCAGTTTTTGACATTCTTTATCAATACGCTTGCAACAGTATATAAGAATCAAGATTTATTACGTGCTTCTATCCTTACAGGATCTAACAGTCATCGTTTAGGTGCTAATGAAGCACCTCCAGCTATTCTTTCTGTATTTACAGGAACTAAGGTGGCTGAGACTATTAACCGTTTGATTGAAACTGCTGGTGAAGATCTATCTACTGGAGGGAAAACGTCTCTGCAACATGGTATTGGTCGTCTTCCAGAAATTATGTTAGACAACACAGATCGTAATCGTACTTCTCCATTTGCTTTTACTGGTAATCGTTTTGAGTTCCGTGCCGTTGGTTCTAAAACAAACTCTGCTGCTCCTATGGCTGCTCTTAATGCAGCTATGGCGACTCAATTGGTTGAGTTTAAGAAAGACGTAGATGCTGCTATCAAAACTGGTGCAAAGAAGGAAGATGCTATTATTGCTACGCTTAAGAAAATCGCTATTGATTGTAAAAAAATAATTTTCAATGGTGATGGTTATTCTGACGAGTGGGTAAAAGAAGCTGCTGTTCGTGGTTTAACTAATATTACTTCAGTTCCAGAATCTATTGAGACTTACTTAGGCGAACAATCTAAGAAAGTGATGGTATTTGGTGGAATTATGAGTGAAAAAGAGCTTGAAGCTCGTGTTGAAGTAGAATTAGAAAAATATGTAAAATTACTTCAGATTGAAGGTCGTGTATTAGCTGATCTTGCTATCAACCATATTATTCCTACAGCTGTGAAGTATTTGACTTCTCTTATTGATAACGTCAAGGGACTTAGTGATATTTTCGAAGGTGAACAGTTGGCTAAATTGTCAGCAGGTCGTAAAGATCTTATCATTGAGATTTCAAATCATATCGATGCTATTAAAGATAAAGTTGCGGAATTACGCAAGGTGCGTGGTGAGTGTAACGAAATCGATAACGAAGCTCAAAAAGCATATGCTTATGATAAGAAGGTGAAGCCTTATATGGAAGAAATTCGCTTTCATATTGATGAACTAGAGTTCGTTGTTGATGATGAAATCTGGCCATTACCTAAATACCGTGAATTACTTTTTGTTCGCTAGTCATTAGAACAAAAGTTGACTTATAATAATGCGCTCTACCTTTTATGGTGGGGCGCATTTTTTTTATAGCTACTTTTGTTATCATTTTTTTAGGACGGTATTTGTATTTAATATTAATTATATGGAAGTGTCCAAATAAGAGTATCTGGTGTCATGTTTCACTTTTATATTTATGGGTGTTGTTTATTCCTGTTTTTTCGGAAATACAATCTTAATTCTCTCATTGTGACTTTTAGATTTGGAAGTTTGTTGCGAATAATAAAATGTCTTGAGTCTAATACCCTGTTTTTTTGTGGGGGCGTCTATCTTTTTTTAACTTGATCAGTTTTATTTATGAATAATAAAAAAGGAATAGCTTTTGCGGTTCTTACTGCTTTGCTTTGGGGTTTCTTAGCTATACTTATTAAAGTGGTGCTAAAAGAGGTCTCTTCGCTTACGGTAGTGTGGGTGAGGATGACCGTTGCTTTTCTTGGTGTTGCAATTTTTTATTTAATAAAAAAGCCTTCCGCTTTTCATGTTTTCAGTCATCCTCCTCGTTTGTTGTGGCTGGCTGCTCCTGCCTTATCCATTAATTATATGGGGTATTCTTTAGGGGTGGAATTGGCAGGTCCTGCCACGGCACAGGTCGTCATACAGTTGGGAGTAGTGCTTTTGTGTTTATCGGGTTTCTTTATTTTTAAAGAGCATTTTGTTGCACGCCAGATATTTGGTTTTCTATTAGTTTTTACGGGTTTGTTCTTTTTTTATCACCAACAGTTAGTGGGGATCGATGTTGGGCGTGATCGTTTTGTGAAAGGAGTTTCTTTTACGGTCATAGGTGCTTTGGCTTGGACTACTTATAGCATAGCTCAAAAAAAATTAGTGGTAGATTATCCTGTGCAGCAGATCAATCTTTTTCTTTATGCTTTTTCGTCTCTTGTTTATCTGCCTTTTGTAGATTTTACCGAATTTCAGGGGCTTGACTTTAATATGTACGTGCTTCTCTTTTTCTTGGGGATGAATACTCTCGTTGCTTATGGAGCTATTGGTGCCGCTCTCAAATATACCGATGCCGGTAAGGTGAGTGTTGTTATTATCCTTAATCCTTTAATTACTTTTGGGGCACTTGGACTCATGGAGCTCTTTGGTGTCGATTGGATTGTCTTCGATCAAGTTCCCTTTTGGGCTTATGTCGGTGCGCTGATGATGCTTGTGGGAGCCATTTGTGCTACCGTTGCACCACGAAAAAAAAGATGAATTATTTTAAGAAATTAGTTTCAATAAAATTGTGAAAATCATCTTTGTATTGATCACTGATTGGGATGTAAACTTTTTTGTCGAAAATGATTCTATTGCGTTCTATTGTGGTGATTTTTTTTAGATTGACAATGTAGGAGCGATGCACACGCATAAAGGTGCTTTGGGGTAGTTGTGTTGTTATCTTACTCATACTCAGAAGTGCCATAATAGGCTTTTGATCTGTGATATGAATGCGTACGTAATCTCGCATACCTTCAATATAAGTAATGTCCTTGAGGTTGATGCGAATGATTTTATATTCTGACTTTACAAATAAAAATTGATCGTCGGATGATGAAATTGTGCTGTCGGTGGTTTCAGAGAAAAAATGTTCTTTTGTCTTTTCTACCGTTTTGAGAAAGGAACTGAAGGCTATAGGTTTTAGTAGATAACCAGCGGCATCAACTTCAAATCCTTCTACAGCATATTCACGATAGGCAGTGGTAAAGATTACTTTAGGTGGATTTGATAAGGCTTTTACAAAGTCCATCCCTGATAAGTCGGGCATATTAATATCTACGAACATAAGGTCTATAGTGTTCTTTTCTAGATATTCTAGCGCTTTAAGTGCACTGGTGAAACTCTCAACTTGATTGAGGTATGAAATCTTTTCTATATAGCTGTTGATTTGTTTCAGAGCTAATGGTTCGTCGTCTATGGAGATGCAGCTTATCATAGTGGGAAATTTAGTTTGACTTCAAAAGTGGTGTTGTCTTTGTTTTCTATGTTCAGGTCATAATTCTTGCCAAAGATAAGATCGAGTCTGTGCTTTGTATTTTCTATTCCTATGCCTGAGTTTTTTTTCTTTTTTTGAAAGCTATGTATATTGTTTTTTATACTAAAATAAAATTTATTATTGGTGATGTCCATCATAATGTGAATAAACGATGGTTTTTCATAGCTAATGCCGTATTTAAAAGCATTCTCGATAAAAGATATGGTTAACAGTGGAGGTATCTGTACTGTAGGTATAGTTTTCGGTATCTCGAATTTAATATCAATATCGTCGGTATAGCGTAACTTCATTAGTTCTACATAGCTTTGGATAAAATCGATCTCTTGCTGTAGCGTGCTTGTTGATCGTTGAGTCTCGTAAAGCATATAGTCCATCATTTGTGACAACTTAATAATGGCTTCTTTGGCTTCTTCTTTATCTATGTCCACCAACGCATGGATGTTGTTTAGTGTATTCATAAAAAAGTGAGGGCTGACTTGATTTTGTAAAAAAGCCATCTTGTTTTTTATGTTTTCTTTTTCTGCACTTAACTGGTTTTGTTTTGATTGCATCCATTTGCCGAAAAATAATAAACCAGAATCGAAACCGATGAGTAAAATGCCTAATATTATGATATTGGCAAATGGAGGTATGGGTTCTCGTGGTCCCATATTCATAGGGAGTTGGTTGTTGCCCTCTTTGTTTATAGGTGGTTGTAATTCTCTTTGTCTGCCTATATGTGATTGTAAATTTCCTTCTCGCCCCATAGGTGGTCGTAAATTTCCTTCTTGATTCCTCGGCGCTGGTCGTTCTTTTTCTCCGTTTATGTCTGGCCTTAAATTTCCATTTCTACCTATATGTTGTGGTTCATGCATCTGAGGTGTCATTCCATTGGGTCTGAATAAGTATAGACCAAAAGCTAGTAATACAATGATGCTTGATATGCTGATGAAATATAGTTTCCTTTTGTCTTTAAAAAAAAGATAAGGCATCAGGATGAAACGATTGATGAGAAAGAGGACCATTAAGATGAGGTATTCTTTCCATATTCTAAATATATGTTCCCAAGTAATACTTTCACTATTTTCATTGAATAATAAGGGAATAGAGAATAATAATAACCAGACCATTAGGGGTAAAAGAAACTGTACTCGTTCTATTTTGTTTTTGAATAGTTTCATGGTGATGATTTTGAAGGTTTAAAGATACTATTTTTGATCGCATTTTGGCTTGTTACAATTGCTTATCTTAATGTGTATTTTTTGAAATAATTTTTTGTCGTTGCTTTTGTTATTGTTGCAACTATTAAATATTATCTCTTTTCAATTGTCAATTTTTTATTTTACGAAAGTAGTGTTGTGTTAGAGAAGGGGATAATTTAATAGACAGAAATGCTTTTTTTATCGACAATCTCGTGTTTTTTTATTTTTATCGTTTTCTTTAAAGTATAAAGAGGTGTGTTTTCTTGTGTCATTTCTTACCTTTGTGGCCAACTAAATAGTTTGTTTTTTTGACATCTCATCTGAGAGGTGTTTTCTTAATATTCCAAAATTTTTTTATGAAAGCAATGATTTTTGCAGCGGGGCTTGGTACTCGTTTGCGTCCCCTGACTGATGATCGTCCCAAAGCCTTAGTGATGTTTAAGGGTAAAACTCTTTTGGAGCATACTATTGAAAAATTGAAGACTGCAGGTGTTGATCATGTTGTGATCAATGTGCATCATTTTGCGGATAAAGTTATTGATTTCCTTAATTCTAAAGATTTCGGGGTTAAAATATCTATTTCTGATGAAAGAAATGAGTTATTGGATACTGGAGGCGGATTGCGTAAGGCTGCTGCTTTATTGGGGGATGAACCTTTTTTTATTCATAACGTGGATATTCTTTCAGCCATTAATTTGAGTGATATGTGGCTTGCACATCGCAACAGTGGTGCTATAGCTACGGTTGGAGTCAGAAAGACGGAGAGTGATCGTTATTTTATGCAAAACAAAGACAATCAGCTTTGTGGATGGGGTAACAAAACTACGGGAGAGCAGATTATATCGCGTCAGTCTGATACTTTGGAGGAGATTTCTTTTACTGGAATTCATATTGTTAGTCCGCGTTTCTTGACTTATATTCGTCCTCAAGGAGCTGTTTCTATTATTGATGCTTATTTGCAGGCGGCTAAGGTGGAGCATATTTCTTGTTTCTCTTGTGATAACAAACGTTGGTTGGATGTGGGCACTCCTAAAAGCCTTAAAGAAGCTGAAGCTTTTTTTTAGCTTTGTAATGTCGCGATATTTTTCACTTGAGAGTTATATTTATTCCATTGTGATTTATATCACTCGCTTTATTATTACATTTTTTTATTTTGTGAATTTTAAATTTCAATTTGTATATTGAATATGAAATATTATTAATTATGGATACTTTAGACATTTTATTAGTGATAGGAGTCGGCTTAGTAGCTGGCTTTTTTAATGTGGTAGCGGCTGGGGGCTCGCTCATCACCATTCCTTTCTTAATATTTTTGGGGTTACCTCCTACTGTAGCTAATGGCTCTAATCGCGTAGCCGTTTTAGCGCAAAATATGATGGCGACAACGCGTTATCAAAAGAAAAAACTGATTCCATTTCCTTTTTCCATCTATCCCGCTATTTCGGCAACAATAGGGGCGTTTGTAGGAGCTTTATTTGTGTTTAATATAGATGAGCATTTGTTTCAGCGCATATTGGCCGTTGTGATGGCGGTGTTTGCTTTTACTCTTTTAGTGAGTCCTTCCTACAAAGAAGCAGAGCCTCGTATTACTGGAAAGTATAAATGGTTAACGACTATTGGTTTTTTCTTCGTTGGAATTTATGGTGGTTTTTTACACGCGGGTAGTGGTGTGCTTATGTTATTATTGCTTACAGGGGTGAGCCGTTTTTCGTTAACCAATGCGAATGCTATTAAAATCTTTGTATCGCTTATTTATATCCTTTTATCTTTTGGTATTTATTTGTATAATGATGCTGTTGATTGGCGTTATGGTTTAATTTTAGCTGTTGGTAATACGGTAGGTGGCTGGGTAGGCACGCAGGTTGTGATACAAAAAGGAGACAAATGGATCAAAGTTATTCTTATTACTGTGGTGGTGGGGATGAGTATTAAGTTGTGGTTCTTTTGAATATAATTGTCTATTATATAGAAAAAGCGGAAACATATATGATTATGTTTCCGCTTTTTTTGTAATAATTGAATAGGCCTATTCTGAACAGATCCTAAGACTTTTCTTTGCAACTTTATCAGAATGATACATCACAAAAAAGTTTTGTCTAGTTATGGCATGAAGCCCTATTTTATAAAATAGCAATTTCTGCTTTTGCTTTTGGTTTAGTTTCTTCTTTTTTAGGAATAGCTATTTCCAAAATGCCATTTTCGTAATGTGCTTTAATGCCATCGCTGTTTACTGTTTTAGGCAAGATAAATGAACGACTAAATGATTGATAATAAAATTCCTGTCTGTTGAAGTTTTCGTTTTTTTCTTCCTTTTTTTCTTCTTTTTCAGAAGAAATAGTTAAGGTGTCGTTATTAACTTCCAGTTTCAAATCTTCTTTCTTTAAACCCGGAGTTGCAACTTCTAAAATAAAGCTTCCTTCGTCTTCTTTTATGTTGACTGCGGGAATAGATTTTTCTGGTTTTGATGTTAGACTGTTATTGAACATGTCGTTAAATAAATCCTCGTTATAAAAACGATTATAACGTGATGGATAGCTGTTTGAAAAATTAATTAGTGACATAATGTTTGAATTTAAAAAGTTAATAATTAAATTTTGTTTACACTTGTCTTTATTTCAAAAACTCTACCAAATATGAAACGCTGACACAATGGCGCTTTCCTTTATTTTTGTCTGTCATTGTGGCTTGCGCCCGCTGCCGCTTGCTCCTCGTTTGCACTTTGACGAGGCTCAGCGACCACAATGAGGGGGTTGTTGCTAAGGCATTTATTCACAATAAATGTATTTTATAGGACTTCATGATTTTTAATTGCAATGTCCTAGTAAAATATTCCCCGTTTGGCGCTAGGTGTGCTGAGAGAAAAGATTTACCTTGTCCTCAGTGATTTGCACGCACAGGTTGGAGGGGATTGTATTCCCGACTTTGTTGAAAATTAGGATTTTTAATCCGATTAAATAAAATACAGGCATACATAGTCGGATTAAAAACCCTGATGCTTATAAAAGGTTGGATTGCAAATCTAACCAACGAAGCACGGTGCATATCTGGGAGGACGGGGATTCTTTTTTGATTTTCCATTAGAGATACAAGGTAGCAGCACTTTCGACAAGCTCTGTGACCATCTTGTTATTAGCAAAGACGTAGCGAAAGGACGCTACGCCGAACGGGGGTATGGTCGTAATCTAAAATATTTTCTTCTGCCTCGTAATGACTTAATCGCTTATAGATAGTTATATTCAATCTGTTAATGTCTGTGTTAATGTGGAACTCGTGTTTTGAATTTCCTTTTTCTCATTTGAAAAATAACTAGGTTCTACAGCAAGAGACTTTATCCGTTCCAGAACTCTATCTGGTCTTGGAATCTTTATGAATGGATTTTATATGGCTACACCAAAATTGGAGAAATTACACAAGTCCGCAAATTTTTTCCATCAATTATTTGCGGACTTTTTCTGTCCTATCCTGCGGATATTAGGGATAAACGAGGGGCAGACGGAATTCATAGAGTCAATTGCATATGTCTAATTCATGATGTTGTAACACTGAAGCATTTTTTTTGTCTCTTTTAAAGTTTGTTCTTTATATGCCAATTGATATACTCACATATTGCTACCTTGTATTTGTGCTTTTTGATATAAAATTTATATTTTTTGATAATATTTATGGGCTTTTGTCTAAAAATATGATAAAAATTCGTTATGTGTGTACTTCTTTTTTAGATTTGTAGTCTAATCTATTAAAGAACAGATGTGTTTAACTATACATTTGTGGAACAAACTAAAAAAAATTACTATGAAAAAAATTAACAAGTTGTTGATTACACTATCATCTTTACTGATGATAACGGTTTTAGGGTATGCAGGCCCTGCGGTTGTAAAACAAATGCCACTCTCTTCTAGTATTGATTCGGCTGGTACGGTGCGTGTTATCGTGAAAGTTACCGAAGAGTTTACATCCAAAGATATTGGTGTTATTCTTCACAAAGAGGAATTTAGCGCAGGATGGGATCAGTCTATGGCTGCTACATTATTTGATTTTACATCAAAAGAGTTACGTGGTTATAGTGGTGCTACTTCTGCTTGGGTTGCTCCAGAGCCAAAAAAACTTTTTGGAATTGGAGATACTGTTGTGCTTTGGCAAACGATTAATGTGGCTGATGCAACACACGCTTTGTATGTGCAATTGGCCTCTGAAACGGAAATTACAACTGTTTATGAGGATTTAAAGTTTAGAGCTTCTATCAAAGGACAGCCTTATGATACAGCCAATTTCTGTACTGTTTTTGTAAATGATTTAATAGGTGCTAATGCATTACAAGCTGTTGAAATTATTGAAGAAGCTACAGTTGTGGATTCAATTACGCCATACTATCCTTTACCTCCTTATGAGGAAACAGAAGGATTCTCAGGCGATGGTATTTACACGATCCATTGTCAAGGTAAAAAGACGTTTATGTCTTCTAATGGTGTGGAAGGAAAACCTTTACCATTACAAGATTCTACCCAGCTAGGTGATGACAACAAGTTGTATGTGGTCACCAATCCTACTGATACGAGCAAAATTAATATCATTACTCTTGATGGACGCTACGTAGGAGCTGTTCACACTAGTGGCTATGGTACTTGGTTTGAAAATACACCTGCCATTAGAGACAGTAGTATTGCAGCTGCTGGCTTGCTAGAACAAGCTACAAATGCGTATTATATTGACACTTATCTTGGTACTGGAGCACAAAAAATGTGGAATGGTCAGAGAAATGGAAGTACTGCTATAGGTATGGGTACTGGTGGAGGAGCCAATTATACATGGAATTTCACACGCAAAGGTGATATGCCTAAGGGTAATGTGGCTCCATCAGACATTTTCTTAACAGCAGACAATATTGATGAGAATAATGCCGAAGATGCTACTGTAGCCATGCTTTCTGCATCGGACATGAATCCATTTGATGTTTTAACATTTAGTTTAGCTGATGGTGCAGATAAAGCTGCCTTTACAATTACTGGCAATAAGCTGTCAATTAATGATTTAGCTGATTTTGAAACAAAAGCAAGTTACAAGATTAATATAAAAGTTAGTGATGGCGGAGGTTTGTCATTGGTTAAAGAAGTGACCATTACGATTAACGACGTGGTGGAAAACTTTGTACCTACGGCTATTGCTTTGAGCGATACGGCCATTGTTGAAAATAACATTGCTGGGGCTGTAGTGGGGACACTTTCAGCAAGCGATCCTGATGAAGGAGACACATTTACATTTGCTTTGGAAGAGGACTCTGTTAACGGTGCAGACAATGATGCGTTTACCATTAAAAATAATGTGCTATGCATTAATGAAAGCGCTGATTCTATGACTCAAAGTGCATACAAGATTAATGTGAAAGTGACTGATGCAGGTGATTTGTCTCTTGTTAAAGCATTCACAATTGCTGTGATTAACTTTGAGGAAACAGAAGGATTCTCTGGCGATGGTATTTATACGATCCATTGTCAAGGTAAACTGACATTCATGTCTTCTAATGGTGTGCCTGGAGCACCTATGCCATTGCAAGATTCGACCAAGCTAGGTGATGACAACAAGTTGTATGTGGTCACCAATCCTACTGATACGAACAAAATTAACATCATTACTCTTGATGGACGCTACGTAGGAGCTGTTCACACAAGTGGGTTTGGTACTTGGTTTGAAAATACACCTGCCATTAGAGACAGTAGTATTGCAGCTGCTGGCTTGCTAGAACAAGCTGCAAATGCGTATTATATTGACACTTATCTTGGTACTGGAGTACAAAAAATGTGGAATGGTCAGAGAAATGGAAGTACTGCTGTAGGTATGGGTACTGGTGGAGGAGCCAATTATACATGGAACTTGACACGCATAGGAGATACTCCTTCTGCTAACGTTGCGCCATCCGATATTTTCTTAACAGTAGATAGTCTTAACGAAGGTAATTCAGCTAATGATACTATCGGAATGCTTTCTGCATCAGATGTAAATCCATTTGACTCTATAGCGTTTAGCTTAGGTGAAGGTGCTGACAATGGATCATTTGCTATTACTGGTAATATGTTGACCATTGTTGACATTGCAGACTTTGATACAAAAGCGAGCTATAGCATTACGGTAGTTGCTACTGATAAGGAAGGTTTGACTTTCGAAAAAGCATATACCATTTCGGTAATTGAAGTGATGGAATACACTGCACCAACAGATATTGCATTAAGTGCAACAGCGATAGATGAAAACAATGCTGCTGGGGCTACTGTGGCTACGCTTTCTGCTACTGATGCTGATGTAGTAGATAATATGACCTTTGTCTTTGAAGCTGATACTGTTAATGGCGCAGACAATGATGCATTTACTATTACAGATACCACTTTGGCCATTAAAGCAAGTGCTGATTTTGAAACTAAGACTGAGTACAAAATTAATGTTAAGGTAACTGATGCAGGTGGTTTGACTTTCGTTAAAGCATTTACTATTACAGTGAATGATGTTAATGAAGCGCCGACAGCTATTACACTAAGCAACGACAGTATTGTAGAGAATGCAGCTGTTGGTACTTTGGTAGGTTCACTTTCAGCGACCGATGCAGATGCTAATTCTACATTCACTTACACTCTAAGTGGTGCTGATGCTGCTAGCTTTACTATTGACGGTGATGCTTTGAAAAGCGCTGAAGCTTTCGATTTTGAAATTAAAGCAAGCTATAGTATCAAAGTGACGGTAAGTGATGGTACATTAGAGTTTAGTAAGGATATGACTATTACTGTAAAAGATTTAGTAGAAGCTTCATTGAGCGCTAATGAATTACGTCAGGTGTCATTCTATCCTAACCCTGTGAAAGATGAGTTAAGAATTAATGGTTTATCAGTAGAGGCAACGGCATCTATTTATAGCATTAGCGGAAGCTTAGTGAAGAAGGCGCCTGTGGGGGAAAGCAATAACACCATTGATGTTAGTGATTTGTCTTCTGGCATATACGTTTTAAAGTTAGCTGTTGAAGGTAAAGAATTGATGGTTAAAATAATAAAGTAATGCAAGTTCGACGTAAAATTGTCGTTTATTGAGCTGATGAGCTCTAACATATTAAAGGGTGCCCAAGAATCTTGGGCACCTTTTTTTTAATGATACCTGAGGTAAAATACAGCCCCCCTCCAAGTTTTTTATGATTTAGAATTTTAGCTTTACCCTTGTTTGGCATAAGCCAGTTTAGTGAATTGAAAATCAGTGGATCTAAATATGGCGTGTTTTGGTTCAAGCCTGTGGCTTTGACACTTCAACTGTCGCTTAGCGACCACCTAAAATGAGGGGAAGCACTTCGACAGGCTTAGTGTACCACTTGTAGCTTCGAAGTTCGGTTTGTGTGAGTGTTTGAAATGACGATTCTTTTTAGATTTGCTATTAGAGAGATGCATGGTAGGAGCACGTTCGACAAGCTCTTTGACCACCTTGCTAATAGCAAACACATAGCGAAAAGACGCTACGCCTAACGGGATGTTACAACAGTTTAAGTATGCATCAAAACTTGATAAACGAATAAAGAACTATTCACTTTGGCAACCAACAAGCCATCCTATTGTTTGTGGTACAACAGAGATATTGGAGCAGAAGATAAATTATACGCATCAAAATCCTGTGCGGGCTATGATTGTTGCAGCTGCAGAAGATTATTTGTTCTTTTCAGCACGGGATTATAGCGGAGAAAAAGGATTGGTGAAAGTTGAGATGATTTGATGGTTGATTCGTTATAAGCGAAAGACAGCACTTCCCTCGTTGCAAACGAGGGGCAGACGGGAATCGTACGTAATGAGCTGTTTACTACTTAACTTCTTCTATTTCAAACCCCGCTGTTTTAAGGTCTTTCCAAAAGCCAGGATATGATTTTGTGACAACTTCTGGATCTTTTATGATGACTCCTGGGTGAACTATAGCTGTAGGGGCAAAGGCTAAGGCCATGCGGTGATCGTCGTAGGTGGCTATTTTTATAGTTTCGTCTATGGCGCAATTTTCGCCATGCCATTCCAAGGTGCCACTTTGGGTTTCGTAGATGACAATACCATATTTTGATAGTTCTTTGATGAGAGCCGCTATGCGATCTGTTTCTTTGATGCGCAAGGTTTGAAGACCCGAAATTTTAAAATGAACGCCTAATATAGCACACGTAGTGACTACGGTTTGGGCTAAGTCGGGTTGGTTTATTAGGTCGTACTCTAAAAGGCTGCTAATATTGTCATCGTGGCTTAGTATTGCGCCTTCTTGGGTGAATGTGGTGTTTACGCCTAGTTGTTTGTAGATCTTCATCACTTCGGCATCACCTTGATAAGAGACTTGTTTTGCTTTTCGCAATAGGACTTTAGCGGTTTTGCTAAAGGCGACGATCTCGTACCAATATGAGGCTCCAGACCAATCGATCTCTACATCAAAAAAATCGGCGTGATAACTTGCTTCAGGAATCGTGATTGTGTTATTAATCCAGCTTGTTTCTACGCCGAAATAAGCCATCAAATCGAGTGTCATCTGTATGTACGGACGCGAGATAATGTCGCCATCTAATGTTATTTTAAGTCCACCTTTCAGTGTGGGGGATATCATTAAAATAGCTGAAATAAACTGACTACTAATATTACTGTTGAGTGTCAACTGTCCTCCGGTAAGTGTTTTTCCATTGATGAGAAGGGGAGGATAACCTTCTTCTTCTAGATAGGATATGTCAGCTCCTAATTGACGTAAAGCATCAACAAGAATGCCAATAGGACGTTTTTTCATGCGTTCGCTTCCTGTGATTTGCCATTGTCCTTCTTTTTGTGATAAGAAAGCTGTTAAGAAGCGCATCGCTGTACCCGCAGCTCCAATATCATAGATCGCTGTGTCATTATCTAATGATGCTTGTAGTGCTTTTGTATCGTCACTGTCGCTTATGTTATTAACGCTAACTTTTGTTTTGCATAGAGCTGCGATAATTAAGGCACGGTTGCAAACACTTTTTGAAGTACTAAGCTGTATGCTGGTGTCTATGTTTTGTGGAGGCGATAAACGATAGCTATTCATTGTTGAGTATGGCTTGTTGATGAAGCGGTGACATTAGTAGTTCACTCTATTCATTTAACGTTGCAGATAAATTATTTTTTTTGTTTGAAAGTATTCTTCTGTGAAATTATCCGATATATTTAATATGGTGATGCGACTTTCAAAGGGTTTAATTTCTTCTTTAATGTCTCCACCTTTCAGGCAAATAATGCCATTAGGTAGTCCATTAGTTTGGCTATCAGGATCTACACAGTGTTCTGACATTTCTACAAAAGCGGGGAAAGCTGTCACTGCTCTACTAATGACAAAATCATACTTGTCTTTTATTTCCTTTACATTTTTGTGTTCAGCAATCACATTTTTTAGTTGTAATTCGTCTGCTATGGCTTGTACGACTTTTATTTTTTTACCTATAGCATCCACTAGGTGAAAGTTAACATCAGGAAAAAAGATGGCTAATGGTAGTCCAGGGAATCCTCCGCCACATCCTACATCGAGTACTTTTGTACCTTCTTTGAAACGTATAATCTTAATGATAGATAATGAATGGAGTATATGGTGTTCCATAATATTGTCCATATCCTTACGGCTTATCACATTAATTTTTACATTCCACTCTTTGATTAGTTCCTCCAAACGGCAAAACTGCTGAAGCTGTTCTTCCGTTGCACGGGGAAAATAGTTGCTGATGGTCTCAATTGTAACCATTGTTTTATTTTTTTAGTTTAGTGACTGTCTCCTACAAATTTCAACACCTCTCCATTGTCTTCTACTATTTTTTTGTAGGTGCGTTTTGAATAACCCGGTTGTGAAGGAAATACTTGTTGACCAAATCCATTATCCTTAAATTGACCGTTTTCTTCTATTTTTATATTGCCATCCATATATTTCATGATAATATAAATGCCTAAATTCTTCCAAGTAGCTAAAGTCTTCTCTGCTTGTATGTCACAATAGTGATTGATAAAGGCTAAAGCATTTTCTTTATTTTTTTGCAAAAGAGCAATTGTTTGTTTCTCCATTGCTTCTTGGTATTTATCAAAACTATCTTCAAGTTCTTCTTGATGTACTTTTATGTCTTCTATGATATAAGAATATTTGGCGTAAGCCATATTAGAGACCCAGTTGAAAATCCAAAAATTAGAAGTCCAGCTCCAGTTCATCATATTGCCATTCCCCACTTTTACACTGTTTGGTATTTCTGTAAGACCAGAATACATAGGCATATAAACAGAGCTTGCTGCATCATCAACGCCAAACCATAAGATGCCCATCCCTTGTGGTACATAGTTACGCATCTCGGCTACAAAAGAAAATCCAGTTTGCTGAGTAGCTATAGCGCGTTCGTTGCAGTAGTTCGCAGAATCAACTTCCCACGTTAAGGGACGCCAGCGGTAAGGGAGGTCATATGGTCCTGCTCCTGCATCTTTACTCATATCCATTGGGGTTCCTTCAAAATGATTGCGCATGACATCCTGAATGTCGCGGTGTGATAATTTTGCGGTGGGTTTAAAGTACAAGGGTATGCGATTGTGAGCATAACCCATGGCATAGTCAAGATATGGTGCTGCTTCTTCAGGATTCACGCTGTTATAGAAAGCCCATACACGTGCTTCGCAAAACCGTTGTGCGCCAAAGTCAAGTGGTGCATAAGTGTCCGAAAAGCTAAAAGTGTCTCTTTCTCCAGAGTACCATCCCATGTCTTTTGCAAATGAAACTACATCGTTAGCATATATAAAATTGGTGCTATCATTAAAATTAATTGTGGTGATGCGTGCTTGGTTGGCATGTCCGCTAACGTAACCGTCGGGGATGCGTTGTGCTACCCAAATAGCTCCTTTGCTTTTACCTCCTTTGCCTAGCATCTCAAGAATCCAAGCTTCGTTAGGATCTGCAATAGAAAATGATTCACCACTGCTGTAGTAGCCATATTCTGCAACCAGATTGGTCATGATTTGTATGGCTTCACGGGCTGTTTTGGCACGTTGTAAACTTATGTAAATCAGGCTCCCGTAATCCAAAATGCCAGTAGTATCGACCATCTCTTTTCTGCCGCCAAAGGTTGTTTCACCTATCGCTACTTGATATTCATTGATGTTACCTACTACGTTATAAGTTTCTAAGGCTTGAGCAATAACACCTAAAGGTTTTCCAGTGTCCCATTCTTTAACTTTTAGTAATGTTCCTGCTTCATATTTGGCAGCAGGCCAGTGGTATAGTTCTCCGTAAAGGGTGTGCGAGTCAGCGGCATAACTAATCATAGTGGAGCCATTGGCACTTGCTCCTTTAGTGACCAATATATTGGTGCATGCCCAAGAAACGAAAGGAAATAGCAGAGCTACTAATAGTAGGATTGATTTTATGCTGTTTTTCATAAGTAAAGATGTTTAATCAATATTCATTTCTTGTTGTATCTATACTCTAACTCTTGTTTTATCTTTAAAACGTTCTTTTTTTTCTTGATGTCCTTTTTAAAAAAAAAATAGTTTTTTTTATTGCAAACAAAGGTTTGAATTAGGTTGTAACCATCAGTGCTGGTGTTTTTTGAAAGTGATGTAGTATTGTTTTTAATTGTTCTTCTACATCTTATAATTATTGGTGTTCTTTTTTGTCTTTTTTATCTATGAGTTCAACGAAAGTAATTATTTTTTTGTGTTTTAATAGTGCATTGTATCGTTTTGCTTCTTCCCATTCTTTACGTTTAATGGTAACGTAATGATCAATAGCCTAAAAACTGATTTTTATTTTCTTCGTTTTTTTTTGTTATTGCTGTCCCAGATGTTTTATTATTTTCCTAAATATATGTAAGAGTTTTAGCGGGGCTTAGTTCGTTATATAAGTAGAATCCTTCATTATTGTTAACGTTTTTCTTCTGCTGCAAAAATTTTTTGAGCAACTAAAAATAAAGGGGTATGTGATTGTAATTTACCTGATGCTTCTGTGGTTTTTTATAATCTCCTTTTTTTATAGGATTAAAAAAAAACTATATATTAATGTTGTCAACTTTGTAATCGTGTTTTTACAGCTATCTTATTTTCCAATAAAAAAGTTTTTTATTTTTAGCTTTTCGTTATCGGTAATAGAATCAAAATCTTTGATCCTTATTGTTGCCATGATAAATGCCTTTCTGACTTCTCAGTGTGGTTTTTATTTCTCGCAGTTTATTGCGAGTAATAAAATATTTATAATTTATACTCTGTCTGTTTGCAGCGGATATTCTAAATGAAAATTAGTTTACAAATTGCCCAAGTCCTTAATGGTTTCTATTGGATCTTTGGCTTTAAATACAAAGCTGCCTGCTACTAGAGCATCTGCCCCTGCATCTACTAATCTTTTGCCCGTTTCTAAGTTGACGCCACCATCTATTTCAATGAGGGTATTACAGCCTTTGCGTTGTATCATTGCTTTCAAACGTTTTGTTTTATCTATCGTATTTTCTATGAATGATTGACCACCAAAACCAGGGTTGACAGACATTAATAGAACCATATCTAATTCGGGTAGAATATCTTCTAACAGTTCTACAGGTGTGTGAGGGTTTAACGTCACAGCTGCTTTCATTCCTGTCTTTTTGATGCCTTGAATGACACGGTGTAGATGTGGACATGCTTCATAATGTACATTCATCATATAAACACCTAAATCAGCTAAACGTTGTGTGAATTTTTCAGGTTTTACAATCATTAAGTGGACATCCAATTTTTTGGTGCTGAGCTGTGCAATGCTTTCTATTACAGGGAATCCAAAAGATATATTTTCTACAAAAACACCATCCATGATATCGAGATGTACCCATTCAGCTTCGCTAGCATTTATCATTTCAATATCTTTGTCTAAATGGGCAAAATTAGCTGAAAGAACGGATGGTGATACAATAGTATGTGACATAATGTTTTAGTGTGTTAATCTTTAAGTTATCTTGAGTCTTTTAAGTTGAAAAGGAATAATGTCTTTTTTTAACTTTTCTCGTTTAATATTTCGCTTTTTTTATTTGTAAATGGCTTTTTTACCGGCTAATAGCGTATTGCTTAGTAAAGAGACGATAGTCATAGGGCCTACTCCACCAGGAACAGGAGTGATAAAACTACATTTTGGTGCTACTTCGTCAAATTTAACATCACCTTTTAAGCGCCATCCTGATTTTGTTTCGGTAGAAGGAATACGAGTGGTACCTACGTCAATGACAGTGGCGCCTTCTTTCACCATATCTGCGGTTACAAATTCGGGAGAACCAATAGCTGCAATTAAAATATCAGCATTAGCACATACTTCTTTTAAATTCTGTGTGCGGCTATGTGCTACGGTTACTGTACAATTCATATCTTTTTGCGACATTAAAATACTCATAGGGCGACCTACGATATTGCTTCGTCCTAGAACAACGCAATTTTTTCCGCTAGTTTCTACTTTGTAGCGTTTTAATAATTGTGTGATGCCGTAAGGTGTTGCTGACACAAAAGTAGGAAGTCCTACAACTAATCGGCCTACATTAACGGGGTGAAAGCCATCAACATCTTTTTTAGGATCAATGGCTTCTATTATCTTGGATTCAGAAATGTGCTTGGGAAGTGGTAGTTGTACAATGAACCCATCAACGTCATCATCTTTATTTAAATCATCAACGATTTTGAGAAGTTCTTCTTCTGTGGTGTTCTCATCTCCTTTGACCAAAGAGGATTTGAAGCCTACTGCTTCGCATGCTTTTACTTTGGCATTTACATAGGTGATACTACCGCCATCGCTGCCTATTAATACTGCTGCTAAATGTGGACGTTTGCCGCCTGCTGCTATAATGGATTTAACTTCTTCAGCTATTTCAGCTTTGATCTCTTGTGATGTTTTCTTTCCGTCGATTAATTGCATTGTAGTATAAATTAATGGAATTGTTTTTCTAGTTGAGACAAGATATTATCTTGTTTTTTTCCTTTCAAAAATTGGGATATTACTCATGTCTTTATCTTCTTCGTTGGCGTCCCATACCTGCCATCATGTTGTTCATGTTTTTACCTTGAGCAACCATACGCATTACTTTACGCGTTTCATCAAATTGTTTTAGCAAACGATTGATTTCTTGAACCGATGTTCCGCTACCATCTGCAATACGTTTGCGTCGTGTGCCGTTTATGAGTTTAGGATTTTCTCTTTCTACGGGTGTCATAGAATAGATGATGGCTTCTATCGATTTAAAAGCGTCATCGTCAATATCCATATTCTTAATCGCTTTTCCCATTCCAGGAATCATACCAGCCAAATCTTTCAGGTTACCCATCTTTTTGATTTGCTGTATTTGTTTTAAGAAATCATTGAAGTTGAATTCATTTTTGGCTAATTTCTTTTGTAGTTTTCGAGCTTCATCTTCGTCATATTGTTCTTGTGCTTTTTCTACTAAAGAAACAATATCACCCATACCCAGAATACGATCGGCCATACGACTAGGGTGGAAGACGTCTAGAGCATCCATCTTTTCTCCTGTACCTACAAACTTAATGGGTTTGTCAACGACAGAACGTATAGAAAGAGCTGCTCCACCACGGGTATCACCATCTAACTTAGTTAGGATGACCCCATCAAAATTTAAGCGGTCGTTAAATTCTTTTGCGGTGTTGACGGCATCTTGACCTGTCATGGAATCTACTACGAATAGTGTTTCTTGAGGATTTGTCGCTTTTTTGATTGCTTCAATCTCCTTCATCATCTCTTCGTCAATAGCTAAACGACCTGCGGTATCAATAATGATAAGGTCGTGACCATTTTGCTTTGCAAATTTAAGTCCTGCTTTCGCAATGGCGATGGGATCCTGATTGCCTACTTCTGCATATACGGGAACGCCTATTTGTTCTCCTAATACTTTAAGCTGATCAATAGCGGCTGGTCTATAAACGTCACAGGCTACAAGCAAAGGATTTTTTCCTCGCTTAGAACGTAACATATTGGCTAATTTACCCGCAAAAGTTGTTTTACCCGAACCTTGAAGACCGGACATTAAGATGATAGATGGTTTTTCTGAAATGTTAATGTCTGTTGTTTCTCCTCCCATCAATATGGCTAGCTCGTCGTGAACGATCTTAACCATCATTTGGCTTGGTTTTACAGCATTAAGGACGTCTTGTCCCATCGCTTTTTCTTTAACACTTACAGTAAAAGTCTTTGCTGTTTTGTAGTTAACATCGGCATCAAGTAGTGCGCGTCTGACTTCTTTCAGTGTTTCAGCAATATTGATTTCAGTTATCCTTCCTTGCCCTTTGATGAGCTTCAGCGAATGTTCTAACTTTTCGGATAAATTTTCAAACATATTTTTGGTGTTAATTAGCGTCGTTTATAAAGATCGCAAATTTACACATTAACCCGCTAATGCCCAAAACAAGGGGCTTATTTCATTGTTTCTGAAATTAGGGATCGGAAAGTGTTGATAGTCTTTCATTTAGAAGGTTTGTAGCTGTCGTTTTGAAGGAGAAAGGATGTCTATTTTTCCTTGTCGTAATGTGTTTTTTCTATTTTAAAACGTGTTGCTTTAAAACCTTTATGTGTTAGTGATGAAAGGAAGCTTTGTGCTCTTAGTATAATTTGTTACGTTTGCAATGACGAATGTTATAAAAAAGTAAAGGATGATTTCAGCATTTGAAATATGTAAGAGTTTTGGTGCTCAAAAGGTATTGGATAAAGTCAGTTTTGAAGTGAGACGTGGTGAGGTTTTAGGTTTGTTGGGACCAAATGGTGCGGGCAAATCGACTTTGATAAAAATACTTAATGGTTATTGGGCTGCAGATGAGGGAGAAGTCTTAATTTGTGATGAAAAGATGCACGTTAATTGTCCTGAATTACAACATTTTATTGGTTATTTGCCAGAACGTAATCCTCTTAATCCTGAGATGTACGTTATGGAGTATCTCCATTATGTAGCTGGAATTTACGGTGTTGATAAATCAGTTATTGCTCCTATTGTTGAGAGCGTTGGTTTAGCATCTGAACAGCATAAGAAAATAGGTCAGTTGTCTAAAGGTTATCGTCAGCGTGTAGGATTAGCGCAAGCTTTAATTCCCGATCCTGAAGTCCTTATATTGGATGAACCAACAACGGGTTTAGATCCCAATCAAATCATTGAGGTGCGCGAATTGATTCGTGAAATTGCGAAGAATAAAACAGTTTTGCTTTCTACTCATATTATGCAGGAAGTAAAATCGGTTTGTGATAGGGTGCTGATTATAAATAAAGGAAAAGTAGTGGCTGATGATAGTGTTGAAAATATTTTAACTTTGTCAGCAGCTACGCAACAGATAGAATTGGAATTGTTGCAGGATGTAGAAGCGTCTGATTTACAAGATGCCACTTTGCCTGTAACTAAGGTGTCTGTTGTTGGTGAACGCAAATTTTTACTCGATGTGGATACGGCTACTGATGTACGACAGTCCATTGCGGAATATGTTGCAGCAAAGGGCTGGACGGTATTGATGATGAAGCGTCGAGAATCTGATTTAGAAGATGTCTTTTCAAAATTGACCCATTAATAAATATAATGTTATGTACGAAGATTTAGAACGTTTAAATGCCTTGAAAGAAAAGGGAGCTATTACTGAAGAGGAATACCAAAAAGAAAAGAAACGTTTGTTGGATAATCTGAATAATACAGAGAACTCGACGTATAAGGCGACTTCAGCGTCTAAATTATGGGGCTTAAATGAAAAGGGTTATTGTACCTTGATGCATATTTCTCAATTTGCTGGTATGTTGATACCTGTAGGTGGTTTTGTATTGCCCATTGTTATGTGGCTGATGGGTAAGGAGGATTCGGCTATGGTTGATAAACAGGGGCGTGCTGTTATCAATTGGATGATATCTTTACTTATTTATCTGGCTGTTAGCGGTGTGTTGTGCATTATTGCTATTGGCATTCCTTTGTTAATTGTGTTGGGTGTTCTGAATGTTGTTTTTATCGTAAAAGGAGCTGTGAAAGCTAATGAAGGTGAATATTGGGAATACCCTATGACTATTCATTTTCTATAACTTATTTATGAAAGTGCATCTTTTTAATCCTACATGTGAGATGGAGGTAGCTAATGGCGTAGCGAGTTATACACCGCCAGCTTACTTACAACAGATGGCTAAGGATTTGGAAGTGTTGCCTGCTCTTTATGCTTCGCAGGACGATATGGTTCTGGTTTGTCGTTTGCCCGAAAAATCGCTCTTAGATAGATGGCATAAAGCTGGATTTTATTTCCGTAATTTTTGTTTAATTTCTGAGCAGAATTCTCAATCTACTTATGAACCTCAACCTTGGGGTTGGAGTCCTGCTGTTGCCCGTAAATTGAAACCTTGGGGTGCCGAGTGGAACCCTGCTTTGCTTCCTTTTTTTCACCGTTCATTTGCATTAAAGATATTACGTCTTTTGATGGAAAAGAAGCTCAGCAATATTCTTCCCTTTGATGATTTGCCCCTAGCGACAAAAGCGATGAGTGATGTTGAAAACCTGTTGACTGAGCGTGGAAAACTTGTTATTAAAGCGCCACTGAGTAGTGCAGGCCGAGGTGTTCAGATATTGCGTAATGAACAATTAAATGTTAGTATCTTTAATAAAACACGCAGTATTATTCGTCAGCAAGGTGCAGTGATGCTGGAATCGTTGCTTGATAAACAGTCCGACTTTGCTTATGAGTTTTATATCACAAAGGGACAGATTTCTTTTGTGGGTTATTCTTCTTTTGACGTTAATGATAAAGGTCAATATGATTATCATCGCTTTCCTTTTTTATCATCGTACTTTTCTGAAGCAGGTCGTGTATTGTGGGATTGTGGAACTATAAATGCGGTAAAAGATGAGTTGTTGAATGTATTGCAAGACTCTGGCATTTGTGATTTTTATTCTGGCTATTTGGGCGTTGATGCTATGATTTATAAAGCGGAGACTGGCGAAATGCGTTTGCAGCCTTGTGTGGAAATTAATTTACGCTATAATATGGGTATTGTGGCTTTGTTCTTAGAGTCTCACTTAGAACAAGGGAGTTCCGGTATTTTTAATATTGTGCCCAAACAAGATGTCAATTTTTCTATTTTTGATCTTGAAATGCAAAGTAAATATCCTCTTGTTGTAAATGATGGGCATATTATTTCAGGTTATTTGCCTTTAACTCCACCCCAGGAGGAGGCTCAATCTTTAGCTTATATTCTTGTGAGTTGTTAGATCTCGTTTCTCTTTTTTTATATAATTCGCATTTTTTTAGAATATTTTTTCTGTTCATTCGTCTTTATAACTGTAAGTATAAATTGTGGAAGAAAAAGAACACTATATAGAGCAGGTTTTTGAGCAGGAACAGCAACGTTTAACGGGTTTTGTTAAACGGCGTGTGGGGTCGCTAGAGGATGCTGAAGATATTGTTCAGGATGTGTTTGTGAGTTTGACTTCAGGATTTGATGATATCTCAGATTTGCGAAAATCTATTTCGTGGCTTTATACGGTAGCTAAAAATAGAATTGTTGATTTCTTACGTAAGAAAAAGACGTATTCTGTAGAAGATCAAAAGAAAGCTGTGGGCGAAGATGGTGAGTCTCTTTCTATGTTAGATCTTATTCCATCTTTGGAAGAATTGCCTGATAGTCAGATGATGCAGGATTTGATTTGGCAACAAATACAGTTAAGTTTAAATCAACTTCCTAAAGAACAAAGAGACGTCTTTGTTTGGCACGAATTAGAAGGGAAGAGTTTTGCAATTATTTCTGAAATTACTGGAATTTCTGTCAATACATTGCTGAGTAGAAAGCGTTATGCAGTGGTATTTTTAAGAGAAGAATTGAAAGATTTATTTGAAATTATTAAAGCGTAATTGTTTTACGTATAATATGTTATTGTTATGAAAAAATATTCTAAAGGAGTTTTTATATTAAAAGCGATTGTTTTTGGAACCTTCGTTTTAGTGGTGTTTACCTTTGCAGTTATGTTCTTGTGGAATTGGTTGATGCCTGCTATCTTCGGATTGGGAATCATTACTTTTTGGCAGTCGTTAGGATTGATGGTATTGTCCAAAATTCTGTTTAGTGGTGGACATCCTACTCGTAATTGGCACGATAGAGAGAAGTTAAAAGTGCAGAAGGAGAATTTTAGTGAGAGATTCCGTCACGTACACGCAAGGTATCATACTAAAATGCAGAATGTTGAAAATAATGAAGCTCCTGAGGAGTAGCTTTGTTACATCTGAACTAGTACAAGTCAATACTAGTGCTTGTGCTGGTTGTGGTACTTGTGTACAAGTGTGTCCGCTTGGTGTGTTTGAAAATGGTCTCTATAGGTGAAGAGGAGTTTAGGACGTTGCCATTATTAGGAAAGATAAAGGTGCGACTTAGGGGAAATACCAAATCTTTTGTGCTTATGCCGCAAGCTTGTATTAGTTGTGGTAGATGTGCTACTCTGTGTCATCAACGTGCAATCACAGTACAGAAAAGAAAGGGTACATCTTAGTTTATATTTATTATTTAATTTTCCTGTGTATTACAGATGAGATTTTATGTTTCAAATTAGAAATTATGTCTTATGTGATTTTTACGAGATAGTTTTAACTGAAAACGGAGAGACTTTCTAGCCTCTCCGTTTTTTTATAGTTACAAATGATACGTTTAATGTATGCCTTTCATCATTTTATTTAATTTAGGAGCTATTGCAAAAGCAACGCCTGCTAAGATAATAGAATATATAGCTATGAAATAGAAGGTCGGAAGACCTAACCAAGCACAAATAGCGGTCATTGCTGCGGCTAAGTAATTTCCTAAAGCAATAGATGCAAACCAAGTTCCCATCATTACTGAAGTTATTTTTGGAGGCGAAAGTTTTGTAATCATTGATAAGCCTACAGGAGACATACATAATTCCCCCATAGTGTGTAATAGATATACAAATACTAACCATAACGGACTAATGAGACCTGTTGATGCGTGATCGTTTGCTATGCCAATAATTAAGAAACCCAAAGATAAAAAGACTAATGAGATTCCGAATTTATTAGGGGTTCTTGGATTCAGCTTTTTCTGAGCTAACTTGTCCCATATGATGGTGAAAACAGGAGCTAATAAAACAATAAATAGTGCATTAATAGATTGAAACCAAGATGCTGGTATTTCAAATCCAAAAACGACTCTATCAGTTACTTCTTTTGCAAAAGTATTGAAAGAGGTTCCTGCTTGTTCAAAGCCAGACCAAAATGCAATATTAAAGAATGCTAATACAAAGATTACAGAAACACGACTCCATTCTGTTTTGCCTTTAGTGTTGGTAAATATAGTATAGCCTAGATAAACAAATCCGATGATAGCAGACGTTATAGCAATTATTTTTGTGATAATACTTGGTATAGATAATATACCATATACGAGAACTAGGATACCAGCACTTATGCCAAGGGCATACATGACTATTTTTCCCCAATCGGTGGAGTTTAATCGTTTTTTTAGTTTACCGTCATCTTTTGGACGTAGTCCTATGTTATATCCTGTTCCTCTTTGGTGTACGGATGTTTCACGCCAGAAAAACCAAACAATAGAGGCTATCATACCTAAACCTGCTGCAATAAAACCCCAATGCCAGCCTACTTTTTCGGCAAGAGTACCGCCAATGAAATTAGTGACTAAGGCGCCCAGGTTAATTCCCATATAAAAAATGGTGAAACCATTGTCTCGTTCATTGTCGCCTTCTGGATACAAACCTCCAACCATAGTTGAGATAACGGGTTTAAAGAAACCATTACCTAAGATCAAAAGTCCTAATCCTGCAAAGAGAGCAAATTGTTGAATAAAATGCATTTCTCCAGTATGATTTATCATTCCATAATATGAACCAAAGGCCATGGTGAATTGTCCTAATGCCATCATCAGCGCTCCTACATAAATGGAAAAACGTTGTCCCCATAGTTTATCGGCGATGATACCGCCTGCAATAGGAGTTAGGTAAACTAAAGAAGTGAATAGCCCATATATGGCATACGATGCTGTTTTGTCTAAGCCAAAACCTCCAGTGGCTAATTCTCCTGTTAAAAAGAGAACAAAGAATCCTCTCATGCCATAATAGCTGAAACGCTCCCAGAATTCTGTTGCAAACAATGTGGACAGTCCTATCGGATGGCCAAAAAATCCTTTATCTTGATTGCTCATATTACGTAGTTGAAATTTATAAGTCTATTTTTTATCCCTTTTGGAAAGGGGTTAATTGTACTTTTATTTGTTGATAGCAGACAAAAATAGGGAATGTAAACCGAACGCCCAATTATTTTTTAAAAAGGTCTAGCGAAAGTTGTGCATCGCCAAGTAAATTAAAGCTTTTGCGGTGATGTATGGTGATGCCTGTCTCTTTTATGGCTTGTCGGTGTTTTTTTGTTGGATAGCCTTTGTTCTTTTTCCATTCGTATTGCGGAAATTTTTTATCCAGTTCTGTCATCAAGTCATCACGATACGTTTTGGCTAAGATAGAAGCGGCGGCTATGGATAAATATTTTCCATCTCCTTTTACTACTGTTTGGTGAGGAATGTCTTTGTACGGTTTGAATTTATTGCCATCTACAATGACGTGTTCTGGTTGTGGATCCAGTTTTTCTAATGCTTTATGCATCCCTAAGACGGAAGCCCAAAGTATGTTTATCTCGTCAATTTTTTCTGGTGAAATGTAGGCTACTTTATAACTAATGGCTTCTTTTTCGATGATTTCACGTAGGGCATAGCGTTTTTTCTCTGTCAGTTTTTTGGAATCATCTAAGAGCTCATTCTCAAAATCGGCAGGTAATATAACTGCTGCAGCTACTACTGGTCCTGCTAGGCAGCCGCGTCCTGCCTCGTCACATCCTGCTTCAATCACTCCTTTCTTAAAATATTGTTTTAGCATGTGGTTCTAGTTCTTCTTTATTTTAGTGAAATAAAAAGGTGAATCGGCATTGAAATGTAAAATTTGTTCTTTTACTGTAAGTGTGGGTATTTTTTAACATTTATGTGCAATTGCCCTGCAAAAGTAATGTTTTTACTTCCAGAAGTTGTTTAAAGTCCAATTTTCTGTCCTCGTTCACCCTTTTTTGTAGACAACTTTAATCAATTTCTCACCTTGTATTTCAAATGTAAAACTAAATAGAACGTGTTTCTATATCTGTTGAGAATGATTATAAAAATGTGTTATTCATAGAATTAAAAAGCTTTACGCAAATAGAATGTTAGTTTTGTTCATTTTTGAAGTGGTGCTTGTAATGAGAGCTGTCGTGTTTATATAATATGACGTATTGTAAAATATCATCTAAAAAACGTTTACTTTTGCACTATGTTTATTAAAATCTATGATGAGTCGCCTAATGTGAGTGATGTTTCCTCTGTTGTGGCGTGTATAGATAAAGGAGGTATTGTAATTTTACCTACAGATACTATT
This sequence comes from Bacteroidales bacterium, assembly GCA_965662645.1. Classification (GTDB taxonomy): domain Bacteria; phylum Bacteroidota; class Bacteroidia; order Bacteroidales; family UBA5342; genus UBA5342. The sequence continues at coordinate 232,174 of CBFIII010000001.1, forward strand.
TATTCTATGGTGTGTAAATTAAGTTCTAAAAAAGGATTTGATACATTGTGTAGGATAAAAGGATTGACGGCAAAAAATGCTGACTTTTCTATTTTGTGTGCTTCTATTAGTGAATTGTCGTCTTATACACGTCCTATTAACAATGTTGTTTTTAGAATGTTAAAGAAGAATTTGCCTGGTCCTTTTACTTTTATCTTTGAGGCGAGTAGTAAAATCCCTAAACTTTTTGGAAATAAACGTAAGACCATTGGCATTAGAGTGCCTGATAATGCTATTTTTCAGGCTATTTCTCAACGTTTAGATGAACCTTTAATTGGAACTTCTATTCACGATGATGATGCTATTATTGAATATACGACCGATCCCGAATTGATTTATGAAAAATATGAATCTCAAATTGATATGATGGTTAATGGTGGATTTGGTAATAATGTAGCTTCTACTGTTGTGGATTGTACCGAACAACCGCCTATTATTTTACGTCAAGGTATTGGCCAATTAGAGCTCTAATCCCGTATTGTGTGTTTTGCTCTTCTCCGTTTGTTACGAAAAAAGGATTTTGACTTGAGACTGTGCTTTGGTAAAAAAATGGTTTCGTCAGTATAATATCCTTTGTGTTTGATAGGGATAGAAATGAATTATTTCTAATGAAAGGGTATAATGAGGCACTCTTGTTTTGAGTTAATAGGTGATGTAAATGCCTGTAATTTAAACTACAAACTTCAAAGCTATTATTCCATTCAAGACAAGAATGATATCAACATCTTCTTTTTAACTGTGTGTAGGGGGTAAAAGTGTTATTCCTTACATCACAAGAAAAAAAGAAAGAGTGTTAATGTCAAAAATACGATTAAGCGGTATGATATAGTCTTTGTTTTTTCGCAAAGATTAAACCGGATAGAACTGTTAAGTCAACAACCTCGGGGCAAGCTCACGAGGCATTTAGTTTAAGAACATTTTATTATGCGCAGCAAGCTACGGAAAAACTAAACTCAAAATGTGGGATTAAATATTATCTAATTGGTGTCCCATACGTTCTTGTTTTGTTTTCATATAGAAGGCATTGTATTTATTGGTTTTTATTTCAATAGTTACGTTTTCTACTACTGTTAAGCCATAAGCTTCTAGGCCAATACGTTTTTTAGGATTGTTGCTCATCAATCGCATCTTAGATACGCCTAGGCTTCGTAATATCTGAGCGCCTACACCATAGTCACGTTCGTCCGGTTTGAATCCTAAGTGGACGTTAGCGTCCACAGTGTCAAGGCCTTCTTCTTGTAATTTATAGGCTTCCATTTTTGCCATAAGACCTATGCCGCGTCCTTCTTGATTCATATAGACGATGACGCCCTTGCCTTCTTTTTCTACCTTTTGCATAGCTGCATGAAGTTGTTCACCACATTCGCAACGTAAAGAACCAAAGATATCTCCTGTAGCACAAGATGAATGTACTCTTACCAGTACGGGCTCATCTTTTTCCCATTCTCCTTTTATTAAGGCTACGTGTTCTAGTCCGTTAGATTTTTGTTTGAAGGGTATTAATCGAAAATGACCATAAGCTGTCGGTAATTTGACTTCTGTGCCTCGTTCTATTAACGATTCTTCTTTTAAACGATAAGCTATAAGGTCTTTTACTGAAACCAGTTTTACATCAAATTTCTTAGCTAATTCTTCAAGTTGAGGAAGACGAGCCATAGAGCCATCTTCGTTAAGTATCTCGCATAATACACCTGAAGGATATAGTCCTGCTAGGCGCGCTAAATCAACGGATGCTTCGGTATGTCCAGCACGACGAATAACACCACGCGAACGTGCTTTTAATGGAAAGATGTGACCAGGACGGCCTAAATCTTCTGGTTTTGTTTTAGGGTCTGTTATGGCTAATACCGTAAGAGCACGATCCGCAGCTGAAATACCTGTAGTGCATCCTTTACCTATTAGGTCAACAGATACCGTAAAGGGCGTTTCATGCAATGCTGTATTTTGTGGTACCATCATGCTTAGGTCTAATTCCTTTGTGCGTTCTTCTGTAATAGCACAGCATATTAATCCACGTGCATTAGTCGTTAAGAAATTAATTTTCTCAGTCGTAATGTGTTCCGAAGCAATAATAAAATCACCTTCATTTTCGCGGTTTTCATCGTCAACTACAATGACAAACTCTCCTTTCTTTATGGCTTCAATAGCCTCTTCTATGTTATTCAACATCTTTATTGTTGTTTTTTTTAATATTTTTGATTATCTTAAAGAATCTTCGATAAACATCTGCATCTAAAATGGCTGAGTCATTGGCTGCTTTCCATGTGAGGAATCCTCCTACTAATAATAGTAATGTTGAGCTCATCCACATCCCAAACCAGATGGACGTGAAGCCTTCTGTGGCAAATTTATAACCAAAAGTATCCATGATATAATAGATCACAAAGAACAGAATGGATATGACTACTGGCATGCCAAAACCTCCTTTGCGGATGATAGCTCCTAATGGTGCGCCGATAAAGAAAAAGACAAGGCATGCTATGGATAATGTAAACCGTCGGTGACGTTCTGCTTTGAATTGGTTCAAGGATAATTTACGCCATTTTAGTCCTGATTTCGTTGATTCTAAATGGTTTTTTATCTTGGCAGCTTGTTCTTTTGATTTTGATAGAGCCAACATCTGATCTGAATAATTACAGCTTAAGAATAAACTGTCGAGATCTACTTGTTGTGCTGTGTAATTTGAGTCTATTTTGTTGTAAAGATGACTGTCTAGATAGGTCGTTCTTGTGAGACGCTTATTAAGGCTGTTCCGTTGTATAGTATATATACTATCTGCATTATGTATGCTTATGGCTAATTTTTTTAAGTTTTGTCCTGTTCTGTTATTGCCATACATGTCGGCATCGGGACGTTTGTAATCTTCTTCTGATTTTATGATAGCAATTTGTTTGCTAAAATGGTCACGTCGATAAGATGCTTTTTTCTTGTCGTAGCGTTTCCCTTCTGTTTTTACTATGTCATAAGTGGAACCACTATACAGTGTGATGGTGGAATAACTGCGGTCTGGAGCGAAAACAATGGTGCCAGAGTCGGCTACTGTTACACTTCCCATCTCGGTTCTATCGCGATGATTATAAAGCATAATGTCGTAGAGCATACTTCCATCAGGCGCTTTCTTTCCTACTTTTATGGACATATTATCCATGCTGTAATCAAACACATTTTCTTTTAACGATAGTTCCGGTCGTTGGTGTTGTATTTCATTCATCAATGAACGTAATTCGTTCATTGAATAGGGGAGTACATTATTTGCAAAAAAGTAGGCGCCAATACTAATAAATAGTACAAAGATAACGAGTGGACGCATTATTTTTGAGAGCGATACGCCAGCTGCTTTTATTGATAATAGTTCCAGACGTTCTCCTAAATTACCAAATGTCATTAATGAGGCAAGTAAGATGGCTAGTGGTAAAGCTAGTGGTACCAAGGTGAGCATGGAATATCCAAAAAATTCCATTAAAGTATGAAAGTCTAATCCTTTGCCCACGATATCTTCCATATATCTCCATAAAAATTGCATCAATAATACAAATAGAGAGACTACGAAAGTAGCTAATAGTGGAGAAACAAAGAGTTTGAAAACGTAACGATATATTTTTTTCATAGTGTACTAAAAAGTCTTTTTTTGAGTCTTCTTTTTCGCTTAATCAATATTCATTTTTTCCTAAATCCGCTTTTAGGTTTGCAAAAGTACTCAAATATTATATATCCTATTCATTTTATGTGATTTCTATCGTCACAAATGATTTAGGTTGGTGGAAATCAGGTTGCTGTGTTTTTATTCTACTGTAAGAAACATAATGTTTACAAGCCGTTTTATCTCCACATTTGTAGAAGTTTGCCTTGTAACATTGTCCTCTTGTGATGCCGATGATATCAAATGGTATGCCAAGGCTGAGTTGCCAATGGTAACGCTCGTGGTGATAATCAATAGCGTATGTTTCTCGTTTTATTTGTTTTAGCTCTTCTGTTTTTAACGGTATTCTGTTGTATCTGTCTTTCCCTTTATACGATAATAAGGTGCCAAGGGCGTTGATTTCAAAATTATAATATTCTTTGTTATTGGGTGAGATGAAAAATTCTACACAGCTGTCTTCATATACTGGGGATTGGTCTGTTTTGTAATCGGCTTTTACCGGATAGTTTTCTATCACATTAAAATGGATATAAAGGCATTCATTTTGATGTGTGATAGAAAATTTCACTTCTGGTCGATACGGATAGGTTTCCCAGTTAATGATTTCTAAGGCATGCTTTTCGCAATGGTCTGTTTCTAAGTTCGGTGTCTCTCTAACAATGATGGTGTTATTCATTATGAACGGATGATGCCATTACCACTAATAACCCATTTATAACTTGTTAATTCTTCTAATGCCATAGGTCCTCGAGCATGTAATTTCTGTGTGCTGATGCCTATCTCGGCTCCTAAGCCAAATTGTGCACCATCAGTGAAAGCAGTTGATACATTGGAATAAACGGCCGCTGCATCTACAATTTTGAGGAATGTTTCTATTTTTTCTTCGTTTTCACTAACAATACATTCGCTGTGTTTAGAGCTATATGTGTTGATGTGATCTATGGCGTCTTCAAAATGATTTACTGTTTTTATAGACATTTTATAAGCTAAAAATTCAGTACCAAAACTGTCTGCTGTTGCTGGTTTTAATAAAGCGTCAGGATAATGACCTTGTAAGGCTGAATAAGCTTTTTCGTCAGCAAATATCTCAACATTAGATGTGGTTAGTAAACTACATAATTGGGGTAAGTCGTTCAAGCGACTTTTGTGTATGATAAGACAATCTAAAGAGTTGCATACGCTGGGGCGACGTGTCTTGGCATTATTAATAATAGCTTTCCCTTTGTTGGTATCTCCGTTTTTGTCAAAATAAGTATGGCAAATGCCTGCGCCTGTCTCTATGACGGGTATTTTAGCATTTTCTCGGACGTAATTAATGAGTCCTTGACTTCCGCGTGGTATAAGCAAATCGACATAACCACGTGCATTGAGCAGTTCTGCGGTAGCTGAACGATCTGGAGGTAATAATTGAATAATGTCTTCATTCATGCCTTCGTTGACTAATGTTTCTTTTATAACTTTAACGATGGCTGCATTAGAATTGGCTGCATCACTTCCTCCTTTTAACACACAGGTGTTGCTTGATTTCAAACATAAAGAAAAGACATCAAATGATACGTTTGGGCGGGCTTCATAAATAACACCTATTACGCCAAAAGGAACCGTTAGTTTTTTGATATTCATCCCGTTGGGGCGATCAATTTCTGTAAGTTTCCTTCCTACTGGAGAAGGGAGCTTTGCTACATTTCGTATGTCTGATGCAATGTCGGTAATGCGTTCTTTAGTTAATAAAAGACGGTCGTATTTGGGATCGCTTTCATTCATTTGAGAGAGGTCTTTTTTATTCTCGGCTAGAATAAAACACGTATTGGCTTCAGCAGCAATGGCAAGAGCGTTTAGTACTTGATTGATTTTTTTATCTGAAAGCAATAAAAGGGTTCGGCTTGCTTTTTGTATCGCTTTAAATTGTGAAATACAGCTCATAGTATTGTTATTTTTTATATTTTGTGAAGTGTTGCAAATTTACTAAAAATAGCTTTCACTATTGTTTTGTTATCAAAAGTATAATAGCATAATGTTGAAATATTTTAATTGATTACCTTTGTGCCTGTGAAAACATTTATAAAAAGTAATTCCTTTATTGGTTTGTTGCTCATTCTTGTTGGTTTCTTGTCTGCTTGTGTCGAAGATGATACGTGTGGTGAGAATACCATAAGTGGTGTGATGGTAGCTATTGCTAATAGTGGGAGTGATAGCAGTACTGATACCGATACTTTGAATGAGAAATCGGTGACTAATTGGAAAATTTGTCCAATTAATGATACTATTTCTTTTACGTCGATGGATACTTCTTATACGTCAGGTATTCCTCTTAATATCAATGATACTAGTGTGGCAGTGGTTTTTATGATTCGTGATAATGAGGACGAAGATTATATTAATGATACGTTGCATCTTTTTTATCATCAAAAGGAATTGAAATTAATATCAATGCAATGTGGTTTTGCTCCTTTGTATGAATTGTCGGGGTTAGATCATACGCTTCATGTCTTGGATTCTGTGGTGTTAAACGAAATAGAAGTTAGTACGGACTTAATGATAGATAATGTTACGTTATATTATTAGTATTATATTATTGTCCTGTGCTATAATGACGCAGGCTCAGCTTTTTAAACCTATAGAGCCGGGACGTCAACAGATGTTGCGTATTAGTATAGATCCTACTTTGTCCTTAAAGTCTTTTCTTCAAGAGCCTGATATCTTTGGTTTTGAATCTACCGTAGATATGGAGGTGAAACAGAATCTTTTTCTTATTGCTGGTTTTGGTATGGCTGATGTTGACCAAACATCGGACCTTTTTGCATATAAGTGTAATGGTATGTTTATGACTTTAGGAGCTGATCTTAATTTGACAGCCTATCGTGATCCTCAGGATAGACATATTTTTTATATGGGTATGCATTATGGGTATGCTTTAGTTTCACATGAGGCTTCTGATATTAATTTTTCCAATCATTGGGTTACTACTGAGTTATCTGTTCCGTCTGAAAATAGAACGGCATCGTGGGTGGAATTAACGATGGGGATAAAAACTGAAGCTTTTAATAACTTTTTTATCGGTTGGTCTGGTGAGTCTAAAATAAGAACTCATTTATCTGATGGTGAGATGTTGCCGTATTATATACCGGGGTTTGGTAAAACAACTAAAAGAGTATCTCTCGATTTTAATATTTGGGTGAGTTATGCAATTAGCTTTAAGCCTAAGAAGAAAAAAATAGAAGAAGAGGAATAATATTATCGGATTATGGCTAATATACTTTGTATTGATACATCTACAGATATTTGTTCTGTTATTTTAGGAAATGAAGAAGGTGTGCTTTTTCAGCGCGTTTCTTATGAAGAAAGAGAACATTCTAAGATAGCTGGTGTATTTGTGGACGAGATTTTAAAGGAAGCTTCGGCAAAAGGGATGGATAAACCTGATGCTGTTGCGGTGTGTTCTGGCCCTGGATCTTACACGGGTCTGCGTATTGGAGTCTCTTTAGCTAAAGGCTTGTGTTTTGGTTATGATATCCCTTTGATTGCGATTGATTCTCTTCATATTATGGTATCTGAAATGCTTGCCCATCACAAGGACATAGAAGAAAATGCGGTTTTGTGTCCTATGATTGATGCGCGACGTATGGAAGTCTATTCTTCTTTGTGGAATGGTAATGGTGAACTTATAGGACAGCCAGAAGCGGTTATTGTTGACGAAAATAGTTATGCTGATTATCTTGATAAACCGTTTTATTATTTTGGTACAGGTGCAGAGAAATGCGTAGAAGTGCTTAAATGTGATAATGCTAAATTTATTCCGGGCTTGGCTCCAATGGCTACTTATTTGTTGCAACCAGCGTTGGACGCTTACCATAAGTCACAATTTGAAGATGTTGCTTATTTTGAACCTTTCTATCTCAAGCAATTTCAAACCACTGTTTCTAAGAAAAATGTGCTTGGCTTGTAATTTTCCTAGGGGTTAAAATAGTTGACTATAGAAGTTGCATAGTCGTCAAACGAACTGAATTTATCAGATATCATATCTACCGAAAAACCTGCGATTTCTGCATTCGAGGCGGTATATGGTCCAAAACATGCAATCTTACAAACTATTTCCTTTTCTTGTAATTGTTCGGCAAGAGCATAACTTTCTCCTCCACTAGTTAAAGCTATAATATCATATTTCCCTTTTTGTAAGTCCATTATGACTGCTTCGTTTTGTTTATTGATAACGGGACGTGTGGTGTAGCCATATATTAGATGACAGCGAATGCCCATTCTTTTGGCTTCTGTTATAAAGTCAGGAACTACATTCGGTTCTTTTATCATACTTATCTTAGGTGCGATGAGGAGCATTTCTTTCTGGTCATAGGCTTTATTCTCTTTTATAAATGATAAAATGCCTTTCATGCTTGGTTCCTTGACAATAATTGTGCTTTTGTATCCTAGGGATTGTAGATATTCCTGGTCTTTTCCTAAGACATAAAAGGGAGCTTCAAGCCAGTCTTCTTTATTGCCTTCTCGTTTTATTTCTAAGTCAAATGCTTTTATTGCATTGCGGCTGGGTAGAACCACAAAATCAAATTTTTTGTCAGCTGGGCATTGAGGCCTGATGCTATCGTTTAATTGTGAGAGTTGTGGCAATGAGTCGTAAACAATGGTTTCAATCGTTGGCATTAATGTGATTTGTGCACCGTATTTTTCTAAAGCTTTTTGTAGGCGTAGTGCATAAATTTCAGGAGCAGTAATGACGATTTTCTTTCCTTTTAATCCCACATTGTGGGTTTTATTCCCTGCAGCTTGCTGTGAAGAAAAAAAGTGTTTTGAATTAATACTCCGTCTGCTTGCAGCGGGGTTGTTCATTATGGGTGCTGTAGGGAAAGCAGAGAGTAGTAAATTGAGGAATAGAAAGAAGATGATGTTTTTCATTATAATTGCATTTAGAAGCTGATTTCAATACCTATACGTACGCCTTGTTTTGAGGATAGTGAGTTGATGTTTCTCTCGTTGCTGAGACGTCTAATGTATTCTATGCGTAAGATCCTGAATATGTTAGAAACTCCAATGCCGAGTTCTGTGTAAGGTTCTGATAGTTGATGATTATAACTGTTAGGTATGGTAAACATGCCATTGTAATTCGAGGATAATGTGCCATAATAACATTTTAATGACGCCATTTCTCGCCATTGCCATTGTTCTATTATGGGGATATGGTTTAATATAAAACCTCCTCCGTTAATGTTTAAATGGATATTGGTATAAAGGTTGTGCGCATAAGAGGCTTGATTCAATAAGTTGTAACTAAATCGAGCAAAACCTAATGATTGCGATCCTGCTGGTGTTTCAAGCATCGTATAGGGGACATCGCCATAAATATAACCAGCATTAGCCATCAGTTTTATATAAGAAATCCCAAAGTTAAACCGCATCTTCATAGAGATGTGGGTGTGTAGATAATGAGTAGAAATCCGTTCGCTGCTATGGGGTGTATAGGCTTTCCCGTAATCAAAACTGAGATTGATAACGGGTTTTAGATTGGTGTAGTATAGCCTGGAAAAATAAAGTTGATTATAAGTCTGATCAAACGAGAAACGGAAATTAAGGAGCACACCATAATTATAATACGTATCGTAGTATTGGGTATTTTCAATAAATGGAATAAATGGTGTTGATGAATTAGTATGGTGATAAGGATTTAGGACAAGGTCAAAGTCTTTATGGTGTGACTCGTAAATGGCTTCGATTTTTTTCTTGCCTATGATGTAAGGGTTTCTTACTCCTGCGGTGATGGCTGTGATGAGGTTGTTTTGTCCTCGACTAAACGGGTTTTCTTTTACGAAATTAATAAATTTAGAATCAGAGACATTATAGTATTCATCGGTATATTTAAGGCTTAAGATATGGCTCTTGTCTGCCGTGAGCCCTATCTGTATTTGTCCGCCATATTTTAATTCTTCTGTTTTGCTTGCATAACCTAAGAAACCTCCCAAAGAAATATTTTTGAATAAATGCTCATTGGTGCGCAAAGGAAGCGTATATCGGTCTCCTTCTACACGGTTAGTGGCATACATATCAAATGAGGGACCAATATCTATAATGCCTTTCGAATAGTAGCCCGAAAGAAGGAGTCCTCCAATGTTATCAATATTCCGAACAACGGGATTATTTTTTATCTGATGTATATTCTCAATAGTTTTGTTTTCTATCGTGTTTATTGTTAATGGTTTTGCAGTATTGAAGAGATTATTTGTTTTTATTGTGGTTTCTCCTTTTGGATTGTAGAGTGTTTTTTTCTGAATGAAAAATTCTCCAGCAGGTAAGTCATTATCTTTGTCTTTTGTGGTGGATGTGTTGAGAGAGAATCGTAGAGTGACTTGTTGTTGATTGTAAAACCAAACATCATTTTCTGTTTTTCTATAATTGACTGTAACTTTTAAATTTTTAATGAAATTAAGATTAGCGTTAGGTGGAAGGCTGGCTTGGAGCTCGCATAATGCAAAACTTCCATCTTCGACCCACATGTGTCCATCGAAAACTATAGCGTGTTGATTTTTAGGATAAAACCTGAATTTATAAAAATTTTGTCCGTCTATTTCAAGACTATCACTCAAGTAAATGTTGTAATAGAGCAGTGCATTGTTGCTTAATGGGGATATGAAACCACGGTCTAGAATGACAATCTGATTCTTGTAAAAGTTAAAGTCGATGGCTATCTTGCTTAGCACTAAACTCTCAATTTGCTGATTAAGCATGGGGAAGATACCTTCTTTTTTTTTATTAATCGTTTGTGTGGTTATGGTCTTGATTTGTTGTTCTACTTTTATTACTTCGTTAGCAACATAGACGGGTAACATTTGCTTTGAACTGTTGCTATCAATGGCTATTTTATATTGATTTAATTGGTTTTTATTAGTCCATTTCGTTTGGCTGTCGGTGGATAGTAGTACTGATGTTATTCTATCCTTTGTGTAGAATTTAACTTTAGTAAGTTCTTTTTTATTTTCCTCTTTGTTTTTAATGATGCGTTTGTAAAGCTGTTTGTCATAGGAATAATTGGGTGTTACAAGGACTTCTTTTATTTCCATAGCTTTGGGGGTGAGCTTTTTTACTATGAATTCAGGAATAACGTCACCTATGGTTAGAGAGTCATTTTCATAACCAACTGATGAAAAATAAAGGATGCAGTTTTTATAGACATTGAGAGAGAATTCTCCTTTGGCATTACTGCTTGTGCCTTTTGTGGTGCCTTTTATCCATAGACTAGCTGATGCTATAGTTTTTCCTGATTGGGTGTCAATGATGATTCCTTTGGTTTCTTGACTCCAAAGCAGTGATGGTATGATGATGAATACTATGGCTGCTAAAAAAAAATATGTTTTATTCTTTCTTTTCAATCAGAACAGTTTAATAAAAAGAAAATGATTCCATTAGATGTTTAATGTTATCGGTGTGATTTTTTTCTTTTTGAGTTAATCAACAAAAATACAGAAAATTAAACAATTATTCAGAAATTTGAAATAAGCCTTATTTATAATTCTTTTTGGGGTCGAAAAGGTTTATTCGAAATACAAAAAAGACGCTCTTGAAAAATATCAAGAGCGTCTTTCGAAGTGTTTTTTGATAAGTTTAAATGAACTTATTGACCGCATCTAGATAGGCATCTATAGAGGCTGTTACGATGTCAGTATCTGCGCCAAAACCATAATAAGATTTATTGTCGTGGTTAATTTGCATATGTACTTTTCCTGTATCATCACTACCTTTCGTAATAGCTTGAATTAAAAATTCTTTCAGTTCTAACTCTTTTTTAATGATGCTATTTACGGCGTTGAGGGCTGCATCTATAGGCCCATTTCCTGCTTCGGTAGCAGAATGTATTGTGCCGTTTATATTTAGGCGTACAGTAGCCATCGGTATCGTTGTTTTTCCACTAACCACTTGTAGAAAATCTAATTTAATGGATTGTTCTGTGTTCGAAGAACCGTTCATTAATACAGATAAATCTTCATCACTAATGCTCTTCTTATTATCCGCCATTTTTAGGAAGTCTTGATAAACGGCGGTTATTTCTTCTTTGTTTAGTTTGTATCCTAAGCGTTCTAAATGATGGTTTAATGCTGCACGTCCACTTCGGGCTGTTAGTACAATGGCTGATTCTTTTACGCCTACATCTGCGGGGTCAATAATTTCATACGTTTCCCGGTTTTTTAATACGCCATCTTGATGTATTCCTGACGAATGCGAAAAGGCGTTGCGTCCAACAATTGCTTTATTGGCCTGAACGGGCATATTCATCAGTGTAGAAACCAATCGACTAGCTTCTGTTATTAATGGAGTGTTGATGTTGGTTTCGTAACCAAAGGATTTATGGCTTTTCAATGTCATGGCAATCTCTTCTAATGAGGTATTGCCTGCGCGTTCACCTATACCATTAATGGTGACTTCTACTTGGCGAGCACCATTGAAAATGGCTGATATGGAATTGGCAGTTGCCATTCCTAAGTCGTTGTGACAGTGGGTGGAAATGATTGCTTTATGTATCCCTGTTACATTTTCCATTAGGTATTTAATCTTTTCTCCATATTGGAATGGTAAGCAATAGCCTGTGGTATCTGGGATGTTAACAACGGTAGCTCCTGCTTTGATGACCGCTTCTACTACGCGCGCTAAATATTCTTGGTCTGTACGTCCAGCGTCTTCAGCATAAAATTCAACATCTTCCACAAAGCGTTTAGCGTATTTTACAGCAGCTACAGCTCTTTCTAAAATAGCTTCAGGTGTGCTGTTTAATTTGTGTTTAATGTGTGATTCTGAGGTTCCTATTCCTGTGTGTATGCGTCCTCGTTTGGCATATTTTAGTGCTTCAGCAGCCACTTCAATGTCTTTCTCTACTGCGCGTGTTAAGGCGCAAATGGTAGGCGATGTGACTGCTTTTGATACTTCAACGACTGATTTAAAGTCGCCTGGGCTCGAGATCGGAAATCCCGCTTCTATAACATCTACACCAAGAGCTTCTAGTGTCTTGGCTACCTCTATTTTTTCGATGGTGTTTAACTGGCAACCGGGAACTTGTTCCCCATCTCTCAAGGTGGTGTCAAAAATATAAACTCTTTCGGCCATAATGTGTATTTATTAAATAGATTAAAAAAAAAGCCGCTCTCAATTTTATGAGAACGGCTTTATATAATTTCTTATTTGCAATTTAGCATACCATTCTCTATTCGATTCTCAATAAGAGGTCGAGTGACAATAAGTAGAGATATAATGAAAATTGCTTCATATTTTTTTCTTTTACGTTGCAAAGGTAGTAAAAGTTTTAAAATACAAACAAAGAAATAAATATTTATGCGATAAGATGTTTCTAATAATTTGTAATTTTGACGCTTATTAAGTTGTGTTGAGATCTTATGAGAATAATTAAAGATATAGATAATATTCATTTGTCTGGGTCGGTTGTGACTACTGGTAATTTTGATGGCGTGCATTTGGGGCATCGTTTCTTGTTGGAACAGTTGGTGGCAAAAGCACGCGAGATGGATGTACCTGCTGTTGTTGTTATGTTTTCGCCTCATCCGCGACAAATTTTAAGGCCTCAGAAAGAACCTTTCCTGTATTTAACTAGTGAACAAAAACAAATTGAATTACTGGAGGATTGTGGTGTTGACCTTTTGGTTAAAGTGCCTTTTACTAAAGCTATGGCAGCTTGGAGTGCTGAAGATTTTATCACTAAGATTTTATTGACATTATTAAATGTTAAATTTTATCTGATCGGTTATGATCATCATTTGGGTAATCCTAAATATAGTACTGATCTTCAGAAAATTGCAACTAAGTATGGTTTTGAAATGTATCAATCTCTACCCTACGAAGGAGATAAAGGATTGGTGAGTTCTACTGCTATTCGTAATGCTTTAGCTTTGGGTGATGTGGCTTTGGCCGCTGAGTTTCTTGGTCGTGATTATGGATTCAGATGTAAGGTTGTAGGAGGAAAGCGTATTGGCCGTACCATTGGTTATCCTACTGCGAATCTTGTCCCTCTTTTTGATCAAATACTGTTGCCTGCTGATGGTGTTTATGCTGTGAATGTTAAAATAGATGAGTTTTGCTATGGTGGTATGATGCAGCTAGGGCATCGTCCAACTCTTAATGATAATCGTGGATTGACTTTAGAAGTTCATATTTTTGATTTTAATAAGGATATTTATGATTATGAAATTTTACTTTCGTTTAAATGTTTTATACGAAAAATTGTGAAATTTGATCATATTGATGCTCTCGTTTCTCAGCTTCAGAAAGACGAAAAGACAGCTAAAGCTCTTCTGGGATAATGCCTTTCTCTTAAGTTTTAAATTGTTGTGATCAGAAAAGGTGTAAAATATTTGTTGTCAGAACAAAATGTTAATATATTTGTACTCTATAATTTGCCTAATATTATCGTTTTAAATAGCTATTTGTATGTCTCCCCAAAACAGATTTCTTCTTATTTTATTATTAACAATGTCTTTTGTTGAAAGTTCATTTTCGGCTACAGTTTCTGTTAATAATGCTCAGCAACTTGTTAATAAAATAGATTTGCTGTATGATGGAGATACGCTTTCTATAGCCGCAGGTTATTATGTAGTTGGTCCTAAATTAGCGCCTGATGGTTTGTTCGTTGCGCGATTTGATTGGAAACCTTATGAAAATGTGACCATACTTGGAGCAGGCCGAGATTCTACGATTATAGATTTTGATGGTTCTTATGGTTTTATGCCTTGTAACTCTCAGAATGTTGTGTTTAAAAATATGATGATTAAAAATGCTAGAATAAATGGCGGCATTTATGCCTATCAAAGTTCAATCAGTCTGGATAGTGTGCGAATTGACAGTTGTGCTTCGGTGTCATCAGTGACTAAAACAGAGGGTAATGGGGGCGCTTTGTATTTTGATGAGGCTTCTTATTTTACAAGTATTTCAAATTGTATCTTTTCTAATAATTCTGCTGAGCTTTATGGAGGTGCTATTGCATATCTTAATACTGCAAATTATGTGAGTGGTATTTCTCCGAAAATAGAAAAATGTCAATTTTATAACAATACTTCACTGAATTCTGGTTCTGCTCTTTATTTTCCTTATATTCAAAACTCCTTTTATTTCAGACAGAATGTTGTGTTTAATAATACCGGAACTACAGCTGTATATGTTAACGGGCGTAGATCTGCATATTTTAAGAATAATTCTATTGTTTTAAACGATGGTATTGGTTTATATGTTAGCTCTAATCTTACAAGTCGTTTTTATTTTGATAATAATGTAGTTGCGAATAATACAGGCATAGATTGTAAAGGGAGAAATAGTTCAAATTATTATAAAGGTTGGTTTAACGTATGCGGAACATCTTATAATGTGAATTATGAGGGGTCTTTTAATGACATTGTTTCTACGGATAGACCTTTTTATTCTATAAAAAATGATAGTTTATGCGTGACGCAATATGGAGCAGGTCTTTTGACTGGTCGTGTTTCTTCATCTAAAAAAATGTCTCAGGATATTTACGGACAGACTTGGTCTGGTGTTGGGGATGTGGGGGCTATTAAAGTTCCTTTAGGAGATTCTATTAGTGTTTGGACTGGTAGTGATGATCAGAACTTTATGAATGCATCGAATTGGAAAGATGGTCTTGTGCCTTCAAGTACTAGTCGCTCGACAAAAAAAATTATTATCTCTAATTGCAATAGTGAAAATTATCCTATCATAGATGAAGCTGTTAGTGTGGCGGCAGAGGGTGATTTGTCAAGTGCTGATCTCTATGTTTGTGCTACTGGTGTTTTGTGTAATTTTGGTGATGTTGAGATCGATACTTTATATCTAGAGAGTCAGAGTGGAGGTTCTTCTCAACTTCTTAATAAAGGAACGTTGATGGCTCAAGCTCGTATGGCGGAGCATTTTTTAGTGTCTAATGTTATTACACCTGTTTATTTTCCCGATTATCTTACGCCTGTTGATGAGGTATTGTTTAATGCTAATTTTAATTATGGTTATTATGCTTTTTCTTTTGACGAGTCGGATTTGTCAAGAAACGCAATGACTGTAGGAGATAATTTTTCTCAAAACGAAGGATATTGGGTGCAAAATAATACACATAGTACTATGACTTTTAATTTACCTACGGTGTATAACGAGGCTTTCGGTTTACAACATACTAAAAAAGATAAAACCGCACTTTCGGGGTGGAATCTTATTGGAAATCCTTATGATGCTTCTTTGCTTACTGCTGAAGTTATTTTAAATACGGGGAATTCTGATAAGGTGGCTAGTGCTTTTTATACTTTTAGTGATGGTCATTTTAAAGCGTTTGTTGATAGTATTGGTGATGAGGAAAGTGAAGTGATAATGCCGCACACTGCTTTTTATGTTAAAGCATTAGATGTTGATTCAAATAGCCCAGTAGATAACAACATTAGCTTTGTGTTAGATACAGGAGATATTATTCTTGAATTTACTGAAGAGGAGGCTGAGCTTATTTCTAAAGATGAATTAATGAAAGTATCGTTATATGAAAGTTATGATGTTTTAATAGACGATACCTATATCCGTTTTAAGGATGCAGCAAGTGATGAATTTGATAGTAAATATGATGCTTATAAATTAGATTATATATTTAATTTACAGACAGAAAATTTGTTTAGTGGGAATTCTGATGATGCTTATGCCATAAATACTTTGCCAATAGCTAAGGATGGCATTAAATCTTTAAATCTCAATGTTGATTGTCCTTCTGCCTTTATAACTAATTCAAAAACACAAAAACTAAAATTTGATTTATCGGGTAATGAGTTGGAGTATTTATTACATGATGCTGAAAAGGATAGTAGCGAGAGTATTATAGTGAAAGATAGTATGGAACTTAGTTTCTTAACAGGAACTGATAGTGCTAGTTTATTTAATCGTTTTTCTCTTCAGATATTTGAGGATACTATTCCTAATAGAATTGATTCTGTAAATGTTTATTATTCAAAAGGATATGTTAAGGATACGACAGCTTCAATGGCTTATGTTTTAGAAAAAGAGAATGAAAGTCATTTGATAAGGTTTAGTGAAAATAAAAACAATCCTGACACGGTATTCATTACTCAATTTTGGGTTGATTCTATTTTTGTTGATTCTATTTCTTGTAATGTTCAGTTTAGTGATTCTATAGTGCTTGATTCTACGTTTAGTGATACGTCTAAGGTGTTAGGAGCCTATAGTTATATTGTTCATAATGTTACTGTTGCAAAAACTATTTATACGACGTTAGATACTTTGTTTCTGGATACTGTTCCTTCTCTAGAATGGCATAATTATATTCTTTTTGATACTGTTTTAGTCACATCCGTTATTCCTGTGAGAGAACAACCCCAAGTGGATATTATCACCGATAATGGGACATTAACATTGAAGTTCCCTGATGAAGATAATTATGAGGTGGAGTTATATAATATATCAGGATCTATGATTTGTCGTAAAAGTTTTGTTTCGCAAGGATCTATTTATGACGTGAAACCTGGTGTTTATATTCTATCTGTAAGAAGTCGGCAAGAGCAGCTTTCTTATAAAATTGTTGTTGATTAATAAAATATTAAAGTGATGAAAACAAATAAAATTATTACTCTCTTATCCTTATTGGTACTGGTTAGCTTACCTGTGTTTTCGAATACGTTAACGGTTACGGCAGGAAGTGTTACGAGTCTAGATACTCAATGGGGTAACCTTTTAAATGGTGATGTTTTGTATATTCCTGATGGAACTTATACTGTTTCTGATACTTCTTTCCATTTTATTCTTGCTGATATATCTAATGTTTTAATTATTGGTGAAAGTAAGGAGGGTACTATCATTGACTTTAATGGTAATATTGGAATTCATGTTTATGCTGCCCAAGCCGTATTTAAAAATCTAACCATTAAGAATGCAATGAATTCAGCTTTATATTGTGATCCCGATGCTCAGTCTGGCGTGAATTCGATTGTTAGTGTTGAAAATATTCTTTTTAAGGATAATGTTGGTTATACTGGTGGTGCTTTGAAGTACATTGTACAGGATGCAAATAGTGCGTATCCTATATCTATTACTGATTGTGAATTTGTTTCAAATAGTTGTACTACTACTAATACTAGAGATTATGATGGTGGAGGTGCTATATTTATTGATGCAGTTGTTGCGGATTTAACTATTGAGCGTAATATTTTTAGAGGTAACAGTTGTTACTACCGCAAGGACGGTGCTGCTATGTATATTAATGTAATAGAAAGCGACTTAACCATTGAGAATAATGTGATGCATAGTAATAGTGGGGCGTCTTCTTTGTATTTAGGCTATAGTGATGCTACAGGTAAAACATTAACGATGAGGAATAATACGATAGCAATGAATAGTGCTTCGGGTATTTTCTTTGACAATGACTTTTCGGGTTACACAAAAAACTTTGATAATAACATGATCGTTGATAATACGGATGATGATATTTATGGTAATTTAACACTAAGTGGTGATTATAATATTGTAGAGAATATTAATGGCGTAAGTGTTAGTGGTACTGGTAATGATATAGGATCAAGTGGAGATTATTTCACTGTTTCATCAAATGAATTGGTACATACTGATTTTTGTATAGAAAAAGCTTTTGTTAAGATAACATCTAATTATCCTGATAAAGATGTGTATGGTAATGATAGAGATGATGATTATTGTGATGTAGGTGCTTTTGATGTGCCTTATACAACGATTTCATTATGGAAAGGCAATGGGAATAACAGCTGGACGACTGGCTCTAATTGGAGAGGTGGCACATATCCTGGTGCTAGTGGTTCTTCTATTGCAGATTGTGATAAAATACTTGTGTATCCTTGTTCTTCTTCTACTTATCCTATCATTCCTTCTTCTATTACGTTATCTGCTGGAGGGCATTTTGATAATACCTTATTACAAGTAAAATCTAAGGGTATCTTTAAAAATTCGGGATCTGTGAAGTTTGGTTCGGTTTACGTTGAAAGTGATGATGATAATACGGGGCAATTTGTGAATGCTAATTCAATGACAGTATCTGGTGATGAGACCTATGAGCAACAATTAATTGCAAATCAGTGGAACTTTATAGGTATCCCTGCTGATGTTACTGCTGGAAATCTTTTGCCAGATGATGATTTGGGAACTAGTTTTACTGATGGTAACGCAGAGTATTGGTTGCAGTATTATGATGGCGATTACCGTTCTAATTATGATTTGGGCAATAACTGGAAGCTTATTACTTCTAGTTCTTATACTCTGGAGGCTAATAAAGGATATATTATATGGCCAGGAGTAAATCTTAAGCTTAAATTAAAAGCAAGACCTGCCAATAATACGGTGTCTGTTCCAGCTTATTCTGGTACAGCAGGAGATAATAATAAGGGGTGGAATTTAATTGCGAATCCTTATAGTATTGCTTTAAATACAGATAATGTGTCTTCTTATAGTGCTAATAGTAGTTTTCTTAATAAAGCGATTTATATTAGTGATGGTTCTGGAGGTTATTATTCTCGTAATGGAGGAGTAGGTGATGATGAGGGTACGTATATTCCAGGACATCAATCCTTTTTTATTCAAGTTTTGAGTGATAATAGCACCTATACAATACCTACTAGTGCTGCGGTATATAGTACTAGTATTCCATTTAAATCTGCCAAACCAATCAGTTATATCACAGTAACAGCGACAGATGAAAAAGAGAATGCGGATATTACATATCTTAGAATAGAAGATGGTACTTCCGAAGTGTTTGATGGAGCTTATGATGCTTATGAAATGGGATCTTCGGGGCCTTTGTCGCTTTATTCGCAACTTGAAGATATAGATTACTCTATCAATACTTTTTCTTTGGATGCTGCAGAGCAGGTGATTCCTCTTAATTTGAAATTAAGAGCTAATCAAACGAGCTTTAAATTAGCATTTAATAGTTATGCTTTTGATGCTTATAGTGCTGTTTTATATGATAACCAAAATGGCGTATCAATTCCTGTTAATAATGATGAGGAGTTGAGTTTTGAGAGTACAGGCGCTGATGATTCAAGGTTTGAGTTGAGATTTTATAATAGTGTTACCACTCCTATTAATGCTGAAGAAATAAACGATGATTTTAATGTTTTTTCTACAAGTGGTGGTGTTAAAATTGTTCCTGAAGATGATGACATAGACTATTCATTTGAAATCTTTGATATAGCTGGGCGTAGTGTTTATAATAAATCCGATGCTTGTGGTGTTACCGAAGTTGAATTGAATAATTCAGGTGTCTTTTTGTTAAAAGTAAGAAAAGATCACTATTATTATTCCTATAAATGTGTATTAAATAATTGATGGTTTTATTATCTAAAATTATTTGTGGTGTAAGGGAGTGGGCAGAAAACTTATGTTTTATTTTGCTTTTTTAAAGCATATTACATTAAAAGAATTGGAAACATGTTCACAAAATCACTTTTTTATTGAAGTGAAATTGTATTAAATTTCTCGTGGGCTTACTTCAGGTTGTTTAATAAACCACTATTAATATTAGATAATTCTTAGATAATTTTGTAATTTTACAAACAATTTGTGTTTAATTAATATGAAAATTTTATTATACTTATTTTTGGTGATTAATGTAACCTGTTTTGCTGCAGATTTGCCTAAAAATGGAATTGATCCTCCACCTGTGGAACTGGATTTTCCAGGAGGTAATCCCGGAGATCCAGGGGAAGGTGTTCCTATTGGCAGTGGTTTGCTTGTAGTTGCAGGTCTTTCGGGGTTGTATCTTTTAAAAAAGAAAAAAGAAGTTTAAATATAGAGGTCGTACATTGTACGACCTTTTTTATTGTTATAAACTAAAAGGAATAGTTGTTCTATTTTATTGTTTTTGTATGATATGAATAAAAATATGAGGTATGGGTATTGTTATTATTAGACTTAGGGTCAATATCTTTATTTTAAGGAATTTAACCTTTTTTTTATGCGAAAAAACGTGCATCCCATGTGGAACGAAGAAACACCTTCTGTTTTCTAGCAGATAGACGATACAAAATAAACAAATTCTTCGGGAGGGGTATAATATATAATGTTAAAATGTCGATAATATTCTCACCTATCCTAAATAGTCTGAAAGCCTTACATAATTTAGCCCAGGGCGAAACCCTGGGTTTATGACGAATAACATTAAAAAACGCCGACAACAATCTACTCTATTCAAAAAATATTTTCGGTGTTTAATTCCTCAATATTTAATTTGTAATTAACAAAATAAGGAGATGTTTTTATAATTAAATATTTTTGTAATTTTACAATAATATCTTATTTATAATACAATTGATCCATTTTATGGTTCTTTATCTCTTAATTTAATGACATTGGTATGACGGTAGGCAGGTATGTCAATTACCTCCCGACAAAATTAATTTTTTGGTGTCGGATCTCACCTCATTCGACTAGGCTACGAATGCTTCACCAGCGCTGTGTTTATGCGATATTCTTCATAATTTTTTTTGTATTAACATAATGATATTGCCCCCCCTCAAAATAAATTTTCGATCTTAGTGAAATTTGATATTTGGTTTTTTTAATTTTTTTTGTTCCTTTTTTAGTAAAGATTAATGTTGTACCGTGTGTTTTGTTTATGATAAATAAAATATTTAATGATTTGAAGAGGAATCGTTGAAAAAAATGAGTTTTTGTCTGTTAAGATTAAGACAAGACCGATGTTATAAATATGTATTAGATAATTCTTAGATAATTTTGTAATTTTGCGACTTAGTTGTGTTTAATTAAGATGAAGATTTTATTATACTTATTTTTGGTGTTTAATGTGGCTTGCTTTGCTGCTGATTTGCCTAAAACTGGAATTGAACCTCCACCTGTGGTGAAAGATTCTTTTCCAGGAGACCATCCGGATGATCCAGGAGTCCCAATTGGCAGTGGCTTGCTTGTGATTGGGGGGCTTTCATGTTTGTATCTATTAAAAAAGAAAAAATAATTTAAATATAGAGGTCGTACATTGTACGACCTTTTTTATTGTACCTCATAAAGAGAGATGGTTCTTTCATTTTATTGTTTGTGTAGGGGATTTATTTTGTAAAAAAGTGTTACTCTGATGCAGATTGGTATTAATCGACGTTATATACCATAGCAGTGCAATTAATAATTAATGTTGTGTGTTTTGTTTATGATAAATGAAATATTCAATGATTTGAAGAGGAATTGTTGAACAAAATGAGTCTTTGTCTGTTAAGATTAAGACAAGGTCAATGTTATAAATTTGTATTATATAATTTTATGATCTTGATTTTTTTAACTAACGATGTGTAATCGAGATGAAGATTTTATTATATTTATTTTTGATATTTAATGTAACTTGCTTTGCTGCAAGTTTACCTAAAACTGGGATTGATCCTCCTTCTGTGTTGTCAGATTTCCCTGGGGATCATCCGCCTGATGTTCCAATTGGTAGTGGTTTGCTTGTGATTGGTGGGCTTTCAATCTTATATGTATTAAAAAAGAAAAAAGAATCTTAAATTCTATATCGTGTCTTTTATTCTCCGTAGTATGCTACAATTATAAAATATTTTCAATTTGATACTCTGTTTGCTTGCAGTGGGGTAGTTTATAACAGAGGTCGTACATTGTACGATCTTTTTTATTGTATTAAATTAAGTGAGATACTTCGTTACATTTTATTATTTTTGTGCGGAATTATAATAAACAATTGATATGAGTAAAGTAGTCAGTGGCATTAGGCCTACGGGAAATTTGCACTTGGGGAATTATTTTGGTGCGGTACAGAATTTTATTCGCATGCAGGAAGAGCATGAGTGTTATTTTTTTATTGCAGATTGGCATTCATTGACAACTCATCCTACTCCAGCGCAATTGCACACTAATGTGCGTCAGGTTTTGGCCGAATATTTGGCTTGTGGTATAGATCCTAATAAATCAACAATCTATGTCCAGAGTGACGTCAAGGAAATCCTTGAATTGTACCTGCTCTTAAATATGAACGCTTATTTAGGGGAATTGGAGCGTACGACTTCTTTTAAAGATAAAGCGCGTCAACAACCTGATAATGTCAATGCAGGCCTTTTGACTTACCCTGTATTAATGGCTTCTGATATTATTATTCATAAAGCTAATCTTGTTCCTGTAGGAAAAGATCAGGAGCAGAATCTTGAAATGGCTCGTAAATTTGCGCGTCGTTTTAATAATATGTATGGTGCTGAGGTATTCCCAATTCCTAAATCTTATACTTTTAATGGGGCAGATAGTATAAAAGTTCCAGGTTTAGATGGTAGTGGTAAGATGGGAAAATCAGAAGGTAATGGTATCTTCTTGTGTGATTCCGATAAAGAGATTACTAAAAAAGTGATGAAAGCCGTTAGTGATTCTGGTCCTACTGAGCCTAATCAGCAAAAGCCTGAAGCTATACAGAATTTATTTACGCTGATGGGTATCGTGTCCGAAGAGTCAACGTTAAGTTATTTTGCTGACAAATATAACGCCTGTGATATCCGTTATGGTGATATGAAAAAACAATTAGCAGCTGATATTATAAAATATGTGTCGCCTATCAGAGAGCGTATAGAGACCATATATAATGACGAAGCCTATCTATCTCAGGTGGCACACCAAGGTGCGGAGAAAGCGCGCGAGAGTGCTGCCGCTACGCTTAAAGAAGTGCGTAATATATTAGGTTTTCGTTCATTTTAATCCCACATTGTGGGTTTAATTCTCCGTAGCTTGCTGCGAATAATAAAATGTTCTTCAACTAAATGCCTCGTAGGCTTGTCCTGAGGTTGTTGACTTTTTTAGCATTTCTAGTAAAAAGGCTTTTTTGATTTTCATTATTCTAAATTTATAAAAGGATGAAATTACTATTTAAATTTTTTATTTCTCTTTTATTGTTGACGGGGTGTTCCGTGACTTTAAAACAGGAAACATCGCCACTTGCTTCTCAAGATAATGGAACGAAAGTTGTTCTCTCAGAGGATGGTGATTATGGTTTGCAATATATGTTGCCTAACACGGGTTTGCGATTTAATGTTTTATGCGAAAAAGTGGAAAAGAAACGGGGTGAATTTTATCTTTATTCCGAACGTTATCTGGGTTTAAAAGAGGTGATTTTAGAAGATGCTGTGGAATGGGAGATAAAGTCTATTTCTTTGGATACTTATCCTGTTCCATCAGAAAAAAAATATAGAATTGATCCTTCTAGTAAGTATGTGCCTCAGTTGAGGCTTTCGCAAGATGGCGTATTGTTAGGTGTCAATGACTTGTCACAGCCTATTGCTCCTACTGCTAAGGTCAGTCCTGCTGATTTGCCTGTATCAGCTGTTCCTTATACCGAAGAAATGCTCCTGGCTAATTCTACAGCTAAGATGGCTGAAGAGGCTGCTCGTTATATTTATCGTTTGCGTGAGAGTAAAACGGCTTTGCTTTCTTCTGATTTAGCTGTTTTACCTCCTGATGGAATGGCTTATGAAAAAAGTTTATCTGAAATAGAATTACTCGAAAAGAAATTTATTTCTCTTTTTGCAGGCGAAACAACACGTACTTGTGTTTCTAAGCAAATAGAAATTGTTCCTGAGGCTTTAATTAAGAATGATATTCTTTTTCGTTTCTCAAGTTTTAGCGGGGTAGTAGATAGTGATAACCTAAGTGGTAGTCCTATATTTATTAAGATGACTTCTGAATTTCAGCCTTCTGCGATTGCTTTGCCTGATACGGCTGGCCTTTTTTATTGTCAACCTGCGAAGGTTAATGTGACTTTAGTGAAAGGAATGGACGTGATGATGAATGAAAAAGTTATGCTTGGTCAATTGGGAGTGATAAATGCTTTGCCACCAACTTTTATTAATGAAGGTTGCGCTGTTCAAATGTATCCGAGTACAGGTGCAATAAAAGCACTATTAAAGGAATAAAAAAAAAGTAATTGCAAAAGTCAGATATATAGGAGTATATATTTGTTTTTTTCAGTTCTATATTTGTTCTGAAACCTTGTTGATAAATTTGTTATTTTTTTATACTTTTGTGCTCTCAAAAACATGAAGAATTTATAAACCTCAATAATAATTAAAATCATGATTAAAATTGGAATTAACGGTTTCGGCCGTATTGGACGTTTCGTATTCCGTGTAGCTTGTGCTACTGAAGGAGTACAGGTAGTAGGTATTAATGACCTAATCGATGTAGATTATATGGCTTATATGCTTAAATATGATTCTACTCATGGTCGTTTCAATGGTACTGTTGAAGTAGTTGATGGCAACTTGGTTGTTAACGGCGAAACTGTACGTGTAACTGCTGAGCGTAACCCTGCTGATCTTAAATGGGATGCTATCGCTGCTGAGTATGTTGTTGAGTCAACAGGTCTATTCTTAACTGATGAAACTGCTCGTAAACACATCGCTGCTGGTGCTAAGAAAGTAGTAATGTCTGCTCCTTCTAAAGATGCGACTCCTATGTTTGTAATGGGTGTAAATAATGACACTTACGCTGGACAAGATATCGTTTCTAACGCTTCTTGTACTACTAACTGTCTTGCTCCTATCGCTAAAGTATTGAATGATAAATTTGGTATCGTTGATGGTCTTATGACTACTATACACGCTACTACTGCAACTCAGAAAACTGTTGACGGACCTTCTGCTAAGGACTGGAGAGGTGGTCGTGGTGCTGGTCAAAACATCATTCCTTCTTCTACTGGTGCTGCTAAAGCTGTAGGAAAAGTAATTCCTGAGCTTAATGGTAAATTAACTGGTATGGCTTTCCGTGTACCAACTCCTGACGTTTCTGTTGTTGACCTTACTGTTAACTTGAAACAAGGTGCTACTTATGCTGAGATTTGTGCAGCTATGAAATTAGCTTCTGAAACTACTATGAAAGGTATTTTAGCATATACTGAAGATATGGTTGTTTCTAACGACTTTGTCGGTGAGTCTTGTACTTCTGTATTTGATGCTAAAGCTGGTATCGCTCTTACTGATAAATTTGTAAAAGTTGTATCTTGGTACGATAACGAAATGGGTTATTCAACTAAAGTTATTGAATTGATCAAATATATTGCTTCTTGTTAATTCATTAAGCGTATTTTTTTATAATAAAAAGCAACTGCTATCTGGTAGTTGCTTTTTTTGTTTTAATATTAATTCCAGTAAATTTCACTTCTCATGTCGTATAACTTAATTACTATACTTGGACCAACGGCTTCTGGCAAAACCAGTTTTGCAGCGCAATTAGCAAAGGATTTGGATACCGAGATTATTAGTGGAGATAGTCGTCAGCTTTACCGTGGTATGGATATAGGTACTGGTAAAGATTTATCTGATTATACGGTGGATGGGGTAAAGATTCCTTATCATCTTATCGATATTAAAGATGCTGGATATAAATACAGTCTTTTTGAGTTTCAAAAAGATTTTGATAATGCTTTCTTAAGTATTTCTGAAAAAAGAAAAATCCCTATACTATGTGGGGGCACAGGAATGTATATTGAGTCGGTATTGCGCGAATATCAACTTTTGGATGTTGCGCCTAATGCTATTTTAAGAGAAGAGCTTGCTTCTAAGACGCTTGGTGAATTGGTCGATTTGTTAGGAACCTATAAGAGGGTTCATAATTCGTCAGATACTCAGACTACGCGACGTTGTATTCGTGCCATAGAAATTGCTGAATATTATAAGAATAATCCCGTTGAGGATAATGTTAGACCTGACATTACTTCTTTGACCATTGGTGTGGATATTGAGCGCGATTTACGACGTGAAAAGATAACCAAGCGTTTAAAATCTCGTTTGGATGAAGGGATGATTGATGAGGTCAAGGGATTGATATCAGGTGGTTGTTCTTCTGAAGATTTAATTTATTACGGTTTAGAGTATAAGTTTGTAACACAATATGTGATTGGTGAATTGTCTTATCAAGAGATGTTTTCTAAGTTAGAAATAGCTATTCATCAATTTGCGAAACGTCAGATGACATGGTTTCGTGGTATGGAAAAACGAGGTACAAAGATACATTGGGTATCTGCTACTTTGCCTATTGAAGAGAAAATACAATTTGTAAAAGAATTACTAAATAAATAGAATACGCGATGAAAAAATTAATATATATGATGGTGTTTTTGTTGATGGCACTAACATCGGTAAAAGCAGATGAGGGGATGTGGTTGTTGCCTCTACTGAAACAATTAAATGAATCTGAAATGCAGGCTATGGGTTTGCAATTGTCGGCTGAAGATATTTATAGTATTAACGACGGTAGTTTGAAAGATGCTGTTATGATATTTGGCAGCGGTTGTACGGGTGAGTTTATTTCTGATGCTGGTTTAGTATTAACTAATCATCATTGTGGTTTTGGTGCTATTCAACAGCATAGTACTGTTGAACATGATTATTTAAAAGATGGTTTTTGGGCTATGAAACGTACGGAGGAGATTCCTACTCCCGGATTGTCGGTGAAACTATTAATTAGCATTAAAGATGTAACAGCGGATGTATTGGTTAATGTGTCAGACACTTTAACTGAGATTGTTCGTCTGGATAGTATTGCATCAGCAATAGCACGGTTAGAGGAGGGTGCAGATACTACTCTATTGGTTAGTATCAAGTCTTTTTTTTCAGGTAATTCGTATTATCAATTTTCTTATCGTGAGTATAAAGATGTACGTTTGGTTGGAGCTCCTCCATCTTCCGTGGGGAAATTTGGTGCTGATACCGATAATTGGATGTGGCCACGTCATACGGGTGACTTTAGTATGTTTCGTGTGTATGTGGCTCCTGATGGTAGTCCTGCGGAATATGCTGAAGAGAATGTGCCATTTGTGCCTAAGTCGCATCTTAAAATTTCTATGGCTGGAGCTAAGAATAATGATTTTGCTATGATTATGGGATACCCTGGATCTACAAGTCGTTATATGTCTTCTTGGGGTGTAGAGCAGCGTATGACTATTGTTAATCAATCGAGGATTGATATTCGTGGTGCGAAGCAAAAAGTATGGTTGCAGGATATGCAAAATGATGCTGCTGTTAATATTAAATATGCGAGTAAATATGCGCGTAGTAGCAATTATTATAAGAATAGCATAGGGATGAATCGTCAGTTAAAAAAACTGAAGGTGCTAGATCGCAAACGTCAGCTCGAAAGTGACTTTAATGAATGGGTTAATGCCGATGATCTACGTTTTGCTGAATATGGTGATGTTCTAGAGGTATTGGAGAATGCTTACAGTAGCCGAGAAGATGCTTATTATGAGATGTATAATGTGCGAGAGGCTTTGTATTCTGGTATTGAAATATATAATTTTGCTTTGAAGGCTCGTAATTTAGCACATGAATTAGAAGGTGAAAGTGAGTTAGATATTAATGAAGCATTGGTAGAGTTGAGGAAGGATGCTGAGGCTTTTTTTAAGGATTATAATGTATCTACAGATAAAAAAACGACGGTAGCGATGCTTGATGTTTTCAATAAACGGATGCAAGGTCACACACTTCCTTCTTTTGTTGAGAAGATAAACAATAAATATAGATCTTATGATAAGTATGCTGAGCATTTATTTGGTAAGTCATTATTTTCTAATGAAAAAGATTTTTATGCTTTTTTAGAAAAACCCAATCGGTCTAAATTAATAAAAGATCCTGCTTATAGAGATGCTAAGGCTATGATGTCTGTTTATTATGATCTTATAGATCGTATGTCTGATGCTAGAGATCAGATAAGTTATGGAGATCGTAAATTTGAGAAAGGTTTACACCTGATGGTGAATGATAAGGATTTTTATCCCGATGCTAACTTTACAATGCGTTTATCTTATGGTTTAGTCGGTGATTATAGTCCCGCAGATGCCGTAAAATATGATTACTTTACTACGTTAGCAGGTGTTATGGAGAAAGAAGATCCTAATAACTGGGAATTTGTGGTTCCAGCTAAGTTGAAAACGTTATACGAAAATAATGATTATGGTTCTTATGCTGATGCCGATGGAACGTTGCACCTGTGTTTTATTACTAATAATGATATTACAGGAGGTAACTCTGGCAGCCCTGTTTTAAATGCAAAAGGTGAGCTTTTTGGTTTGGCTTTTGATTCTAACTGGGAAGGGATGAGTGGTGATATTGCTTTTGAGACTTATCTGCAGCGTGTTGTTAATGTTGATATTCGTTATGTCCTTTTTATTATTGATAAATTTGCTGGAGCTAAACATTTAGTGGATGAGATGGAAATAGTGAAGTAATATTTTAGTATTTTTGTCGTGTTTGGCGAAGTTTAATAGAGAAATGAACTGTTCGCTATCATTTTGATTAACGCAATTGGAACGGGAAAGGCAAATATTAGAAAATTACATTAAAGAAAAGGGGCTTCGAAAAACACCTGAGCGTTTTGCAATTTTAGAAAAGATTGCAGAATACAAGGGGCATTTTACAGTTGAAGAACTCTATGTCTATATGAAAGAGCGTAATTTTAGAGTGAGTCTTTCTACTCTGTATAACGCTATCGAATTATTTCTTGAATGTGATTTGGTTGAACGACATATATTTGATAGTAAAGTCGCATATTATGAGCGTAAATTTAATAAAGAACCTCATAATCATCAAATATGTACCGTGTGTGGTAAGGTGACGAAACATCGTAACAGAGATTTGTCCCGACAGTTAAAACATATTGGGACAAGAGGGTTTAAAGTGGAATCGTATCAATTGAATCTTTATGGTATTTGTAATAAATGCCAGCGTGACTTAGCAAAACGAAAATCTTAATAATCTGGAAATACAGATATAAATCAGAATAAAACACAAATCGATGAACAAGGTAGATGTCCTTTTAGGATTACAATGGGGAGACGAAGGTAAAGGCAAGATTGTAGATGTGCTTACACCAAAGTATAACATAGTAGCTCGTTTTCAGGGTGGTCCTAATGCTGGGCATACTTTAGTTTTTGAAGGCAAAAAATTTGTTTTGCATACTATCCCTAGTGGCATCTTTCAAGGTGATAAAGTAAATATTATTGGGAATGGTGTGGTGATAGATCCTGCTATTTTTAAAGAAGAGATCGAAATGCTGAAAAAGGGTGGTGTTTCTATTGAAACTCAACTTTGTATTTCTAAAAAAGCACATCTTATTTTACCTTCTCATCGTTTGCTTGATGCAGCATACGAACAAGCTAAAGGAAAAGCTAAGATTGGTTCTACGCTTAAAGGTATTGGCCCAACTTATACCGATAAAGTGAGTCGTAATGGTGTACGTGTTGGTGATTTATTAGGTGATTTTGATGCCAAATATAATAAATTGAAACAACGTCATATTGCTATTCTTGAACAATATGGTTACGATTATAAAGCAGAATTAGAACGTTACGAAAAAGAATGGTTCAAAGGTGTTGAACTCATGAAACAGTTCAAAATTGTCGATAGCGAACAAATGGTTAATGATTTGTTGTCTAGCGGAGAAGATATACTTGCCGAAGGTGCTCAAGGCACAATGTTGGACGTTGATTTTGGTTCTTATCCTTTTGTAACGTCTTCTAATACGGTATGTGCTGGTGCTTGTACTGGTTTAGGTGTCGCTCCTTCTAAAATAGGTGAGGTATTTGGAATCTTTAAAGCTTATTGTACGCGAGTTGGTAGCGGACCTTTCCCTACTGAGTTGTTTGACGATATGGGACAAGCCATGCGTGATAAAGGTTGCGAATACGGTTCTACTACAGGACGCCCACGTCGTTGTGGATGGCTCGATTTAGTGGCTTTAAAGTACAGTGTGATGATTAATGGTGTGACGCAATTGATCATGATGAAGAGTGATGTGATGGATGATTTTGATACCATTAAGGTGGCTACATCTTATAATGTGGATGGTACAGAGGTTGAGTTTTTCCCTTATGATCTCGATGGTCAGGAAGTAGAGCCTATTTATACTTCTCTTCCAGGATGGAAAGAAGATATGACAAAGATGACTTCTGCGGATCAATTTTCTGCGATTTTTAATAAATATATTGCTTTTGTTGAGGATTATTTAGGGGTGCCCATTAAAGTGGTATCTGTTGGTCCTGACAGAGCTCAGACTATTTTACGATAAACGAAACTAATGGATAAAGTGAAATTGTCCATATTGGGGATTTCTTATAATCAGACTCGTTCGGGAGCTTATGCCTTGATTTTATCTGAGGAGGAAGGCAAACGACGGGTGCCCATAATTATAGGAGCTTCCGAGGCGCAGGCTATAGCTATTCATCTAGAAGGGCTTACGCCTCCGCGTCCCTTAACTCATGATTTATTCTTAAGTTTTGCTGAAGCTTTTAATATTGCTTTAGAGGAAATCTTTATATATAATATGAAGGAAGGAGTTTTCTTTTCTGAGATTGTTTTTAATGATGGTAAAAACAGAATACGTGTGGATGCTCGTACTTCTGATGCTGTTGCTTTAGCTATTCGATTTGAAGCTCCTGTTTATATTTCCCCTAAGGTTCTTGAAGAAGCGGGGCTGGAAATTGATGTCAAAGAAGAGTCTTCCTTATCTCTAAATATAGATGAAGATTTGCCTAGCGATGATCTTAAAATTGCTGATCTTGATAATGTTGAATTGCAAATTGCATTAAAAGAGGCTGTTGATGATGAGAATTATGAGTTGGCCAAGATCCTAAAAGATGAACTAGATAGCCGCTCCACAGAATAATAGTTTGTTTTGCAATATAGACATGCCTTGTCTGTCATTTTGGAAGCTTTTATTAACATTTCGGTATTATTTATCCTTGAATAATGCATTTAGTTTTTTTTGTTAAATCTTGCATAAAACTTCATATAAAGTAAACCTACTTATAGAAGTTTTGAGTACTTTTGCAGCACTTTTAAAGAAAATCGATTTTTTTTATCAATTTTTTAATGATCTAGTTCTTTTATAGAGCTGGGAAATTTTAATTTTATTATGGCAAACCTTATTAAAATTAAAAAAGGACTTGACCTAAAGCTTGAAGGCGAGGCTAGTCCTATTTTAATGAATGCTAAACAGGCTGAATTCTTTGCAGTTAAGCCAACGGATTACCATGGCGTTATGCCTAAGCTGGTAGCCAAAGCAGGAGTGAAGGTAAAAGCTGGTGACACCCTTTTTTACGACAAAGCAAATCCCGAAGTCAGTTTCCCATCTCCTGTTAGTGGAGAAGTGGTTGACATTGTGCGTGGTGAACGACGTAGGCTTTTGGAAATTGTTGTTAAAGCCGATGCTGAAATTAGTTATACTGATTTTGGTGCCTTGGAAGTGCTTAATGCAACCTCTGAAGAAATTAAAGCAAAAATGCTTAAAGCTGGTGTATGGCAATATATAAAGCAACGTCCTTTTGATATTATAGCTTCACCAAGTGATACTCCCCGCGATATTTTTATTTCTTCTTTTGATTCTAGTCCTTTAGCTCCAAATAATCAATTTGTACTAACCGGACAAGAAAATGAGTTGCAAGCAGGTATTGATGCTTTAGCAAAGTTAACATCAGGAAAAATACATGTTGGTATCAATGGTAATACGGCTTCCAAATCTATTCGTAAGATCAAAAATGTGGTAACACACGAATTTATAGGAGTTCATCCTGTAGGTAATGTGGGTACTCAGATTCATAAAGTGGCTCCAATTAATAAAGGAGAAATAGTTTGGACTGTAGGGTTACAAGATGTTATTATTATAGGGCGTCTTTTCTTAGAAGGAAAATATGAGGCATCTCGTATGATTGCTCTTTGTGGTTCGGAAGTTAAAAAACCAGCGCATTATAAAATGTTGTCTGGTTCTTGTATCACACCTCTTCTTGAAGGTCAAGTAGATGTTGCTGAAGATCTTAGATTTATTAGTGGTACTGTCCTTACTGGTCAAAAAATTCCATCTAATGGTTATTTAGGTGCTTATGATTGTCAATTGACCGTTATTCCTGAAAAGGGAGAAGCTGATTTTATGGGTTGGGCTATGCCTGCTTTTGATCATTTTAGTGTGCATAATACTGTAGGTTCTAAGTTTCTAGGAGGACTAGGTAAGGTTTGGCACATGGATGCGCGTATGAATGGAGAGGAGCGTGGTATTGTTATGAGTAACGAATATGATAAGGTTTTCCCTTGGGATATCTTACCTGAATATTTGTTAAAAGCTATTATAACAAAAGATATCGATAAAATGGAGCAGTTAGGTATTTATGAAATAATACCTGAAGATTTTGCTCTTTGTGAAGTGGTTTGTACTTCAAAAATTGATATTCAGAATAAAGTGCGCGAAGGACTTGATTATCTGATTTCAGAATTAGGATAGTCTTGATATTGATGAAAAATAACTAAATGTATGAAAGCATTAAGAACGCAAATAGATAAAATAAAACCCAACTTTGAGAAAGGTGGTAAATATGAAAAATGGATGCCTGTTTTCGAAACTTTCGAAACTTTCCTTTTCATGCCTACTCATACTACTCCATCTAAGGGCGCGCATATTCGTGATTATAACGATTTGAAGCGTACTATGATATTGGTTGTCGTTGCTCTAATTCCAGCCTTATTATTTGGTATGTATAATGTTGGTTATCAACATTTCTTGGCTGTTGGTGAAACTACTTTGTTTTGGCAAAAATTCTTTTACGGATTTTTAAGGGTATTACCTTTGATCGTAGTTTCTTACGTTGCAGGATTAGGTACAGAGTTTGTTTTTTGTATGAAGAAAAAACATTCTCTTCATGAAGGCTTTTTAGTGACTGGGATGTTAATTCCTTTAATTGTCCCTATTGATGTTCCATTATGGCAGGTGGCTGTTGCAACTGTTTTTGCGGTTGTTTTTGCTAAAGAAGTGTTTGGTGGTACAGGAATGAATGTCTTTAATGTGGCATTAGTGACTCGAGCTTTCTTGTTCTTTGCTTATCCTTCTAAGATGTCGGGTGATCAGATATGGGTTAGAGCTGCTGAGAAAGGTGCTTCTTTTACCGATGGTTTTTCTGGTGCAACGCCTTTAGCGCAAGCTGCTGCTTCGCAAAATACGGTGAGTATTGTTGATGGTGTTGGAAATCATGTATCAGTTTTAGATATGTTTCTTGGTTTTATTCCTGGTTCAATAGGAGAGACTTCAACATTAGCTATTCTTTTAGGAGCTGCTTTGTTACTTATTACTGGTGTAGCAAGTTGGAAAATTATGCTAAGTATTTTTGGTGGTGGTTTTTTAATGGGACTTCTTTTAAATGCTGTAGGATCTAGTGCTTTTATGGATATGCCTGCTTATTATCATTTAATAATGGGTGGTTTTGCTTTTGGTGCTGTTTTTATGGCTACCGATCCTGTAACGGCTTCTAGAACGGAACGTGGAAAATGGATTTATGGTTTTCTTATTGGCGTTATAGCCATATTATTTAGAGTTGTTAATCCTGCTTATCCTGAAGGAATGATGTTAGCCATATTGTTGATGAATGCATTTGCTCCGTTAATTGATTATATGGTAGTTCAGGGAAATATAAAACGAAGAATGAAACGTGCAACTCAAAGCGCATAATTGGTTAGCATTGTTAAAAGTATAAAAGTAAAATTATGAACAGAGATAGTAATTCATACACGTTTATATACGCATCAGGTTTGGTGATATTGGTGGCCGCTTTGTTGTCTATTGCTGCTATCGGGCTTAAGCCTGCTCAGGACAAGAATATTCGTGTGGCTAAAAAAATGGACATTCTTAGATCCGTTGGCGTGTCTAGTACTGCCGTTGATGCTGAAGCTAAATATAAGCAGTTTATTTCATCTACATTTATTGTTGATGCTGCGGGAGAAAAAGTAAAAGGAGAAGCTTTTGATGTAGATCTAAAGGTAGAATTGACAAAAGAAGTCGCAGCACGAAAACTTCCAGTATATGTTTGTAAATTGAAGGATGGTTCAACGAAATATATTTTACCTATTCGTGGAGCAGGTCTTTGGGGGCCAATCTGGGGATATATTGCGATGAATCAAGATAAGCAAACCATCTTTGGTGCTACATTTGATCATAAAGGAGAGACTCCTGGTTTAGGTGCTGAGATTGCAAAACCTTTTTTCCAAGTGCAATTTAAGAACAAGAAAATATTTAAAGACGGTAATGTTGCTTTTACAGTAGCTAAGGGTGGTGCTGCTCCTGGTGATGATTATGCAGTAGATGCTATTTCTGGTGGTACGATCACTAGTAAGGGTGTTCAAGCTATGCTTTTAGAGAATTTGGGTGCTTATAGCTCATTTCTTAAACAATAAGAATTTTGATTTAATTAGAAATTTAAGATATTATGGGATTGTTTTCAGCCTCGGATAAAAAGATTCTTTTTAATCCTTTTAGTAAAGAAAATCCTGTCATTGTACAGGTGCTTGGTATATGTTCAGCTTTAGCTGTAACGGCTAAATTAGAACCCGCTATAGTCATGGGATTGTCGGTGATGTTCGTTTTAGCTTTCGCTAATGTGATTATCTCTTTAATGCGTAATACCATTCCTTCTCGTATCCGTATTATTGTGCAACTTGTTGTTGTTGCTGCATTAGTCATCTTAGTTGACCAGATATTAAAGGCCTTTGCTTATGAAGTAAGTAAACAACTTTCAGTGTTTGTCGGTTTGATTATTACTAACTGTATTATTATGGGACGTCTTGAAGCTTTTGCTTTGGCTAATAAACCTTTCCCTGCTTTATTGGATGGTATAGGTAATGCTTTAGGTTATACCGCGATATTGGTAATTATTGCATTTTTTCGTGAACTGTTGGGTTCTGGTACTCTTTTAGGATTCCAAGTAATACCTCAAGCTCTATATGATGCGGGTTATGAAAATAATGGTTTGATGATTTTGCCTCCAATGGCATTATTTCTTGTAGGAACTATTATCTGGGTGCAGCGTTCAAAAGACAAAGAATTACAGGAATCTTAATTAAGTACGATATAGTATTACAATATGGAAAATTTATTAAATATATTCGTTAAGTCGATTTTTATCGACAATATGGTATTTGCATACTTTTTGGGAATGTGTTCTTTTTTGGCCGTTTCTAAGAATGTAAAAACTGCAAATGGATTAGGGTTGGCTGTAATTTTTGTACTCTTAATCACCGTTCCTGTTGATTATATTTTGCAAAATAAGGTTTTAGAACCTGGAGCTTTAGCATGGTTAAGTCCTAAACTTGCTGGTTTGGATTTGAGCTTTTTAAGTTTCATTATGTTTATTGCAGTTATTGCATCTTTAGTGCAATTGGTTGAAATGATCGTTGAAAAGTTTGCTCCTGCTTTATATGCTAGTTTAGGTATTTTTCTTCCTTTAATAGCTGTTAACTGTGCGATATTAGGTGGTTCTTTGTTTATGCAAGAACGTGCTTATGCCGATGTCGCTGAGGCAACTGTTTTTGGTTTAGGTAGTGGTATTGGATGGTGGTTAGCTATTGTTGGTCTTGCTGCAATTCGTGAAAAAATATCGTATTCTAATGTACCTGGACCTTTACGTGGTCTTGGTATTACTTTTATTGTTACCGGATTAATGGCGATGGCTTTTATGGGGTTTATGGGTATCTAAGTATTAGATCAAAAAGACCTTTTATAATTAAGAATTTTTAAACATTAAATATTATATTTTATGGGATTTGTAGTTGTAACCAGTATTGTCGTATTCTTACTGGTGATATTGCTGCTTGTTTCTATCTTGCTTTATGCTAAGACAAAACTTGTACCTTCGGGTGAAGTAGAGATCGACATCAATGATGGAGATACTAAGCTAAAAGTAAATCAGGGACAGTCATTATTATCTGCGCTTTCGTCGAATAAAATTTTCTTGCCTTCAGCTTGTGGTGGTGGTGGTACTTGTGGAATGTGTCGTTGTAAGGTGCATGAAGGAGCTGGTACTATTTTACCTACTGAAGTTGGATTCTTTTCGCGTAAAGAACAAAATGAGGACTTTCGTTTAGCTTGTCAAGTTAAAGTGAAAGACAATATCAAGATGGATATACCTCAAGAGGTAATGGGTATTAAGAAATGGGAATGTGAGGTGGTTTCAAACCGCAACGTGGCAACTTTCATTAAAGAGTTTGTTGTAAAACTTCCTGAGGGTGAAACATTAGATTTTAAATCTGGTGGTTATATCCAGATCGATGTACCTAAAATAGATGTTGACTTTAATAGTATTGAAGTAGAAGATACTTGGAAAGGTGACTGGGAAAGAATGGGTATTTTTGACCTTAAGATGTCGAACCCAGAGCCTACTTATAGAGCTTATTCTATGGCTAATCATCCTGCCGAGGGTAATATAGTAATGCTTAATATTCGTATTGCGACTCCTCCGTTTGATCGTGTTGCTGGTGGATTTCAAAAGGTTAATCCTGGTATTTGTTCATCTTTCATCTTTTCGCGTAAGCCGGGTGATAAGGTTAATATTTCAGGTCCTTATGGAGAATTTTTCATTAAAGATACAGAACGTGAGATGATGTTTATTGGTGGTGGTGCTGGTATGGCTCCCATGCGATCTCATATCTTCCATTTGTTCCAAACTGCAAGAACAGGTCGTAAGACTACATTCTGGTATGGAGCACGTTCTATGAAAGAAGTCTTTTATAAAGATCAATTTGATAAGATAGCTGCAGAGTTCCCTAATTTTAATTGGCACTTAGCTCTTTCTGAACCTCAGCCAGAAGATAATTGGACAGGACCTACTGGTTTTATTCATCAAGTGATATTAGATAATTATCTGAAAGATCATGAAGAGCCAGAAGATATTGAATTTTACATGTGTGGACCTCCGATGATGAATTCAGCAGTAGAAAAAATGCTTTATAATTTAGGTGTGCCTGATGAAATGATTGCATATGATGATTTTGGATCTTAAAACCATAAAATAATATTAAAATGGGGCTTACATATTATGTAAGCCCCATTTTGTTTTTATACTCAATTGGTCTTTAGTGAAACTTAATTTTTAATAACAGATTCCTGTTTTTTTGAATTGCGATTTTTGAAAATTGTGAATTTACTTCTTTCCCCCTTTTTGTAAATATAAGTCAAGCTGAGGTGTAGATCTAAATCGTTCTCTTTGCTGTTATAAGCGTTTGTGTTTTTATCTTAATATCTTATCTTGTTTTTAGAGAGTTCATTATATGTTGTGTTAATGTCCCTTTTTACGTGTTTGTTATATACTATTTTTATAGGGTAAATGTATTCATATCGTTTTAACCTAAAGATGTGACATTGTATAGTTGATGTTTAGTGTGTAAGGGAGGTTTCCTTTCCAAAGGAATATTAATAGTTGCACTTGGTATCTTATCCTTTTTGAGTTAAAAATAATATGTGCCAGTATTCTATTTTTGATAGGTGTGATATCCGAAGTCTTTAGATTAATGGTGTTGTATCTTTTTTGTTCTATGACGGGAGTGTAGTAATTACACATTTAGACTTCATGTTAAAAATAAGGAATCCTTAATATCATCACTTTTTATAATCAACAAAATCAGATTCGTGATGTATAACAAATGAGTGAAAGCTCTAAAAAAAAGCTTAGTGCTGGTTTCTGTTTAGCTTGTCAAACAGAAAAACCACTAAATTTATCTATTCATATACCAGCGCTTACATAACAGTTAAGGCATATCTATGCCTCAATTTTTTTTTTATTTGTTTCAGAGTAGAAGTAGAATATTCCATAAAAGAGACTAAACGTTAAGGATCCCCAATAACGTACAAGCATCGATTCAAAAAGGAAACTTACAAATACTAAGATTGTAAATGTATGTAGTAAAAAATTTCTTTTGCGTTGAGCTCTTAGTGATATAGTGATAAGAGTCCATAATAATAGTGCTATTGCGGGGATGCCTCCTTGTAACCAAGAAGTTAAAAATTGGTTATGTGAGTTGGCTTTACGGCAGACCAAATTATTTTCACAACATTTAATAAGTTGTTCTTTCATTGCCTCGTCTGCATCACCTATTCCATATCCCCAAAGCCAACTTTTTTCAATTGTTTTAATAGAAGCTTTAGTTATGCTACTTCTTAATTGTATAGAGTCACACTCGTTTGGATTTTCAATGATAGATCTTACTTGAGGGTTTAATATTAAAAACATAAAAAAGAGTAATATTGAAAAATAGATACCGCGTGATAACTCTCCATAACGTATGCGGTGAATGGATAAGAGACCTAAAACAATAAGTGAGATGATAGCTATCATGGCAGAAGTTCCATTTAATGACATGGAGATAATCGTGATGCCTAATAATGTGAAAATTGAAAGCCACAATGTTTTGTTAATTAATAAATTAGAGTCTATTCGGAGTTCTTTTAATATGATAAACATACCGATACCTAATATAAGGGCCATATATGCGGGGTGTACAAAAGTCGAGAATTGTTTCCCTAAGAAGTAGTACCCGCTGATGTCAGTATCTAAGAGTGTACCTTTCTGACTTTCGAAAAATGGACGAAAAACGAAGGCGTCTCCTATAAGCGATGAAGAATGATAGATGGCGATAGCATATAAAAGTAATACGGAAGCAAAACAACCTAATAGAAACATATAAAATGCTTTTTTTATGGTATTTGTCTTTATATGATTAAAGAGAAAGGCAAGTGGGATAATAATGAGGATCGATTGTGTTCCTAATATTCCTATGCCATCTTTTATGTCGGAGGTATAAAGCAAGGTGATGGTTTCCCAAATGTAAAATGCCATTAACGGTAAAAAGTAAAGTACTTTTTCTTTGTTTGGTTTATGAGGTTTGGTAATAATATTAATGATGAGCGTTGTGGCAAAAAGCACCAAGGGTATAATGGAGAATGTCCATCCAAAAGGAAGGGTGAAGAAAAGAATGCCGATAAGAAACTCTTCTATATCGTCAAAATAACTGATGATTTTTATCGCTGTATTGTCCATGGTGTTCTTATTTTATTTAACAAAGTTATAAATTACTTTTGATAGAGTTGATCAAATTTGAAATTATTGTAGAATATGTTTTAATTATGCTTCGAATTCGAATGTGCATTATAAAGAAAAAGTAACATTATAGTTGTGTGAGCTTAATATTGATGTATATTTGCATGTTATATCATAAAAAAATAGTCGTTATGCTTTCAAATTTGGATAATTTAGATAAAAAGATTCTTAGAATAATATCCCATAATGCTCGTGTTCCTTTTAAGGATGTAGCTATAGATTGCGGCGTATCTCGAGCTGCAGTGCATCAACGTGTACAACGGATGATCAATTTGGGTGTTATTACAGGTTCTGGATATTTTGTGAATCCTATGAAGTTAGGTTTTACATCTTGTACTTATGTTGGCATCCTTTTAGAAAAAGGTTGGATGTATAATGAAGTGGCTGATCAGTTGGCTGAAATTCCAGAAATTGTGGAGTGTCATTATACCACAGGGCATTTTAGTGTTTGGATAAAAGTTTATGCACGCGACAATGAGGATTTAATGAAAATACTTAATGGTAAACTACAGACTATAAAGGGGGTTTCGTCCACTGAGACATTTATTTCCCTCGAACAGCGGTTCAATAGGACGATACCCATAGAGTTTGATGAAACAGATTTTTAATCACTACGGTTTAGCCCTCAAGGTTAAACCGTTTTTTTATTTTATATATGGCAACTTCTCTTTATGATGCACCCGTTTTTGGTCCTATCAATAGCCGACGTCTAGGTGTGTCTTTAGGTATTAATCTTTTACCATCAGATGGTAAGTTTTGTTCTTTTAACTGTTTATACTGTGAGTGTGGACTAAATGAAGAAAGACGATCGCAGAGTCATAAATTGGTGGATAGAAAATTGGTTAAAGAGACCCTTGAAAAGCGTTTAATATTAATGCGTGACAACGGTGATCCTCTTAATGTAATAACTTTTGCTGGTAATGGTGAACCTACGATTCATCCTGATTTTTATTATATTGTAGATGATACTATTGCTTTGCGCAATATTTATTTTCCTGATGTAAAGATTTCTGTTCTGTCTAATTCCGTGCATCTTGATAGACCTTCTGTTGTTTCGGCTTTAAAAAAGGTGGATAACAATATTTTGAAATTAGATTCTGCTGTTAATTCCACATTTAGTATAATTAATAATCCGAATGCTTCTGTTAAGGCAACTGATATTATAAAGTATTTGACTGACTTTGATGGTAAGATGATTCTTCAGACTTTATTTTGTTATGGAGAATATAATGGAGTCGCTTTTGATAATACTACCGAGGAAGAAGTGGAAGCCCTTATCAAGGCTTATAAAAGTATTAATCCTACTTTTATAATGATGATCTATTCTTTGGCGCGAGATACTCCGGTAGATACTATTTATAAAGTAGAAAAAGATAAATTAGAGTTGATTGCTTCACGTTTAAGAGATGAAGGATTTAATGTTGAGGTGTCTTGATGTTCGAAAATAAACACATATTAATTTGTCCGTTAAATTGGGGGATAGGTCATGCTACTCGAATGGTTGCTTATGCAAAACGTCTGGAGAAGGATGGCAATATCATTACGGTAATGGGGGCGACTCAAGTCTTAGATGTTTTTAAAGAAGAGATGCCTCATGTTAAATGCATTCCTTTTATTGATATCAAAGTGCACTATGCTCATTCTAATAAGATTGTTCGTAAGCTAGTGTTTTATCTACCTGTGTTTTTGTGGTCAGCCGTTAAAGAGCATTATGCTTTGCGTCGTTTGTTAAAGAAACATAATTTTGATGTTGTGATTTCTGATAACCGTCCTGCTTTATGGAGTAATAAGGTGAAATCTTATTATATTACTCATCAGTTATCGATAAAACTTTCTAAAGGTTGGCATTGGGCCGAACGTTTTTCTAATGTCGTGCATCAATGGTTTATTAGTCATTATGAGGCGTGTCTCATACCTGATGTGCAAGGTGAAAATGCTTTAGCTGGCGAATTATCTAGGTATAAACATCCTCGTATTGCCGTGAAATACATTGGTTGGTTGTCGCGTTTTACACCTCCAGATGTATGGCCCGGAAAAGAAAATTATACCTTGTTAGTGCTCTCTGGTGTTGAGCCACATCGTTCATTTTTTAGAGATGAAATAGTTAAACGCTATAAGAATACGGATGAACAATTGATAATTGCTGGTGATGATAGAGCTGTTACTATAGAAAATATTATATCTTTACCCTATGTAAGGACTGAGGCATTAAAA
This sequence comes from Bacteroidales bacterium, assembly GCA_965662645.1. GTDB lineage: Bacteria > Bacteroidota > Bacteroidia > Bacteroidales > UBA5342 > UBA5342. Next base: position 273,969 of record CBFIII010000001.1, read on the forward strand.
CCTTTAATTCTTTCGGCTAAACATGTTATTTGTCGTTCTGGATATTCAATGTTGATGGATTTAAAAGTATTAGGTTGTGATGCAGAATTAATTCCTACGCCAGGACAACCAGAACAAGAATATTTAGCAAAACTACATGCGAAAGAGGTATAGCCGTTTTCCTTTTTTTGACTTTGTGTCTTATGGAGGAGTTCTTATCACCTTAAATGCTAGTTCTTGAGTGATTTTTATTTGTATAATTAGAAGAAGTAATGTGGTTATAATCCACTAAATATATTAAAGATGAAACATAAAGCCGGTTTTGTAAATATTGTTGGGAATCCTAATGTAGGTAAGTCCACATTAATGAATGCCTTAGTTGGTGCACGTATTTCGATTATCACGTCTAAAGCTCAGACTACTCGTCATCGTATCATGGGTATTGTTAACGGTGAAGATTTTCAGATTGTATATTCTGATACCCCAGGTGTGTTAGATCCCAAATATAAGTTGCAAGAGTCTATGTTGAAATTTTCAACTTCTGCTTTAGTTGATGCTGATATTTTACTTTATGTGACCGATGTATTTGAAGATTCCAAGGCTAATGCTAAATTTTTAGAAAAGGTAAAAGCTTCTGGATTGCCAACTCTATTGGTGATCAATAAAATTGATATGAGTGATCAGGGCAAATTGGATACTTTATTTGATGTATGGAAAAAAGAATTACCTGAGGCGATGATCTTTCCTCTTTCGGCTTTGCACAAATTTAATGTTGATAATTTATTGGAAGAAATTAAACAACGTTTACCCGAAGCAGAACCTTTTTTCGATAAAGATCAGTTAACCGATAAGCCTGCTCGTTTCTTTGTCACTGAGATTATTCGCGAAAAAGTACTTAAACATTATGAAAAGGAAATCCCTTATTCTGTAGAGCCCGTAGTGGAAGAGTTTAAAGAAGAACCAAATATTATTCGTATTAGTGCGATAATCAATGTTGAACGCGAATCGCAAAAAGGTATCATTATTGGTCATCAAGGCAAAGCATTAAAACGTGTAGGTACCGAAGCACGAAAAGATTTAGAAGTCTTTTTTGATAAAAAGGTTTATCTTCAGCTTTTTGTTAAGGTTCAGAAAGATTGGCGAAGCAAAGATTTTAACCTGAAACAGTTTGGTTATGATTCATAACAGTAGTAAATAAGTCAACAACCTCGGGATAAGCCCACGAGGCATTTAGTTGAAGAATATTTTATTATTCGCAGCAAGCTACGGAGAATTAAACCCACAATGTGGGATTCAAAGTATAGCATGACGTTGTATTAGTACTACTGTTAAACATTAGTTTTATTTCTATGTTTAATTCCTTTAGTATTCCTGAAATATGGCTTGCCATTATGAGCAACATTTATTATCTGACTATCGTCAGTATAATTGTTATGCTTATATTAGAAAATCGTAATCCTGTTAAATCTTTAAGTTGGGCTATTGTACTTGTGGCATTGCCTGTCTTGGGTTTAGTTTTATATGTGTTTCTTGGTCAGAATATTCGACGCACTAAAATTATTTCAAAAAAAAGCATTCGTCAGGTAGAGCTTATCAATGGTTATTATGAAACGTTGAAAAAGCGTTTTTCTATAAATGAAATAAAATTCCCTGACACCCTTTTGTGCCATCGACGGCTGGTGTCATTATTGTATAAAAACAACCATGCCTTGTTTACAACGGATAATAAATTAGATGTTTATGTTTCGGGTAAAGAGGCTTTAGATGCGATGTATGATGCTATTTCTAAGGCAGAAAAGCATATACATCTGCAATCTTACATCTTTGAACATAAGGATAAAATAGGTCAACGTTTTATCAATTTATTAAAGTTAAAAGCGACTCAAGGTGTTGAAGTGCGCCTGTTGGTTGACTCTGTTGGAAGCTGGGATTTAAATTCTAAGTTTCACAAAATGATGACTTCAAGTGGTATTGAGTCGTTTGAGTTTCTGAAAGTGAGATTTCCTTTTTTTACTCACCGCATTAATTATCGTAATCATAGAAAAATATTAGTAGTTGATGCCAAAGTTGCTTTTGTTGGAGGTGTTAATATTGCAGATCGTTATTATTATGGTTCCAAATCAATACCTGGTATTTGGCGCGATACTCACCTTAAGATAGAAGGAAGTGCTATTAATGGTTTGCAATCTACTTTTATACAAGACTGGTATTTTGCTTCGCAGCGTCAGATAAAGGATAAAGACTATTTTTTTAGTGGTGTCTTTACTGGCAGGCGCAAGATGCAGGTGGCTTCGTGTGGTCCCGATTCCGATTGGAGGACTATTGAGCAGGCTTTTGTATTGGCTATTAGTAGTGCTCAAGAATATGTTTTTATTCAGTCGCCCTATTTTTTACCTACCGAAAGTATTAGGATGGCTATGAAAGTGGCAGCAATGAGTGGCACAGAAGTGTGTTTGATGATTCCTCATCATTCAGATGGTAAATTTACTCAATATGCTTCTCATTCTTTCATTAAAGAAATGTTAGAGGCTGGTGTTCGTGTTTTTAGATATCAAGCAGGTTTTGTGCATAGTAAGATGATGGTGATTGATGATTCGCTTGTCACGATTGGAAGTAGTAATATGGATTTCCGTAGTTTTGAGTCTAATTTTGAAGTTAATGCTTTCGTTTATGACACTCAGTTTGCTAAACGTTGTAAGCAATTTTTTGAGGTCGATTTTGATGATTCTTATGAGCTTACAAAAATGAATTGGAAAATGAGACCTAAAATAAATCGTGTTTTTGAATCGTTTGCGCGCTTGTTTAGTCCATTATTATGATTATATTTGGAGAGATATGGAGGATTAAGGGAATCTAAGAGAGTAGAATAGGATTTTGAAGTAAAATAAATAACATCGAAATCGTATTGTTTTAGAAGGTTGTGGAATTGATTATTTTTAAATTAATAAGCTTATGCGTCAACTCAAAATATCACATCAAATTACTAGTCGTACTGATATTTCTGTAGATAAATATTTACTAGATGTTTCTCGCATTCCATTGATTTCCTCGGATGAAGAGGTGGAGTTGATAAAGCGTATTAAGAATGATGATCAGTTGGCATTTGATAAGTTAGTTAATGCTAATCTTCGTTTTGTTGTCTCTGTTGCTAAACAATATCAAAATCAAGGTTTAGGTCTTAGTGACCTGATTAATGAAGGTAATATCGGACTTATTAAGGCGGCTCATCGTTTTGATGAAACACGAGGTTTTAAGTTTATTTCTTATGCGGTATGGTGGATCCGACAGTCTATCTTACAGGCTTTGGCCGATAATTCACGTCTTATTCGTTTACCCTTAAATAAAGTAGGCGCACTGTCAAAGGTTAATAAGGCCGTACAGCGTTTAGAACAAACGTTGCAGCGAGAACCTACTGTTGAAGAATTAGCCAATTATTTGGACTTATCAGAGAAACAGGTTTCTCAATCTTTAAAATCTCGCAAACGTCCTGTGTCAATGGATGCTCCTCTTCAAAATGATGGAGATGATGGAGGTACGATGTATGATGTTATTAAAAATTCAAATTCTCTTTCTCCTGATTCTTCTATTATTGCTCAATCATTACGTGACGAATTATATACAAGTTTAACCATATTAAGTGATAGAGAAATCATTGTCTTAACGCAGTTTTATGGTTTATTTGGCGAAGCACCTAAATCGTTAGAAGATATAGGTCATAATGTTAATTTAACAAAGGAAAGAGTACGTCAGATTAGAGAAAGTGCTTTGGTTAAATTAAAGAAAAAACGTTATAAGAATCCTTTGTCAAATTATCTTTAGTCACTATTTGTTACATATATTTCTTGGTTTGGTTGCCTTTTGAGGCAACCATTCTTGTTTACAGATGATCTGTAAATGACCAGTTGATGTTCTGGTAGATAGAGTGTGGTCTTATTTGCGTGTTTTTGAATAATTCATAATGACCTTTGAAAGTAGCATAATTATCAATTCTTTGATTTAGTGCTGGTGTTTTATGGTATCTCCTTAAATAGTTTTCTTTTTTATTTATTCTTATTGATTTTTCATTATTGGGTGTGCCCAAAAGTGTTATTCTTTGATATAAAACGCTTATTTTTGTACTGAAAACGAATTTATCTTATTATGACTCCACGTGAAGAAATTGAACAATTACGCCAAGAACTTCATCATCACAATTACTTGTATTATGTGGCTAATGCTCCCCTGTGGAGTGATTATGACTTCGATCAGAAGCTTAAGCAGTTGGAGTCTTTAGAAAAAGCAAACCCTCAGTTTTTTGATCCTAATTCGCCCACACAAAGGGTGGGGAGTGATGTGACTAAGACTTTTGTTCAAGTCAAACACCGATATCCTATGCTGTCTCTTTCTAATACTTATTCTGAAGGAGAATTACGTGATTTTGATATGAGAACTAAGAAGCTAATCAGTGATGAGCTTGAATATGTTTGTGAGCTGAAATTTGATGGCTTGTCTATTAGTTTAACATATGAAGATGGGCGTTTGATACGCGCGGTGACGCGTGGTGATGGCGTGCAAGGTGATGACGTGACGGCTAATGTAAAAACGATAAGATCGGTGCCTTTGGTTTTAAATGGCGATAATTATCCGTCAGAATTTGAGATAAGAGGTGAGATTGTTATGCCATTTGATGTTTTTGAAAGATTGAATCAAGAACGCCTCGAAATAGATGATCAGCCTTTTGCTAATCCGCGTAATGCGGCTTCTGGTACACTGAAACAATTAGATTCTCGAGTGGTTGCTGAACGTCATTTGGAGGGTTATTTCTATATGATATATAGTGATGAATTGAAGGGAACGAGTCATTATGATAATATGACTTTAGCTCAACAATGGGGCTTTAAAGTGTTTGATAAAGTTGAGAAATGTTCCAACATAGAGCGTGTTTTTGAAGTTATAAATTTTTGGGATAAAGAACGTAAAAATCTTCCTTTTGCTATCGATGGTATGGTTGTGAAAGTTGATGATATTAGGCAACAGCAACTGTTAGGTTTTACGGCTAAGTCGCCTCGTTGGGCTATTGCCTACAAATTTAAGGCGGAGCGTGTTAAAACGAAACTTTTGAGTGTCGATTTCCAAGTAGGGCGAACTGGTGCCGTGACTCCTGTTGCGAATCTTGAAGCGGTTTTGCTGTCGGGTACTACGGTGCGTAGAGCGTCCTTGCATAATGCTGATGTTATTGCCGAATTAGATTTACATCTTGATGATGAAGTCTTTGTGGAAAAAGGTGGCGAGATAATACCTAAAATTGTAGGGGTAGATAAGCAGCAACGTCATCTTTTTTCTGAGCCAGTGGCGTTTGTGAAAAACTGTCCTGAGTGTGGTGCCGAGTTAGTGCGTATCGAAGGTGAAGCTGCTTTTTATTGTCCTAACTCTTCAGCTTGTCCTCCTCAGATAAAAGGGAAAATAGCTCATTTTATTAGCCGCAAGGCTATGAATATAAGTTCTATTGGTGAGGAGACGATAGAATTGTTTTATGATAAGGGTTTGGTGAATAATGTTGCCGATTTATACCGTTTGCAAAAGTCTGATATCTTGATGTTGGATAGAATGGGTGAGAAGTCGGCACAAAATATTATAGATGCTATAATTAAATCAACAAAAGTGCCTTTTGCTCGTGTCCTTTTTTCTTTAGGTATAAGGCACGTTGGAGCGGAAGTGGCAAAGAAGTTAAGTGCTCATTTTAAGAGCTTAGAGGCTCTAATGAATGCTGGTGTTGAGGAGTTGGTAGCTGTTGATGATGTGGGGGATCGTATTGCTGAAAGTCTTTTGACCTATTTTTCTGAAAATGTAAATATGGCAATGATAAAAGATTTGAGTAATTTTGGCGTTCGCTTAAGAATAGATGATGAAGAATTGGAACAGACTACTGAGAAATTGATAGGTTTGTCTATTGTTATTAGTGGTACTTTTGAACGTCATTCTCGTGATGAACTAAAACTTTTGATTGAGCGTAATGGAGGTAAGAATACTTCTTCAATATCTAAAAAAACAAGCTATTTATTAGCAGGCACTAATGTTGGTCCTTCAAAAATGGCTAAAGTGGAATCGTTAGGAGTGGCATTATTAAGCGAATCAGAATTTGAAGAAATGATTAAATAGCAAGTAAAGTCTGTTTTGAAAGAGGTGGTTCGTTAATTGTTACGGTGTTAATTATTTGAAAATATGGGTTTTCTGTCTAAATTTTATTTTAAAAGTAAATTGAAGTCTTTAGTTAGGCAACGACAGGTTGAACGTTATTTTCTTAATATATCTTCAGTAAAACGTGTGATAGTGGCATTACAGTGTGAAGATTATTTATCTCTTCGGCATATTGAGAAGGAAATACGTTTATTGCTTCCTGATTTTTTGCAAGTGATTATCGTCGTTTATGTAAAAATCGGGATAAGTGAAGAATTGAATTATGTCGTGAACCATAAAGATGTACTGATCTCGAAAAATGATCTTAAGATGAAGATAGTACCTTCGGACGAATTGATTGCAAGGGTGGATCAAATAGGTGCGGATGTATTTATAAATTTAGAAAAAGAAAGTGCACCTGTCATTGATTTTCTTACTGAAGTCTCTAATGCACAGATGCGTATTGGGTTTGAAGAAAAGACGGCCATTTGTGATTTGATGATAAATGGTAAGGGTAAAAAAGATTTGGACTCTTTTTTTAAAAAGATTACACAAGTGTTAGAACGTATTAATGCTTAATTTAAATAGGATAGAAAATTAAATCGTCGATTAATGAATATAAATGCTTTTAAAGGATTAGGTGTAGCTATGATTACGCCATTTGATGAGGATTATAAGGTAGATATTGAAACGCTGCGTTCACTTACCGCTTCTCTTGTTGATGGTGGTGCTGACTACTTAGTTATCCTAGGAACTACAGGAGAGACTCCTTCGCTTAGTAAAGAAGAGCAAGAGACTATTCTGGCTTGTGTGACTAGTGAAAATGATGCTCGTTTGCCTATTGTGATGGGAATAGCAGGTAACAATACTTATAATGTTATTGATGAAATACAACATAAAGACTTTAGTGGAGTAGATGCTCTATTGGTTGTTGTACCTTATTATAATAAACCTAATCAGCCTGGTATCTATCGCCATTTTGCCGAAATAGCAAAGTCAACTAAGTTGCCTATTATTCTTTATAATATTCCTGGGCGTACAGGTGTTAATATGACTGCTGAAACCACATTGCGCCTAGCACATGAGTTTGATAATATTATTGGCGTGAAAGAGGCGTCAGGTAATCTTACTCAAATGGCAAATATTATCAGTGGTCGTCCTGACGATTTTTTAGTGATCTCTGGTGACGATACTTTGACCTTGCCTTTACAGTCTATTGGCGGAGATGGGGTTATCTCTGTGCTTGGTAATGCATTCCCTGCTGACCTTTCTAAAATGATTAAATTTGGAAAGCAAGGCGAAATGAAAGAGGCACAAAAGATATTTTATAAATACCTTGAGTTGATTGAATTGTTGTTTATCGACGGTAATCCTGTAGGTATTAAATCGTTAATGGAATTGCAAGGCGTAACAACTGGACGTGTGCGTTTGCCTTTGGTGAGAGCTCAGAAATCAACTGTTGATGCTATGAAAATGGTTCTTGCACAATTAAATGAGTAAAAATTAAGCTTAATACTTTCTAATGCCTAGTTCCTGACTGGGCATTTTTTTTTATCCTTTCTTTATGAAAAGAGTTCGTATGAAAATGTTTTTTATGGAACAACTTCGATCGTTGGTTTTATTGTGTGTTGCTTTCTGTTTGTGTCCTATTCTTAGTGCTTCAGATATTGTTTCAGATACTGTTTCTTCTTCTTGGCAGCCTCGATTTACTTATTCACCTTATTGGGGACAGCTTTTAGGTCGCAATGTAGAAAATAGTAGTATTGATAAGAAACCCTATTTTGGGCAAGAATTTTTAATTGGAGTTCAAACAGGAGGTGATGATCCACGTCATTCAGCGCTCAATTTTCCTTATTATGGTGTTGGTTTGTACTCTGGTATGTATGGTGATGTGATGGAGAATATCTATGCTGGCTTTTTCTTTATTGACATCCCCGTTGTTAAATTTAAAAAAATGAGTCTTAACGTTGCTGCAGCTATGGGGGTAGCCTTAAATTGTAGTCGTTATACTTTTGATCCTGATTTTCTAGCTCATAGTAGTTATGTCAATGTATATAGTCATCTATCATTAAGTTATCATTATGCGCTTACGCCAAATTTAGATGTTGGTATTGGGGGGCGTTTTCAGCATTTTTCTAATGGATCTTTTCAGCATCCTAATTTCGGAAATGAGATGTTTAGTACTCAATTGTCTATTTCTTATATGCCTAAAATGAAAAGTCTTGAATTTTCATTACCCCCATTAAGTGATAAGAAGGATGAATGGATTTCGGTACTTTCTGTGGGGATCAATGGGTCCAAAACAGACTTTGATAAAAAATACTTTTATGCAAACACCTCCCTTGCTTATAGTTTTATCAAGAGAAAATGTTACGCTTTAGGTGTTGGGGCAGAAGTGACTTATAATGGTTCTTTAGAACAAGAGCTTGATCAATATTCTCAGATGGATTTGATGTATGGTGGTTTCTTTATTTCTAATGAATTGATTTTTCAAAAGGTGAGGTTCGGTTTTCAATTTGGGACACCCGTCTTTAATCAAGTCGAATTTAAAGCCCCTTATTATGAGCGTTTGGTGCTGCGTTATCAGTTTATTCCAGAAGCTTTTTTGCATTTTGGGATAAAGATAAATGCTGATGAATCGGAATGTTTAGAGTGGGGTATTGGTTATATCTGGTAATTCTTAAGCGATTCTAAGATTTGTAATGCTTGTGGAGTGACGAGGTGGTAGTCGTCTGTTGAAATGATATAATCAGATAGTGCTGTCTTTTTGTCATCGCTCCATTGATTAGCCATACGTTCTTCTACCATTTCAGCGCTGCATTTGTCACGTTTCATAACGCGCATAATACGTAGTATCTTGGGAGCCGTTACACAGATTGTTTGGTCAACACTAATGTTGGTTCCACTTTCGAAAAGAATAGCTGCTTCTTTAAAGATGATAGGTGAGGTTTGATCTTCACACCAAGATGCGAAGTCTCTTTCTACTGCTGGATGAGTGATTTTATTTAATTTGTTAAGAGCTTCTTTATCAGAAAAAACGATGTTTGCCAATGCTTTTCTATCTAAGTGGTTTGGATAAACTGTTTTCCCAAAAGTAGCGATAAGATTCTCTTTGATGATAGGGTCGTTATTCATCAATTCTTTAGCTCTTGAATCTGCATAATATACGGGATAACCCATTATTTCGTAAAGATGAGCTATAGTGCTTTTCCCACTGCCAATACCTCCAGTGATGCCAATTTTTAAAGTAGTTCTTTGCTCTTTAGAAAGAGGGGTGAGGTCTTTGTCTTTTGTATTATTTGTCGTGTCCTTTTTCACCTATAATATTTTTTAGTTTTGCGTTGTTGATTTTAATCCCACATTGTGAGTTCAATTCTTCGTAGCTTGATGCGAATATTAAAATTTGCTTCAACTAAATGCCTCGTGGGGGTGCTCCGAGGTTGTTGACTAAGATATTAATTCTAAGGTTTTATCAACAATGATTTTTCCTTCGTATTTGATAATAAAACGCCATATCCCTAATTTGTCTTCGTAGGGTTTCCATACCGTATCACCAAGGAAAAATTGCCACGTATTAGCATTGACATAATGTTCGCCCACAAAATCTGGAGCAGGAAGGCCATCGGAGCCGTTAAATCTAGGATGGATGACCACAAAATCTAACTTTATACCTTTTCCTTTTTTAATGCTCAACACTAAGCCAAATTCCACGTCTGAACTCAATATCACTTGATCGTTTATCTTAATGATTTTTGGAATATCGTCTGAGTCACGATTCCATTGGTCATAAGTTCCGTAGCTTTCGATTTTAAATTGAGGTTTCTTCTTTGCCATCCTTTGTACTATTGGCTGTTGGTTTTTGACTTTTATATAAAGGTCAATAGCCAACAGCTTAAAAATGATCTAGTCATTCATCAGTTTCCAAATCTTATCTTTCAATTGCAAAATGTTATATTGCGTGTGTGAAGAGATGAATAGGTGTGGCACATCGGGTACTTCTTCTTCCATTTGAGCCATTAACTCATCATCCAATAAGTCGGACTTCGTAATCGCTAAGAAACGTTTTTTATCAAGTAATTCTGGATTGTATAAACGAAGTTCGTTCAGTAGAATATCATATTCTTTAGCTATATCGTCAGTATCTGCTGGTACCATAAAGAGTAACATCGAGTTGCGTTCAATATGGCGAAGAAAACGTAATCCTAGACCTTTGCCTTCGTGAGCTCCTTCTATAATACCTGGGATGTCAGCCATCACAAATGATTGGTTATCACGGTACGAAACGATACCCACATTAGGGACTAAAGTTGTAAAATGATACTCTGCAATTTTAGGTTTGGCTGCTGAAACTACCGATAGTAAAGTCGATTTGCCAGCACTAGGAAACCCTACAAGACCTACGTCAGCAAGTACTTTTAGTTCTAGCGTAACGGCTAGCTCTACACGGGGTTCTCCGGGTTGTGCATAACGTGGTGCTTGGTTCGTGGGCGATTTAAAGTGCATATTCCCACGTCCGCCTTTACCTCCAGGCATAAATATTACCTCAGTGTCTTTATCTGTGATCTCACAGAGCATTTCTCCTGTTTCGGAGTCTCGTGCTATGGTTCCTAATGGAACTTCCACTATTTTATCTTCTCCGTCATGTCCTGTGCTTTGGTTTCCTGTACCATCACCTCCATCACCAGCATAAAGATGACGTTGCCATTTCAGGTGGAGTAATGTCCACATCTGTGGGTTTGGGCGTAGTATTATATGTCCACCGCGACCACCATCGCCGCCATCAGGTCCGCCTTTGGGAATGTATTTCTCGCGGCGCATATGAGTGGAACCTTTACCGCCCTTTCCAGAGCGACAAAATATCTTTACGTAATCAACAAAATTTGTTTCTGCCATCTTTATTTTATTTTCAGGGGGCAAAGATAGTGCTATGTGGACGAAGGGCAAAATAGCGATAAGTAATAAGATGATTATGTTTTATTTTCTGAGGTATGAAAACTTTCTGTTATTCTGTTTTGCTTTGGTTGCTCTACGATTAAAATGTCTGTTTTTCTCTTTCGTTTTTCTTAATCGATAGATTGTGAGTTTTATAGCCTCTTCTTCTCTTTTTGATATAAGATTTGAGTGTGTGTGGTTTTGTATTTTATAGAATGAGTGTTTTTGTTTTTGTCGTGTTTTATATTTTAAGATGTGACTGAGTTTTGTATGCCTTAAGCGTATATTTACCAATAGTTGTGTATAATCTTGAGAGTGTTTATTGAAATCGTGTGTTTCTTTTGTTTTTCTATTTTATCCTAAATCGTTTGTTTTTTTATAAGCATTAATAAAGTCTTTGATGCAGTACGCTCTTTTTTCTTTATTTTTGTCTCCGATGAAAAAAAGTGGACTATTATTTATTTTTATACTTTCCTTCGTTAGCATAGCTAGAGCTGGAGATAAAGGTGGTGTAGAACTATCAGGTGATATATTGGAATTTGCTATGCCTGCGGCGGCGTTAGGATCTACATTTATATGGAAAGATGATTCACAACCCACGTGGCAGTTTGTAAAAGCTATAGGAACATCCTTTTTGATAAGTCGTACTTTGAAAATTGTCATTGATAAAAAACGACCTAATGGTGGCATTCATTCTTTTCCCTCGGGACATACAACATCTGCTTTTACCAGTGCTGCTTTTTTAGAACGTCGTTATGGTTGGAAAGTAGGAGTCCCAGCTTATATTACAGCTGCCTACGTGGGATGGAGTCGTGTGTATTCTGATTACCATGATTGGTGGGATGTGCTAGGTGGTGCTGTTCTGGGTACTGCTAGTTCTTATGTTTTTACCAAAGCATATAAAAATGACAATTTAGATCTTGCTTTTAATCTTGCTCCTAATTCTTACAAGTTTGGCGTCGTTTATCGTTTTTAGTTACGTGATTTCTTCTGATGCCTTCCCTTCTTTTATCTTAAGATCTTATCCTTTTCATTCGCTTATCAAAATAAAACTGGCCCAGTCCATTGCATTGTATCCTTTTTTGATACCGTCTAATTTTGCCAGTCTTAATGCTTCGTTGTAATTCAGATCTTCTTTCAGTAGATGTCCATAAAAAGAAATCATGAGCTCTTTGGTCATTTTATCATGAACTTTCCACAGACTTGCTAATACATTGGGGACACCCGCATAGATGAAACCACGAGGAAGCGACATTACTCCTTCGCCGTCTTTTATATTTCCCATGCCACTATTACATGCCGATAGCACTACGAGATCTTCGTTGAGTTGTAGATGATAAAGCTCGTTTAGATTCAAAAAGCTACTGACTGTTTCGTCATTTACATTTTGTGATAAAAAGAGTCCTGTTTCTTCGTCATTATTGTTGCTGATGCCATGAGTTGCAAAATGCAAGATGTTATTGTCTGCCAATGCGTCTATTAAGTCTTGTTTATTTGCTTTCTCTCCCGACATAATATTAACTGGAAAACCTTTATTGGTGAATAGTTTTGAGATGCCTCTGACTTCTTTACCAGAATAGGGGAGTTTAACTAAATCATCCCCTCTTAGTGATGTTTTGTTAATGCTTGAGCGGAGTACTTCGGCTATTTCGTTGCTGAGTGGGACATTCTCTTCTGCAAAAGGAGATATGGCAAGTAGAGTAGGGTTTTTGACTCTTTCTTTTATTGTGTTGGTGTAGGCATATTGATAGTTGATGTTATAATCCTCTATCAATAATTTCTTGTCATCGCTTATTAAAATTTCAAAAGGGGTTTTAAATAGATAGCTGTCGGGTATTATAGTCAGATAACTTTGGCCTTTAATAATGTTTTCAGTAGGTTTTATTAAAATTTCAGAAAGAAGCTTTTGTTCTTTGGTGTAATCTTCTCCTGTTTTGATTTTACGGATTAAATTCTGTGTTGTATTTTTTAATTCAGGAGCTGTTATTTTTTTTATGATTTGGGATTTGTTGTTGAAGGCTGATATAAAGAGTGTTTCGTTATATATAGAATAAGAAATATAAGCGTGATTTTCTGGACAGTTATTAGTGGATATGGCATAGACATTGTTTGTGTCTTGATCTTTAAAATAATGGTCTAGTTGTAGGCGAGATAGGAATAGCTCATTATTAAGATTGAAACGTTCTTCTGGGGGGTAAGTGTCTTGTGACTGATTTAGCTTTTTGTTAATACTAAGGTAATGGCTGATGATGCTGTCAGGAATGGTTTTAACAATATTAGCTATGCTTTTTTTGTTTCTTAAATGGAATAGCTTTGTCTTTTCGGACAAGGCAAAAGCGGTGTCGGCATATTGGTTTTGATGGTATTTGTTTGAGAGTAATTCTGCCGCCTTTAATGGCAATAAATTATTGTCTTTTAATTTCTTACTGTACGATAAACCAGCTTCTTCATTTTGTGATAGATGATGATTGTCGATGAGCATGCGTTCGTTTAATTGGCCATACCTTATAATGTCATAAAGATAACGGGGATTGTTTTCTTGTAAATACGCTTGAAAAAGAATTTCGTTTAAATTTTTTATGCTTTCTATGGTATTGTAGGTCTTTACTTCAGGAATATAAGATAAGGTTTGTTGAGTTAAGATGCTGTCACCAGATGATTGAATGAGGCATCGTAAGGCATCTTTGAAACTTTGTTCTGCATCTGCATATTCTCCTCTTTGGTAATAGGTGTCGGCCAAGTACATGTAAAATTGTTGGGCAGGGGCGGCAAAAGGGGTGTCATAAAGTTTTGTTGTTTCATTAATACTTTCTTTCAAGAGGGTGAGGGCGGTGTCTAATTCACCATTCATAGTATGAGCATAGCCTAAAAACTTAAGGCTGTTATTGTATTGTCTTGAATTTGTTTCCCCTTGTTGTTCTTCACAAGAATTATAGTAGTCATGAGCAGCCTCTTTCATTTTATTAAAATTGTTTGATTCATAATAAATATAATAGAAGTCTTCATAAGTTTCGGATAATGAAGTGGCCGGTAGTTTTCCTGTGTGTATGCTGTCTAAGGCTAATTTAAGACGTCTTTTGTTGACGGCTATAGCTTGATCAAATTTTTTCTGTTGTGTGTAGTTTCGGCATAAGGCTCCCATAGCCATGATGCGGTATGAGAGTTGCCCGTGTGGTCCATCGGTGTTTTCAAAGAGATCGACTGCTTTGGTTAGATAGTTATTCGCTAATTGATCATCTATGTTAAGTAATTCTACACCTATGTTCGTATAAAGAGCTGCTACATCGATGTAGTTGTTTTTTTCTGTTAGTGGTTGGCTCAATTCGAGAACAAGATCTGCTGTCCTAAAAGCTTTTTCGTAATCTGAAAGACGGAGATAGATAGAGGTGAGATCAATGCTACAGGTTTTTGCAAGGATTGGGTAATCTCCAGCTGTGGCATTGTCTTTTATTGTGCAAAGGAGTTGAGCTGCTAATGTATATTCGCTTTTTATCCGCCATGAGAGAGTCTGAAAATAATTGAACAGTAAGCTTTCGAAGTGCGTAACTTCTAATTTTTCGATATTCTTTCTTGAATTTTCAAGAAGTTCGTCAAATTCTTTGAGTTGGCCTCGGTAGTAAAGGTAAATTCCGTATTCATTGGTAATAAAGGCATAGGCTTCAAAATTGTTATCCTCTAGATGTTTGTTTCTTACTCTATTGACTAAAGAGTCGGAAGATAGTCCATTACCTGGTCTTATTATAATTTCTAAAAGTTCTAGACTCTCTTCGTCTGTAGGGCTGTGACGCAAATCTTTATATATTTGCTGTGAAAAGCTATTGGTAATACTATAAGTTAGGATAATAAGGAATAGTAATGTGCGTTTCATTTGTTTGTGTTTTTAATGGGGAATAGTTGAGAGCGAGATCTACTTGTTTTAACAACGAATACAAAAGTACTAAGATTGGTGGACTGATAAAAATATGAAGAATTATTCTTAATTTCTGACTTGGAATTTCACTCATACCTTAAGTCTGATTTTTTTTAACAGTTTTATTGTAGTGTCTGAAAATGGATTACTTTTGACGTCGCTATTCTTATTTATGAATAAGTTTTTTGTTCGTATTATTTCTTTTGAAAGCATTGATTGACCAAAGTTGTTAATAAGTGTTTTCTTTATTTTAATACAAATACACTGATTTTATTTAGAATTTGATTCTATATCCTCAGTTGCTAACACCTGTATAAAACTTTTTTAAGGCTATATCTCTTTGCTGTTCAGGGAAGCGGTATTATATTGTTGTTTTAAACTGTAAATAATTGTAAAATTAGTTGTCGATAGTTTGTTAAGATAATAAATATAAGTATCTTTGCAGCCCGTTTTTAACGGAGAATAAGCATTAATAAACTCAAAAACAGTAAATTAGGTATGCCTACTATACAACAATTAGTACGTAAAGGGCGCAAGAGTCTCGATGAAAAGTCGAAATCTCGTGCTTTGGATGCATGTCCTCAACGCCGTGGCGTATGTGTACGTGTTTACACAACTACACCAAAGAAGCCTAACTCAGCTATGCGAAAAGTAGCTCGTGTTCGTCTTACAAATGGTAAGGAAATAAACGCATACATTCCCGGTGAAGGTCACAACTTACAAGAACACTCTATCGTATTAGTACGTGGTGGTCGTGTTAAAGATTTACCTGGTGTGCGTTATCACTTAATACGTGGTGCGTTAGATACAGCTGGTGTGGATGGTCGCACACAACGTCGTTCTAAATACGGAACTAAGCGCCCTAAACAGAAGTAAAAATAGAAAAATTATAAAAAGAGGTTTCAAAATTGAGTTTAAGTCTATTGATAATAAGACGAATTTATTTTAACCGACGTAAGTCAATTTTATTATACATTGTGGTTGAGTAAATAGTTTGGACGAAACTATTGAAGAATAAACTCAAAACAACAGCCAAAAATTTTGTAAAAATGAGAAAATCAAAACCAAAGAAGCGAATATTATTGCCAGACCCAGTGTTTGGAGATAAACTAGTAACACAATTCGTTAATAACTTGATGTTGGACGGCAAAAAAAGTACTGCCTACCGTATCTTCTATTCTGCTCTAGAAATTATAGGCGAAAAAATGCCTGATGAGGAGAAATCTCCTTTAGATATATGGAAACAGTCGTTAGTCAACATCACTCCTCAAGTTGAAGTTAAGAGCCGCCGTATTGGTGGTGCTACATTTCAGGTTCCTACCGAAATACGATCAAGTCGTAAAATGTCAATTTCTATGAAGAACTTAATTCTCTATTCAAGAAAGAGAAGCGGTCGCTCTATGGCCGAAAAGTTATCTGCTGAAATTATGGCTGCGTTCAAAGAAGAAGGTGCTGCTGTGAAAAAGAAAGAGGAAATCCATAGAATGGCTGAGGCTAACCGTGCATTTGCTCAATTTAGATTTTAATATATACGAATCTAAGATAAAACTTAAAGCAAAATGGCTAAACTAGATTTAAGCAAAACAAGAAATATAGGCATTATGGCCCACATTGATGCCGGTAAAACGACAACAAGTGAGCGTATCTTGTATTATACTGGTCTTACGCATAAGATTGGTGAAGTACATGATGGCGCAGCCACTATGGACTGGATGGAGCAAGAGCAAGAACGTGGTATCACGATTACTTCTGCTGCTACAACTTGTTTTTGGAAATATAATGATGTTAATCATAAAATTAACATCATAGACACACCTGGACACGTTGACTTTACTGTAGAGGTAGAGCGTTCTTTACGTGTTCTTGATGGTGCTGTTGCTGTATTTTGTGCAGTTGGTGGTGTAGAACCTCAATCTGAAACAGTATGGCGTCAGGCTGATAAATATAATGTACCTCGTATTGGTTTCGTAAATAAAATGGACCGTTCTGGTGCCGACTTTTACGAAGTTGTTAATCAAGTGAGGGATATGTTGGGTGCTAATGCAGTACCTATTCAGATTCCTATTGGTGCAGAAGAAAATTTTAGAGGTGTTATTGACCTTTTGAAAAATAAGGCGATTGTCTGGGATGATGAAGCCGATTTAGGATCTGCCTATAAAATCGAAGATGTTCCTGCCGATATGGTTGAGGAAGCAAATGAGTGGAGAGAGAAATTGATCGAGTCAGTTGCTGAATATGATGATGAATTATTGGAACGTTTCTTTGAAGACCCTACTTCTATTAAAGAAGAAGATCTTTTCGATGTTATTCGTAAGGCCACTATCGATATGGCTATTATTCCAATGATGTGTGGAACTGCTTTTAAGAACAAAGGTGTACAACCTTTACTTGATGCTGTTGTTACATTTCTTCCTAGTCCATTAGATAATGGTGATGCAATTGGTCATGATATTGATGATATTGAAAAGGTAGTTGTTCGTAAGGCTAATGTTGATGAACCAATGTCCGCTTTAGCATTCAAGATTGCAACGGATCCTTTTGTTGGTCGTCTTTGTTTCTTCCGTGTATATTCAGGATCTATTCCTGCTGGATCATATGTATATAATGTACGTACACGTAAGAAAGAACGTATCTCTCGTATATTCCAGATGCATTCTAATAAACAAAATCCTGTAGATGAAATTGCTGCTGGTGATATAGGTGCAGGTGTTGGATTTAAAGATATTCGTACTGGTGATACCTTATGTGATGAAAAGAACCCTATTGTTCTTGAGTCTATGACATTCCCTGATACTGTAATCTCTATTTCTATTGAGCCTAAAACTCAATCTGATTTAGATAAATTAGGTAATGGTCTTTCTAAATTGTCTGAAGAAGATCCTACATTTAAAGTAAAAACTGACGAAGATTCTGGTCAAACAATTATTTCTGGTATGGGTGAGCTTCACCTTGACATTATTGTTGATCGTTTACGTCGTGAGTTTAAGGTAGAATGTAATCAAGGACGTCCTCAGGTAGCTTACAAAGAGGCAATCACTAAAGAGGTTGAATTGCGTGAAGTATTCAAGAAACAGTCTGGTGGTCGTGGTAAATTTGCTGATATGATCGTTCAGGTTGGTCCTGTTGACGAAGATTTCGAAGGAAAATTACAATTTATTGATAAAGTAAAAGGTGGACATATTCCTAAAGAATTTATTCCTTCTATTGAAAAAGGATTTGATACTGCAATGAGTAATGGTATTCTTGCTGGTTTCACTCTTGATCAATTAAAGGTAACTGTTTTAGACGGTTCTTTCCACCCTGTCGATTCAGATTTATTATCTTTCGAAATTTGTGCACGTCAAGCATTCAAATCTGCCTGTAAACAAGCTGGTCCTGTATTGATGGAACCTATTATGAAAATGGAGTGTGTAACTCCAGAAGAGTATATGGGTGATATTATTGGTGACCTTAATAAGCGTCGTGGACAAGTAGAAGGAATGGAATCAAACAAATCTGGTGCTCGTATTGTGAAAGCGAAAGTACCATTGTCAGAGACTTTTGGTTATGTTACTGCATTGCGAACTATTTCTTCTGGTCGTGCTACATCATCTATGGAATTCTCTCACTATGAGCGTGTAAATGCTCAATTAGCGAAAGAAGTCGTTGAGGAAGCTAACGGACGTGTCGATTTATTATAGAATTTGAACATTAATTTAATAAACCATTATTGAGATGGCCAATAAAATCAGAATAAAACTTAAATCATACGATCATAACTTAGTTGACAAGTCTGCTGAGAAGATTGTAAAGACAGTAAAAACAACTGGCGCTGTAGTAAGCGGACCAATTCCGTTACCTACTAACAAGAAAATTTTTACTGTTTTACGTGCTACTTTTGTGAATAAAAAATCACGTGAACAATTTCAACTTTCATCTTATAAAAGGTTGATTGACATTTATAGCTCTTCTGCTAAAACTGTTGATGCTTTGATGAAATTAGAGCTTCCAAGTGGTGTTGAAGTAGAGATCAAAGTTTGATAATTAAGTATTTAAAAAGAGTTAATAGCCTTTTGGGCTGTTAACTATTAATTAACATTTAAGCAATAGTATAATGCCTGGATTAATAGGAAAAAAAATTGGAATGACATCCATTTTCAGTGCCGAGGGTAAAAATGTACCATGCACTGTTATAGAAGCAGGTCCTTGTGTTGTTACGCAAGTCAAAACCATAGAAAATGATGGCTATAAAGCTATTCAGTTAGGTTTTGGTGAACGTAAAGAAAAAACAGCGGGACAGCCTATAACAGGCCATTGTAAGAAAGCAAACACTACCCCCAAATTTGATTTTGTAGAATTTAAGAATTTTACAGAAGATGTTAAGTTATCTGATGTGATAACTGTTGACATTATTGATGAAAATGGTTGGGTAGATGTTGTTGGAACATCTAAAGGTAAAGGTTTTCAAGGTGTAGTAAAACGTTACAACTTTAAAGGTGTAAACGATGCTACTCACGGTCAACATAATCGTTTACGTGCTCCTGGTTCTATTGGAGCAGCTTCTTATCCTGCGCGTGTATTCAAAGGAATGCGTATGGGTGGTCGTATGGGTAATGATAACGTAACTGTTAAAAACCTAAAAGTGTTAAAGGTAATTCCTGAACAAAATCTTTTATTAGTAAAAGGTTCACTTCCAGGTGCCAAAGGTTCAACTGTAATAATTGAGCAATAATGAAATTAGCAGTATATAATATTAAGGGAGAGGATACAGGCAAGCAAGTAGAGCTTGACAAATCCGTGTTTGGCATTGAACCTAACGATCACGCTATATATCTTGCTGTAAAGCAATATTTAGCTAACAAACGTCAAGGAACTCATAAGTCAAAAGAGAGAGCCGATATTAAAGGTAGTACTCGTAAGATTAAACGTCAAAAAGGTACAGGTACCGCTCGTGCTGGTAGCATTAAATCGCCAGTATTTAGAGGTGGAGGCCGCGCTTTTGGACCACAACCACGTGACTACAGCTTTAAATTAAATAAAAAGTTGAAACGTTTAGCACGTAAATCGGCTTTAAGTTATAAAGCTAATCAAAATGCAATAATGATTGTTGAGGACTTTAACTTTGAAGCTCCAAAGACAAAAGAATTTGTGGCATTAGAGAAAAACATGAAAATGACAGATGTAAAATCTGTTTTTGTAATGTCTGAGAATAATAAGAATGTCGTGCTTTCTGCACGTAATATAGAAAAGACACAGGTTGTAACTGCTGATTCTTTAAATACTTTCCAAGTCCTTAATTGTAAGGCTTTAGTATTAACTGAAGGAGCGTTAGCCGGTATTGAAAAATCTTTTAAAACTGAGGAGGCTTAATTATGGGTATTATCATTAAACCAGTCGTTACAGAGAAGATGACCGCGTTGGGTGAGCAACTTAACCGTTTCGCCTTTATCGTTGACAAAGGTTCCAATAAAATAGAGATTAAAAAAGCGGTAGAAGAAATGTATGATGTGACTGTAGTAGCTGTTAATACTATGAATCATAAAGGTAAAGCTAAATCACGTTTTACTAAAGCAGGACTTCTTTCAGGTCGCACAAACGCTTATAAGAAAGCGGTTGTTTCATTAGCAGAAGGAGATACCATTGATTTCTTCGCAAACATTTAATAACAAAAATTCTAAATACCAATTCTTGAGTTGATTCGGAACCAATTACAGGATTTGGAATTTTGAAAATTGAAAAATTACAAAAAAAATGGCAGTTCGTAAATTAAATCCCACTTCACCGGGGCAAAGACATAAAGTAGTTGGTGCATTTGACACTATTACTCAAAGTACGCCGGAAAAATCTCTTGTAAAAGGGATTAGTAAGTCCGGTGGTCGTAATAACGACGGTAAAATGACTATGCGCCAAATTGGTGGTGGTCATAAGAAAAAATATCGTGCTATCGATTTCAAAAGAGATAAAGACGGTGTTCCTGCAACAGTTAAAACTGTGGAGTATGATCCTAATCGTTCAGCACGTATAGCTTTATTGTTTTATGCTGATGGAGATAAAAGATATATGCTTGCTCCAAACGGTTTAGTTGTAGGTCAAACAGTGCTTTCAGGAGCTGGTATTGCACCTGAAATTGGTAATTCATTACCTCTTTCTGATATACCATTAGGTACTATAGTTCATAATATCGAATTACATCCTGGTCAAGGTGCGGTTATGGCACGTTCTGCTGGTACATTTGCTCAGTTGACTTCTCGTGACGGTAAATATGCAATCGTAAAATTACCTTCAGGTGAGTCTCGTATGGTACTTGTAACTTGTAAAGCTACTATTGGTAGTGTCGGAAACTCTGATCACGCTCTTGAACGTAGCGGTAAAGCCGGTCGTTCTCGTTGGTTGGGTAAACGTCCTCGTGTACGTGGTGTAGTTATGAATCCTGTTGATCACCCAATGGGTGGTGGAGAAGGTAAGCACTCTGGAGGACATCCTCGTTCTCGTACTGGTGTACTTGCTAATGGTTTCAAAACTCGTAACAAGAAGAAAGCCTCAAATAGATATATTGTTGAGCGCAAAAAGAAATAAGTATTAACTATTAAGATCAGTTTATAATATGAGCCGTTCATTAAAAAAAGGACCATACATTGATATTAACCTTGAGAAAAAGGTGATGGCAATGAATGATGGAGGTAAGAAATCTGTAGTTAAAACCTGGGCTCGCGCCTCAATGATTTCACCAGACTTCGTAGGACAAACCATTGCAGTACACAACGGTAATAAATTTATTCCCGTATATGTAACAGAGAATATGGTAGGGCATAAGCTTGGAGAGTTTGCTCCAACTCGTACCTATAGAGGACACGGATCTGATAAGAAAAAACGTTAAAAAACCAGAATTCCAAAACAACTTTAAATTTCAGTCATATCGCTTTGACAAATGAAATTTGACAATAAGTAATTGGAATTTGAAATTTGGAATTTGAAAATTTTAATACAATGGGTGCTAGAAAAAGAATAAGCGCAGAAGTAAGAAAGGAAGCAAATAAAACACAATATTTTGCTAAACTTAACAATGTGCCGACTTCACCACGTAAGATGCGTTTGGTCGTAGATTTAATTCGTGGGATGGAAGTTAATAAGGCTTTGGACGTGTTGCATTTTTCTTCAAAAGAAGCCTCGCGCAGAATTGAGAAATTATTGAAGTCTGCGATTGATAATTGGCAACAGAAAAATCAAGGTGCTAGCATGGAAGATGCTAACCTATATGTGAGTCAGGTGTATGTGGATTCAGCACGTATGTTGAAACGTTTACGACCTGCTCCTCAAGGAAGAGCGTATCGTATTCGTAAACGTTCTAACCACGTTACATTGTTTGTTGATTCAAAGAATACTAATCATAATTAATATTGTCGGATGGGACAGAAAATAAACCCGATAAGTAACAGATTAGGTCTGACCAGAGGTTGGGATTCTAACTGGTACGGCGGAAAAGATTTCAGTGAAAAGATTTTAGAAGATTCTAAGATACGTAAGTACCTTAACGCACGTTTGGCAAAAGCGAGTTTATCTCGTATTGTTATTGAGCGTACACTTAAACTTATAACTATTACAATTTGTACTGCACGTCCTGGTATCATTATTGGTAAAGGCGGACAGGAAGTTGATAAGTTGAAGGAAGAGTTGAAAAAAATCACTGATAAAGAGGTTCAGATCAATATCTATGAGGTTAAGAGACCAGAACTCGATGCGACTATTGTAGCAACTAATATTGCTCGTCAAATTGAAGGCCGTGTTGCTTATCGTCGTGCTACCAAAATGGCAATTGCTTCGGCAATGCGTATGGGAGCTGAAGGTATTAAAGTTTTATGTGCTGGTCGTTTGAATGGTGCTGAAATGGCTCGTTCAGAGATGTACAAAGATGGTCGTACACCTTTACATACTTTCCGTGCTGATATTGATTATGCACAAGTTGAGGCTTTAACTAAGACCGGTTTGATTGGTGTTAAGGTTTGGATTTGTAAAGGTGAAGTATTTGGTAAGCGTGATTTAACACCTGCTATTTATGCTGTGAAAGAAAACGCTGGCCGCAAGTTCAATAAGAGAAGAAAAAAATAATAAAAAACGATTTAGTTTGCCAAGTGTGGTCGTGTCGGAACGGACCCTTTACTTTACAAACTTTACAAATTTTTAACTGTAATGTTACAACCAAAGAAGACAAAATTCAGAAGGGCTCAGAAAGGTCGTATGAAAGGAATTGCCGGCCGTGGAAACCAATTGGCTTTCGGCTCTTTCGGAATAAAGACCTTGGAATCGAAATGGATTACAGGTCGTCAAATAGAAGCTGCTCGTGTGGCAGTGACACGTTATATGCAACGTCAAGGACAAATCTGGATTAGAATATTCCCTGATAAACCAATTACCAAAAAACCTGCAGAAGTACGTATGGGTAAAGGTAAAGGTGCACCAGAGGGTTTCGTTGCTCCTGTAACTCCTGGTCGTGTTTTGATTGAGGTAGAAGGTGTATCTTTCGAAGTAGCTAAAGAGGCTTTGCGTCTTGCTGCTCAAAAATTACCTGTGAAAACCAAATTTGTAGTGCGTAGAGATTACGCAGGAGAATAGTATTTTGGGTTTTAACTTTCTATAATATATAATATGAAAGCCAACGAAGTAAGAGAATTAACGACAAAGGAATTAGAAGAACGTTTGGTAGCTGATCAAGATCAGTTAGCAAAAGTGAAGATTAATCACACGATCACTCCTTTGGATAATCCGTCACAAATCAAAGAGATGCGTAAGAATGTTGCACGTATTAAAACAGAGTTGCAACAACGTAAATCTAAAGTAGCTAATTAAGTCGTAAGATGGAAGAAATTAAAAGAAATCTACGCAAAGAGCGTACCGGTGTTGTTGTAAGCAACAAAATGGATAAAACTGCTGTAGTGGCAGTAAAGTGGAAAGAAAAACATCCTGTTTATGGAAAGTTTGTCAGTAAGACAAAGAAATTTCATGCACATGATGAAGAGAATGCTTGTGGTATAGGAGATACTGTTTCTATTATGGAAACACGTCCTTTGAGTAAAAGCAAAAGGTGGAGATTAGTAGAAATAATTGAAAGAGCTAAGTAATTATGTTACAACAAGAAAGTCGTCTAAAGGTTGCTGACAATAGTGGAGCTAAAGAAGTATTGTGTATCCGTGTACTTGGTGGTACTGGAAAGCGCTATGCTACTATCGGTGACACCATTGTTGTAAGCATTAAACGTGCCCTTCCTTCTGGTGGAGTGAAAAAGGGTACAGTGAGTAAAGCACTCGTTGTTCGTACTACAAAGGAAATCAGACGTCCAGATGGATCTTATATCCGTTTTGATGATAATGCCTGTGTGTTACTTAATGATGCTAGCGAAATGAGAGGAACACGTATTTTTGGTCCTGTGGCTCGCGAAGTACGTGCTAAGAATATGAAAGTTGTATCTCTAGCTCCTGAGGTACTTTAAAACATTATATAAAGATGTCAACGAAGTTACATATCAAAAAAGGTGATACTGTTTTCGTAAATTCCGGTGAGGATAAAGGTAAAACAGGACGTGTGTTAGAAGTAATTATTGCTAAAAATCGCGCAATTGTAGAAGGCGTGAATATGGTAAAAAAACACACTAAGCCAAACGCACAGAACCCACAAGGTGGTATTCTGGAGCAAGAAGCAGCGATTAACATTTCTAAATTGAACGTTGTGGAAAATGGTGTTCCTGTAAGAATTGGAAGGAAGTTGAACGATAAGAGTAAACTTGTGCGTTACTCTAAAAAAACAGGGGAGGAAATTTAATTATGGTGCCTACTTTAAAGAAAAACTATAATGAGACTATTATTCCTACTTTAAAAGAGGAATTTAGTTACTCAAGTGTAATGCAAGTGCCTAGCTTACAGAAAATCTCTATTAATATGGGATTAGGTGCTGCTACTCAAGATAAAAAAATAGTTGAAACAGCTGTTAAAGAACTGACCGCTATTACTGGTCAACAAGCCGTTTCGACTTTAGCTAGCAAGGATATTTCTAACTTCAAGTTACGTAAGAAAATGCCTATTGGTGCTCGTGTTACATTACGTGGTGATAAAATGTATGAATTTTTAGAAAGACTTATTCGTGTTTCTTTACCTCGTATTCGTGATTTTCAAGGAATTTCAAATAAATTTGATGGACGTGGTAACTATACATTAGGTATTACTGAACAAATCATTTTTCCTGAAATTAACATTGATAGTATCAGTAAGATTTTAGGAATGAATATCACTTTCGTAACATCTGCTAGTACAGATGAAGAAGGTATTGCATTATTACGTGCATTCGGAATGCCGTTTAAAAAGAATTAATTTTAACCACAGATACTTATGGCAAAGGAATCAATGAAAGCACGCGAAGTAAAACGTGCTAAGATGGTCGCTAAATACGCAGCTAAACGTGAGCGTTTAAAAGCTGATGGAGATTATGAAGGATTACAAAAATTACCAAAGAATGCTTCTCCTGTTCGTATGCACAATCGTTGCAAAATAACAGGACGTCCTAAAGGATATATGCGTTTGTTCGGTTTATCTCGTATTCAGTTTAGAGAAATGGCTTCTCAAGGCTTAATACCAGGTGTTAAAAAAGCGAGCTGGTAGTTTTTTGTGTGAGAAATACTAAAATTAGGTGTAAAAAGTTTAGAGTATGATTAATTTACACCTTTTTTTTGTACTTTCGCAGCTTTCGAGAAAAAAGTTAAATATTGTCCCGATGTTCGGGATCAATTTAAGCAACAATTATTATGACAGATCCAATAGCAGATTATTTGACGAGAGTCCGCAATGCGATTATGGCAAAGCACAAGGTAGTAGAGATACCTGGCTCCAATCTCAAAAGAGAGATGACTAAGATATTGCACGATCAGGGCTATATCTTAAATTACAAATTCGTAGCAGATGAAAAACAGGGCATTATTAAAATAGCCCTTAAATACGATCCTGTATCGAAAGTGAATGCAATTAAAGCATTGCAAAGAATAAGTAAACCCGGTTTACGTCGTTACACTAATAGCAAAGAAATGCCACGTGTATTGAATGGACTTGGGGTTGCCATCTTATCAACTTCAAAAGGAGTGATGACAAACAAAAAAGCGAAGGCGCTTAATGTTGGTGGTGAAGTATTGTGTTACGTTTATTAACGAAGAGGAGATAAAAAGAAATGTCAAGAATTGGAAAATTACCTATAAGCATTCCTGCAGGCGTTACTGTTGTAATCTCATCTGAGAACGTAGTTACAATTACAGGCCCAAAAGGGGAATTGTCACAAAAAGTTGAGGAAATCATCTCAGTGACACAAGAAGAGAATTCACTAGTTATAACGCGTGGTGCTGAAGATAAAGATTGTCGTTCTAAACACGGCCTTTATCGTTCATTATTAAGCAATATGGTAGAAGGTGTATCTACAGGGTTCACTAAAGAAATGGAATTGGTTGGTGTTGGTTATCGCGCTTCAAACCAAGGACAATTACTTGAACTATCATTAGGATTTTCACATAATATTTTCTTACAATTACCTGCTATTATCAAAGTAGAAACTGTAAGTGAACGTAATAAAAATCCTTTGATCAAATTAGAAAGCTGTGACAAACAGTTGATTGGTCAAGTTGCTGCAAAAATCCGATCTTTCCGTAAGCCTGAGCCGTATAAAGGAAAAGGTATTCGCTTTGTAGGTGAACAAATTAGAAGGAAAGCAGGTAAGTCTGCATCATAGTGTATAACATAAAAAAGTTGAAAAACTTTATAATATAAAAGTTATGGCTTTAACAAAATCAGAAAGAAGAATACGTATTAAATATCGTATTCGTAAAAATATATCAGGTACTACTGAAAAGCCACGTTTGACGGTATTCAGAAGTAACAAACAGATATATGTTCAAATTGTAGATGATGCTAGCAAAAAAACTTTAGTTGCGGCTTCTTCTCAAGATAAAGTTCTTGAAGGAAAAGATGGTAACAAAGTTGTTCAAGCAGCCTTAGTGGGTGATTTAATTGCTCAAAAGGCAAAAGAAGCTGGAATATCTACCGTAGTGTTTGATAGAAATGGTTATTTATACCACGGTCGTGTGAAGAGCTTAGCTGATGCCGCGCGTAAAGGGGGACTTAATTTTTAATAAATTATGGCTGATAATAGAAAAGTAACAGCATCTAGCGATGTCGAATTAAAAGATCGCTTAGTAGCAATAAATCGTGTAACTAAAGTAACTAAAGGTGGACGAACATTCAGTTTTTCTGCAATCGTTGTTGTTGGTGATGAAAAAGGTACTGTAGGTTGGGGACTTGGTAAAGCTGGTGAAGTAACATCTGCAATTACTAAAGCAGTTGATGCCGCTAAAAAGAACCTTGTTAAAGTGCCTATTTTTAAAGGTACTATACCTCACCAACAAGTTGCTAAATTTGGTGGTGCACGTGTATTGATTAGTCCAGCATCTCATGGTACTGGAGTAAAAGCAGGGGGTGCTATGCGCGCCGTGTTAGAGAGTGTTGGAGTCACTGATGTATTAGCTAAGTCTAAAGGATCTTCTAACCCTCATAACTTGGTAAAAGCTACTGTAGCTGCATTGATGGAACTTCGAGATGCTAGAGAAGTAGCTGCGATTCGTGGTGTCTCTTTTGGTAAAGTATTTAACGGATAATTTTTAAGAGATGGCTAAAATAAAAGTAAAACAAGTAAAGAGCAAGATTGGTTCTACCCAGCGTCAAAAGAAAACGTTGGAATCACTTGGTTTGCATAAGATGCAACAAGTTGTAGAACATGAGGCTAGTCCTGAAATCTTAGGAATGATAGAGAAAGTAAATCATCTCGTTAAAGTGATTTAATTTTAAATAAGGATTTAAAGTATATAGGCTTCAGTCTGTAACTTTTTAAAAGTATAAATATGGAATTAAATAAATTAACACCGGCTAGCGGTTCTACTCATTCAAAAAAGCGTATTGCTCGTGGACAAGGTTCAGGACATGGTGGTACTGCTACTCGAGGACATAATGGAGCGAAATCTCGTTCTGGTTATTCCAAAAAGATTGGATTTGAAGGTGGTCAAATGCCTTTACAACGTAGAGTCCCTAAATTTGGTTTTACCAACCCAACTCGTGTAGAGTACAAAGGCATTAATGTTTGTCTTTTACAGAATTTGGTTGAAACTAAGAACGTAAAAAAGATTGATGTAGAAACATTAGTCAAATATGGTTTGATGGCCAAAAAAGAATTAGTGAAGATTTTAGGAACTGGAGAGTTAACTTCTAAATTAGAAGTAACGGCTCATGCTTTTTCTAAAAGCGCTATTGAGAAGATTGAGAAAGCTGAAGGTAAAGTAATTAAACTTTAGATTTATGAAGGATTTTATCCAAACAATAAAGAATATTTGGCACATCGAGGATTTGCGTAACCGCATATTGACCACTTTGGCATTAGTACTTATTTATCGTTTCGGTTCATTTGTAGTTTTGCCTGGTGTAGATCCATCCTCTTTGGCGGGTTTGAAATCTCAGGCTGCTGATGGTGTGCTAGGTTTATTGGATATGTTCTCTGGAGGTGCCTTTTCTAATGCTTCCGTTTTTGCGTTAGGTATTATGCCTTATATTTCTGCATCTATTGTGGTGCAGTTATTAGGTATGGCAGTCCCTTATTTTCAACGTTTACAACGTGAAGGTGAAAGCGGACGTCGTAAGATTAATCAGTTGACACGTTATTTGACTTTGATTATTCTTGCAATACAAGCTCCTTCTTATCTTGCTAACCTTCATGCTCAGATTCCTCCAGAAGGATTTGCGTTACATGGAGTTTGGTTTATCATTCAATCTACAATTATCCTTACTGCAGGTACAATGTTTGTAATGTGGTTAGGTGAGCGTATAACTGATAATGGTATTGGAAATGGTATTTCTCTTATCATTATGATTGGTATTATTGCACGTTTACCTCGTTCTTTCATCGAAGAGTTTGGTTCTCGTGTTAATGAAACAGGCGGAGGTGGTCTTATAATGTTCATCATTGAAATTGTAATTTTGCTTGGCGTTATTGCTTTGTCTATATTATTAGTACAAGGAACTAGAAAAATCCCTGTGCAGTATGCAAAGCGTATCGTTGGAAATAAACAATATGGTGGTGTACGTCAGTATATTCCATTAAAAGTTAATGCAGCAGGTGTTATGCCAATTATTTTTGCACAAGCAATAATGTTTGTTCCTATGATGATTGGACGTTTTAACACTGAAGCTACTCAAGGTTTTGCAGCTGCTTTTGCAGATTTTACAGGGTTTTGGTATAATTTTACTTTTGCGATTATGGTAATTGCATTCACTTATTTTTATACTGCAATAACTGTGAATCCTGTTCAGATGTCAGAAGATATGAAACGAAATGGAGGTTTTATTCCAGGTGTTAAACCAGGTAAAAAGACTTCTGAATATTTAGATCATATTATGTCTCGTATTACACTACCAGGATCTATGTTTTTAGCTTTGGTAGCAATATTACCTGCTTTCGCAATGATGGCTGGTATGACTGCTCAATTTGCTCAGTTCTTTGGTGGAACCTCTCTTCTTATATTAGTGGGTGTAGTATTGGATACATTACAGCAAATCGAAAGTCATTTACTTATGCGTCATTATGATGGTTTGATGAAATCGGGTGGTCGTATAAAAGGACGTTCTGGAAGTGCAGCAGCGTTGTAAAGATTTTTGATCTTCAATGTTTTTTTATTTAGTTTTCTTACAGAAATGATTTATTTAAAAACAAATGAAGAGATTGCTTTTTTACATGAA
Organism: Bacteroidales bacterium; assembly: GCA_965662645.1. GTDB lineage: Bacteria > Bacteroidota > Bacteroidia > Bacteroidales > UBA5342 > UBA5342. Next base: position 303,732 of record CBFIII010000001.1, read on the forward strand.
AGTAATCAATTATTAGGAAAAACTTTAGCTGCTGTAGCTGATATTATTGCTCCAGGTGTTAAAACCATAGAGTTAGATGTTTTGGCGGAGGATTTTATTCGAAGTCATGGTGCTACACCATCGTTTAAGGGGTATGGTGGTTTTCCTTATACCCTATGTGTATCAGTTAATGATGTTGTTGTGCACGGTTTTCCTTCTGATTTAGTATTGAAAGAAGGTGATATTGTTTCAGTTGATTGTGGTGCGTTTTTGAACGGTTACCATTCTGATTCAGCTTATACTTTTGCTGTAGGCGAAGTGTCTGAACAGAAAAAAAAATTGATGAGAACAACCCGTGAGTCACTTTACAAAGGTATTGATGCAGCAAGAGTAGGGAATAGAATAGGTGATATTGGATATGCTGTTCAAAAGCATGCTGAAGATAAAGGTTATTCTGTTGTTCGAGATTTAGTAGGGCATGGTATTGGTCGAAGTTTACACGAAGATCCACAAGTGCCTAATTTTGGAAAGAGAGGAAGAGGAAAAAAATTGTTGGATGGTTTAGTTATAGCTATAGAACCAATGATTAATGTGGGAGTTAAAGACGTATTTATGCTTGATGATGGTTGGACCATTACTACGCAGGATAATAAACCTTCTGCGCATTATGAGCTTTCAATAGTTGTAAGAAAGGGTAAGGCAGAATTATTATCTACTTTTGAGTATATTGAAGACGTTTTGAGAAAAAAAGGTAATTTAATTTAAAATATTATTCAATGGCAAAACAAGCATCAATAGAACAAGATGGAACTATTGTAGAAGCATTGAGTAATGCAATGTTTCGTGTTGAGTTAGAGAACGGACATGTCATTACTGGTCACATTTCAGGTAAGATGCGAATGCATTATATCCGTATTCTACCTGGTGATAAAGTTAAAGTTGAGATGTCTCCTTATGATTTAACAAAGGGACGAATAACCTTCAGATATAAATAATCATTCGTCAGCATTGTCTGATGCAAAAACGCATTACTAAGATGAAAGTAAGAGTATCAATTAAAAAGAGAACCTCAGATTGTAAAATCGTGAGGAGAAAAGGACGTTTATACGTGATTAACAAAAAGAATCCTAAGTTTAAACAACGTCAGGGTTAAGCACAAATCAAAGTAAACTTTATAAGATATGGCAGTTCGAATAGTTGGTGTCGATGTACCCGACAATAAAAGAGGTGAAGTAGCTTTGACTTATATCTATGGTATTGGTAGAAGTTTAGCTAAAAAAGTGTTAGAAGAGGCTGGTATCAGCTTTGACACAAAAGTAAAAGATTGGACAGACGATGAATTGGGTAAAGTACGTTCTATTATTGGTGATGCCATCAAAGTAGAAGGTGAATTACGTTCTGAGGTTCAATTGAACATTAAACGATTGATGGATATTGGTTGTTATCGAGGAATCCGCCACCGTAATGGTTTACCAGTACGTGGTCAGGGAACTAAGAATAATGCTCGTACTCGTAAAGGTAAACGTAAGACTGTGGCTAACAAGAAGAAATAGCTTCTAGCTTTTTGAGTAGTGGTTTTCCACTATTTACATAGCAATTAATTTTAATAACAATGGCAAGAAAAGCAACTGCAAAGAAGAGAAATGTGAAAGTTGAGGCTCAAGGTCAAGCTCACATTCATTCTTCATTCAACAACATTATAATTTCATTAACTAACATGAATGGACAAGTTATATCTTGGTCTTCAGCTGGTAAAATGGGATTTAGAGGAAGTAAGAAAAACACTCCTTACGCAGCTCAAATGGCAGCTCAAGATTGTGCTAAAGTGGCACATGGTCTTGGTTTACGTAAGGTTAAAGTGTATGTAAAAGGACCGGGTAATGGTCGCGAATCTGCGATTCGTACTATTAATGGTGCAGGTATAGATGTATCTGAGATCATTGATGTAACTCCATTACCACATAATGGTTGTCGTCCTCCTAAACGTCGTCGTGTATAATTTTTTTTATTAACAGAATAACGAATCTGACTTACGAGGCACTCGATATAATGACTCTTCGTAAGATTTTTCTAAATGTAACTTATTTTTTAGTATGGCAAAGTATATAGGACCAAAGTCCAGAATATCTAGAAAGTTTGGTGAGCCAATTTTTGGACCAGATAAAGTGTTATCAAAACGTAACTACCCACCAGGGCAGCATGGTAACAATCGTAGAAGAAAAACAACTGAATATGGTATTCAGTTAAAAGAGAAACAAAAGGCAAAATATACTTATGGTGTATTAGAACGTCAATTCTCTAATCTGTTTAAAAAAGCACAACGTCATAAAGGTATTACTGGTGAAATTCTTCTTCAATTGTTGGAGTGTCGCTTAGATAATGTTGTTTATCGTTTAGGTTTATCTCCTACTCGTGCAGGTGCACGTCAAGCAGTAGGTCACCGTCACATTACTGTTGATGGTAAAGTGGTAAACATTCCTTCTTTTCAAGTTAAACCTGGAATGGTCATTGCCATTCGAGAACGCTCTAAATCTTTAGAGGCTATCAATGAATCTTTGAATGGTTATAACCATTCTCAATATCCTTGGATTGAGTGGGATGAAAATGTAAAAGCTGGAAGGTTTCTACATATTCCAACCCGTGAAGATATTCCAGAAAATATTAAAGAGCAGTTGATTGTAGAATTATATTCTAAATAATAGATTTATGTCGATATTAGCATTTCAACAACCAGATAAAGTCATAATGCTGGAATCAGATGAATTCAAAGGTAAATTTGAATTTCGTCCTTTAGAGCCTGGCTATGGTATCACTATCGGTAACGCATTACGTCGTATCCTTATCTCTTCTCTTGAAGGATTTGCGATTACTTCTTTGCGCATTGATGGTGTTGATCACGAATTTTCTTCTATCCCTGGGGTAATGGACGATGTAGTGTCTATTATCTTAAATTTGAAGCAAGTACGTTTCAAATCATTAAATAGTGAAGTGGAAAATGAAACTATTGCTTTATCGGTAAGCAAGACTTCAGAATTTAAAGCTAGTGAGTTAAATAAAGCATTAACGGCATTCGAAGTTCTTAACCCAGATTTTGTTATCTGTCGTATGGACGAGGATGTAACTATAAATATTGAATTAAGCATCAATAAAGGTCGTGGTTACGTTCCTTCAGAGGAAAATGCCAAAGATCAAACCGATGATGCTAATCTTGGTCTTATTCCTATTGATTCTATTTATACTCCAATTCGCAATGTTAATTACAACATTGAGAATTATCGTGTAGAGCAGAAGACTGATTACGAGAAACTTCTTATAGAAGTTGAAACTGACGGATCTGTTTCTCCTAAAGATGCTCTTAATGATGCTGCTAAAATATTAATTCAGCACTTCATGTTGTTTTCTGATGAGAAAATGACCTTCGATAACGAAGAAAAGGATGCAGTAGAAGAGTTTGATGAAGAAGTATTGCATATGCGCCAGTTGCTTAAGAGTAAATTGGTTGATCTTGACTTATCAGTACGAGCATTAAATTGCTTGAAGGCTGCAGAAGTTGAGACTTTAGGTGATTTGGTACAATTTTCAAAAAATGATTTACTAAAATTCCGTAACTTTGGTAAGAAGTCACTTACAGAATTAGATGAGTTATTGGAGGATAAAAGTCTTCAATTCGGGATGGATGTTTCAAAATATAAATTAGACAAGGAGTAAAAAACGATGAGACATAATAAAAAATTCAATCATTTGGGAAGAAAAAAAGCACATCGTGAGTCAATGTTGGCTAACATGTCTTGTTCCCTTATTCAGTATAAAAGCATCAAAACTACATTAGCAAAAGCGAAAGCGCTTAAGATGTATTTTGAACCATTGATTACTAGAGCGAAAACAGACGATACTCATTGTCGTCGTATTGTATTTAGTTATTTGAAGGACAAAGAAGCTGTTACTGCATTGTTTCGTGATGTGGTTGTTAAAGTAGGTGATCGTCCAGGTGGTTATACTCGTATCCTTAAGTTAGGGAATCGTTTAGGAGATAACGCTGAAATGTGTATTATTGAGTTAGTTGATTACAACGAAAACTTGTTGAAAGAAACTAAACCTAAGAAAGCACGTAGTCGTCGTTCTGCTAAAAAGAAAGTAGATGTTCCTGCTGAAGCTTCTGTTGAAGCTGAAGAAGTTAAGGAAGTTAAAGTTGCTGAAGATACTAAAGAAGAGAAAGCTGAATAGTTATCAGTAAATAATTTCTTTAAAAATTATAAAAGCGAAGTACAGATAATGTACTTCGCTTTTTTTGTTCTTTTTTTATTACTTGTACGGTATCCGTCGTGTATCCATCGTATCCGTGTAAGCGTCTCCAGAATAACGTCTAGTTTGTCATATTAAGAATGCCGAGTTTTGTCACCTTATTATTTACATAAAAAAGGATACATTGTTATTCCTAAGTCAAATGTTCATGAATTATTTGACCAAATAATGAAGTTGCACGATAGATTAATGTTAATAACCTGAGTTCGATTTTAAATTCGGTCACAGTTTGAATTTTATTTGAGTAGAAATTTATTCAGATTCAAGAA
>CBFIII010000002.1:0-140551 GCA_965662645.1 Bacteroidales bacterium
GCACAAAGCAAAGTGCCCCAGAGGGGTACTATTATGGTAGCCACGGGTGAAGCCCGTGGTTAATTGTGACGAATGAAGGGCAAATGCGAACCACAAACATTTGGAAGTCATATATTGGAGAGCATTTGAAGATAAAACAGAGTTCTCTGTCAGCGTCAAGATAAAATGAATAAAGGGCATCACAGATGCTATGACCAGACACCCCTCGTTGCAAACGAGGGGCAGAGCGGACAACAAAGCGAAAGACGCTTCGCCGAACAAAAGCATCAGCAAAAGTTTAGTTTCCCGTTTTAAACGCACCAAAAATGAAACGTATTTCTTTCTTATTTACGGCGTACCAAAAGTAGATTTGATACGTATCTCTTACCCTTTTGGTACATGTATCTTTTGCGCGTGCTCCATAGCCCGCTTATCTTGGGTCATTAATGGCTTGTTCTCCCTTTATTTCTAGCACTTTCCCCTCGTTTTTGTTAATCATAATGGTTTTTAAAATTTAAAATTGTTTTCTTCCTTTCCTTCCAAAATAGGGTGAAAAATAGTAATTTAGCGCACTTAATTAAATAAAATGGATAAAACGATGGGTAGTGCTGTGCGTATTCTGATTACTGGTGGTGCAGGTTTTATAGGCTCTAATCTGTGTGATTATTTTATAGAACATGGCCATACGGTGGTGTGTCTCGATAACCTTTCTACAGGGTTTAAGCATAATATTGAGCATTTGATGGCGCATCCCTCTTTCCATTTTATTCAAGGCGACATTTGCGATTTAGTTACATGCCGTAAGGCTGTGGACAGCTGTGACTATGTGTTGCACCATGCGGCTTTGGGTTCGGTGCCTCGCTCTATCGAAGATCCTATTGCAACTAATCTTAGTAATATCAATGGCTTTTTGAATATGTTGGTGGCATCACGTGATGCGGGGGTTCACCGTTTTGTGTATGCGGCCAGCTCTTCTACTTATGGCGATTCTAAGAAACTCCCTAAGATAGAATCAGAAATTGGACGTCCTCTTTCTCCTTATGCCATTACAAAGTACGTGAACGAACTTTATGCGGATGTCTTTGTTAAGACTTACGGCATGCAATGTATAGGTTTACGTTATTTTAATGTCTTTGGACGTCAGCAAGATCCTTATGGGGCTTATGCTGCGGTGATACCTTTGTGGGTCAAGAGTCTATTAGCACACGAAAGTCCTTATATTAATGGCGATGGCAGTTTCTCGCGGGATTTTACTTATATTGATAATGTAATACAGGCCAACGAAAAGGCGATGTTTACTGATAATGAAGCTATATTCCGTGGACGTGAGATGTATTATAATGTGGATAAGCTGCGTGGGGAGCAATTACTTTTAGGGAAAGAGTCTTTTTCTGAAGTTTTCAATGTCGCTTTTGGAGGAAATACCTCTTTGAATGTTTTATTCAAAACTTTGCGTGATAATTTGGCTTTGCACGATCCTCAGATTGCTGAGGTTGCTGTGGAGTACCGTGCCGAACGGGTGGGGGATATACCACACTCTCAAGCGTCTATTTTTAAAGCGAAAACTATTCTTAACTATCATCCACAATATTCGGCAGAACAGGGATTTGCTAGAGCTTGTGAGTGGTATTTCAATCATATGCAAAAATAAGGGTAACATAAATATGAAGAAAGCATTAATTACAGGAATTACAGGGCAAGACGGGGCTTATTTGGCTGAATTTCTTTTAAATAAAGGTTATGAGGTACATGGTATTAAACGTCGTTCCTCATCGCTCAACACCGCTCGTATCGATCACTTGTACCAAGACTCGCACATAGAAGATCGCCGTTTAATTTTGCATTATGGTGATATGACGGACTCGATGAACCTGACGCGTATTGTGCAAGAGGTACAACCTGACGAAATTTACAACTTAGCGGCTATGAGTCATGTTAAGGTGAGTTTCGATACGCCGGAATATACCGCCAATGCTGATGGTGTAGGCGTACTGCGTTTGCTTGAGGCCATTCGTCTTTTGGGTTTAGAAAAAAAGACCCGCATCTATCAGGCCAGCACTTCAGAGCTTTTTGGTTTGGTGCAGCAGGTGCCTCAGAGCGAGACCACACCTTTCTATCCCCGTTCACCCTATGCCGTAGCCAAGCTTTATGCTTATTGGATTATGGTCAACTACCGTGAGGCTTATGGTCTTCATGCGAGCAATGGTATTCTTTTTAATCACGAAAGTCCTTTGCGGGGCGAGACTTTTGTTACGCGTAAAATTACCCGTGCTGTAGCTCGCATTGTTTTGGGTTTACAAGATAAAGTTTATTTGGGTAACCTCTCCGCTAAGCGCGACTGGGGCCATGCCAAAGATTATGTGCGCGCTATGTATTTAGTGCTGCAGCAAGATACGCCCGATGATTATGTGATTGCCACGGGGGTGACCACCGAGATTCGTGATTTTGTACGTATGGCATTTATGGAGTGTGGTATAGAACTCGCTTTTGTGGGCGAAGGCACTGAGGAGAAGGCTCAAGTGGAGAAGTGTAACGATGAGCGTTACCAATTGCCAGTGGGCAAAGTGGTGCTCGAGGTCGATCCGCAATACTTCCGCCCTACCGAGGTGGAACTTTTAATCGGTGATCCATCTAAGGCGCACAAAGTACTGGACTGGACGCCCGAATATAATCTTGAGGCTTTGGTGGCCGATATGGTCAGTTACGACCTTAAGTTGATGGAAAAAGAACAAATGCTCAAGGAAAAGGGTTATGATGTATTAAACTATTTTGAATAGCAATTATCCTTTGGTTTTTGAAATCCAAGGAATGATTTGTATCAAATAAATAAAGGGCATCACAGATGCTATGACCAAATACCCCTCGTTGCAAACGAGGGGCAGTGTGGAGAAGAAGCCTATGAAATAATTGGGGCTTGTATGGATGTTCATAGCGAATTAGGGAGTGGGTTTCCTGAAGCCGTTTATCAAGAAGCTTTAATGCTTGAATTGGAAAAAAGAGAAATTCCATTTGAAGCAAATGTGAAGCTAAATATATCCTATAAAGGACATGATTTGAAGAAGGTATATTATGCTGATATTGTATGTTATGATAAAATAATAGTAGAGCTAAAAGCAGTTAGCGGTTTAGTTAACGAGCACTCGGCTCAGGTAATTAATTACCTTAAAGCAACAGGCTATCAATTAGGATTACTGGTTAACTTTGGAGCAAAGTCACTACAATCAAAACGTGTCATCTTCACGGAGTATTAAAAAAACACGAATAAAAAGCAAAAAAAGCAAAAAAAAGGAACACGAATTACCACGAATTAATCGAATTAACACGAATGAAAAAATTAGCGTAATTAGTATAATTAGTGAAAATTAGCGGATAAATTTCAGATGAATAATTAGCGTACAGTAAGAAAAGGACCACGAATTAGCACGAATTAAGCGAATGATGCGAAAAAAAAGAATTAGCGTAATTAGTATAATTAGTGAAAATTAGCGGATGAATTTTAAGACGAATAATTAGCGGACAGTCTTTAAAAGTAAGAATATGAACAAACAAGATAAAATATACATCGCAGGGCATCGTGGTCTAGTAGGTTCCGCCATCTGGCGCTGCCTAGAAACCCAAGGTTACACCAATCTCATTGGGCGTACGCACCAAGAGCTCGATTTGCTCAATCAGCAAGCGGTGACCGATTTCTTTGCACAAGAAAAACCAGATTATGTATTTCAAGCTGCCGCTAAGGTGGGTGGTATTGTGGCCAATAGCACTTACCGTGCCCAATTTATCTACGAGAATTTGCAGATACAGAACAATATAATTCACCAAGCTTATGTTAATAAAGTAAAGAAATTGATGTTTCTAGGTTCTAGCTGCATCTATCCTAAGCTGGCTCCACAACCTATGAAAGAGGAGTACTTGTTGACGGGTGAACTAGAAACGACTAATGAGCCTTATGCTTTGTCAAAAATCTCAGGGATAAAGATGTGCGAAGCCTACCGTGAGCAATACGGTTGTAATTTTATCTCCGTGATGCCGACCAACCTTTATGGTCCTAACGATAATTTTGACCTGACCACATCTCATGTATTACCTGCCTTGATGCGTAAGTTTCATGAGGCCAAAGTGAGCGGACAGAAGGACGTGGAAATATGGGGCAGCGGTACTCCATTGCGTGAATTTCTCCACTCTGACGATATGGCTTCGGCTTGTGTCTATTTGATGCAAAACTATAACGAAAAGGGTTTTGTCAATATTGGCTGTGGCGAGGATCTATCGATTAAAGATTTAGCCTTGATGATTAAAGATATTGTAGGTTTCGAGGGTGAATTGAAGTTTGATGCTTCTAAACCCGATGGAACGCCTAAAAAACTTTTGGATATTAGCCGCTTGCGTAATGCAGGATGGGAACCCAAAATTGGTCTTCGTGAGGGGATTGAACAGGTATATCGCACGGCGTTTTTAGAAAAATAAGAGAATAGTAATGAAAAAAACAATATTAGTAACCCAACCTTTTTTGCCACCATTAGATGAGCTAACGCCTTATATGGAAAAGATATGGGAGAACAAGTGGTTGACCAATAATGGACAAGAGATGAGCGCAGTGGCGAGAATTTTGAAGGTGATTTGTAATAAATAGGATTCATTATCTTGATGAAGTTATCTGCAAAATATATTGATTTAAGTGAGACTCAAAATGTTGAGTTTAAATTAGTGTGGAAAGATGACTTTTTAAAGCAAATATGTGGTTTTGCGAACACAAAAGGTGGGCGTCTGTTGTTAGGAGTCGATGATAATGGACAAGTTATTGGTCTTTTAAAAGTGTCAAAACTGTTAGAAGACTTACCGAATAAGATTATTCAATATCTTGGAATAACTGCTGATATTGAGACTTATATTGCTGATGGATTTCAATATGTAGAGATTAATATTGAAGCGAGTTCGGTGCCTATTTCTTATAAGGGGAAGTTCTATGTGAGGAGTGGTTCTACAACTCAGGAATTATCTGGACATGAATTGAGTGCATTTATTTTAAAGAAGGATAATATAACGTGGGATGAAATTTGTTTACCTGATGTGGATCTGGATAATATAGACAAGCCCTTGCTTCTGCAATTCACAAAAGAGGCCATCGGGCAAAATCGCTTATTCAATTTAGCCGATGGACAACAAGTGCGAGATGTATTGCAAAATCTTAATCTATTAGATGATAATAATAATCTATCGCGTGCTGCAGTTTTACTGTTTGGAATTAATCCTCAGAAATATATTAGGACAGCAACAGTAAAATTGGGGCGTTTTGGGACTTCTGATAGTGATTTGATAAGCCAAGATATTATTCAAGGTAATCTTTTACAAATGCCTGATCAGATAATGGAGCTTCTTAGGCTTAAGTATCTTACTTCTACGATCAGTTATGAAGGTCTAACACGAGTGGAGACTTTAGAGTATCCTGAGAAAGCCTTGCGTGAAATTATTCTAAATGCCATAGTTCATCGTGATTATGGGGAGCAAACAGATATAACGATAAAGATTTTTGAGGATAGAATTGTATTTTGGAATAGTGGTTTGCTTTTAGCTCCTCTTAATGTTGAAATGCTACAGATGTCGCATCCTTCAAAACGTAGGAATCCTTTGATTGCAGATATCTTCTTTCGTATAGGATTGATTGAATCTTGGGGACGAGGAACGTTACTTGTTGCTGATGAAATGATTAAACGGGGGATGCCTAGACCAAGAATTGATGAAGTGGCAGGAGGGGTAAGAGTGGTTTTAGAAAAGCATGTCGGTAAAGATGTCGGTAAAGATGTCGGTAAAGATGTCGGTAAAGGATTGTCTTCTTTGCAAAGGCGTATGTTAGGAGCCATAAAAGAAAACAATACGATAACAATTTCACTCTTAGCTAAGGAATTAGCAACTACAAGCCGTACTATTGAACGGAATCTTGATAAATTAAAGCAACAAAACAGTATTAGACGTAGAGGTGGTAGAAAAGATGGTACGTGGGAAATAATGGAAGAAGAGGGCGAAAGATAAATGACTAAAACTCTAAAACAAAAAGCGGTAAAAGGTTTGGTGGAGAGAATTATAGGTGTTATTCTTTTGGGGAGATAGTAACTTGTAGAGAAAGAATGAGACAATTTTAAAATAGAAAAAGATTATTATATAATGAATATACTATCACTTATAGGACGAGATGTTGAATTATTTAAGCAAGATATAGAGCAATCAAGCGAGGTCTTACTGCAAGAAGTGCATCAATCGCGTTTTTTGGTCTTAGGTGGAGCAGGTTCTATTGGTCAGGCGGTGGTTAAGGAAATCTTTAAACGCCAACCTCAGAAACTGCATGTGGTGGATATTTCTGAAAATAATATGGTAGAACTCGTTCGTGATGTGCGTTCTTCTTTTGGTTACATCGATGGGGATTTTAAGACTTTTGCTTTGGACATTGCTTCAGAGGAATACGATGCTTATTGGCAGGCGGATGGAAATTTCGATTACGTGTTGAACCTTTCGGCATTGAAGCATGTACGCTCAGAGAAAGATGAGTTTACCCTGATGCGGATGATTCGCACCAATATCTTCAATACCCAGAAAACAATGCAGCAATGTGCAGCTAAGGGAGTTAAGAAATACTTCTGTGTATCTACCGATAAAGCGGCTAATCCTGCGAATATGATGGGAGCCAGTAAGCGCATTATGGAGATGTATGTGCATCAAGCGAGTTCAAATCTTAAAGTCTCCATGGCACGTTTTGCCAATGTGGCTTTTTCAGATGGTTCTTTGTTGCATGGTTTTAATCAGCGTTTATTGAAACACCAACCCATTGTAGCTCCTAACGATGTGAAACGTTACTTTGTAACCCCTCAAGAGAGTGGTGAACTCTGTTTGATGTCCACTATCTTTGGAGAAAATCGAGATATTTTCTTCCCTAAGTTGAGTGAAGATTTAAACCTCATCACCTTTGCCGAAATAGCAAAGCGGTACCTAAAGCAAAAAGGATTAAAGCCTCATTTGTGTAATGATGAAAATGAAGCAAGACAGTTTTTCACTCATCACTCATCACTCATCACTCATCACTCAACCTGGCCCTGCTATTTTACAGCAAGCGATACGACTGGCGAAAAAGACTATGAAGAGTTTTTTACCGAGGCTGAGACCTTAGATATGGAACGCTTTGTCAATCTTGGTATTATCAAAAATGAGCTTGAGGATGTTGAAGGGAAAGTTCAGTTGTTTACAGAGAGCATTCAGCAATTTTTAAAACGTAAAGCCTGGACGAAAGAGGAGATTGTGGCCTTGTTTCACCAAATGATACCTAACTTTGGGCACTTGGAAACAGGGAAGTATTTGGATAGTAAAATGTAAAATTAAGGCCACCTTTTCAATAATGAAACAACTGTTTTTTAAATATAAGAAGAGCTTACAAAATGTAGGCATTTATTTCATTGCATCCTTGATACCAATGGTATTATCTATGGCCATCAATCCTTTGATTGCGCTTAATATGGATCCTGATGATTATGCTATTGTTGGTTTTTTTAACTCATTTAATGGTTTGGTTTCGCCTTTAATTGTGTTTTATTCTTTTAACTACTATACCAAGCGGTATTTTGAATTAAATGAAGAAGGACGAATTAAACTAAAGTCAACGATAATGCAAGCACTAGTTTACTTGTCTTTATTAATGGCATTACTTAGTTTGTTAGGGATATTTATTTATATGAAGTGTTTTAATCAAGGTTCTACTATCCCAATTTTTCCGTATGCTTTATTGTCTGTATTTGCTCTACCCTTAACAGGAATTTATACGCTAATGTTGACTGATTATAAGATGCAGAAAAGAGCCAATGATTTTTTTAAGCTCTCTATTAGTAAAAGTATAGTAGGTATCCCTCTAATTTTATTATTTGTAGTATTATTGAAATATGGGGCTTTGGGGCGTTTGTTGGCAACCTTTTTAGGGAATTTCTTGCTTTTTGCGTGGTGTTTGGTGAAAAATTGGGGTTGTTTTAGGAATAAGATAGATTGGTCTATTTTAAAAGCAATGTTGCTTTTTACTTGGCCTTTAACATTGGCGGCGATGCTTGGTTTTTTTTCTAATGGATATGATAAGGTTTTTCTAGAGCGTTTAGGAGATGTCAAAGAGTTGGGGTATTATGTTGTGGGATTATCTATAGCAGGTTATATTAGGGTGTTTCAAACGGCTATTGGGAATACATTTCAACCCGATATTTATGAAAATATAATAAAGCGGAATTGGAAGAGTGTTTTTAAATTCGTGGGTTTAATCTTAGGAATGACTACTATTGTAGTACTAGGCTTTATATTAGTTGCGCCTTTTGTGGTCGATATTTTAACTGCAGGTAAATATACCTATTCGGTAAAATATACACGGATAGTTGCTTTTGCTCAAATTTCATCGAGCCTATATTATACTTTGTCACAGATTACAATTGCACTTGGAGCTACAAAAATCACACTAATCAACAAGATTGTAGGCAGTGCTCTTTGTGTTGTGATGTTTTCAGTTTTAATTACTAAATGGCAGTTTATTGGGGCAGCTTGGGGACAAGTATTTTCATTTATTATATTTTTTGTTGGTAATTTAATTTTACTTGGATTATGGAAAATAAAAAGGGTCAAAGCCCTCTTAAAATTCTAAATATAGATGATGAATGTACAGGATGTGGAGCTTGCGCTAGTATTTGTCCTGTAGATGCTATTACTATGGCTTATGATGCCGAGGGATTCTATTATCCTCAGGTAGATTTTGATGTCTGTACCGACTGCAAGCTTTGTGAAAAGAATTGCCATGTTTTAAATACAGCAGCAAAGCAAGCAACACCGTCTTTTACACCTTATATGTGTTGGTCTAAGGATGAGGGACTAAGGATGGTGAGCACCTCTGGAGGAATGTTCTCTATGTTCGCGAATAGTGTACTTGATGAAGGTGGTGTGGTTTTTGGTGCTCGTTATAATTATGAACAAGAACGTCTAGAACATGATCATACTGATAATTATGACTTGTCAGAATTTCGAAAGTCTAAGTATATAGAGTCTTACACAGGAAAAGCATTCTCGGAACTTAAGCAGTTTTTAAAAGATGGCCGAATGGTCTTGTTTTGTGGAACACCTTGCCAGATTGTGGGATTAAAAACTTATTTAGGTGATAAGTATGAAGATCAGTTATTATTAGTTGATTTTATTTGTCACGGAGTTCCTTCTAATTTGCATTTCACAGAATATAAGCAGATGATTGAGGCTAAAAAAAACAGTAAGGTTATTAGTCTTGATTTTAGACCTAAAGATGATAAACGAGGATGGCATGCCTCTAACATGCAAATGGAATTTATTAATAATAAAAAACTTGATGAACTGTATCCTGAAAATCTATACTATACAGCATTTCAGAAAAACATACTATTAAGGAAGGCTTGTTATTCTTGTGATTATCCTAATTTTCACAGTTCTGATATCACTATTGCAGACTTTTGGGGTATACATAGATACAAGTCAGAAATAGATGACGATAAAGGCATATCTTTGGTGATGATAAATTCCAATAAAGGGAGATCTTTCTTTGATAAATTAGAAACTTTAATGGAAAAAGAAGAATTACCAATAAGTGCAGTAGAGTATGCTTATAAAAAAAGAGATAAAGAGGGTTTTAATTTAGATTATCGAAATATTATTGCAAAGGAAGTTGTTGATAGAGGGTATATAACAACAATGAAGCGCTTGTATGGCAAAGGTATAAGAAGTTATAAGATACGAAGGGCCTTAAGTAAAATTAAACGTATTGTAATAAAGAAAAAATGAAAAAACGGCGCATAGGAATACTAACTTTTCACACAGCCATTAATTATGGAGCGGTATTACAGGCTTATGCTTTACAACAGACCTTGATTAAAATGTTTCCTGATGATGAGGTAAAGATTATTGATTTTAAGACCAAAGAGCATGTTGATGCATACAAAGTATTTAGGAGAAAGAAGGTCTCGCTTTTAAAAAATTTATTAATTCAAGTATTAACTTTTCCTCGAAATGTTCTTTTATTTAAAAGAAGAAAAAGATTTCTTAAATTTGTAGAAAATAAACTTTTAACAACTCAAAGAATCTCTTCTAAAGATCAAATGCTAAAGTCACCACCTGAATTTGACATCTATATCAGTGGTAGTGATCAGGTTTTTAACCCTAGGAATAAATACTATAAAGAGTATTATTTGGGATTTGGGAAAGGCTCAAAGCGGAAAGTTGCATATGCGCCAAGCTGTGGTATAAGTCAGTTTACAGTTAATGAGATTCAAAAGATTAATGATTTAGTATTAGATTTTGATGTCCTAAGTTGTCGTGAAACTTCTGGTGCAAAGATGCTATCTAGTATTGTAAAAGAAGAAATTCCTGTAGTTTTAGATCCTGTTTTTTTATTAACTCCTGATGATTGGGCTAATGTTTTACGAAAACCCAAATATAAAAGGAAGTATATATTTGTATATGATTTAAATGGAGGAGTGGAATTATTAGAAATCGCAAAAAAAATTGCTAAAGAAACGGGATTGAAAATTATTTGCCAAACTCAAAAGCCTTTAGCATTTTATAAGAACACAACAATGATATTTTCTTCTGGTCCAGAAGATTTTTTAGGATTAATATGTGGTGCAGAATATGTGGTGACGGATTCTTTTCATGGAACTGCATTTGCTCTACTTTTTCAAAAACCTTTTTATAGCTATATTGCTTTACCTAACGCTTCATCTCGTATTCGAAGTATTCTTGAAAAATTAGGGTTAAATGAATTTTTGATTGAATATAACAAAGGAGATGAATTTAAATGTATCATAAAAGAACGAAATAGTTATTATGATAAAATGAATGATATGAGAGATGAGTCATTATTATTTCTTAAGAACGCTTTAAATACACAACTTCATGGATGAAAGGATTAAAGCGCCAATCTTACTAATTGCTTTCAATAGACCAGAGACGACCTGTGTCGTTTTTGAGTATATTAGAAAAGCTAAGCCAGCAAAGCTTTATGTAGCACTAGATGGAGTAAGAACAGATAAACTCTATGAAGATATTGTTTGCCAAGAAGTGCGTCATATCGTAGAGCGAGTAGATTGGGATTGTGAGGTTAAGTACAAGATCAATGAAAGAAATTTAGGCGCTGAAATAACTGTTTCTGAGGCTATAAAATGGATGTTTGAAACTGAGGAATATGGGATAATACTTGAAGATGATACTGTTGCTCCAATGTCCTTTTTTCTTTATGCTCAAGAGATGTTAGTTAAGTATAAAGATGATGAACGAATAAGTACAGTATGTAGTATTAATAAGGGCAATAAGGCTTTTAGTGAAGATGACTATACTTTTGCTAGGTATGGGAATACTCCTTGTTTTGGGACTTGGAAGCGTGTTTGGGATGGTTTTGATTTAAATACTGAAATAAAGAAGGAACATACTGATCTGAAATTTTTAAGAAATTTATGCAATTCTGATAAAGAAGCTTGCTATTATCAGCAATTATTTTTGCGATTAAGGGGCTTAGGTGTTGGCAATGTCACATGGGATTTCATTTCTTTGTATCGGCAGTTTATCAATGGTAGATTATCAATAATTCCTCGTGTTAATTTAAGCTCAAATATTGGGGTTTTAGGCTTGCACGCTCGAGGAGAAACGAATAGTCATTATCGTGGATTTGATGCTGACTTTCTGGTGAATAAACATCCCGAAAACGTGGAGTGTAATGTAGAGTTTGATAAGTATCACTTCGATAAGTATATTAATAAGGCAACTCCATTGATGAGGAGAGTAATTAGAAAAATAATGCGCGTACTTTTAAAAATTTAATTATGTATAAAATACCATTGTTCGATTTAAACTTTGACAGCCAAGAAGAGCAAGCTGTACTTGAGACCTTACGATCTAAATGGATTTCTACCGGTCCTAAATGTGTAGAATTTGAAGAGAAGTTTGCAAAAGCAATAGATAGTAAATATGCTTTGACGATGTCAAACTGTACTAATGCATTGCATTTGGCTATTCAGATATTGGGGGTTAAAGCAGGAGATGAGGTTATAGTACCTTCTCTTACTTTTGCTGCCACAGCCAATTGTGTTACTTACGTGGGAGCAAAACCTGTATTTGCTGATGTGACAAGTTTGGAGGATTTAACCCTATCACCTATTGATATTGAGCGTAAGATTACGCCTAAGACTAAGGCTATTGTTGTCATGCATTTTGCTGGATTTCCTTGTAATATGGATGCGATAATGGAAATCGCAAAAAAATATAAGTTATCAGTTATTGAAGACGCTTGTCATGGGCCCTTGTCAGAGTATAAAGGTCGTAAATTAGGTACAATAGGAGATATTTCTTGTTATAGTTTCTTCTCTAATAAAAACATGAGTACTGGTGAGGGTGGAATGTTTGTCACAAATAATGAGGACTTTTACAATCAAGCGAAATTGCTTCGTTCTCATGGCATGTCCACTATGTCGTATCAACGTTCAACAGGGCATGCTACTGAATATAACATCAATCAGGTTGGTTATAATTACCGAATGGATGATATTAGAGCATCGATAGGGATTGTACAGCTAAGTAAATTAAAAGCAGACTTAATTAAGCGACAATCTATCCGTAAGATTTATGTTGAAGAACTGTCCAAGTGTGATAAGCTTATTATTCCATTTCAGGATAATGTTGAATTCGTATCCAACTATGTCATGCCTGTCATTTTAAAAGATTCAACAAAAGAAAATAGAGAGAGTGTGAGACAGCGTATTCATGAAAAAGGAATACAGACTAGTGTGCACTATCCATCTGTACATCGTTTTTCTTGTTTTAATGGTGGTATAAGTTTGCCTCTTTCTGAATATATTTCAGATAATGAAATAACATTGCCTATGTATAGTTCGTTAGGATCTGAAGAGGTTAAACTTATTTCAAAGGTCGTTATTGAGGCTGTTAATTCAATTTTTGATGTCTAAAAGGGATATAAGTATCATATTGATAGGTGGTTTTCATGAGCTAATAGAGGAGTGCGAAAACTCTCATGTAAATGTTAAGGGTATTATTGATAATTGTGATAGTTCTCATTTATATGGGATTGATGTGTTAGGAAATGACCAGAATGCTGCTGAATTAATTGAGGCAGAGCAAGATGCTAAATTTCTAATTACTCCAGATGTTCCGTCGTTAAGAAAAAGATTGTATGCATTATATGTAGGATATGGAGCAACTTTTGGTCAAATGATATCTAGATCGGCTACTATCTCAAAGAGTGCACTAATTGGGAATGGAGCTTTAGTTATGTCTAAAGTTAATGTTTCATCAAATTCTAAAATTGGTAACTTTGTAAAACTCAATGTAGCTTCAAATATAATGCATGATGTGTACATTGGAGATTTTACAACAGTAGCACCTAATGCTGTTGTTTTAGGACGTGTTGTTATTGGGTCTGGTTGTTATATTGGAGCTAATAGTACAATATTGCCAAATATAAAAATTGGGAATGATGTGGTGATTGGGGCAGGTGCTGTGGTAACAAAAGATGTTTTAGATGGACAAACTGTAGTAGGTGTGCCAGCAAAATTATTAGAAAAATGAGTGAAAAAATAGCATTGAAATATCGGTTTTCAGACTTTACATTAACAAACTATAAACGCTTGCTAATGTTAGCATCTGAGAATTATGGTTTTGCTTTATTAAAGGATAAAAAGCATGTAAATAAGAAGACTGTTTTTCTTAGGCATGATATTGAATTCTCTATTCCAATTGCTTTAGAAATGGCAAAGATTGAAGCAGATCTAGGAATTGAAGCAAGTTATTTCCTTCAGATCCATGGTGACTTTTATAATGGAATAGAGCGACAGAATCTAGATATGGTAAAAGAAATTGCTAGTTTAGGTCATGATATAGGTCTGCATTTCGATTCTCACTTTTGGGGGGTTAGTAATGAGCAAGAATTAAATCGATGTTTGGGTATAGATAAGGAGGTTTTAGAATTGTACATCGGACAAGAGTTGAATGTCTTTACTTTTCATAATACAACAGAGTTTATTTTGTCTTGTAAAAATGAGATGTATGTTGATTTAATTAACCCATATTCAGAATGGTTTAAAAAAGAAGTTGGGTATTGTGCTGATTCTACAGGTTTCTGGCGTTATGAGATATTAGAGGAAAGATTAAAGGAAAATAATGATAATCTGCTTCAGATATTAATCCATGATGGAATGTGGAGTGATGAAGTATTACCACCACGAAAAAGAATACATAAAGTATTAGATGCTCATAATGAATTTATGAAGAAGAGTTATGACGAAACCTTGGTAAAATTTGGAGCTAAAAACATAGATTGGGAGGGTGAAATATGAAAGTTGTATGGATATGTCATTTCTCAAATCCAGAGATTAGAAAACAGTTGCCATTATCAAAGATGAAGCTTAAAAAAGGAATTGCTTTATTGAAGAAAAGTAAAGTTAATTATGAGTATGTTGATTTTGCACCTTGGATTACGATGTTAATAAACGAATTTAAATCATTTAAGGATGTAGATTTGCATATTATATCGCCGCACAAAGGATTAAAGCAAAAAACTGTTTATATTGAACACGATGGAGTTTCGTATTGCTTTTTTCGAAGTGATAATGTTTTGCTCCATACAAGTAATGAGGCTAAGAATAGGAATAATGATTTTAGATCTAACAGAAAAAAAATCTCTGCTTTTGTTAAAGACATAAATCCTGACATTGTTAATGTGATTGGAGCAGAGAATCCGTACTATTCTATATCTGCTCTAGACATAACAGATAAGCCCCTTTATATATCTTGTCAAACTGTTTATTCTAATCCAATGCGAGAGAGTCTTGGAGATAAGGTTGATAGATACCGTTGGGATTTAGAAAAGAAAATACATGCAAAAGCATTATATTTTGGCTGCGCTGGTCGAATGCATCATGATTTAGTGTTAAAGAATAATCCCAATGCTATAATTTTTAAGATGTTTTTTCCTACTAAGAAACCAAAAGTCAATAACAAACAAAATAAAGAGTTTGATTTTGTTTTCTTTGCTGCTAGAGTAAGTGCTAAGAAGGGAATTGAAGATGCTCTATGCGCTTTAGCTGTTGTTAAAAAGAATTATTCAGAAGTGAGTTTACGAATTGTAGGCAAATGCTCTGAAGTGTATAAACAACACTTATTACAATTGTGCGAAAGCTTGAATATTGAGGAAAATATATTTTTCAAGAGTTATTTTCCTGTTCATTCAGAAATGCATGAATATGTAAGTAAAGGAAGATTTGCCTTATTGCCAATAAAACTAGATGTAATATCAAGCACTTTAATAGAAGCTATTTATTTAAATTTACCTATTATAACCTATCAAACTTCGGGGACACCTTTTCTTAATAAAAATGGAGAAGCTGTATTGTTATCTCCTATAGGCAATATAGAGGCTTTAGCTGATAATATGTTGAAATTGATGAAGAGTGATACGCTTGGAGGTTGTCTTATAAAAAAGGCACAAATCTTGGTTGATGAAGAATTTGATAATACTAAATCTTCTATGCGTTTGCTTTTGAATTATAAAGCGGTGATTGAACACTTTCATAAAGGAACGCCAATACCCAAAAAATTATTATTTGACATTAATGAGTTTCCTCTATACCAATAATTTTATACAATGAAGATAAGTTTAAAAGAGATAATTGAATTTTTAGGAGATAATGTCCTATGTGTTTTAGGTGACACTGATGGTGTGTTTATTCAAAACATAAAAGATGTAAAGGATGTTGATGAAAATTCTTTGGATTGGGTTAACCCTTTAACAGATAATAAACAGGAAATCGTAAAAATATCTAAAGCTAAAGTGCTATTGTCCGATAATTCAGTTCTGTATAATGAAGAACTTCGTTTGTTGGGAAAAGTTATTATCCATGTTGATAATCCCAAGTTGTGTATTGCCAAAGTGGCTCATCACTTCTTTGAACGTAAGTATTCTTCCAATATTCATCCCAGTGTAACGATTGAACCTAGTGCAATTATTGGTGAAAATGTATATATTGGGCCTAACACCGTAATTGAAGAGTGTAAAATTGGAAATAATGTAATTATTCATGGGAATTCATTTATATATCAAGATTCTATTATTGGTGATAATGTAGAGATTCATGCAGGGGTTATTGTTGGAAGCGAGGCACATAATTATGTGGATGATGCTGAGGGGGGGAAAGTTAAATTTCCTCATATTGGTCGTGTTATCATTGCTGATGACGTGGTCATTGGAGCAAATTCTGTGATATCACGTGGGGTGTTGAGTGATACGGTTATTGGAGCTCAGACAAAGATTGCTCAGCTTGTTTTTATTGGAGCTAATAATACAATAGGATGTAAGTGTGTTATTAGGCCTAATGTGATGACATCTGGGAGTGTTACGATTGAGGATGGTGTTATTGTTGCTAATTCTGTAACTATTAGAGAGAAATTAATGATTGGTGCCAGATCTACTTTAGGGATGGGGGCTGTGATAATTCGGAATGTCCCTAGTGAAGAGACTTGGGTTGGTAATCCTGCAAGAAAACTTAAATAACACGATTATGAAATCTTTTCAGAAGATATGTATTCATTCGGAATCAACATTACAAGGTGCTTTGGAGCGAATGGATGTTATAGGACGAAAATTACTAATTGTAATGAATGGTGACTTTTTTCTAAGTGTACTTAGTATTGGAGATATCCAAAGAGCAATAATTGCTAAAGTTGATCTAACGGCTAAAGTTTCAAGTATAGTCAGAGATAATTTTAAAGTAGCATCAACTTCTGATGACATATCTGATATAAAACAACATATGCTGCTCAGACGGAATGAGTTTATGCCCATTGTCTCGTCATCTCATGAATTAGTGGATGTTGTTTTTTGGGAAGATTTGTTTGGCGAAAAGAAGCTTAAAGAACATGAAAATATTGGGTTACCTGTAGTTATTATGGCAGGAGGTAAAGGTTCTCGCTTAAAACCGATTACCAATGTCTTACCTAAACCTCTAATTCCTATTGGTGAGAAGACAATTTTAGAGGAGATAATGGATCGATTTGTAGCTTATGGTTGTCAGCATTTTTATCTTTCTGTTAACTATAAAGCCAAATTGATAAAGCACTTTATTGATAATATTGAGCATAAAAATTATCAAGTGGATTATTTTCAAGAGGAAACTCCTTTAGGTACTGCCGGTTCAATGTATTTGCTTAAAGGTAAAATAAGCTCCACCTTTTTTGTGTCTAACTGTGATATTGTTATAGATCAAAGTTTAGCTGAAATATACCGTTACCATAAAGAGCAAAAGAATAGTATCACTATTGTGTCAGCTTTAAAAAGCTTTAAGATGCCTTATGGAACCATTGAGACTCGAGAAGGAGGACAACTGTGGTCATTAGACGAAAAACCTCAGATGTCATTTCAAATTAACTCAGGGATGTATCTTTTAGAACCTGAGATGTTGGATTTAATTCCAGATAATACGTTCTTTCATATAACAGAATTAATTAAAAAGGTACAAAAGAGAGGTGATAATATTGGGGTTTTTCCTGTGAGCGAAGGGAGTTGGAAAGATATTGGAGACTGGAGCGAATATCTTAAACATATAAATGTTAAAAGGTAAATGATAAGAGGTGTTTCACATATTCAGTCTTCTAGTATAAAGCGTATCGTATTTATATCATTGACATTGCTTTTATTTGCAGAAATAGCACAAACCACTAATTTTGGGCTTTATGCTATTGGCATAGTTGTGTGTTCTTTAATCGCTTTTTTTTGCACATTGGGTAGAAATAGGCTATTTGAGTTTTTAATGGTCATGTATGTCTGTAACTTATTTCCAGCACAACTTGCTAGGGCGGGCTTATTTCCTATTGTAGCATTTCTTTGTTTAATGTTGGCTTTGGCATTTAATATAAGGTTAAGAGAAATTGTAAATAAAGATAGGTTATTTTATTGGTTAATATTTATATTATTTTTTAGCACAGTACTAGGATGGTTGTTTTTTAATAAAAGTGATACTATAAGTTTATTAATTGCTATTTGTTCTTTCATCGGTACGCTTTTTTTATTTGTTTTATCGGGGCAAATTGTAATTACTGAAGTTCGTATTATTCAGTTTTTAAAATTGAATATTTTTCTTGCTGCCTATGCATTGGTGGCTTCAGTAAATACAATGTTTAAAATAATACCAAAAATGCTGATGTTTCCGCAGTGGGCAGGAGATTGGATAAATGCTGATGATTTATTTGATGCTGGTGCTGGTGGTATTATAGGTGTATCAACCTATAATGGGCAGCATAACATGTTATTGGCTGTATTATTTGCAACTTTTTATTTTTTTAGCTTATCTGGGCTATTCGTTTTTAAGCAGAAGAAAGCTTTACTTATTGGGTTTTTTTTAACTGTTGTGAATGTTTTTACTTCAGGTTCAAAAGCCGTTTTCTCAGCAACTGTTGTTTTAATCATTATTGTATATTTTCTTCAAGGTAAAATTCAGTCAATTACAAATATATCCAAAAAGATTTATGAAACATTGATGATTGCGATACTTTTAATTTCAATCTTTTTTATAGTCAGTGCTTTAGGGTTTGATCATGTGTTTGAGCGTTTTGACAAACAGATGGAGGTTAATGAGGCTAATACAGGAGCAAAATTCTCTTTAGAAACTATTCTTGATGGTAGTGCTCTTAATAGAGGAACAGCATATGAAGCAGCATTTTATAATTATAATACCAGAAATTGGTTCATTGGCTATGGTTATAGTACTACAAAATTTCAGATCGATGCATTTTATGGAAATAGTAAATATAGGATTCTGAGGGGTGGGGGGATGCATACGAACTATTTTTCAACTCTTTTTCTTTTTGGTTGGCTGGGATTTATTCCTTTTTGGTTGTTACATATACGAGGTATAACAAAATCATACAGAACGATGAAAAATAAATCACTGCCTGTAATGAATAGAATTTTAGCATTGGCCTTTGCTGCCATGATTATGGGATTAATGTTGCATGGAATGACTGCGGACAATACATGGTGTGCTGGTTATTTTACTTCAACTTTAATTATAATTGGTTTATCTTATGCTAATACGAATATTTCAAAGATTGTTTACTATGGTTAATATATTCTCACATTATATAGATGTCTGTTTTAAAATATGGAACCGAATAGTTTATAGTTTTATAGCAAGGTTGAAAGCTTTATGGTGGGGGGTAAACTTAGGTCGACATTTCATCGTATTGGGAAAGATTTTTTTTAAGCGATATATAGATACAATTATTCTTATTGGTAATCACTGTACTTGTAATTCGAACTTAATTGGTATAAATTGCCCTTGTCTGTTTCGTGTTTTTCAAAAAGGTGCAAGAATTATTATTGGAGATCATTGTGGTTTTAGTGGATCGTTATCTCCAAACTTTGGCTCCTGTAAAGGAAATTTATACTTTAGGTGTTAAAGAAGGGGTGGGGCATACTTTTCCATCTTTGTCTCAGATGATTTTCGCCTTACGCATGATGAATTGTACGATGAGCTTAAGCGCCATAATATCTTTTAGTGACGCTATTTTAGAGATAGCTAGCCAGTTGTAGAGGAGAACTTTAGACAGATTTAAAATAGAAAAAGATTATCATATAATGAGATACCTATACATAATAGGCTGCATTTTGTTTACCGTTTACGGGCAACTAATTCTTAAATGGCGTATGAACCTCAAAGGTGCTTTGCCAGATGTTGCTAGTGAAAAATTAATATTTTTATTCAAGCTCTTTTTTGATCCTTGGATTATATCAGGCTTTATAGCAGCTTTCGTTGCTAGTCTTTTTTGGATGGCTGCCATGACAAAGTTTGAGCTTTCATTTGCATATCCTTTTATGAGTTTATCTTTTGTGTTGGTTTTTTTCTTAAGTATATTTCTATTTGGTGAGGTATTTACCATCGGAAAGCTTGTGGGTTTAGTTTTAATTATGGTGGGTTTATTTGTATTTGTTAAGATCTAATAGTCTATGAAGAAGAAAATTGCTATCATTGGAGCCAGTTATCTACAAAAACCTTTGGTATTAAAAGCTGAGGAGATGGGAATTACTACCATTTGCTTCGCATGGGAGGATGGGGCTGTTTGCAAAGATATTTGTGATAAGTTTTATCCAATTTCAATTCTTGAAAAAAGAAAAATCCTAGAAATTTGTAAAGAAGAGCGTATTGATGGCGTAGTCTCTATTGCTTCTGATGTAGCAATGCCAACGGTTAATTATATTGCCGACAGATTAGGTTTAGTGGGCAACTCACTTGATTCTACCCTGATATCTACTGATAAGTTTGAGATGCGAAAAGCTTTGATAGAGGCTTCTATTGCATGTCCACGTTTCATATTTTATGATAAAGCTGACTTTGTATTCGAAAATCAGATAGATTTTCCTGTGATAGTTAAACCTACTGACAGGTCTGGTTCTAGGGGTGTAACTAAAGTTGAATGTCCCGAAGATGTTAATGATGCTATTTCCTATGCACTCGATAATTCGATTGGACAACGAGTAATCGTTGAGGAATTTATGCAAGGTAGAGAATTTTCTGTTGAAATGATTTCATATCAAGGGAAACACTATTCGCTTTCAGTAACTGATAAAGTGACTACTGGGGCTCCCTTTTTTGTAGAAACAGAACATCATCAACCAGCAGATATTGATAATGGAATTAGAAATAAAATTTATGAAACAGTTCTTAAGGCATTAGATGCATTAGTTATAAAGAATGGCGCAAGCCATTCTGAGGTATTATTAACCAAAAATGGTGATGTTAGAGTGATTGAGATAGCAGGTAGAATGGGAGGCGATTTCATTGGGTCAGATTTAGTCTATTTATCGACTGGATATGATTTTGTAAAAGGTGTTGTCAATATATCCTTAGGTGATTTTGAAATTCCAAAGATTATACATAGTTTATTCTCTGGTGTCTTTTTTAATACACCAACATCGTTTAGGGTTCGAGATCTTATAACTAACGGACATCCTGCTATTATTAAAGCTGAACTGCTAACATCGGATGTTAAACAGATAGCTAAAAGTGCTGATCGATCTGGTTATTTTATTTATCAATCTAATTCTAAATTTGAACTATGATACTAATCTCTATAATTGTTCCTGTTTATAATGGAGAGCAAACACTTGAAACTCTTTTTACTAGAATAATTGAAACATTTAGGAATAACGAGGAATATAGTGTGGAAATTATTTTTGTTTACGACTGTGGTCAGGATAATTCTTGGCAGGTTATAAGTCGCATTGTAGATTCGAGTAAAGGCATTGCTAGAGGGATAAAATTGAGTAGAAATTTTGGACAGCATAATGCAATAATATGTGGATTCTCTGAAGCGAAAGGAAAGTTTGTAGTAACGATAGATGAGGATCTTCAGCAAGATCCTAATGATATATTAAAACTTTTGGATAAGCAGAAGATAGAAGATTACGATGTTGTTTATGGTAAATTCCCTGAATTAAATCATAGTGCTTTTCGAAATGTTACGTCAAGGTTATTAAAAAGAATGCTTAAGATAGGAATTCCAGAATTACATCCAGATTATTCTGCATTACGATTAATAAAAACGAATATTGCATTTAATTTGCGCGAGATGCAAAATTCATATAGTTTTTTAGATGGTTATATTACGTGGTTTACGTCACATGTTTCAAGCACTCCAATATCTCATAATATTAGAGAGTTTGGTAAAAGTTCCTATACAGTGAAGAAATTAATTGAACATTCGATTAATATTTTTGTGACATTTTCTAATTTTCCAATTAGATTCTTAACCTATTCATCGATTTTTGTTTTTTTGAGTACTATTATATATTCATTAGTTATTATTTATCAGCATTTCATCGGAAAAATAAGTGTTCCAGGTTATGCTAGTTTAACTATTACAATTGGATTAGGAGTGGGATTTATACTTCTTGGTTTAGGTATTATTGGAGAATATATTTATAGAATAAATTTAAAAACCACAAGACGTCCAAATTTTGTGATTTTAGAAAAGAAGTAGCATGGTTGTAGAGCAAATTATTATTATTGGAGGTGTGGGTACCGCTTTGAATATTGCAGAGCAGATAAATAGTGCTTTTTTGTCATATAATAATCCACAGCAAGTGATCGGTTTTTGTTTTGATACGATACCTGTTGGTAATAGAATAAATAACATTCCAGTTGTTTGTGATACAACTAATATTCTTCAATATTTGAATGAGAACAACGATATAAGAGTTATTTTTAATTTGTTTAGGCCTGATTTACTAAAGAAAAGATTTGAATTGCTAAATAGTTTTGGAATTGCAAGATCAAAGTTTACTAGTTTTGTTCACCCTAGTTCATATATTGCTGAAAGTAGTAAGTTAGGAATAGGAAACGTAATCTTGAGTTGTTCAACAATTCAGAGTAATGTTATTATAAGTGATTTTAATATTATTAATTCAAATGTTACAATTGAACATGATACTCGATTTGGAGAAGCGAATTTTATTGCTGCAAATGTAGTTATTGGGGCAAATGTTAAAGTTGGCTCTTATTGTTTTTTTGGTCTTAATGTTTCGATTAGAGAATGTGTTGTGTTAAATAGGGTGTATATTGGGATGCACTCTCTTGTATTAAGAGATTTTGAAGATTGTGTAGTTTATGGATCACCAGCAACAGTAAAATGAAAACGATATATTCTAATAGAGCTTTGTCCATATTGTTTAATTTCATAAAAGGAAATAATTTAGTTGATTATACAATAATAATACCATCTAATATTTGTCATGATGTCTATTTTGTGTTGGAGAGTATTGGGATGAATATAGTATTCGTTGATATAGATAAGAGCTCATTAGAGCAAAGTATTACAAGCTCACTTGATTCTGTAATGTCTAACAAAAAGGTAATATTATTATGGAATCATCAATACGGAATTCCTGATAGTCCATATGATTTTTTTGAACTGGTAAAGCTTACAAAAACTGAAACAATTATTATTGATGATAGATGTTTGTGCAATGCATCAGAGTATGAATTTAATGTTAAAGATATGTATGTTGATCTTATTCTATACAGTACAGGATATGGTAAGCAGGTAGAATTAAATCACGGAGCATTTGGGATTTATCAAGATTTCTATTTCATGTCAGATTCGTATAATAATTTCAACGAGGATATATATATTAATTTAAAGGAAGAGTTGGCGCATAACGATACGAATGTAAGTGTGTTAAAAGATGGAATAAAAAATGTTTGGCAAGGTGTAAATTATGATAGTATGAGTATTTGTCAGTATAAATCGAACATTATCAGAGAAAATACAAAATGGTCTAATCATAAAGAGCAAATTAAGAATATATTTTCAAGTGGAATAACTACTAATATTAAAGTATCTAACAAATTCAATAATTGGCGTTATCATATTCTTGTGAAAAATAAATCAATATTGTTAAAAAAAATATTTGATGCAGGATTATTTGCTAGTGGTCATTACCCTTCTATAGGATCAATTATAGATAATAGAGAATATCCGAATGCCGAATGGCTACACCGTAGTGTGATTAATTTGTTTATTGATAAGCATTACACTGTAGAAGATGCAAATAGAACAGTAGAAATAATAAATAAATATGGAATATTATAAGTTGCTCCTTTATTTATTCTAATGTTTTAATTTAATATTAAAAATTATTTAGATGATACCATTTAACAAACCCTATATAACAGGTAAAGAAACAGAATACATGAGTGATGCTGTAGCGCGCGGTCATATCAGTGGCAATGGTTATTACACCAAGAAGTGTCAACACTTTTTTGAAGAGCGTTGGGGTTTTAAAAAAGCGGTATTGACTACGAGCTGTACCGATGCTCTTGAGATGTGTGCTTTATTGATGAATATACAGGCAGGTGATGAGGTGATTATGCCCGCCTACACTTTTGTGAGTACCGCTTTAGCATTTGTGCGCGAAGGGGCTTTAATCAAGTTTGTGGATAGTCGTGAAGATCGTCCTGGGTTAGATGAAGATGCCATAGAGGCGCTCATTACGCCCAAAACAAAAGCCATTGTGGTGGTGCACTACGCAGGCGTGGCTTGTGACATGGATAAGGTGATGGCGATAGCCAATAAATACGACCTTTTGGTGGTAGAAGATGCTGCTCAATCCATAGGTTCCTATTACAAGGGGAAGCCTTTGGGGAGTATTGGACATTTGGGGGCTTTTTCTTTTCACGAAACAAAGAATATACAATGTGGAGAAGGAGGGATGTTAGTCATTAATGATGAACGTTTCCTACAACGTGCTGAGATATTATGGGAAAAAGGCACTAACCGTGCGGAGTTTTTCCGTGGTGAAGTGAATAAATATGGCTGGGTAGATACGGGGTCGTCCTTCTTGCCTTCGGATCTGGTGGCTGCATTTCTTTGGGCGCAGTTAGAGGCTTTTGATGATATACAGCAAAAGCGGAAAGCAATATGGGAGTGGTATGCCCAGCATGTAAAGGAGCTGTGGGGGCGCGATTATGACTTTGATTTGCCTTATATTCCTACGTATGCCACTAATAACGCACATATGTTTTACTTGGTGTTTAAAACTCCTGAAGACCGCAGCCGTTTTATTGCTGAACTAAAAAGTAAAGGCATGGCACCCGTTTTCCATTACTTGGGATTGCACAAAAGTGATTTTTATAAAAAAAATCATGATGGGCGTGTATTGCTTCAATGTGATCGTTATGAAGAGTGTTTGGTGAGGTTGCCTTTATGGTGTGGAGTTCCAATAATTGAGTTTCTCGAAGATTAAATTAAAATATTGTTATGACTACTTTCTTAAAAAGCAAAAAACCGCAACTCGTTCTTTTCTTGCTCTCAATGGCTATTAGCAGTTCATTGTTAGTAGGAAACTTAAGAGTCATTAGTCCTGATGGTACAGGGTATCATTCATTGGCAGTGAATATTGCTAAAGGCCATGGTTTATCAAAAGTAGAGCAAGCTCCTTTTGTGCAAAGTTTTTTTCGCGAGCCAGGTTACCCTTATTTTTTAGGAGGAATCTATTCGCTTGTTAATCTCTTTACAGATATTGACTATATTCACGATAATTATGCAAACCAGAAATTAACTAAGATATATCCTGAAATTGTAGCAGCTAAAATTATACAATGTATATTAGGCTCTGTTGCAATTCTTCTTTTGTACAGCATCTTTAGTCGATTGACGACACGTAAAATAGCATTTTTTTCTTGTGTTTCTACAGCTCTTTTTTTTAATCTTGCTTTTTATTATACATTCATTTTAAGAGAGGCATTAGTTTTTTTCTTATTAGTTTTGGCAAATTGGTTTTTTATTAAGCAGCTTAAGGAAAGGAAGAAATTATTATATGATTTAGCACTTGGCCTTACTGTTGGTTTACTTATTCTTGTTTTTCAGGTGCATGTCGTTATTGTGCCAGTATTATTCTTTGTGTATTTATATCATTTTAAGGATTTAAAGAAGTCTTTTTTCAAAACGTTCAGGGTTGGTTTAATAGCACTTCTGACTTTAATTCCACATTTAATTGCTGTTTATCAGTTTTATCCAGATGTGAGGATTGTAAAATCCGTTGGTTGTTCATTAACACATGAAATGGGAACACTAACTAGAGCTCAAAATATTGCTAAGTATTATGATGTGATTTCTGGTGATGAATGTTCTAAAATGAGAGTTTGGAACGATCCAAGCAAAGAGCAATTTGAAAGGTCTTTTAATGGTTATTATGTAGCGCAAGCAGATTCAATTAATAGGTTGATATCTGAACCTGTTTTTTCAAAACGAAAAGTATTGGGACTACAAAAAGCTTTTCTGAAAAGTTTTTTCTTGACTAAATTAGGTCTTGTTAGCGGAAAACTTCTGCTTAAGAAGAATTTGTTGTATCTGTTTTCGTTGTTGCTTTTTCCAGTCTTTATAGGTCTTTTAGGATTGATAGGGGGGATAACAGTTGGTAGGAAATTTATTCCTTTCTTTT
Organism: Bacteroidales bacterium; assembly: GCA_965662645.1. Lineage (GTDB taxonomy): Bacteria > Bacteroidota > Bacteroidia > Bacteroidales > UBA5342 > UBA5342. The sequence continues at coordinate 26,009 of CBFIII010000002.1, forward strand.
TCCCTTTTGTTGTATATAGTTTGTTATTCTTTCTATTAGGTTCAGAATACCGTAGAATGATTATAATTCAACCTTATTTGTTATTCTTTGTAGTTGTGTTGATATTTTACCTGCTTGATAGGTGGAAAAAGCATAGACTAGATATTATTTCGAAGTAATGTTAAGCACAAGAAAACATTTTTATAACATCCTGTTTTTTTGCAACTATCTCTTTCTGGGGTGAAATATAGGTGTTTTTTTAACTCCATTTTTCGGAAATTTAACTGATGTTGGTTTAATAGAGGAGGTAAAAGAATATTCAGATAGATTTGGAAGTTCACATATCCATGTAGGATATTAATCTTATTTAGTGTATTACGGACTTCTTGTCTGTTTTTTCTTTATACAGGACGGGTTCTTCTATTAAGAAAATTTTATTGTACTTCTAGAATGTCTAAATTTACGCGTAGCTTTTTTTGTGTTTAGTTTTTTTTATTGCATTCGCAACAATGAGTCAAATGTTAATTTTTTATTCGGGTTTGGCTCTCATTTTTGACAAGTATTATTTTGATAAAGAGCATGGAAATTATAAAAAAGATGATGGAACAGATCCGCATAGTTTATGTGATTGATTTAATATATAGAAGAGTTCTTATTCTGTTTTTTACTTTAATGCTTAAAGTGAAAGTTATTTGGTGGGGGTGTGACATTGGCACACGTTCACGTGCGTTTGGTATAGTTCATATTAGACGTATAAATGAAAGTGTGATAAAGTTTGGAGATTTTTGTTCATTTAACTCTAAGTCAAATTCAAATTTAATAGGTGTTAATCGGCCTTGCATGCTGAGTACTTTGCAAAAAGGTGCAAAAATACAGATTGGAGATAATTGTGGTTTTAGTGGTACGGTTATCGGTGCTTTTGATTCTATTATATTAGGTAATAAAGTTCGATGTGGGGCAAATACACTTATTACCGACGCTGATTGGCACTTGGATGATCCACGTTCTGGAGAACCATCAGCCGTAGTTATTCATGATAATGTATGGCTAGGGGAAGGTGTGAAAGTTTTAAAAGGTGTAGAGATTGGTGAAAATAGTGTAATTGGTGCTGGTAGTGTGGTGGTGAAAAGTATTCCTGCTAATGTTGTAGCAGCAGGTAACCCATGTCGAGTAATTAAGAAATTATGAAAGAAAAAAACTTCAATGTGATTTTTATAGGGTCGTTCTTATTTCCAAATGGATATGCTGCAACACAGCGGAAGATTCAATTTTTAGATTATCTCAATCGACAAGGAGCAAAAACGAGGGTTCTTCTTACTTTAAAGTGGGCTAGAGGTCATGAGCTGAATGATAATAAAGGCGTTTTTAATGGAACACCCTATGAGGCTGTTGGAAGCTTTGTAAAGAAAAATATATTCTTTCCGTTTACTTTTATTATGATGCAGATTCTTTTCTGTTATAAATTATGGAAGTATAAAGAAAATAAGGTGAATAACACAATTGTTTCTTTTAGTGCTAATTATGATAAAATATTAGTGCTACTTTGGGCAAAGCTTATTGGCTACAAATTAGTGTTTGATATTGTAGAAGACTTTTCAACCTTAGGTTATAGTGGTATAAAGAAAAGATTTGCACAGCTCACCCATCGTTTATTTATTGTGAAATTAGCTGATGCTTTATCCGTTATAAGTAAACATTTGGATGTAAAGTTTAGCTCTTTTGATATTAAATGTTTAATTATGAGAGTGCCAATATCAGCTAGTAATTTGAATTTGGCTTTGGATAAAAAAAAGACTGAAGGTTTTAATTTCTTATATTCTGGAACTTATGGAGAAAAGGACGGTTTAGATACATTAATTACTGCATTTAAATTGCACTTAAATAATTATTTAGAATCAAAATTAGTAATGACAGGTAATTGTCCACCGAAGATCAAGGACTTAATAAGAAAAGAACTAGGCGACTTTGATAATGTGATTCTTACTGGACGATTAGAAGAAGATAATTATTATCAAACCCTACAAGATGCTGATGTTTTACTTATGACAAGGAATGATTCTGGATTTGCAAATGCTGGTTTTCCTTATAAACTAGGTGAGTATTTAGCTACTGGAAATCCTGTGATATGTAGTAAGGTTTCAGATATCTCTGATTATTTGGATGATAATGCGGTCTTCTATTTTCAACCCGAAAATGTTTTTGAACTTTCTGAAAAAATGAGTTATATAATAAGTCATTATGACGACGCTAAAAGAGTTGGAGAGAAAGGGAAAAAAGTGTGTTCATTATACTTTAATCCCGAAACTAATAGTGCCGTGTTTTATTCTTTAATTCAAAGTGCGACAAATCAGCAGTAGTTGCTGTTAATCAATAATATGAAATACACACAAGCTAATATCAATGAAATTCAAGATGTAAAACTAATTTCTGGTTATGCTGTATCTCGTAACGAAAACAAAGAAACTAACATAAAGTTAGTGAAAATGTTAGTTGAGAATTATGCTCTTGATTTTATCAAACACATCAAAGGGCACTTCATCATCCAGTTAAAAGATGAAAAGTGTAATATACATCTATACACCGACCATATCGGCATTAAGAAGTTATTCTATTGGCAAAACGGGAAAAACTTTATTATCTCTGATAGTATTGATGATATTGTGAAAGAGGTTAAACCTAAGCTGTCATCTACTAATCTAGCTCTGCATTCCTTATTTCATCATTTTGTGGATGGAAGAACAATGTACGAAGGGGTGTTTTATTCTAAACCAGCGTCGCATTTTGTTATATCGTCTCAAGGAGAATTAAGTATTGAGCAGTATTGGGGGTATGATGAGTTACTAAAGCTTCCTGAAAAGAAATATGATTATAAGGATTTTGCAACAGTTTTAAATAAAATCACAAAATCATACTTAGCATTAAGTGAGGGTGGTAATGTGACCATGACATTGACGGGGGGAATGGATAGTCGTATTGTGTTAGGGGCCTTATTAGCTAATGATGTAAAGCCTTATGCATTTACATTTGGAAATGAGAATTCTGCGGATGTAGAGTGTTCTACAGAGATCGCAAAAGCTTTTGGCTTAGACTATAATAATTATAATTACCCACACTCAACAGCAGATTGGTACAAAGCATTATCTGAAGAGATTGTAAGAAAAGGGAATTCTTTAGTACATATTCACAGAAGCCATCGTCTTGATGCTTTGAAGCGAGAGAAACAACAGCATCCTGATGTTGATACTATTTTTTTGGGTGCAATGGGAGGTGAAGGTATTAGAGGATTGCACTATGATGATTTAATAACAACGCCATTTGTTCGTCGATATTATGAAAACGATGAAGATGTTGAGAGCCTTGTAAAAGAATATTTACCGCTCTATTTTTATAGGATAGATGATGTTGATGTTTCGGAAGTAATAAATATAATTAATGACCTTCCATATATTAAGAACAGTTATAAAAATAATCAGTTTTTTCTTTTATATGAGTTAGTCGCTTCTTTACATGATACGCAAGACATTACTTTGTATTATTCGTCCTATAAAAATGTGATCACCCCTTTTCTTGATATTGATTATTTGGAAATGCTTTTTTCTTCGGATTATCATTTACTAAGAAAAGAAGGTACTTCTCATAAGATAAAAGACCGTTTAGTTATTCCAAAGTTTCACTGTAATGTTTCCCATTGTATATATTCGGACTTAGATCGATTCCAGTATTCAAATGGTTTTTCTCCCAAAGAATATTTATTGGGAAAATATCCTTATTTATTCATAAGAGGTGTCAGACGATATTTTAAGAAAAAATATCCTCCAAATTTTCCTTATGATTCTTGGTTTTATCCTTTTGTTGTAGATCATTTAATGGATGATTTCGATGAAAGACTTAATCTGTTATTTGATATAGAAAGAGCCAAGAGAATGGTTAAGAATGAGGAGCATTCATTCAAGGAAGGGTATTGGCATAAAATGACTAATTTGATAATGTATAATATGATGTTAAAGAAGTAAATAATGAAATTAACAATACTAAGAAATGAAGATGTTAATTCTTCAAAAAAATGGGAAATAGCTTGTAAAAAAGGCGATATTGCTTATTCTGTGATTGATTTAACTTCTAGCTATTGGTATGAACAAGTTTGTGGGGATGATTCGGATTGTTTTTTATTAAAACCACCAGGAGAAACCTTTAAATACAAAACTTTATATGATGAGCGTTTGTATGTTATCACTAAGGTTATGAAACGTCGCACTTATCCTACATATGAAGAAGTTTTGATTTATGAAAACAAGCGTATGTTATCTGCTTTTTTAAAAGGTGCACATATACCAATGCCTGAAACAAATGTGTTTTATTCAAAGGATGAGGCTCTAGATTTTAACAAACACTGTCAATTTCCTATTGTAGCCAAGACTGGCATTGGCGCTTCGGGTACAGGGGTTGAAATAATAAAAAGTAAAAACACATTGGAGACCTATATAAAGAAAGCTTTTGGTAAAGGAATTAAAAGACGTTTAGGCCCTAATAGGAAAACAGGTAATGTAAAGACTTGGACCAAAAAAGCGTATGCTAGTCCCTCTTTTTTTATTTCTAAAGTGAGAAAGTACATTAATATCTATAAAGATGCACAAAAGGGTTATGTTATCTTGCAGGAATATACGCCACACGATTATGAATGGCGCATTGTGAAGATTGGCGAGTCTTGGTTTGGTCATCAAAAGGTAAAGGATGGCGATAAAGCAAGTGGGACAAAGGGAATTGATTATATTGCACCACCTTTTGCCCTTTTAGATTTTTCTAAGAAGTTGTGCGATAGATGGAATTTCACGTGTATGGCTATAGATGTTTTTGAACATCCAACTAAGGGCTATGTGGTTAATGAACTTCAAACCATATTTGGACATGTGCAAGATCATATACTAGAAGTTGATGGTAAAGTGGGGCGTTTCATTTTTAGAGAAGGTTGGCAGTTTGAAGAAGGAGACTTTAATACGAATGAATCGTATGACTTACGACTTAAGCATTTGTTAGAAAACTTAGAGTTACAACATGAAGAGTAATAAAGTCTTAATATTGGTTCCCAGCCCTAAAATTGCAGGAGGTGTTAGTAATTATTATAAGGTTCTAAAACCATATTTAGGCGAAGAGTTTTCTTATATGGTTAGAGGTCGGCGCTTGTATCTAAAACGATTTGATATATTATTCTTATTTTTCTGCTATGCATTAGATTATATTATTTTTTTATGCAGAATACCTTTCTACAAGCAAGTTGTTATTAATCACTCTTTGTCAAAAGATGTGTTTGTTAGAGATTTATTGTATCTGAGGATTTCAAAAATTTTTAATAAAAAAGTAAGTATTTTTTTTAGAGGACTTGATCCTAAGATACAACAGTTAGTAGATACAGGAGGGTTTCCTTCATTTAAAACATCTTTTTTTAAGGCTGATCGATTGATTGTACTTTCGTCTGCATTTAAAAAAAAAATAAAAAGCTGGGGTTATTCAGGTGAGATTATTGAAGAAACAACTATTGTAGATCCTAGTTTGTTAACCTATAATCATACAGAAGTAGTCTCTAAAAGTAATAAACGTATTCTTTTCCTTTCACGTGTAGAGAAGTATAAGGGGGTATATGAACTTTTAGATGCTTTTATTGCATTACATGAAAAGCACAATGATTATGAGCTTATAATTGCTGGTGATGGAGGTGCTTTAGCTGATTTAAAAGAAATCGTGATAGAGAAAGGACTAAAGAATATCGTGTTTCTTGGACACATAGAAGGAGAAAAAAAGGCTAGAGTTTTATTTGATGCCGATTTATTTGTTTTTCCTTCTTATGCCGAAGGTATGCCTAATGCGATATTGGAAGCAATGGCTTTTGGTTTGCCAATTATAACGTCTAATGTTGGAGGAATACCGGACATATTTACAGATGGTAAGAATGGTTATATGACATCAGATATCAGTCCAACTAATTTGGAGAATCTTATGTGTGATCTATTAGGTAATGAAAAATTGATGTCTGATTTTTCTGAAAATAATAAAATCAGTTCTAAACAGTTTTTTGCAAATAATGTAGCACATCGCTTAACTAAAATATTTTTTAATGAAATATAATTATTCCTTAAAAACACTAAAGAGGTATATTAAAAAGGAAGGCTTTAAAGGCTATGATCCCTATGATACACTTAATAGTCCATTTCTTTTTCAGAAGATGGGGAATTGGGTAACAACCGTTGCTATTCAGATACAGAAGAGAAATCCTCTACACATACGCCCATTTTTGGGGATCAGGAAAAGCTATAACCCTAAAGGTATGGGGTTAATGTTAAAAGCTTATTGTATCCAATATGAGTTGCATGGCAAAAATGAAGATCTAGAATCGATAAAATTCATCTTCGGATGGCTTAAGGAGAATACATCCAAAGGTTATAGTGGGGCGTGTTGGGGCTATAATTTTGATTGGGCAAATCTAGGAGGTTACTTGAAGGCTTATACACCTTCTGTTGTTGTGACTGCTTTTGTTATCGATGGTATATTTGAATATTATAAGCTTACTAATGACAAAGAAGCAAAAGATCTTATCGTAAGTTCTGCTGACTATATCTTAAAGGATTTGCCAATTACAGAGTTCGAAAATGGATTATCAATTGCTTATACCCATCAATCAACAGGCGTTTGTTATAATGCTTCACTTTTGGGGGCTGAAACATTAGCGAAAGTTTATTCTATTACAAAAGATGAAAGTTTATTAGAGACAGCTAGTTGTGCTGTCGATTATGTCTTGAGCAAGCAGAAGAAGGATGGTTCATGGTTTTATAGTTATAATCCAGAATTAGATCAAGAGAGAAGACAAATAGACTTTCACCAAGGTTTTATTTTGGTTTCTTTAGCAAATTATGTACACTATTCTGGACAAAAACGCAGTGATATAGAACAGTCCATTAGTAAAGGTTTGGCATTCTATAAAAAAGAACAATTTTCCAGTAATGGCATCGCTAAATGGCGCATACCTAAACAATGGCCTATTGAGATTCATAATCAAGCACAGGGTATTATTACTTTTGCTTTATTGCAGAACTATGATGCCTCTTATCTTGATTTTTCAACACAAATAGCAGAGTGGACTGTAGGGCATATGCAAGATAAAAAGGGCTATTTCTATTATCAATTTCATAAAAACTATAAGATAAAAATTCCGTATATGCGTTGGTCGCAAGCCTGGATGTTGTTAGCTTTGTCGGTTTTAGAAACAGTGGAGAAGGATGAAAAATAAGTCAGGAGTAATTATTATTGAAGGCCATGTACAAGGCTTAGCGAATACCCGAGCTTTAGGTGAGCAGGGTATCCCCGTAGTGGTGGTGGATGTGCATTCGTGTGTGGCAGCCTCTTCTAAATTTTGTCAGGATTTTTATACATGTCCTCCTTTTATTGAAGATAGCTTTGCTGATTTCTTGATAGATTTGGCGCAAGATCAGAATTTGCAGGGTTGGTTGTTGCTACCTTCAAATGATCACGCCGTTTATACGCTTTCTAAGCATAAAGAAAAGCTAAAGAAGTTTTATAAATTTTTAGTTCCAGATTTTAAGGAGTTAGATAAAATATATGATAAGGTAAAACTACTTGATTTAGCGAAGAAACTTTTAGTCCCCATTCCTAAAACTTTCTGTATTAATGAGAAAACGAAAGTTGAAGAATTGAACCTAGCCTATCCTGTACTCACAAGAGGTAGAAATGGCTTATCGTTTTATAAAAAGGTGGGGCGTATTGGTTTTGTTTCAAAAAGTGGAATTGAGTTAAAACGTGATTTAAACCTAATATCTGAGAAAACCAATTTAGAGACTGCATTTACTCAGGAATTTATTCCTTTTGATGGAACAAACAAAACAATTTCTTTCACAGCTTTTTGTATTGGTGGCGAGATAAAATGTTTTTGGATGGGGGTAAAGTTAAGGGAGCATCCTCTTCAAGTGGGAACAGCAACGTTTACCGAAAGTATTTATATCGATGAATGTTTAAAGCAATCTATAATATTATTGAGAGCATTGAATTATGAAGGTATTTGTGAAGTTGAATACTTAAAAGATCCACGCGTAAATCAATATAAATTGATAGAGATTAATCCTCGCACGTGGCTTTGGGTGGGGCATGCTATTGCTTCTGGTGTTAATTATCCTCTACTAGCATATAACTATGTTAATGGTATAGAAAATCAATATCCTGTGAAATATAATTTGGGTCTAAAATGGCGAAACCCAATATCTGATTTGTTGTTTAGTTTGTTAGCTATTGTAGAAGGGAAGCTTTCCTTGAAACAATATATGATATATAATCAAGGACCTGTAGTCAATTCGCTTTGGTATAAAGGAGATCTAAAACCTTTTTTTAGGTATGCTGCATTAATGTTGAAATTTTTAAAGAATAGATAATGAGATTTTGGTTTGATATAATGAATACCCCTCAAGTGCACTTCTTGCTGAGTATAAAAAAGATACTAGATGATGGAACTAATCATTTTGAATATACAGCTAGAGAATTCTCTGAAACAGCTAAGCTTTTAAAAAAGAATTTAGATGTGCCATTTGAAACGATTGGAGGGCATCATGGAAAAAAAAATATTAATAAAATTTTAGGAACTTTTAATCGCTTCTTTAAAGTTTATAAGACCAAGATAAATTATGATATCTCTATCAGTTGTGGTAGCGAAAATGCAGTTTGGTCGTCATTTCTGAAGCGAAAAAAGTCCATCTGTTTTGGAGATAATGACACAGCACGTCAATGGACATACGCTCGATTTTGTGATTTTGCTTTTTTCCCAAATGCTATTTCTAAAGAATTGTTGAATAAGCAAGGACTACACGATGGAAAATTGTACTTGTATAATGGCTATAAAGAAGATTTGTATTTGGCAGATTATAAGCCAGATGGGTCTTTTATCGAAAGTTTGCCTTTTAAAAAGTATGTTGTAGTACGTCCTGAAAATATTATGGCTAATTATATTCGCAATGGAGAAGTCGAATCTATTACACCAGCGCTATTAAAAACACTCTCGAAAAATGGTTTCAATGTGCTTTATTTACCCCGATATGAGTTTGATAAAGCTTATGCTGTTGGTCTAAATAATATATTTATTCCTGATGCTCCAATCAATGGACTTGATGCCTGTTTTTTTTCTGATGCTGTACTTACAGGTGCAGGAACATTTGCACGCGAAGCTGCTTGTTTAGGCGTGCCTTCTGTTTCATTTTTCGCAGGTAAAACCCTGTTGGCTGTTGATAAAAAAATGATAAAAGATGGGTGGATGTTCTTTTCGAGGGATGCTGAAGCTATTGTTGACTATATATCAACGACGAACAAAAGGAAAGCGGATCTTTCAAGATCTAAGCAAGTACAACTGGAAGTAAAAGAACAATTAGAAAGAGTTATATTGAACTTATAATATGAAAATTATATCTGTATTAGGTACGCCATGTTTAACCTTGCGTTGGAATGCCGATTGTCCTGTTACTTTACGCGAAAATAGTGGGGCTAGTGTATTATTGGGAAATAATGTAGAGTGTATTCGTAATGAATATTGCAGGACCTTAGTTCTGGATCGAAAGCCCGTGCTTTCTGAACTTTGGGATGGGCATATTGCGGAGCGTTGCTTGGAAACTATTATGAAATTATAGAATGGACTTTACTATAAAACAATACAGAGAACTTGTCAAGTCCTTTATGTCTAAGGATTATACTTTTATGACGATGGAAGAGTTTATCGCAGCTCCTGCGTATAAAAAGACTATTGTATTACGTCATGATGTCGATGAAAAACCGCATAATGCTTTGAAAATTGCTAAGGCAGAGTATGACTTAGGGCTTAAAGCAACCTATTATTTTAGAATAGTGAAAATTAGCAATGACTCGTCAATTATTAAAGCGATAGCTGCACTTGGTCATGAGATCGGTTATCATTATGAAGACTATGCTTCTGCGGTAGGAGATTTGGATAAAGCAATTTTTAATTTCACTGCGAATTTAGCATATTTTAGAACTTTTTATCCAGTGAAAACTGTTTGTATGCATGGTAGTTCTATGTCAGACTATGATAACAGAACAATGTGGAAATACTATTCTTTATCTGATTTTGGTATTATTGGTGAGCCTTATATATCGATTGATTATAAAAAAGTATTTTATTTAACTGATACTGGGATGTGTTGGGATGGAAATAAGTATAGTGTTAGAGATTTTGTGAAGAATTATTTTGGGCTTTCTTATCATAGATCGTCTGATATCATTAAGGCTGTCCGAGGGGATACTTTTCCTACTTGTGTTGTTTTGCAATCACATACATTATGGACAGACTCTTTTTTTGAATGGTTCATGATTACTATAAGAGAATTTCTTAGAATCAGAATTAAAATGTTTGTTGTCAAATATCCTCGTCTTAAAGAGTATGCATATAAACTAATCAAGAAGTATAGTACTTAAAATATTGATTTATTATTTCAAATAGATATGATTATAAATAAAGAATATACCCCAAAGCCCTATTATAACATTAGTGGTAGTTTTGTGGAACAGGCTACAGATGGAGCTAGAAGAAGAAAGGAGAAGAAAGGACAATTTCTGCTTAAAAAGTTTTATAACGAAATCTTAGAACTCTTAGCTTACAATTGTCCAGTAAATAGTTGGCGTGTGCGCATACATAAATGGCGAGGCGTGAATATTGGAGAACGTGTTTTTATTGGTCGTCGTGTTACCTTAGATCATTCTTATCCAGATTATATTTTTATTGGAGATGATGTTAGTTTGGCAGGTAATAATTTTGTGTTAACGCATTCAAATCCTTATCCTCATTTTAAAAATACGTTTGAATCTTTTGTTGCTCCTGTTGTTATTGGTAAAGGAGCATGGGTTAGTATTGGAGCAATGTTATTACCTGGATCATCTCTTGGAGATTATTCCGTGTTAGCCGCAGGGGCAATAGCTACTAAGCCGTTACCTGAAAAAGTAATAGCTGGTGGTATACCTGCAAAACCAATTAAAGGAGTTATATTGTGAAGTTAGATAAAACGTTTGGGTTGATGACTAATGATGTGGAGACCACATCAATATTAAATCATAGGTTAAGTGATGAAACAGGTGCTCTTGTTGTGAAGCAAGGAATGCCTCGTCTTCTTGATTTGTATGAGAAGTATAATGTCAAAGCTACTTTTTTCTTTACTGGTCATATTGCCAAGAAATATCCAGAAGTAGTAAAGATGATTTTACCTTATGGTCATGAAGTGGGTTCACATGGATTGACTCATGAAGTTAATCAGGCATTTGATGTTTTATCTCTTGATGAACAAATTAGTCAATTAAAACAGTCAAAATCAATTCTTGAAGATATTAGTGGGGAAGAAGTTATCTCATTTCGAGCTCCTGCTGCTAGGGTTAATAATAATATTCCGATAGCGCTAGAAGAATCAGGATATAAGATAGATAGTTCTATTTCGTCACAAAGATTAGATATGTTCTTGTCTTTTGGCTCATTAAAGAAATTGAATTGGCTTACTACTCCACGTAATCCTTATTTTGCTGACTTTCAAAACATTTTTCGTAAAGGTGATTCTTCTATTTTAGAAATTCCTATCTCAGCCCTTGGTTTTCCATATATTGGAACTTTTATGAGAATAGCACCAGCTATAAATCGAATGACTCGTACTCTCTTAAGTTTGGAAAGCAAATGTACTCATCGTCCTTTTGTTTTTCTTACACATCCTAATGAGTTTATTAATGAAGAGAGGAGTGACGATGACATAGAACGAAGAGCTAAAAACTACTTGTCATATCTTTTGGGAGATGTGTTGAGGCATTATCTTAAAGTGAAAAATTTAGGAGAAGAAGCTCTTCCTCTTCTAGAACGTGAATTGATATATTTTCAGAAAAAAGGGATTGAAATGACGACTTGTAAGGAGATATACAAGAAACATGTAGAATTATAATACCTTTGTTATTAAGAAAACCGTTAAAATAAAAAGATGAAACAGTTAGTTAGAAATGTTAGAATTTTAGGAACAGGATCATATACTCCTGAAAAGATTTATACTAATGAGTATCTTGCAACAGTAGTAGATACTACAAGTGATTGGATATATAATAATTTAGGAATCAAAGAACGACATATAGCAGATGATAATCAGACGACAAGTGATCTTGCTTATGAAGCTGGTAAAAGAGCTATTAAAGATTCTGGTTTATCTTTAGATGATATAGATCTTATTATAGTCGCAACTTCTACTCCTGATCGTTTAGCTCCTTCTACTGCTGCTATTTTGCAGGATAAGTTGCAAACATATAGTGCCGTAGCTTTTGATATTGCAGCGGTATGTTCAGGTTTTTTATATGCTATGTCAGTTGCTTCTCAGTTTATAGCCAGTGGTGTTTATGATAATGTATTAGTTGTAGGGGCAGACACATTTTCAAAGATAACAAATTGGAAGCGTAGAGATTGTGTCTTTTTTGGTGATGGAGCAGGAGCTGCTGTATTAACTTCGGCAGAAAGTGATAATGGTTTTATTGCTTTCCGTTTATATACTGATGGAAGAGGGAAGGATAATTTTACTATACCAGCTGGTGGTTCTGAGATGCCCGCATCAAAGGAAACGATTGAAAAAGGGTTGCATTATTTTAAAATGAATGGGAAAGCTGTTTATGAAACTGCAACCAAAGTACTTCCTCATGCTATTTCTCAGGTCCTAGAAGATGCTAATTTAACTATCGATGATATTGATTTGATGATACCTCACCAGCCCAGTATTGGGATATTAAAAAAGACGGCGGAGATTATTGGCTTGCCCTTTGAAAAAGTAATGACAAATATGGATAAGTATGCTAATACTTCTAGTGGTACTATTCCTATAATGTTAGATGAAGCTTGTAAAAGTGGAAGAATAAAGGATGGTGATACGATCCTTTTTGCTGCTGTGGGTAGTGGTTGGACTTATGGTGCTGGAATTATTAAATGGTCATCAGAAAAAAAATAAATGGGAAAAGTATTTATTATAACAGGGGCATCAAGAGGTTTAGGAGCATTTATTTTTAATCATTATAAAACTAAGGGTTTCGAGATATATGGCACCTATAATTCGTCTAAAATTGTGCTTGATGATAAATGCTTCTCAAAGGTGAATGTTGCTTCTGATGATGAGGTGTTAACATGGATTAAGTCATTGCCTTTAGATGGTAAATCAATAGTACTTATTAATTGTGCTGGCATATCTTATAATGCATTTGCTCACAAGTGTGATACAGAAAAATGGTCTGAAGTAATAGATGTTAATCTAAAAGGAACTTTTTATACCATTAATGCAGTTTTACCATTGATGAGGAATGTTTTATATGGTAGGATTATTAATTTTTCGTCTGTGGTAGCTCAGAAAGGAGCGATTGGCACAAGTTCGTATGCTGCATCAAAAGCTGCACTTTGGGGCTTAGCTAAAACTATTTCATTAGAGAACGCTTCTAAAGGGATATCAATAAACTCTCTAAACTTAGGTTATATGGAGGCTGGCATGATAGAACAAATACCGCAAGGTATGTTAGATGATATTATTGCTCAGATTCCTATGAAAAGACTTGGTGATTTGAATTCAATAATATCTTCAATTGATTATTTAATCAACAATGAGTATATAACAGGTTCTTCCATTGATCTGAGTGGTGGTTTGATTTAAAGCAATATCTTTGGGTTTTTCTATGGACTTCACTCCCCAAATACAACTTCGATTATTACAAGTCTTACAACAGGCCGACTATCACTTTATCACCTTTCGGGAATATTGTGAAGGGCAACGTTATGATAAGTTCGTGATACTACGCCATGATGTAGAAAAACATTATGATAAAGCGTTGGCTATGGCTAAGGCAGAGCACCAACTTAATATTAGGGGAAGTTATTATTTTCGTTTTACTTCTCACTATTCAGTAGAGGTGGTGAAACAAATTGCCGCTTTAGGGCATGAGGTAGGTTATCATTATGATGATTTGTCATTTTGTAAGGGAAATGTAACGCAAGCATTTAAGCGTTTTGAAAATAATATAAAACAGTTAAGAACCATAGCAGAGGTAAAGACCATAGCTATGGAGGGCGCACCACGTTCTAAGTATGATAACAAAGACCTCTGGCAAGAAAACAACTACCGTGATTACGCTCTCATCGGCGAGCCCTATTTTGATGCTGATTTTGATGATTTGTTTTATTTGACCGATACGGGTCGCCGTTGGGATGGCTGGAAAGTCAGTGTGCGTGATAAAGTCCCTCAGCAAGCGCAATGGGTGAAAGATGGATTGGTGTTTCACTCTACTGAGGATATTATAGATGCCTTGCGCTTCGACTCCGCTCAGCGACCTCGCTTCGACTCCGTGGTTGCTGAGCGCAGTCGAAGTACTCAGCGACCTCGCACGGTTTCTGCTCAGGGATCTCTCTGCTCAGGGACCTTGCCTGATAAGATAATGATGACCTTCCACCCACAACGTTGGCATAACAAAGCTCTTCCTTGGTTTAAGGAATTGGTATTGCAGAATGCTAAGAATGTGGTAAAGCGTTTTCTTTTGCGTCGTTAGGGCTTTGGTTTATTGAGTAACTGAAAAGATGATGTTGATTAAAGTTAAAATGGATACCTTTGAGCCTTATTAAACGCCCTATAAACATCATTTAAAACGTATGTTAAAGACCGTAAAGAATAAATACATCCTGATAAGTTATTTGGTTGTTTTGTTGCTGCTCACTGTATTGCCATTAAATTCTAGTCATGGCAGTCTGAATAATACTTATGTGTTAGAGGTGCGTCTCGATTATCTTCTGCATTTTCTTATTTATCTCCCCATTGTCTTTTTGATGTCGCATAGCTTTCGTTTTTGGCTGGCTGTATTGTTTTCTTTTGTCTTTGCCGCAGGGATGGAAGTCCTACAATTGGTGGTGCCTTATCGTTCCTTTAATGTCAATGATCTTTTTGCTAACTTTTTGGCTTGTATTTTGTCTTTGGTGGTGGTGATGGGGATTCGTTATTTTAGATTTAAATCTGCTTCTCGTTTGTAACTTGGGGGTGTTGGTTGTATCTGCGATGCTTTTTTTCGTTGGTGATGATTTGTATCTGTAGTTGTTTTTATTCGTTTGGGGCTTGTTAGCCCTTGTTTGGCGAAGCGTCTTTCGCTTCGTCGTTGTTAAAAGCAAGTCTCCTGACTTGCAATATACAGATGCTTCTGTTCGTGGTCATATATCACCACAATCAAATTTTATCTTCAAATGCTCTACAGCTTCTTTACTTCTAGATGTTTGTGGTTCGCATTTTTCTGTTATTCGTAACAATTAACCACGGGCTTCACCCGTGGCTACCATAATGGTACCCCTCTGGGGTACTTCGTTTGTGCTACAGGCTATTACGTTTAATATTATGTAGTTTTCGGTAAAATAAATTTTCTTAAAAATTATATGGTGAATAAAACTATTCGTTGGTGAGGATTTTTACTTTGTAATTGGAGATGTTTTTATTTTGTAGTTTATTGAAATATATAAAATGACGAATAACGTGAACTTATAACTTACAACTTATAACTTATAACTCTATTGAGAGCGAGCTCTCTACGCTGAGGTTTATTACAAAAGCGATGGGTTTTCTTGTTTTTTCGTGACTTTAATGGGGATTACTTGCAGTGATCCGCTCGGACGTACGAAGTCTATAACAAGAAATGCCAGTCTTGCAGACTGGCACTTTTTTATGCTCATCCGCTTAAGAGAGCGAGCTCTCTACGCTGCTGAGGTTTATTACAAAAGAGTTTATTATATGATGGGTTTCCTTGTTCTTCCGTGACTCCAACGGGATTACCTGCGGTGATCCGCTCGGACGTACGAAGTCTATAACAAAAAAGCAATCTGTCTTGCAGACAGATTATTTTTTATGCCCCTCCACAAATGAGAGCGAGCTCTCTTTGTTGAGGTGCATAAAAAAAACTCATCAAACGATGAGTTCTTTTTTGTCACTTTAGTGACTCCAACGGGACTCGAACCCATATCATCAGAACCGGAATCTAACATTCTATCCATTGAACTATGGAGCCATAAGGTCTTATGGTGCTTATAAGAAGCGCAAAAATAGGTGTTCCTTTATCAATAAACAAATATCTCTTAACCTTGAATAGGTGTTACGGAAGAGAATGCGGGTGATATTAAGTCTTTGGGAGAAAGTACAACTTTGTCCTTAGGGATGCGCCAGTCGATATTAAGTTCGCTATCGTAAGGATTAATGCCGCGTTCGCTTGCAGGATGATATAAATTGTCACATTTGTATGAGAAAGTAGCGCTATCACTGAGTACTGAAAAGCCGTGAAGGAAACCACGTGGTATCATAAACATAAGTTGGTTTTCGTCTGACAGTTTTACAGCGTAATGTTGACCGTAAGTAGGGCTGTCGAGGCGTATATCCACCGCTACGTCAAGTACTGTGCCTTGCAAGCAACGGACGAGCTTGGCTTGTGAATAGGGATTGGTTTGGCAATGTAAACCTCTGACTACACCATATGTTGATTGCGATTGGTTGTCTTGTATAAAATCGTTTTTTATGCCTAGTTTTATAAATTTGTCCCGGTTGTAACTTTCGAAGAAATAACCTCTATCATCTTTGAAGATACGAGGTTTGATGATATATAATCCTTCTATGCCAGTCTCTATTTTTTCCATTTTATCCTTGTTTTCCACAAAGATAATTTGTCTTTTGAAAATATCGTTTATTATTATGGAAATTTATTTTTTTGTTTTGTGGGGTGTAGTTGGGTTTTCCCCTTTTAGGGATTAAGGGTGTATTACGTGACGAGTAATATGCTACAATAACAACACACCCCTTGTATTCCCCTCTCAAGAGGGGAAGTTCACACGTCTCATTTTTCACACGTCATATTTGTTACACGTAAAAAAGTAAAACATATAAAAGTACCCACTAAACATCCTAGACCTTGTTCCCCTCTTGAGAGGGGAGGCAGGGGTGTGTTACAATAACGAATTAAAAACTCAAATAACTTATGTTGATATGTTCCACGTCACAACACACCCCTTGTATTGCTTCCCTCGCTCACCCTTTTATTCCCAATCTGCCCCTCGTTTGCAACGAGGGGTATCTGGTCATAGCATCTGTGATGCTTTTTATTCATTTTATCCTGACGCTGACAGAGAACTCTGTTTTATCTTCAAATGCTCTACAGCTTCTCTACTTGTGTGAATTCTAGGTTCGCATTTATTGTTCATTCGTCATACATAACCGTGGGCTTCACCCACGGCTACAATAATGGTACCCCTCTGGGGCACTTTGTTTGTGCTACAGATAATTACATTTAACATGATGTAGTTTTCGGTATAATAAATTTTCTTAAAAATTATATGGTGAATAAAACTATTCGTTGGTGATGATTTGCATTCTGTTACTGGAAATGCATTCATCTCAAATGCTCTATAGCTTCTTTACTTGTGTAAATTTATTGGTTCGCATTTATTGTTCACTCGTCATAAACAATCCAGGGTGTCGCTACGCTTGCCCTGGGCTGAATTGAAATACCCTTTCAGGGTGTAAAACGGTTTGTTATAGAGAGACTTGTGCGTTGGTGAGGATTTGCAATCCGTATCTAGGGAACTCATTCATCACTAATACTATCCGTTGGTTAGGATTTGCAATCTGTTACTGGAAATGCATTCATCCCAAATGCTCTACAGCTTCTCTGCTTGTGTGAATTCTGGGTTCGCATTTATTGTTCATTCGTCATACATAACCGTGGGCTTACACCCACGGCTACCATAATTGTACCCCTCTGGGGCACTTTGTTTGTGCTACAGATAATTACATTTAACATGATGTAGTTTTCGGTATAATAAATTTTCTTAAAAATTATATGGTGAATAAAACTATTCGTTGGTGATGATTTGTATTTTGTAACTGGAAATGTTTTTATTTTGTTGTTCATTGAAATACAAGAAAATGACGAATGAATAAACAACGAATGAAGTGAATTTACAACTCACAACTCAATTTCTTATTTTGTAGTTTGTTGAGCAACGAGCGATGATACCCCTTTAGGGGTTAGGGGTGAGTGATGGCTTTCCTTCCCGCACCCTTTTATTCTTCTTACTTCGACTTGCGCTCAGCACACCGCTCAAGAGGGGAAGTTCACACGTCTCATTTTTCACACGTCATATTTGTTACACGTAAAAAAGTAAAATACATAAAAGTACCCACTAAACATCCTAGACCTTGTTCCCCTCTTGAGAGGGGAAGCAGGGGTGTGTTACAATAACAACAACAAATGAAGCGAACTTATAACTCACAACTTATAACTCACAACTTAAATTGAATAAAGCGAATTTATAACTTATAACTCACATCTCATTATTGCAGGTGTTTTTATTCGTTTGGGGCTTGTGCAGCCCCATACCCTGCACGTACTTTTTGCTGCAGCGCAAAAAGTAAGCAAAAACGCCGCCGCCTGAGAAACTAGGCTAAAAATTGACTTCATTTCGCTAAATTTTTGGAAACTCGGACTAAGGTCCTCAAACACCCAAAAATTTTTAACGCTTCATTACGTCAATTTTTTAAACGCCTACTTTCAAATGCGGTATAATAGTCCCAGCAACGTAATATTTTACATGTAACTTTCTTGCTCCTAAATTTTATGTTTTGAAGTCTTTTGAAATACAAGAAAATCACGAATGAATGACGAATAACGCGAACTTATAATTTACAACTTATAACTCACAACTTAATTTATAACTTACAACTTATAACTTAAATTCACCATTTATAATTCACCATTCACAACTCTATTAATGTTTAATCCTCGAGGTGACGGTAGAATTTGATGATGGTTTCTATGCCTTTCTTGAACATATCTACGGGGAAACTTTCGTTAGGCGAGTGGATAGCATCTTCCTCTAGTCCGAAACCCATGAGGATAGATTTAATGCCTAATATCTTCTCAAAGGTAGCGATGATAGGAATGCTGCCTCCGCGTTTAACGGGTAAGGGGCGTTTGCCAAAGACATCGGTGAAGGCTTTTTCTGCTGCTTTGTATTCTGGAAGATCGATAGGGCATTCGTAAGCTTGTCCGCCATGCATAGGAATGACGTCTATCTTAACGTATTGAGGTGCTATGCTATTGATGTGATTAACGAGTAGTTGCGCTATCTTTTGATTGTCCTGGTTGGCTACTAAACGGGTTGATAATTTGGCGTAAGCCTTAGAAGGTAAAACGGTCTTAGCTCCTTCGCCCATATAACCACCCCATATGCCACAGACATCAAAGCTAGGACGGATACCTGTATGTTCTAGAGTCGAGTAGCCTTCTTCACCTTTGAGTGCTTTTACTCCAATGGCTGTTTTGTATTCTTCTTCATCAAAGGGGATCTGAGCGATGAGCGCCCGTTCTTCTGCTGATATCTCTTTGACATCATCATAGAAGCCAGGGATGTTGATATGACCTTTTTCATCTTGCAGATTCGTGATGAGGCGGCACAGTTCGTTGATAGGGTTGGCCACGGCACCACCAAAGAGACCTGAGTGAAGATCCACATTAGGTCCTGTCACTTCTACTTGCCAATATGACAAACCGCGTAAACCAGTGGTTAGCGATGGAGTGTCAGCACCCAGCATGCTCGTATCCGAAACTAAGATAATGTCGGCTGCTAATAATTCTTTATGTTCCTCTATAAACTGAGGCAATGAGGGAGAGCCAATTTCTTCTTCTCCTTCGATGATGAATTTCACATTACGTTTGAGTTCCATATTATACACGAGGAATTCAAAAGCTTTGGCGTGCATAAACGATTGTCCTTTGTCGTCATCAGCACCACGTCCCCATATCTTACCTTGCTGTATGACGGGTTCAAAGGGCGCACTGTCCCATAAGTTAAGTGGTTCTACAGGCATCACATCCATGTGACCATATACCAATACGGTAGGTAGTGATGGATCGATGATTTTCTCTCCAAAGACGACAGGATTACCTGCGGTTTCGTAGATCTCGGCCACGTCGCATCCAGCAGTATGTAAGAATTTACGCCATTGTTCTGCAGCTTTCTGCATATCTTTTTTATGTTCTTCTTGTGAACTGATAGAGGGTATGCGTAGGAGGGTAAATAGTTCTTCTAGATAACGGTTGAGGTTCGTGTCGATGTGTTTTTTTATATCGTTCATGGTGTATATTGTTAGAGGGTTAATGTTATTTGAAATGCTGATTTCGTATGTTGTTTTGGCTTTTGTTTTATGCCTTTTTAATTTTCTCTTTAACTTGCTTTTAGCAATGATACGAAATTACAGTAATTTTTTTCTTTTCTCCACTAGAAATGGTGATTTCTTCTTTTATGTTCTTCTTGGGTCTGTGTGGGGGTTAATTGTTTGGGCTGTGTATAGGGGAGTTTTTAGGTGTTTTTATTCGTTTGGGTTTGTGTAATCCTTGTTTAGCGAAGCGTCTTTCGCTTCGTCGTTGTTAAAAGCAAGGTGGTCACAGAGCGCAGTCGAACGTGCTCCTGACTTGCAAAATGCTGATGATTCTTTTGTGTTTATATCAGCACCATTAAATTTTATCTTCAAATGCTCTACAGCTTCTTTACTTCTAGATGTTTGTGGTTCGCATTTTTCTGTTATTCGTCACAATTAACCACGGGCTTCACCCGTGGCTACCATAATAGTACCCCTCTGGGGTACTTTGTTTTGTGCTACAGGCTATTACGTTTAATATTATGTAGTTTCCGGCACACTGAATTTTCAGAAAAGTCATACGGGAAACAACAATGATGCACCCAGCTGGCACAGATATTCACCCTACAGGGTGTTTTGTTTTGAAATCCAATCTATTGATCGATAATTATAGAATTTATTACCTCATTGAATTTTGATAAAAAGATAATATGTGAAATAGGACGATACTGTAGGTGGAACGTTTAAAACGTTTTTCTCATACTGCCCCTCGTTTGCAACGAGGGGTATCTGGTCATAGCATCTGTGATGCTCTTGTCTATTCCGTTGGTGATGATTTATATTTCGTAATTGGAGATGATTTTATTTTGTGTAGAGGGGAGTTTTTAGGTGTTTTTATTTGTTTGGGGCTTGTGCAGCCCCACACCCTGCACTTGCTTTTTACTCACAATTGTTTATTTTAATAGTGATCGTGATACGCTTTGCTTAATTGCTACAGCGCAAAAAGTAAGCAAAAACGCCGCCGCCTGAGAAACTATGCTAAAAATTGACTGCGTTCCGTTAAATTTTTGGAAACTCGGACTAAGGTCCTCAAACAACCAAAAATTCTTAACACTACACTTCGTCAATTTTTTTTACGCCTACTTTCAAATGCGGAGATAATAGTCCCAGCATTGTAATATGCTGTTACTTGTAAATTTCTCTTCGTTGGTGAGGATTTGCAATCTGTATCTCGAAATGCATTCATTCCAAATGTTCTATAGCTTCTTTACTTTTGTAAATTTTTGGTTCGCATTTTCATTGTTATTCGTCATATAACCGTGGGCTGCACCCACGGCTACAAAGACGACACCCCTCTGGGATTTTTTGTTCTGAATTCCAGTTTGTTTGTGGTTGATTGTTGAGTTTATTACCTCATTGAATTTCTATAAAAAAAGGAATACGTAATGTGTGAAATATGGCGTTGCGGTGTTTTTAGCTCTAGGCTGAATTGAAATGCCCTTTTAGGATGTAAAAACGGTTTGTTTGTTATTGTGACACTGTGCGTTGGTGATGATTTGTAATTCGTTACTGGAAGTGCATTCATCACAAATGCTCTACAGCTTCACTACTTGTGTAAATTATTGGTTCGCATTTTATTGTTATTCGTCACATAACCGTGGGCTGCACCCACGGCTACAATAATGGTACCCCTCTGGGGTACTTTGTTTGTGCTACAGATGATTATATTTCATATGATGTAGTTTTTGGTAAAATAATTTTTTTTAAAAAAATATATCGTGAATAAAACTATTCGTTGGTGAGGATTTGTAATTTGTAACTGGAGATGTTGTTGTTCATTGAAATACATAAAATGACGAATGAATAACGAATAACGTGAACTTATAACTTACAACTTATAACTCAAAACTTAACTCACCCTTTTATTCCCTAAAGGGATCTTTCGCACCATGTGTTGAACTTAAATTTTATGTTTTGTAGTTCATTGAAATACATAAAATGACGAATGAATGACGAATAACGTGAACTTATAACTTACAACTCACAACTTATAACTCAAAAGATTGTATTTCTGTTATGAGGTCTTTGAGATTAACCACTTTGATAGTGTCACTCATAGACCAACTATCCTTGGTCAGAGAGGCAATGTAGGTATGCGTGGGCTGTATGTCTTCGAGACAGTAATAGAAGCCTTTTCCGACTTTGGGTGAGGCCGTAGCTTTACATTCAATGACGTAGATTTTTTGTCGGTATGACATGATGATATCGACCTCATTGCCATTGCTTGTGCGGTAGTGGAAAAATTTTGCCTTAGGAAAATTCCCTTTGAGTTGTGATAATACTATTTGTTCCCAGATAGCACCATATGAAGGATGGCCCAAGAGTGCTTCAAAAGTTGATAAACCTAGAAGCGCAGCTGTTATCCCAGAATCATTGATGTAAACTTTGGGACTTTTTACCAATCGTTTACCTAAGTTAGAGGTGTAAGGCCTCAGTATTTCGACCATATAAGTAGAAGCGAGGAGGTCAATATAGCTTTTTACTGTAGGGGAGGATATTTCGAGTGCTTTTGCCAAATAAGAGTAGTCTGCTGTTTGTCCATTAAGGTGTGCGAGCATTTGCCAGAGGCGATGCATGGTTGCTGGTGTGAAATTTTTCCATTGTAATAGATCACGTTCAAGGAAAGTGGTGATGAAATTCTCGCGCCATTCAAATGAGAGTTTATTCTCTAGTGGTAGGATACTTCTAGGAAAGCCACCTCTTGAGAAATAGTTTTCGATGCTTACCTTAGTATTTATTTCTTCGTATAAAAAGGGAGTGAGCCTTTGATAAGATATACGTCCAGCTAGTGTTTCTGAGCTTTGCTGGAGCAGATCGCGTGAGGCTGATCCAAGGATTAGGAAATGCCCATTTCCTCCCCATTCATCCACTAAACTTCTGATGAGAGGAAAGAGTTCTGGAGATCGTTGAACTTCATCAATACATATCAATTTTCCTTTTTGGGAACTTAAAAACCATTCTGCATTATTTATCTTCTGTAAATCAGAAGGCCGCTCAAGATCTAAATATATTGAGCTATTATAATGCGACAGTATATGTTTTGCTAAAGTGGACTTCCCACATTGTCGAGGGCCAATCAACTCTGTTACTGGGTTGTTATCAATCGCTTTTAATATATTATCTTGTTGCTTTCGTCGTATAAACATAATACAATAAGTTTCGTTTAACTATGCAAATGTAAAACTTAATTTTAATATAACATAGTTCACTTGCATTTTAACTCCACTTCGTGAGGGTATGGATTTTATATTTACCTAAAATAAAGACATTATATCTTTCGGGATGACGCCAACCTGATGGGGATTATAGTTTCACAGTGGTGTGCGTATCCACTCTGTATTTGGAGGTGTTTTTATTCTAAATGTTCTACAGCTTCTCAACTTATGTAAATTATTGGTTCGCATTTGTTGTTCATTCGTCATACATAACCGTGGGCTGCACCCACGGCTACAATAATGGTACCCCTCTGGGGTAATTTGTTTGTGCTACAGATGATTATATTTCATATGATGTAGTTTTTGGTAAAATAATTTTTTTTTAAAAAATATATCGTGAATAAAACTATTCGTTGGTGAGGATTTGTAATTTGTAACTGGAGATGTTGTTGTTCATTGAAATACATAAAATGACGAATGAATAACGAATAACGCGAACTTATAACTTACAACTTATAACTCAAAACTTAATTTATAACTTACAATTCAAAAACTCCATTCACAACTCAAAAACTCCCAAATGTTTTTAGCCTTCCCTTATATCTTATTTATGCCATAGTTTATCCATGCGGCTTTTTATAGCGGCCTCTGATGGATTGTTTTGTGGTGTATATATTGTGCGTTCTTGTACTTCTGTGGGGCGGAAATCT
Source organism: Bacteroidales bacterium (assembly GCA_965662645.1). GTDB lineage: Bacteria > Bacteroidota > Bacteroidia > Bacteroidales > UBA5342 > UBA5342. The sequence goes on from CBFIII010000002.1 coordinate 50,120, forward strand.
TGTTTTACAAAGTTACCTTCATAGGCGTGGGCATATTTATAATCTTTCCCGTAATTCATGTCCTTCATCAATTTAGTAGGTGCATTGCGGAGGTGTAATGGTACCGGTAAATTGCCTGTTTGTCTGACTACGGCTTGAGCTTCGTTGATGGCTTGGTAGGCCGAATTGCTTTTGGCGCTGGTAGCCAGATATATGGTGGTCTCGGATAAGATGATACGTCCCTCGGGCCATCCTATTTTTGTGATGGCATCAAAGCAGGCATTGGCCAATAGCAAAGCGTTGGGGTTGGCTAAGCCGATGTCTTCGGCTGCTGAGATAAGTAAGCGGCGTGCAATGAATTTAGGATCTTCGCCACCCTCTACCATGCGCGCTAGCCAGTAGGTGGCCGCATCGGGATCACTGCCTCTGATGGATTTGATAAAGGCAGAGACGATGTCGTAGTGTATCTCTCCATTTTTATCGTAAGCGGCAGGGTTTTCTTGTAGGCGTTCTTTTATTTTTTTATTAGTGATGGTGATTTGTTTGGTGGCTTCAGCGTTGCATACCAGCTCTATGATATTGAGTAGTTTACGGGCGTCACCACCAGCATAAAGTAAGAGGTTGTCGGTTTCTTTGAGTATAATTTTACGTTCTTTGAGTAGTTCATCTTGCGTAATAGCGGTGTGAGCTAGCTGTAACAGGTCTTCATCTTTTAGTGCTTGTAAAACATAAACCTGACAACGTGAGAGTAGTGGTGATATGACTTCGAATGATGGATTTTCGGTGGTAGCACCAATGAGTGTTACGTTGCCTTTTTCTACGGCAGCAAGTAGGGAGTCCTGTTGTGACTTTGAAAAACGGTGTATCTCATCGATGAATAAGATAGGGGTTGGTTCGTCGAAGATGCGTATTTTCTTGGCTTTTTCTATGACTTCCCTGACGTCTTTAACGCCTGAACTCACAGCACTTAAGGTGAAGAAATGACGATCTAATTGTTTGGCAATGATATTAGCTAGCGTTGTTTTGCCTACTCCAGGAGGTCCCCACAGTATAAATGAGCTTATGCTGTTATTATCTATCATATTACGCAGTATGCCGCCTTTGCCTACGAGGTGTTTTTGTCCTATATAATTGTCTAGTGACTTGGGGCGTAGGCGTTCTGCTAGGGGTGCTGTTGTCATCATTTTTTTATGGCTTTTCGAATGGTAAAGGTAATTAATATTGGTGAAAAGTGTGCTAATTGTCTTAAGATGTCGGTTTGTTATAATTTGAGATTTTTCTATGCTGCCCCTCATTTGCAACGAGGGGTATTTAGTTATAGCATCTGTGATGCCCTTTATTCATTTTATCCTGATGCAGACAGGGAACTGTGTTTTATCTTCAAATGCTCTACTCGATATTGCTCCTTTAAATTATTGGTTCGCATTTTTTTGTTATTCGTCATACATAACCGTGGGCTGCACCCACGGCTACAAAGATGACACCCCTCTGGGGTTTTTTTGTTATGAATTCCAGTTTGTTTGGAGTTGATTGTAGAGTTCATTACCTCATTGAATTTCTATAAAAAATGGAATACGTAATGTGTTAAATATGACGATGCTTCGCTCTGCCCCTCGTTTGCAACGAGGGGTATCTAGTTATAGCATCTGTGATGCCCTTTATTCATTTTATCCTGATGCAGACAGAGAATTATGTTTTATCTTCAAATGCTCTACTCGATATTGCTCCTTTAAATTATTGGTTCGCATTTTTTTGTTATTCGTCATACATAACCGTGGGCTGCACCCACGGCTACAAAGATGACACCCCTCTGGGGTTTTTTTGTTATGAATTCCAGTTTGTTTGGAGTTGATTGTAGAGTTCATTACCTCATTGAATTTCTATAAAAAATGGAATACGTAATGTGTTAAATATGACGATGCTTCGCTCTGCCCCTCGTTTGCAACGAGGGGTATCTAGTTATAGCATCTGTGATGCCCTTTATTCATTTTATCCTGATGCAGACAGAGAATTATGTTTTATCTTCAAATGCTCTACTCGATATTGCTCCTTTAAATTATTGGTTCGCATTTTTTTGTTATTCGTCATACATAACCGTGGGCTGCACCCACGGCTACCATAATGGTATCCCTCTGGGGCACTTTGTTTTGTGCTACAGATAATTACATTTAATATGATGTAGTTTTCAGTAAAATAAATTTTCATAAAAATTATACGGGGAACAACAATGATATCCCCGTTGACGCGGATATTCATTCGTGCCATACGACCAACATTACTCCGCTCTGCCCCTCGTTTGCAACGAGGGGTGTCTGGTCATAGCATCTGTGATGCCCTTTATTCATTTTATCTTGATGCTGAGAGATAACTCTGTTTTATCTTCAAATGCTCTACTCTATTATTGCTCCTTTAAATTATTGGTTCGCATTTTTTTTGGTTATTCCTCATAATTAACCCAGGGTGACGAACTCCTTCACTAGCGTTCGGTGTTCTTTGCCCTGGGCTGAAATGAAATACCCTTTCAGGGAATAAAAACGATTCATTCGTCATATAACCGTGGGCTGCACCCACGGCTATAAAGATGACACCCCTTCAGTTTGTTTGGTGTTAATTATAGGGTTTATTACCTCATTAAGTTTTGATGAAAAATTCGTCATATATATCCCAGGGTGACGAACGCCTTCACTAACGTTCGGTGTTCTTTTTCCTGGGCTGAATTGAGCTACCCTTTCAGGGTGTTTTGTTCTGAACTCCAATCTATTGATCGATAATTATACAGTTTATTACCTCATTGAATTTTGATAAAAAAATGGAATACGTAATGCGTAACGTATGAAATATGGCGATGCTGTGGGGTTTTCTAACCTGTTAGCTTTCTTCAAGCTAACAGCGTTAATATACAAAGAATAACGTTCAACGTGTGAAATATAGCGATGCTGGGAAGTAATTCTTTTGCGGTAGGGGTGTAGGCGGCACCGCAGGCAGGAGATGCCCATTTTTGCTAAGAGGGATGGAGCGGACCGAAGGAAGCTTCATCGCTCTTTTAGCAAAATGAGGCAGCTACAACTAAGGTATAGCCGGAGACCCGCTCGACCGCCCAATGCTTATTTATTTTTTTAAAACTTGATTTCTTTGTTTTTGGGTCATAAAAAAAAGCTACTCCGAATCATCGAAATAGCTTTTTTGAATTTGTATTTGATATTAAACCAGTGTTCTAGTTTAATAATGCATTGACTTTAGCAACGCCTTCGGCTGAAGCGGCTACTTTAGCTTTTTCGTCGTCGGATAATTGCATTTCAATGATTTTTTCTATTCCGTTTTTGCCGATGACACAAGGTACACCAAGGCATAGATCTTTAAGACCATATTCGCCATCAAGTAGGGCTGAACAAGGGAATATCTTTTTAGAGTCGAGGGCTATAGCGCGTACTAATTCGGATACAGCGGCTCCTGGAGCATACCATGCTGAAGTGCCTAATAATCCAGTTAAGGTAGCACCACCTACTTTGGTAGCTTCTACTACTTCGGCCATTTTTTCTGCTGATAAACATTCAGAAACAGGGATGCTGTTCACGACGGCTTTGCCGATCAATGGTACCATACCTGTATCGCTATGACCACCAATAACCATGGCAGATACGTCAGATTGAGGACAATCGATGGCTTCGGCCAAACGGTATTTGAAACGAGCGCTATCCAAAGCTCCACCCATACCGATGATGCGGTTTTTAGGTAATCCTGTAGCTTTGTGAGCTAAGTAAGCCATAGTGTCCATTGGGTTACTTACTACGATGATGATAACTTTAGGAGAATGTGCTATCAAGTTTTCGGCTACTGTCTTAACAATACCTGCATTGATGCCAATTAATTCTTCGCGTGTCATTCCTGGTTTACGAGGAATACCGCTAGTGATAACGGCTACATCGCTATCAGCAGTGGCTTCGTAATTATTAGTTACACCAGTGACGGTAGAGTCAAAACCGTTTAAAGAAGCGGTTTGCATCAAGTCCATCGCTTTACCTTCGGCGAATCCTTCTTTGATATCAATTAGTACAACTTCTTCAGCAAAATTTTTGATGGCAATGTACTCTGCACAACTTGCGCCTACAGCACCTGCTCCTACAACTGTTACTTTCATGGGATGGAATATTTAGTTATTATTTATAAATTTCGATGTCTATGACGTTTTTTTAGAACGAAGGGCGAATATATAATAAATCACCTAAAAAAGCGATTAAATATCACGGTTTATTTGCATTGCTTTTAGTTTGCTAAATAGACATTGCAAAAAAAAAGGAAGTGTGTAAAATTAAATTGACAAAAAAAGAAAATTGAAAAAAGATGTAAATTAAGTTGTGAGTTATAAGTTATAAATTAAGTTATGAGTTGTTAGTTGTAAGTTATAAATTCGCTTCACTCGTTATTCACTCGTTATTCATTCGTTTTTTCATTATATCATTCATTATTTCGTCATTCATCCATTCATTTTTTTCATTGTATCATTCTTTTTTCCATTGAACCATTGTATCATTCATTATTTCTTCATTGTATCATTCTTTTTTTTAGAAGTGAGCTATGAGTGATAACTTTTGCGTATTGCTCAAGATGCCTTTTGCAAAATGCAGTCCCCAACGGAATTCTGTTTCTATATTTTTGCCTACTAGAGGAATGGCACAGAGTTCTATGCGGGTGTATTTGCCGTGTTTGTAGAGCTGGTTGCCCAAAGGATTGTGAAGTTTGTGCCCATAATAGGAGGTGGCATCTATACCTAAACGTTTGTATCGCATGGACATCCTAACTAATGTGCCGCCGTAGAAGTGGTAGTCGTCGGGGCGTTCGCGGTCGTAGTTGCCTACAAAACCTAGATCGCAAGTGAGGCTATTGAGTACCGTTTTGTCACTTAAGTCATAACCGAAAAATAAAGCGCCCATGCCATTATCACGGATGTTTTCGCTGTACGGTTTGCCATCTCTAAAGCCATAGTGAAACATATAGGCATAATCCAGAATGTAGAAGTTGTTTTTTTTATACTCGCCTGCAATACCTAATATAAAAGATTCGCGGCGGTACGTGGTGCGGCGACCTGTCCAGTCGGCATAGATGCTTTGTCGTCCCCAACTGGGATGCCATTCGTAAGCAAGACCTCCTATGTTAGGTGTATAGTAGTTGAGCGAATCGCTAAAAAAGATACGCGGGAAAGTCATTACTTTTTCTTTAGCAAATGAACCAGCGTATAGTGTGAACTCGGGACGCTCTATGGCATAATAAAGATTTAATGTAGGAGCGATATCATCCAGATTACTGCCATATTCGAACATATAGTTGAGTCCCGCATAGCAGCCACTCGTACTGTCGGGTTTAAGGCCTACGGCAAAGTCGAGCCGTGAAGCCATAATAGATTGAGGATTACCAACGGCCACCTTATATTCTCTATTGTCCATGATGTTGTGTAAGTTGACGTACCAATCGGTCGTTTGACCAAAAGTGCATAGACTAAGAGATAGCAAGAGACTGAGGGTGAAGTGCTTCATAGTTATTGCTTAAGAAAATAATCGTAAGAAACTTGTAGATAGGTTCTTCCTGGGGTTGTCTTTAGATTTCCCTTGTTACTGATAAACATATCGGCATTCACATCATACACTTGAAACACTCCTTTGTTGATATAGCCCGATCCTCCTTTGTAAGAAAAATAAGAGAATCCTTTCACATCAGGCGATAGAAGATCTTTTGAGAAAATAAATTTATCGGCAGGTACCTTGAGTTGATGAAGCAGTGTTGATGCGACGTCGGTTTGCGATCCATATTTGAGTATGGTGGTGTCTGAGGTCACGCAGCCACCTGTCCATATCATAGGAATGTGGTAGCGCTCTTGGTCGGTAATCTGATAATTATGGATAAAGGCTGAGCCATGGTCTGCTGTGATCATAACTAAGGTATTGTCCCAATAAGGGCTTTCTTTTAAGCGTTGGATAAACTGACCTAAATATTTATCGGTGTATTGTGCGGTATTCAGAAATTTCTGTTTTACAGATTCCCCTTTGATAGTATGCTCAGGTACGTCAAAAGGTTCATGTGAGCTGAGGGTAAATATAGCATTGAAAAAAGGTTGTTTTTCTGTTTCTATATCTGTAAAGAAGCGGTCGAGTGTGTACTGGTCATGTACGCCCCATTTAGCGCCATAATATTTTGACGGGAAATCATCTTTTGTTGTGATTTTATCAAAACGAGTGACGTTAAGGTATGAATTCATATTGGCAAAGTTAATATCACCACCGTAATAGAAGGCGTTGTAGTAACCTAAGCTTTTCAATGTTTTGCCTAGGTTAGGCATATTTTCTATTTTGTTAGAATTCTTAATTACGGCATCGCCTGGATGAGCTGGATAGGCACTAAATATAGCACTAAGGCCTTTGTCTGATCGTGCGGCTACAGCATAATAGTTTTTGAAGCTAAGTCCTTCGTCGTTTAAACGACAAAGATTGGGAGCCACTTCGGGGAGTTGTAGTAAGTCGGCGGAGAAACTTTCGAGGATGATTAATATAATGTTAGGCCTCTCTTTATTAATGACTTGAAAAGGGATGTTATCATCTTTCATCATTTCTGCAAATTGCGCTTGCGCTTCATCATCAGGCATTACCGTATAATCTTTGTCAAAATTATCCATATGATCCAGCGCATAGAGGAAGTTCCATACTGGATTCACAGCCATGTGATTGGCGTAGATGTTAGAGCTGTAATACACAAAAGAAGTATTCATCGGTTGCACATCAAATCCGCCTCTTGCAGGAATGATCATGCTGCCTGCAATAACGAGAAAAATAGGGGCATAATAGGCTTTTATCGGTTGAGCTTTAAGAAGGGGTTGTGCTACTTTTTGTTTAAATATCCTTAGGGCAAAATAAGAAATAGCTACGATGAGAACGGTGACCAATACAAAGATATACCACGGGCTTGAGGCTGCTGCTTCTTCTGGTGTTTTTAAATATTGAAAAGGTGTGGTGTCGAAATGATATCCCCAGTTACGGTAGAGCTCTAGGTCAATGACGATAACTAATATAAATGGAATGAGTAGTATCGTATTGGAAATGGTTAATACCTTTTTTAAGATAGAACCTTTTAAGAAAAAGAGAAGACCTGTGAGTGTAGATAGGAGCATAATGACGTAAGAAGTCATTGCTATATCCATGACTAATCCGTGATAGATGCTTTGAAACCATAGGATGGGACTGACTTCTGCACTTTGTTGAAATTGATAAGTTATAAATATTAGCTTAGCGCAAACGAATAATATAAGGTAGAATAGGATGGTTTTGAGTAAAAATTTTAAACGAATGATCATAACTTTAGGCTGTGTTATATTTTAGAAGATGTAAAAATATAATAAATAGTTAAGGTGGGGACATACAAACGTCCTTTTTTATTAAAATAGCACAGAAGCTTGTCAAGACTGTCTGTTTGGCACTACATGTGTATAGTTAACGAAGTTTTGTTTCTATGTGTAATTCTACTACTTTTGCGTCAACCTTAACGTTATCTACTGAAAATGCTAAAAAAGATTGATATCTATATTATTAAAAAGTTTCTTGGGACTTATTTCCTTAGTATTCTTTTGATTGTGATTGTGGCTGTGGTGTTTGACTTTACTGAGAAGTTGGATAATTTTATTGCGCACGAGGCTACTGCATATGATGTTATTACTAAATATTATATGCGTTTTGTGCCTTATTTTGCGAATTTGTTTTCTCCTCTTTTTATTTTTATTTCAGTTATCTTCTTTACTTCTAAGTTAGCTTATGACTCTGAGATCATTGCGATGATATCGGGAGGCGTTAGCTTCCGTCGTTTGATGCGTCCTTATTTCTTATCAGCTTTATTTATTGCTATCTTGAGTTTTGCTTTAGGAAGTTCTATTATTCCTAACTCCAATAAGGTGCGTTATGCGTTTGAAGATCAGTATGTCAAATCGCGTACGAAAGATTTAGGTAAAGATATACATATGGAGATATCGCCCGATCATTATATTTATGTGGAGCGTTTTCGTTCGCGTAATTATACGGGAACTAAGTTCAGTATGGAAGTTTTTGAGGATGGCGCTTTGAAATCACGTTTAACCTCTAGCTCTATTAGTTACAATCGAAAAACGAATCAATGGAGACTTACTGATTGTTTGATGCGCACCCTTAATGACGATGGTGAGACTTTGGTGCGCAGTGCGCGTATAGATACCACTTTAAATTTGGTTCCTGATGACTTGGTTAAGATGACTCGTTATTATGAGACGATGACCAATTCTGAATTAAAGGCTCATATTAAGCGTCAGCAATCGCGAGGTGTGGATAATTATACCGAGTTTTTGGTTGAAAAATACCGTCGTGTTTCTATGCCATTTTCAGCGCTTGTTTTAACACTGATAGGCGTTTCTCTCTCGTCGCGTAAGGTGCGTGGTGGTAGTAGTTTGCATATTGGTATTGGGTTTACCTTAAGTTTCTCGTACATTTTACTTGATACTATTATGTCATCGTTTGCCATTAATGGTAATGCTGATCCTATGTTGGCGGCGTGGATGCCTAATATACTGTATTTTATCATTGGTGTCTATCTCTATATTAAAGCTCCTAAATAGCCCATCTTATTTGGCATAGGAATTGCTTTTAATTCTATAGAAAACCTAAAAATTACCGCTATGAAAAAAACTACTCAAATAAGATTAAGTGTTATGGTTTTAGCCTTAATGTTGGTCTTTGGTGTCAGCGGCCAGTCTAAGTATGTATATACTGATGACATCTATTTTAGTAAAAAAGATCAAGAAAAGATAAATAAGCAGAATGAAGCGCGTTTAGAAGCTCAAGCTGCTCAGAGAGCTGCCGCAAAAGCTAATAATTCAACGACTGTTGTGACTACGACGGTTAATGCATCGCTTTCAGATATGAATGCTGTGCAAGCGGATTATATGGCTATTATTAATGATAATTCTATTTCAGAAATTGACACGGTGGTTTTTACTCGTGATTTAAGTGGTGGAGAATATGCTACCCGTATTCAGCGTTTTTATTCTGACGATGCTGCCACTTTTGATGCCGATCGTTATTATACTCAAGAGTCTGATGGTAATACTTACATTATCATTGATGGTGATGGAAATAATAATTATTCCGATGCTTATTATAATGGATACCGTGATGGTTCTTATTCTGGTAGTTGGGGATGGTCTATAGGTTGGGGGTATCCTTATAGCTCTTTTGGTTATTATGGTAGGGGATATTATAATCCTTATAACAGTTGGGGTAGCTATGGTTACCATAACTATTATGGTGGTTATTATGGATCTGGTTATTATGGTTCTTCTTATTACGGTGGGTATTACAATAACTATTATGGTGGTTATTTCCCTTATAATAATTATTATGGTTATTCTCGTTATAATAACTATTATGGTGGTCATTCTCCTTACTATTCTAATGCTTATAACAATAAGCACCGCAATGATAAGTACAGTGAGTCACGCCATTCTTATTATGGAGGTACTCGGAACGATAATCAAGCTAATTTAGCCAATAAAAGTGCTACAACGTCACGTTCAGCTAGTCCTGTGAATTCACGTTCAGCTAGTACTACTCGTTCGGCTTCTACTACTCGTTCATCTTCGGCTGTTAGTTCTCGTACATCTACGGTGCCGCGTTCAGTAAGTAGTTCTACACGTAGTACGTCTGCGGTCAGTGGATCTCGACCATCTAATGGCGTAGCTACATTTAGTAGTAATGGTACAACAAGCAATACAACTCGTTCTTCTGGAACCAGTACAGGTACAAGAACTAGTTCTTCTACGTCTCGTAACTACACACCGACTTATACCCGTCCAAGTTCTAATACGCGTTCAAGTTATAACAGTAGTTCTACCCGTCCGCAGACGACTAGTACTTCTACAAATCGTTCAACTAATACCGGGACTTCAACAACTAAATCTTATACCCCAAGTCGTAGCAGTTCTTCTACTTCACGCAGTACTTATACGCCAAGTAGCAGCAGTTCTTCAAGTTCACGCAGTACTTATACGCCAAGTAGTAGCAGTTCTTCAAGTTCACGTAGTACTTATACTCCAAGTCGCAGTAGTTCTTCGAGCTCACGTTCTAGCGGATCTTCTACTCGTAGTAGTTCTTCAAGCTCACGTTCTAGTGGTTCTAGTAGTCGCAGTACTTCACGTTAGTGATGCAGCTTTATGTAATGGGGTGGTTGAGTAAGTGTAATAATGAAAATCTATGATGATGAAAAAATATTATATCCTTTCCGTTTTTGTGTCTTTGTTTGTCTTTGCTTCGGCTCAGACAGCTAATGACGCCTTAGTCTTTGGGCAGCAGTATTCTGGAGGTAGTGCACGCTATATGTCTATGGGGGGTGCTTTTAATGCTTTGGGAGGAGATTTTTCCACTTTAAGTGTGAATCCTGCAGGTATTGGGGTTTATCGTAGTAGTGAGTTTAGTTTGACGACTGATTTGCGCTTCAATAATACCACTACGGAGATGCGACCTTCTTTATCGTCATCTACTACTCCTATCTCAGATCTTAAGGCTAATCTTAATCTTAATAGTGTGGGGTATGTGATCAATTCTCAATTGGGTAATTCTGGTCTTATCTCTTTGAATTTTGGTATTGGCTATAACCGTTTGAAGAATTATCATAAATCTTACAGAGCAGAGGCTTATTCTTCTCCTTATTCCTTGACTGATGATTGGGCAAGAAGTATAAACGAGAACGGATTAAACAATTCTACAACTGGTGCTTTTGTGGCGGATCAAGCTTATCTTCTGAATACTGTGCGTGATGGGAATGGTGATATTTTGGATGCCACATCTCCTCTTCTAGAAGGAGGTACTGTGGATTATATGAAAGATGTGGTAGAGGAAGGTCGTATTAATGAATGGTTATTGTCTTTTGGTGGTAATTATGATAATACTTTATATTTTGGTGCAACTTTTGCTTTTCAAGATATCGATTTAAAGAAAGAGTATTTTCAATCGGAGACTTTTTTAAGTATTCAGGATGTTAGTAATACTAATTACGATGATTACTTTAACTATTATTCGGAGGAGAAGACTTCTGGGGTTGGCATACAAGCTAAATTTGGTTTGATCTATCGTCCTACGGATGCTTTACGTCTTGGTTTTGCTGTGCATGCACCATCGTTTACTTTTCTTACTGTAGAACAGTATGCTGACATCAATAATAATATGTATTATGTTGATGGTTATGCTGCTGAAGGTCGTGAAGATCTTGATTCTAAAGAATACCGAACAATATCACCTTATAAGTTACATTTTAGTGCTGGTTATATTGTAGCTAAACGCTTAGCTTTGGATGCTGAAGTAGATATGGTAGATTATAGTGCTATGCGTATTATGAGTTCTGATGGTAGGACTAATATTTATTCAGCTACTAATGATGCGATACAAGCGATGTATAAAGTAGCTTATAATACCCGCTTCGGAGCAGAATTTAAGCTTATACCTATGTTATCTTTGCGAGCAGGTTTTGCCTATACAGGGTCTCCTTTTGAAGATAATATAGCCCATGATAGCAATAATAACATTTATGATGCTGCTGATTATGTGGGTGCTCGTTATGATTATTCTTTAGGTTTTGGTTATCGTACTGGTGATTATTTCTTAGATTTTGCTTATGTGAAGAGTAACCAATCGACTCGTGCTTTTGTCTTTGATGATGCTATTTCGACTTCTTACAGTGCAGATGAGATGGATTTAAGTCATAGCATAAATAGAATTATGATGACTATAGGGTTTAAGTTTTAGGTGAACAAAACCTTAATATAAAATTTAATAATACACTACCGCATAAAAAATGCGCCAAAACATTTAGTAACGTATTGACGCATTTTTTTATATCCACAGTTACGAATGAATTAAATTCATCATTCACAATTCACCATTCACCACTCATTTTATAATTCATTCTTAAAGGGATAGTCAAGGGTATAATGTAAACCTCGGCTTTCTTTTCGTTCCATGGCTTGTATGATGACCAGATAACCGACATTTATTACGTTTCGTAATTCACAAATTTCTTTTGAGACGATGGAGCGGTCAAAGAGATTTTCGGTTTCGTGATAGAGTAATTCTAAACGATCAAAAGCACGTTTAAGGCGTAAGTTAGATCTCACAATGCCTACATAGTTCGACATTAATTCGCCCACTTCTCTTCTACTTTGTGTGATGAGTACTAATTCTTCTGTTAAAGAAGTACCTTCGTCATTCCATTGTGGAATGCGGAGTTGCCATTCATGGGTTTTAATTTGATGTACGGCATCTTTTGAGGCGCTTTCTGCATAAACAAGCGCTTCGAGTAAAGAGTTTGATGCTAATCGGTTTGCGCCATGTAGCCCTGTAGATGAACATTCGCCTATGGCGTAAAGACGGTTGATTGAAGAGCGTCCATTTTCATCTACCTTGATACCTCCACATAAGTAATGGGCAGCAGGTGCCACAGGGATGTAGTCTTTGGTAATGTCTATCCCTATTTCTAAACAATGTTTGTAGATATTAGGAAAGTGTTTCTTTGTTTCTTCTGCTTTTTTGTGGGTGACGTCTAAATAAACATTGCGTTCACCTCTCATTTTCATCTCACTATCGATAGCACGTGCTACAATATCGCGAGGAGCTAATTCTGCCCTTTCGTCATATTTAAACATGAAACGTTTTCCGTCTTTTGTGCGTAATAGAGCTCCATAACCGCGGATAGCTTCCGTGATAAGGAACGATGGTGTTGCTTTAGGATTGTAAAGGGCTGTAGGGTGAAATTGTACAAATTCCATGCCTTCTACAAAACCTTTAGCGCGATATACCATAGCGATTCCATCGCCAGTAGCCACGGTAGGATTGGTTGTGGTTTGGTAAGTACTTCCAATACCACCTGTGGCCATTGTGGTAATACGTGCAGAGATCACACGTACTTTGTTTGTTCGCAGGTTAAGTACGTAGGCACCATAACATTCTATGTCCTTGCGGCGGTGTGTGACTTTTTCTCCAAAATGATGTTGTGTGATAATGTCTATAGCAAAAAACTTTTCGAAGAGGGTGATGTTGGCATGTTCTTTCACTCTTTTTATGAGGGTATCCTCAACTTCGCGTCCCGTATAATCTTTAACATGAAGGATGCGGAATTCGCAATGTCCTCCTTCTTTGTGAAGGTCAAAACGTTCATTGTCTTCTTCGGACTTGTCAAATTTGACCCCCAATTCAATGAGTTCCTTAATTCTATCTGGTCCTTCTTTTATCACTTTTTCAACCACTTCCTTGTTGTTGATATCCACACCCGCAATCATTGTGTCTTTGATGTGTTTTTCAAAACTATCGGGAGCATAGGTCACGGATGATATTCCACCTTGAGCAAAAGATGTTGCTGTATCGGCAAGTTCTCCTTTGGTGACAATACATACGGTGCCATACTCCGCTACTTTTAAAGCATAAGATAGACCCGCTATTCCAGAGCCTATAATTAGAAAATCAAATTTGTTCTGCATGATATTTTATTCTATAATTGTGGCGATAATTTGACGATCGCCTCCATAATTTCTAAATTCACATAAATAAATACCTTGCCAAGTGCCCAAATTGAGTTGTCCATTTGTTATCGGAATCGTTAATGAGGTGCCTAGTAGGGCGCTTTTAACGTGTGCAGGCATGTCATCATTTCCTTCTAAGGTGTGTGTGTAGTAGGATTGATTTTCTGGAACCATTTTATTCATTATGTTTTCCATATCGGTTCTGACCGAAGGATCTGCATTTTCATTAATGCTTAGAGCACATGAAGTGTGTTGAATAAAGAGGTTAAGAAGGCCGTTATTAGGGAGTTGTCCTAGTTGTTTGCTGATGTCTAAGGTGATCAGGTGATAACCTCTTGGTTTTGATGAAAGTGTAATGTGTATTTGCTTGGCCATCTCCTAATGATAATTGGAAGTGCAAATGTAATGATTATAGCGTATATTTTTATGAAAGAACGTAATTCTCTTTCCGAAAAAATAAGAGATAAAAAAAAGGAAGTCATGAGGACTTCCTGTTTTTGACTATTGCATTGTTTCTATGATGTTAAGCATACGTATGGTGGCTTGTATAGCGGCTACCGTTTGGTCGGGATCAACGCCTCTCGTTTGAAAATGGTTACCCTTAAAATCCCAGTGAATACATGTCTCTACTAAGGCATCAGTACGTCCGCCAGGAGGTATCGTTACGATGTAATCGGTTAACATAGGACGTTGTTTGTCGAGCATCTTATAGATTTTACTTAAGGCGCGAGAGAAGGCATCATACTGACCACTACCATTTGCTGTGGCTTCATATACTTTACCTTTAATGTCAACTTTTACGGTAGCTACGGGACTCAGGTTTTGCGTCAACACCATGGTGTAATTAAGAATCTTTATCGAAGAGATCTGTCCACGGTCGCCAATGATGTCAGCGATGATAAGTGGAAGGTCTTCTTTTTTGACGGTTTTTTGTTGATCGCCCAGGGCAATGACACGTTGTGTGACTAATTTCATTGTCTCATTGTCGAGATCAATTCCCAGTTCTTCTAGGTTCTTTTTTATGTTTGCTTTACCCGATGTCTTTCCTAAGGCATAACTGCGCATGCGTCCAAAACGTTCGGGGAGGAGATCATTAAAATATAAGTTGTTTTTATTATCACCATCCGCATGAATGCCCGCACATTGCGTGAATACAAATTCACCTACTAAGGGTTTGTTGCCTGGTACGCGGATACCTGAAAATGTTTCCACCATCTTGCTGACTTTTGACAACTTGCTTTCGTTCAGGTTGGTATCGATGTGTAAGAGGTCGTGAAGTACGCCAATTACACTCGATAATGGTGCGTTGCCAGCACGTTCGCCTAAGCCGTTTACCGTAGTGTGTATGCCTTTTACACCTGCTTTTACAGCTTCATAAATATTAGCTACAGCTAAATCGTAATCATTATGAGGGTGAAAATCAAAAGATAGTTCGGGATACCGCGTACATGTTTCTTTGCAATACTGTGCTGTTTGCGCAGGTGATAAAATACCTAAGGTATCGGGTAACATAAAACGTTTGATGGGCAAATCTTTTAGATGGTCTATCATATAAAAGACGTAGTCTTTGGCATCTATTATACCATTGGACCAGTCTTCGAGGTAAAGATTGACATCAATGTTTAGGTCGTTGGCATAAAGCACCTCGCTTCGTATGTCAGCAACATGTTGTTCTGGCGTTTTTTTGAGTTGACCTTCAAGGTGTTTTAATGACCCTTTGGTGAGTAGGTTGATGACTTTACCTCCTGTTTTGTTTAGCCAATCGATGGATTGGTGTTGATCTACAAACCCGAGGACTTCTATTCTTTTTAAATAGTTGTTTTTTTTAGCCCACTCTACGATGTGGCGTACAGCCTCCATTTCTCCTTCAGAAACACGAGCAGAAGCAATTTCTATGCGGTCAACGCCTAAATCATTTATAAGTAATTGTGAGATGGCTAATTTTTCCTTTGCCGAGAAAGAAACTCCCGAAGTCTGTTCTCCATCTCTCAATGTGGTATCCATTATTTCTACTTTCATAGTAGTCCTTTTTTTAATTTTGATTCTACAAAAATACAAATTTCTTATCCTTAGAAAAAATGCTTGTTTAGGTGTTTTATCCCTTTGCTACTATTGAGGTGTCATATGTTTTATTATTTTTCTATAAATGGTGTTTGGCCATAATAAAACGTGTTTTTTTAGGAAATAGGACGTACTTATTGATGTATTTTAATACTTTAGTTGTTTTCTATATTGCCTTTTTTTGTAGCTCTTTAGCGTCCTCTGGCTGATGTTTGTGTTTGAAAAGGATGCTGAATAAGATAAGGATGACTAAGGCATACAGTGCAAAAGCATTCCATATACCTTGCCAATCAAACTGTCCTTGTTCATTTGTAAAATAGCGTGCTATGATAAAGCCGCTACTCCATGAACCTATGATGGCTCCACCGCCATTGGTCATCATCATAAAAAGTCCTTGAGCACTTGCACGTATTTTAGGGTCTGTTTCTTTCTCTACAAAAAGAGAACCTGAGATGTTGAAAAAGTCAAAAGCCATACCATAAACAACACAAGATAAGATGATCATCCACAGTCCGGTTGTAGGGTTGCCATAAGCAAATAAACCAAAACGTAATACCCATGCTAACAGACTTATCATCATGACCTTTTTTATGCCAAAACGTTTAAGGAAGAAAGGGATAGCTAGGATGAAAAGGGTCTCTGAGATTTGTGAGATTGACATGATAATGGTGGAATACTTGACGACGAACGAATCAGCATATTGTGGGATTTCTTCAAAGTTAGATAAGAAACGATCGCCATACATATTAGTCAACTGTAATGCTGCACCAAGAAAAATAGAGAAGATAAAGAATATCGCCATCTTATAATTCTTAAAGAGTTTGAAAGCACTTAGTCCTAAAGTTTCAAATAAAGGAGCACCTTTAGGCGTGTTGTTTTGTGGTTTTACTTGTGGCAAGGTGAGGGCATAAATGCCTAATATAAAAGAGACACCACTGGCTATATAGAATTGATTGGCTGAGGCCTTTGATCCTGTTAGGTTGACGACCCACATAGCAGCTATGAAGCCAATAGTACCCCAAACGCGAATAGGAGGAAATGCTTTAATAATATCATAGTTTTTACTTTTTAGGATGCTATATGATATGGTATTGGTTAGCGCTATGGTAGGCATATAACATATCATGGCTAGTAGCATTATGGAGAAAAAAGTTCCGGGTTCTGAGATTTGAGGTAGAAAGAATAACGTGATACCTCCCAAAATGTGTAATATAGCATAAAGGCGTTCTGCATTAATCCAACGGTCTGCTATAATACCTGTAAGCGTTGGCATGAAAAGTGAGGAAATGCCCATAGTGGCAAAGACAGCACCAAAATCTTCTGGCCCCCATTGTTTGGTAGCAAACCAATAATTTCCAATAGTTATTAACCATGCTCCCCAAATAAAGAACTGAAGAAAGTTTAAGACAGTCAAGCGGAATTTTAAAGACATACAGTTTTGTTTTATAAATACATACTCAAAAGTAATGGAAAAGGTTGAAAATCTATTCTTTTTTGTGAGTTGTTTCTTTTCTCTTGCTTAGCTTGCTTTTGTGTGATATTCTTTTGTTTTATCTTTTTTGTCTTTTTTTAATATTAAAGGTAATATTGTATGTTGTTTTATATCTTATTTTTGTAGTGTATTTCCTTCTTTTATTAAGTGGTGTTGAAAGGTGTTTCTGATTGGTTGTGAAGATTTATTCTTTTGGAGCAAATAGTATTTAAAACACGCTCCGCTAAAAGTTGCATTTGCTACTTGAATTTAAGGATTGTTTGATGTGTTTTTAAATTATTAATTTTAAACCTATGACAAAAGTTATTGTTTTTAGTTTTTTTATTTCCATTTTTATATTTTGTGCTTGTGATGATGATGCGACCGTTGGAGCCATTCATGGCACATTGAGGGCTGGAGAAGGGTTGGAGGAAATCAGTTTGAATGATATTGATGTTTATCTTTATGAAACGCTTGGTCCATATACTGTACAATGTGTCGATAGTGTTAAAACGAATGCGGAGGATAAGTTTTCTTTTTCTAACTTGGAATTTAAGACCTATGTGGTGAGCTTAAAGCCTAATTTTATTATCATTCCTGATCCTGACTTTATAGATTTAGATGTAGATCATGCCACAAAGACAGTAATATATGAAGTACAGGCTATTGTGGATAGTCTTGTTGTTAATTAAAACAAAGTATAAATCTTATCTAAGAGAGATGTCCTTTTGATAATTGCTTAGGTGTAAAATATTTTTAAAGCGGCAAGATGATGAGCTTGAGAAGTAAATCTTTGGTTGTGAATTAGAAGAGGTACACAGACGTATATATTAATTTTTTATTTGAAACAAAAACCTACTGGATTTACTCCAACTTTAAAGGTGTCTATGCCTTGTCCTTGAGCATTGAAACGATAAACATAGCCTGGTTGCGCATTATCTATGGCATCTGATATATATATGTCTGAGTTTGTAGGATCAATGCCCAGACCATAAAATCCTTTTCCATATCCTTTATATTCCGAATTGTTCTCAATATGTTTTTCAGGACGTAATGAAAGCACGGGTAGTCGATAGAGGTCTGTATTTAAAAAATAAAGGGTGTCTTTTGATCCATTTATGCAAAGTTCCTGTGGGTTAGCATCTATGGGGAATGTGATGGAGTCTTCAAGGGTTAAAGTGCTAGGGTTGATGCGAAATAATTTGGGATTTCCATAATACGGATTGCTACCGTCACCCCAGTCGTAACCTCCATCGCAGAGTACCCATAGTTTGTTGTATTTATCTATGACAAGTGAATTGGGTTGAGCTGCTACTGTGATTGAATCTTGTATCTTATCGCTGTTGCTATCAATGACTAATATTTTATCGTCTCGCATCCAACATGCTACAAAAATAGAATGTCCCCATTGCACCATCTTTTCGGTAGAATGTTGTGCGTATTTTTTGTTGTTATTGGTTGATATGCTGCCTATATGGACGGTATTGTCTGATGTCAAATTGGAAGAGTCAGCACTGTTATAGCTTTGAACTCCTGAAGGATTAATAATATTGATGGCACGTGCATATAGATCAGTGACATAGGCTTTTTCATCATTGATAAAATGTATATAACGGGGGGACTCTAATTCTGTAATTTTACCAATGATTTTTCCTGTATTGCTATCTAATAGGAGTATTTTACCGCTATTATTAAGGACTAAATAAGCGATGCCGTCACGTATCTTCATCGATTGAGCCACATCTCCCCATTTTTCGACGTTATTTGTGGTGCTGATAATATTATTATAGACTGTATTGTTTTTTATATCATAGTAAGATAACGATGAGGTGCTTGACCCAAAATTCCCTGAATTAATGATGTATAGTCCTGTGTTTTCGAATAAGTATTCTTCATCAGTCCATGATTCTTTCATACAAGAACTAAATATCAAGACAAAGAGCAATATATATGGAATGTTCTTTATGATGTCACGCATACTTATTTGTTGTTGGTGATGTAATATTTACAAAAATGACGACATCCGCATTTTTCACATTTGGGGGTGCGTGCCATACAGACGTAGCGTCCGTGTAGAATGATCCAGTGGTGTGCTTGTCCTAGAATGTTACGGGGTAGCATGGCTACGAGTTGTTTTTCACATTCCAAAGGATTTTTTGCCTCATTGACAAGTCCCATGCGTTGACTGACTCTGAATACGTGTGTGTCAACAGGCATGGCGGGTATATCAAAAGCTACAGAACCTATGACATTGGCCGTTTTACGACCTACGCCCGGTAGTTTTTGCATTTCATCTATATCCTGTGGTATCTGACCGCCATAATCAGAGACTAATAAATCCGCCATTCCTTTCAAATGTTTTGCTTTATTATTAGGATAAGAACAGCTCTTTATCAAATCGAAGATGTCTTCTACGCTTGCTTCAGCCATGAGTTCTGCTGTGGGATATAGAGCAAAGATATTTGGTGTGATGATGTTCACTCTTTTATCGGTACATTGAGCTGATAGGATAACGGCAACAGCTAATTCAAAGGGTGTACGCCAATGTAGTTCGCTCTCTGCTACGGGCATGTGTTCTGAAAAATAGTCTATAAAAGCTTGATATCTTTCTTTCTTTGTCATTTTGGTAGAACTAAAAAGACGCTGCTTAGCAACGTCTTTAGTTAATGATATTGTATTAATGCGTATTAACGTTGGATGTGTACATATCCTTGTTTCTGTTTACCGTCAAATAGCAAGTAATAGAGATAAATGCCATTGGGTAATTCTTTCCCAAAGTGAAGCCCTTGAACGTCGCCCATAGTACCATCCCACCAATCTCCATCTTTTCCGTAGGCGTCATTTTTGTAAATGATGCTTCCCCAACGGTCAAAAATTTTAATTTGAGCAGGAACTACATTATCAACTGATAGTTGTATTTCTGAAATGATAAAAAGATCGTTAATGCCATCATTGTTTGGTGTGAAAGCATTTGAGATGTCAATTTCATCACATCCTGAATCGGGATCTAAAAAGTTAAGAATGCCATCACCATCACAGTCTCCATTATCTTTTACACCATCATTATCGGCATCATCGTCTAGGTAATTAGGGAGTCCGTCGCTATCGAAATCAAGAGTGTCTTCTCCAATTTGATAACCAGCTTTACCATTTTCCATGAGGTTAGGAATGCCATCTTTATCACTATCTAAAAGTTCATTTTTATCAATGACATAAAGCCATGTGGTGTTGCGTGTAAATAATCCTTCTTCAGCATAAAAGGAAGGAATATCTGTTAAGGTATAGGCCACAGAATCTTTATAAAAGAATGTAGGTTTAATTGTGAGATTTATGAGGTTGGAACTGGTCCATACTAAGAGGCCAGAAGTCTCTATGGTGTCGGTTGAAAAAGGAACAATTTCTTTTATTAATTCAGCATCTTCATCATTTGCTAATACATCTATGTCATTTTCCCATTGTATGTTAGTGAAGGATGAAGAAAAAGGATTCTCGTTAAAGATAAGGGTGTCTTCTTTAGCGATACAAGGGGTGTTAGTAATTCTTACCCATGCGGTATCTGTTGTTAAATGATCGGATATGATGTATTGAAAGGCATCATATGTCGTAAATCCTTTGTGATATATGTAGTTGATGTCTCCAGTTTCAGGTTTTACTATTTCGGAATAGGAGCTTTTGTTCGGTGTTGTTAAGGTGTTATCCTCATTGAAAACTACAAATAAATGATCGTCATTAGCTGCAAGAACTGCTAGGTTGGTTGCAATGCTAGTGTCTGCTTCATTGGTCACAAATGGTTCACTGACATGGATATTGATATCCTTAGCAATAGGTGCTTTGTTGGTAATATATACCCACGCATTGTCACCATCTCCTGATGCATCAACTGCAAGATATTTAAACGAATCGATTAAATAAGAATTGGGGTATGGGGGTTTATATTCATAAAAAACACTATCATCATAAATGAGAGCCGTTCCTATTGTGGCTTTTTTAGTACCAGCACCTGATAATGTGTCGTTTTTGTTTACAAGATGGAGACTATCAAGTGTTGATAGGTTGGATAAGTCTTCAGAGAAAAATCGTTGTAGTGTTGCTATCTCCTTATCTGTGATTAAATCAATGTCAACATCATTAGCTAGTACGTCGTAATATTGCCCTAGCTTTCCAGAACTTAGGGTGTCCACTTTGTCCCAGTCAAAATGGATGGTGTCAGCATGTGGAACCGGAATGTGGTTTTTAGGAGAAACTACGAAATAGACGGTTCCTATTTCTGATGTGTCGTTTCTGAATTTATTGGGGTATCTACTATTATTTAATTTTTTTTCAATAGATACGTAGTGGAGACTGTCAACTCCTGAAAAATTTTCAGCATAGGTATAGCGTAATCTACCATAGATATATGTTGCCATATTTGAGTCTCGCTTGTAAACTAACTCTTGTGATGTGTTATCACTAACGGGAACATCATGGTAGAAGAATAGGGTATCTGTTAGACTTGTGGCACTTGCCAATTTACTCTTGTCTTTAAAAATAAAGGGGACATCAAATATGTTGAGTGGTTTGTTTGGTAAAGTATCTGCATCCAAATCATTGTATTGGGGACGCCAGAAATGTATAGGTGTCGTGCGTTCGTCTTGTTGTTCCAAGTAAATGGTGTCGTTTACAGCTATTGGAATGTAGTCTTTAGCTTCTATAAAGAACACTATAGTAGCGGTATCGGCATCTTCTGAATGTGCATATTCATAATTCTTTAGCATGATAGGTAATGGCGGTATGTTGTTAGGTTTATATTCTTTTATAATATAAACTATTGAATCATAGCCATAGAAAGTAGTATCCGGACTGTAAATAAAAGCGGTGTCATTGAGATATGACATATCCCTTAATTCATAGTCCAACTGTAGGTTGAGGTTGTATGGAATGTTATGGTTTGGGAAGAAAAGTTGTTCTTTGTTCAAGATGTAAGCCGTGCTGGGATAGCTGATTTTTCCGTGATGAGGACCGTGGCCGCTTAATATTTGGACACTTAGTCCTACGCGATCAGGATCACTATCATTTTTTAATGGCGTAATGTACAGTGGACTTTCCCCTTGTTTGGAATTAATAGTGTCATTTACAGCAATAGGTTGATCATTTACACCTATAATAGAATCAATAATAACCCATGCACTATCAAATCCATAAGATGTTGTGCCATTTGTAAATTCTGTGACATATAGAAAACTATCAGCAGGTTCCGATTGTATCACCTGATAATAATTAGAATTAGGTGAGTAGATGAAGTTTTGTGTTTCTTCATTTTTTATTACGGTTCCATGTTTTGGTAGTACCGAAAAATATCTAAATTCTGGATTTACCCCTGCTTGGGTTACTGTGGTTTTATCGTTAATTGCCCATGATACAATGCCTGTGGTGTCTTCTGTAATTATTGTTACGGTGTCATTTAAAGCGCTGTAGCTGGAAGTTCTTTCTGTGTTTTGTCTTTTTTCTACTCCGTATATTAGCTGTATTCCAATCAGGAGAAAGAAAAGAAATGTGGTGACTGTTCGTTTCATTTTGAGCATCTATGAAGTTTAAGATGACAAATATACGATATCTAATTAAATAATTTTCATCAATTTAATTCATATGTTTAAATTTGAATTTAAATGGTGCTATATTTGATGTTTTAGAGCGAAATAGATATAAATTAATAATTATGTAATTTTGATTTTTAACAGCACGTTTAAACTATTACATTTGCAGGTCTGCTTTAATAATAGCTGAAAAATATTAATTTACTTTTGAAAGAAATAAACAGTTTATAAAACCATGGGCATAAATAAATTTTTGACTAAGTTTTTTGGAAACAAATCAGATCGTGATTTACGAGAAATACAACCATACGTTGATAAAATTCTAAAGGTGTATCCCGAAGTGTTAAATCTTAGTAATGATGCTTTACGTGCTAAGACTCTTGATTTAATGCAGCAATTGCAAGATTTTGTGGCTGAAGACCAGAAGCAGGTGGATGATCTTAAAATGAAAGTGAGTGATGGCACGATAGCTTTTGATGAAAGAGAAGCCGTATATGATGAAATAGATCGCATCGAAAAGTTGATTACCGATAAGTTGGAAGAGAAGCTAGATGAAATTACGCCTCTTGCTTTTGCAATAGTAAAGGATACCGCACGTCGTTTTTCTGAAGGAGATGTGGTAGAAGTTACCGCTAGTGAAATGGATAGGGATTTGGCTGCGTCGCATGATTTTGTAACGATACAAGGAGATAAAGCGCTTTATAGTACAAGTTGGAATGCTGGTGGTCATGATATAAAATGGGACATGGTGCATTACGATAGTCAATTGTTTGGTGGCGTTGTTCTAACGAAAGGTAAAATAGCAGAGATGGCTACAGGTGAAGGTAAAACTTTGGTAGCAACCTTACCTGTTTTCCTTAATGCCTTAACAAGAAGAGGGGTTCATCTGGTTACCGTTAATGATTATTTGGCGCGACGTGACTCTGAATGGATGGGACCTATTTATCAGTTTCATGGTTTGTCGGTAGATTGTATCGATAAACATCAACCTAACTCTGACGAACGCCGTAAGGCTTATCAGTGTGATATTACTTTTGGAACGAATAATGAATTTGGCTTTGATTATTTGCGTGATAATATGGCATTTAGTCCTAAGGATTTGGTGCAGCGCAAACCTAATTATGCTATCGTTGATGAGGTCGATTCTGTTTTGATTGATGATGCGCGTACCCCATTGATTATCTCGGGTCCAGTACCTAAAGGTGAAAATCAGCAATTTGAAGAGCATCGTCCTAAAGTGGATAAGTTAGTAGCTATGCAGCGTCAGATGGTGACTAAACTTCTAGGAGAAGCGAAACAAAAATTGAAATCAACAGATAAAAAAGATATAGAAGAAGGTTCTCTTTTATTATATCGTGCTCACAAAGGGTATCCTAAATATAAACCCTTGATTAAATTTTTAAGTGAAGAGGGCATCAAAGCTCATATGCTTAAGACTGAGAATCTTTATATGCAGGATAATAATAAAAACATGCACATTGTCACCGATGACTTGCTTTTTATTATTGATGAAAAAACAAATTCTATAGAGCTTTCTGATAAAGGTATTGATGCTATTACTGGTGATTCGGATGATCCGGAGCTTTTTGTATTGCCTAATATTGGAGCTGAAATAGCAGATATTGAAAAAGACGCCTCGTTGACAGACGAAGATCGTTTGCTTAAAAAAGATGAGCTGCTGCAAAATTATGCCGTAAAATCGGAGCGCGTACATACCATTCAACAATTGTTGCGTGCTTATTCTATGTTTGAGAAAGATGATCAGTATGTGGTGATTGATAATAAAGTGAAAATTGTAGATGAGCAGACGGGACGTATCATGGAAGGTCGTCGTTATTCTGACGGTTTGCACCAAGCTATTGAGTCCAAAGAGCATGTGAAAGTAGAAGCTGCGACTCAGACTATGGCAAGTATTACCCTTCAGAATTATTTCCGTATGTATGAGAAACTCTCGGGTATGACGGGTACTGCTGAGACCGAAGCTGGTGAGTTTTGGGATATTTACAAATTGGATGTGGTCGTGATTCCTACCAATAGACCTATCGTTCGTGATGATCAGGACGATATGGTTTTTAAAACCGTTCGTGAAAAATACAATGCTGTTATTGATGGCATAGCTGCTGAAGTGGCTAAGGGGCGCCCCGTATTAGTTGGTACTACTTCCGTTGAGATTTCTGAATTGCTTAGTCGTATGTTATTGCGAAAAGGCATTAAGCATAATGTGCTTAACGCTAAGTTGCATCAGCGTGAAGCTGATATTGTAGCTGCAGCAGGTAATGCGGGTACGGTAACTATTGCAACTAATATGGCAGGTCGTGGTACCGATATTAAATTAAGTGAAGAGGTTAAAAAATCTGGAGGTTTAGCTATTATTGGTACTGAGCGTCACGAAAGTCGTCGTGTCGATCGTCAGTTAAGAGGACGTGCTGGTCGTCAAGGTGATCCAGGGTCATCGGTTTTTTACGTGTCGTTAGAAGATAATTTGATGCGTTTGTTTTCTTCTGATCGTATTGTTGGCGTTATGGATCGTTTGGGTCATGAGGAGGGTGATGTGATACAGCATCCTATGATCTCAAAATCTATTGAGCGAGCACAGCGTAAGGTGGAAGAGAATAACTTTGGTATTCGTAAGCGTTTGCTAGAATATGATGATGTCATGAATTCTCAACGTGAAGTGATTTACACCAAACGTAAACACGCCTTATTAGGTGAAAGGATGGGTGTTGAAGTGGCTAATATGCTTTATGATTCTTGTCAAAATATTATTGAGACTAATTATGAAACTAGCGATTATGAAAATCTTAAGATGGAAGTTCTTCGGGTGTTGTCCGTTGATGTGTCTTTTTCTAAAGAGGAATTTGGAGAAAAGCCTTTAGAGTCTCTAATACAGAAGACTTATGAATCTGCTGTTGGTGCTTACAAGCGCAAATCAGAGCAGATGGCTGCTATTGCTTATCCTGTTGTTAAAGACGTCTTTGAGAAAAAAGCTGGTGATTATGAAAAAATTCTGATTCCTATTACCGATGGTAAATTGACGTATAATGTTCCTGTAGATCTGGAATTAGCGTATAAGAGTAAAGGGGACGAAATTCCTCGCGCTTTCGAAAAGGCTGTATTACTTCACGTTATTGATGAATTATGGAAAGAGCACTTGCGTGAATTGGATGATTTGAAACAGTCGGTTCAAAATGCGTCATACGAACAAAAAGATCCATTATTGATTTATAAATTTGAATCATTTGATCTTTTTAAGGCGATGATTGATGAGGTGAGTAAGCGGGGTGTATCTGCTTTGGTAAAAGCTCAGATTCCTACGCGTGATCCTAATAAAGTACAACAAGCTCATGAGCGTCGTTCTAATAATCAACATTATCGTGAGGGGCGTGAGGGCGAGAATAAGTCTTCAGAAGAAAAGAAAAAAGTACAGCCTATAAGGGTGGAAGCTAAAGTAGGACGCAATGACCTTTGTCCTTGTGGTAGTGGTAAGAAATATAAAAACTGTCACGGAAAATAAAAACTGATTTTGATCACCCATGCTTGTCATGGGTGATTTTTTTATAAAATAAATTATGTTCGGATTTCAGATTCTGCGAAGACGTAGTCATCTAGTAGCGCTCACTATGCTTGTGTTTGTGGTTGCTTCAATGACTTATTTTAGTAATACCATGGCTAAACGTTTGGCGACAGAAGAGAAATCTAAAATGCACATATGGGCTGAGGCTTATCGTGTGATTGGTAGCGAGAGTTCTAGCGAAGAAGCTAGTGCTTTGGCTATGGAAGTGATTACTAGTAATGAGACCATTCCTATGCTGATATTGGATGAGAGTGGTAGTATTGTTTCTCGTAATATAAGACTTCCGAAAAAAGACGAAGAGGTGTTTGTTAAAAACAAGCTCGAAGAGTATAAGAAGAACGAAGATTTTCCACCTATTAAAGTGTCTTTAATCATTGGAGGTAGTATTTATACTAATTATATTTATTACGGCCCTTCTAACCTGTTGCGTCGTTTGGCTTTGTTTCCTTATTGGCAAATTGTTATCATTATTATTTTTGTTATTGCTGCTTATCTTTTTTTTAATGCCTCTAAACGTGATGAAGAAAACCGTGTTTGGGTAGGGTTATCAAAAGAAACAGCCCATCAGTTAGGTACGCCTATCTCCTCTTTGTTTGCGTGGGTAGAGCTTCTTCGTAGTGGTCATCAATCACCCGAAATGGTGAATGAGATGCAGAAAGATATTGTACGTTTAGAAACTGTTGCAAATCGGTTTTCTAAGATTGGGTCGAAGTTGACTTTAGAAATGTGCAACCTTACGGATGTGCTTGATGAATCGGTTTCTTACATGACAAATCGCATTACCAAACGAGTAGTGGTTGAAAAACAATATGAACGGGAGGCGTTTATTCCTGTATTGATGAATGCCGAATTGTTTGAATGGGTCATCGAAAATCTGATTAAGAATGCTGTGGATGCTATGCGTGGTGGTGGTAAAATAATAATTGATCTTGTAGAAGATGAGCAAGCAGCTTATATTGATGTGATAGATCAAGGAAAAGGAATGTCCAAAAATAGGTTTAAAGAAATTTTTACTCCAGGATTTTCTTCAAAAAAACGCGGTTGGGGGTTAGGTCTCTCGTTTGCTAAGCGTATCATAAAAGATTATCACCATGGAAAAATCTTTGTGAAGAAATCTGAAATTGATAAAGGAACTACTTTCCGTATTATTTTACCTAAATGTAAAGTGGAAGAATAAACCCTTAAATCTAACATTGTGGGTTTTATTACCTGCAGTTCGCTGCGAATAAAAAAAGTGTTTCGAATTAATACTCCGTCTGCTTGCAGCAGGGGAGTTTATTTCTGATTTATTTTAAGGCTCATTGTCAGTCAATGTTGTCCTTTAATTTTTGAATAAAAACGCCGACTAGAAATGCCTCTTACAAGTGCATTTTTAATCGGCGTTTCTTTTATCTCTTTTATTTTAAATAACTCTATACGAATTAATATTCCGAACGTTGAAATGTAGTTTTTCTTTACGTGACTATTCTTATTTGACCTCTAAATTTACGACAACAGAATACCACATATTTAACGAAGAAATAACAAATGAAATGAATTCACAACTCACAACTTTTATATTATTTTACACTTCGCTCCGCTGGAGCTTCTATTTGATAATTAACATATTGCTATAAACACCATGCTCCTCTGGAGCTGACGAATGAAGCGAATTTATAACTCACAACTTATTATCTTCATGTCCTGAACTTAAATTTTATGTTTTGTTGTTCATTGAAATACATAAAATGACAAATGAAGCGAATTTATAACTTACAACTTATAACTCATAACTTAATTTGAATAAAGCGAATTCACAATTCATAATTCACAACTCACCATTCAATTCCCTATTCTCCACGATTGCCAATATAGTTACGCCATTTTTCTATCAGTTCTACCATATCTTGGGGTAAGTCCGAGTTAAACATCATCATTTCACCCGTTGTAGGGTGTTCAAAACCTAAAGTCTTGGCATGTAAGGCGTGTCTAGGGCATATTTTAAAACAATTTTGTACGTATTGTTTGTATTTCGTAAAGGTCGTGCCTTTTAATATTTGATCTCCTCCATAACGTTCATCATTAAAAAGAGGGTGACCCAGAAATTTCATGTGAGCTCTAATTTGATGTGTTCGTCCTGTTTCTAATTGACATTGAATAAGACTGACATAACCTAAGGGCTCTAACAACTTATAGTGTGTGACTGCTCTTTTCCCATAATCACCTTCAGGAAATACGTCCATTTGCAATCGGTTTTTCAGACTACGACCAATGTTAGCATCTACGGTGCCTTCCTCTTCGCCTTCTGGAAAATGACCCCATATTACAGCTTGGTATAAGCGGTGAGTCGTTTTATCAAAAAACTGTTTCGATAATTTAGTTTTAGCTATTTCAGTTTTAGCCACCACCATTAATCCTGAAGTGTTTTTGTCGATACGGTGAACTAATCCTGGGCGTGAATCGAGACTATTAAACATGGGCAAATCACTGTAGTGATATGCTAATGCATTAACGAGTGTGCCCGTGTAATTACCGTGTCCTGGATGAACCACTAAACCTACTGGTTTGTTGATGACTAATAGTTGATCGTCTTCATAAACGATATCGAGTGGTATGTTTTCAGGGATTATTTCTAATTCACGACGCGGATATTCCATGAGAATGGAAATGACATCACCAGGTTTTACTTTCTGATTAGATTTTACTGTTTTGTCATTGACGCGTATATTGCCAGCACTTGCTGCCATTTGTAACTTATTACGTGTAGCATTTTGTATTTTATCAACAAGGTATTTGTCAACACGTAGTGGTTTTTGTCCTGGATCAACTACAAAACGAAAATGTTCAAAGAGTTCCTGCTCTTCATTTCCTTGCTCTTCATTCTCTAGGTCTTCTTTTAATATCTCTTCTTCGTTCATTTTTTTCTTAATAACTATAAATCATTCGTAATGTAGTGTCTGCTTTGAATACTACTGCGGTGTCACTTGTTAGCCATACGTCCACTGATTTTCCGTAAAGCACATTTACGCCTGGTTGTGGGTATTGTTTCCAGATTATGGCAGAATCTCTGAGTTCTTGTTTTATGGTTTCATCATTGATAACTACACCTTCGTTAAGGTGCATATTGGGTATTAGTTTTTTTGCATTTATCCAATACATTCCTCTGAGGTAAGGGACGGATGTCATATCGTTGCCTAGTCCACGACCTACTTGTAACACAATTTCAGACCATTTTGGCACTAGGGTTCCTGGTTTAACGATTGTATCGCCCATCAGTTGGTTAAGAACTAAATCTTGGTATTCTGAAGAAATATATACTATTTTCTTTAATGTTAGTCCACTCTTTTTTATCATCACTTTAGCTTGTCGCAATGATACATTTTTCATGGAGGGAACGGTGATCATCTCTTTCTTTTTTGCATTCATTATCAAAAATAGTTTACGGTCTTTTTTAACAAAAGCTCCTGCTGCTGGTATTTGATCGAATACGGTGCCTGGTTCTACTTCCTGAGAGTAAACAGAATCAATAATGTCATAACGTAATTCGTCAGTTTTTATAACCCGTGTTACTTGAGCCTCGTTGTAACCTTTGAGATCAGGTACTTGAATGGATTCACCATGATGGGTAAAGATGCGAAGCCCTATAACGGTGCCCATATATAATAGGAATACTATGATTATTGCAATAAGCAATTGTTTCAGAAATAGTTTGCTAAAAATGAATCTGAAAAAATTCTTCATAAATAATAGTTTAATGTGTTTTTATTAGTGGTGTTGTGTAACACTATTTCAACCGTCAAAGATATGAAATATTATTCTAGCATCGCAGTGTTAAATGATCAAGCGTTCAGCTCGTGTAATTTTTATACATTTGTACTCTTTAATTGGGTTTTATTCTTCGCAGCTTGCTGCGAATAAAAAAAGTGTTTCGAATTGATACTCCGTCTGCTTGCAGCGGGGTAGTTTATTTTATTTGTATTATTATATTATGGATCAACTTACACAACTTATTGCGCAGTTCTTTTCAAATCATACGTCTTTATCTGAGGCGTACGCTAATTCTGTTACGGTGGCGGTGGTTATTGTCCTTGTTCTTTTGGTTTGTTTCTTAGGGTATGTGGTGACTAATCGTTTTGTTTTAGAAGTGGTAAAAAAAATTGTTAAACGTACGAAGACAGAGTATGATGATATTTTATTGAATCGTCAAGTCTTTAGTAAGTTAGCCCAGATTACGCCAGCTCTTATCCTTCATTTTACTTTGTCGTCATTAAGTGTTAATGCGCCTCATTTAGTGCATTTCTTAAGTCAGGTCGCTTCGTCTTGGATTATTGTGGTGTTATTAATTACGATGTCAGTATTCTTGGATGCTTTAAATGATATGTATCTGCATTCTAAAATATCACGAAATCGTTCTATTAAGGGTTATTTGCAGCTTTTTAAGGTGATTATTAGTTTGATGGCTGTCTTGGCTCTTTTGGAGATTTTTATTCCTAACTTTCAGATTTCTAAAGTATTTGCTGGTCTAGGTGCTATGGCGGCTGTCTTGTTATTGGTTTTTCGTGATACTATTCTTAGTTTGGTGGCTAGTATTCAGATAGGAGCAAATGATATGGTGCGTCTGGGAGATTGGATTGTTTTGCCAAAATATGGTGCTGATGGAGAGGTCTTGGAGATCTCATTAAATACGATAAAGATTCAAAATTGGGATAAAACGATTTCTACGGTGCCTGTATATGCTCTGGTGAGCGATTCTTTTCAGAATTGGCGTGGTATGAGTGATTCTGGTGGGCGTCGTATCAAACGATCATTAAACATTGATATGAAAAGTGTGAAATTTGCTTCTCCTGAGTTATTGGATAAGTTGAGTAAATTCTACTTGCTGGAAGATTATATTGGTAATAAAGAGCATGAATTGGAGGAGCGTAATGCTCGTTTAGGATTAAATAAGGAACAAGTCTATAATGCCGCACGTCAGACTAATTTGGGAGTTTTTAGAAAATATCTAGAGAATTATCTTCATAGCTTGCCTGTTATTCATGACGATATGACTTTTCTTGTGCGTCATTTACAACCTACTGAATTGGGATTACCTCTCGAAATTTATGTGTTTAGTAATCGTCAAGAGTGGCCCGTTTACGAAAGTGTTCAAGCTGATATTTTTGATCATATTTTGGCTATTATTCCCGAATTTGAATTACGTGTTTTTCAAAATCCAACGGGTGATGATTTCGCGAAATTAGCGCATTAATAATAACGCTATATCCTGTAATTTAATAAATTAACTTGTTTACTGTACTTTTTACCATAAGATATTTTTCGAATGAAATGAGATCCTGACACCGAAATTAATACTTTTCGGGAGTTTATACGGTATTAATTAATACGCACGACTTAAATACCTGAGTTCGACATTAAATTCTAGCCACAAAAAGATATATTAAAAGTCCATTTAAGCTTGCAATTTAGAAGTAATAATAGGCTATTTCAAAAAAAATATAAGTGCAAAAATGTAGTTTGGTTTATTTTTCCTACGGATTTCCTTTTATTTGTCATAAATTCACCCAAATTCAATTACAATAGCCCGCTATTGCTTCTCGAATTTGTGTAAATTTCTACTCAAATAAAATTCAAACTGTGACCGAATTTAAAATCGAACTCAGGTTAAATAGTAATTTATGAAACCTTTTTTAAAGAACTATTTTGATGGCTTGGTGAATTTATTTTATCCTGAAGTTTGTTTGTCGTGCGGGCAACCATTAGTAAGAGGGGAGAAGCTAGCTTGCACCGAGTGTTTATATCAAATACGTCGGACAAATTATCATTTGCAAAAAGAAAATCCTGTCGCACAGCTTTTTTATGGACGTATGGAGTTAGAGTTTGCGAGTTCTTATTTTGGATTTGATAAGGGGGGTATTCTCCAAAAGTTAATGCATCATCTTAAATACAAGGATAACCCTGAAGTGGGGCATCTATTAGGAACTCATGCCGGAATGGGGCTTAAGCAATCTCCATTTTTACCTCTTGTTGACTGTATCATTCCTGTTCCTTTGCATAAGAAAAAATTAAAGCAACGGGGATATAATCAAAGTGAGAAAATTAGTCATGGTATGGCTTCTGTGCTTGGTTGTTCTGTGGATGTTAAGTCTTTGATGCGTTGTAATTATGCGGGCTCACAAACCAAGTTGAATCGCGAAGACCGTTGGCAGAACGTCAAGGATAATTTTCGCGTCATACAACCCGAGAATTTACGTGATAAACACGTTTTATTAGTGGATGATGTGTTAACTACAGGTGCGACTTTAGAGGCTTGTTATGCAGCGCTTCAAGTGGTGCAGGGTGTTAAAGTTTCTATTGTTACTTTAGCTAGAGCCCAATAACTGCTGGTTAATAAGTGTTTTTTTTGTTGCCTATTTCCTTTTATCTTTGCTGTCCTTAAAAAAATGCAAATATGACTACAGATGAACGTTATATGAAACGTTGCTTGGAATTAGCTGTTTTAGGAAAAGCAAAGGCTGCTCCTAATCCTATGGTGGGCAGTGTTGTTGTGTGTGACGGGAAAATTATAGGTGAAGGTTATCATGAACAATGTGGTAGTCTGCATGCCGAACCTAACGCTATCAATAGCGTAAAAGATAAGAGTCTCTTGGCTGCATCAACGTTATACGTTAGTCTAGAGCCTTGTGCTCATTATGGAAAGACACCTCCTTGTTCGTTACTGATTATCAATAGTCATATTCCTCGTGTTGTGGTGGCTTGTGTTGATCCGTTTGCAAAAGTAGCAGGTAAGGGCATAACCATGATGCGTAAGGCTGGCATTGAGGTTAAAGTGGGTGTGCTCGAAAAGGAGAGTTTGGAACTTAATCGGCGTTTTATGACTTTTCATCAAAAGAAAAGACCTTATATTATCCTTAAATGGGCCGAGAGTGCTGATGGATTTATAGATGGTGATGAGGAAAAACCGCAATGGTTGACTAATGAAGAGTCGCGAGCTATCGTGCATAAAATGCGAGCAGAAGAAGCTGCGGTTATGTTAGGCACGGTGTCAGCAGTTAAAGATAATCCAGGATTAACGACGCGTGCGTGGTACGGAAAAAATCCGGTGAGGGTAGTGTTGGACAAAAGCTTGAGGATCCCCGTTTCGCATTATCTATTCGATGGACAGGTTTCTACTATTGTTTTTACAGAACAAGAAAAAACGAATAGTCCTAATGTGGTTTATGTCACGCTTGATTTCTCAAAAGATATATTAGACCAGTGTTTAAGTTATCTTCATTCTCAAAATTTAACCTCTTTAATTGTTGAGGGTGGCGAAATGTTGCTTTCTTCTTTTATTCGATCTGGTTTATGGGACGAAGCGTGGCGCTTTATTGGTCCTGTGGAGTTGAAATCTGGTACGCCAGCCCCTCTTTTACAGGCTCCTTTAAAATCTTTACAAATGATAGGAGAGGTTCAATTAAATATTTACCGTAAACGGCATTAAGCGGTTTTGTTCTTTTAGTCAATGGCTATTTATGCGTAACGAATGATTTCTCCTTTGCTTTGCGAATCAGGGCTTATAAGTATGAATGATAGATCGTTCGGTGTCCAAAAGAAGTGTTTTGAAGTCCCTTTTGTTTTCATCCAATTTATCGCAGACTGTTTGTCTATATCGGGCATGAAAAGAAGGTTTTCATCTTCTATACTAAGCATTGATAGATTAACAATGTGATATGATTTAAAGTGGGCTAATTGTTCTTTTATTTTTTCACTTAAAGGTGCATTGGTAACCACCGATAGATTGATATCTTGTGGTTTGATGTTGAGGCAGGGTGTCGTATTATTTTTAACCAACTTTTTTCGAAGTAGAATGCCTAAATTGATGAGATGGTTCAATAGCTTGTTCTGTGAAGCAAAGTGTTTATTCGAAAATAAAGTCATGGCTTCGTAAAAGCGTGCAGTCCACAATGCATCGTGGGACGCACATTCTCCTTTAAAATGTATGATGGGTGTGTTGGCCAGATAATGGAGACGATAGCCTGCTTGTGTGATACGGTACGAGAGGTCAATGTCCTCACCATACATAAAAAAATCCTCGTCAAAACCCTTACATTGTTGATACACTCGTTTTGGAATCAACATAAAAGCTCCAGCTAGCACTTCTACATCGGTACTGATATCAGCTGAGAGATGTCCCAGATAATAGCGGGCAAAACGTTTCGATTTAGGAAATATTTGCGTTAAGCCAAAAGCTTTGTAAAAGGCAACGGTTGGTGTTGGAAGTCCGCGCTTCGATTCTTGTAAATAACGCCCACTGCCATCCAGCATTTTTACACCTATCCCTCCTATGGTTGTGTCTTTATTGAGGATCGATAATGAAGCTGTTATGGTCTCTTTGGGGACAATGGTATCCGGATTTAAAATGAGTAGGTGTTTCCCTTTCGCTAGGGCTGCAGCACGATTGTTGGCTTTGCCAAAACCTTCATTTTCGGCATTGACGATGAGTTTAACCTCAGGGTATTGTTCTTGTATGATACGGCAGGAGTCATCGTTCGATTGATTATCAATGACGATAACTTCTGCCTTAATATTTTCTAAAGCTGTAGCTAAAGCATCCAAACAGAGTTGTAGAAAATGCTGTGCATTATAATTGACAATAATGACACTCAGTTCATACATAGGTTTGGGCTGTAATTATTGTTGGGCTGCGTCGCGTCCTGCTTTTAATGCGTTGATGTTCATCTCTACCATATCTTCTCCTTTGCGGGCAAAAATTTGACGAACACCTTCTTCTATTTTTTCAAATGGAATGCCTATGAATGGTGATGAAGCTCCAAGCATTACGATGTTAGCCATACGACCAGATCCTAATTTTAGAGCCATCTCATTAACGTCTAAAAGAACATTTTTAAATTTTTTTATTTCGTCTAAAACAGAAGCTATCTCAGGATAAGCTGGGATGTTTACAAAAGGTTTAAGACTGCTCACTATGACGCCATTTTCAGGATTTAAAAAGGGCAGGTAACGCAAAGATTCCATGGGTTCAAGAGAGATGATTAAATCGGCTTTTCCTTCAGGAATTAAATCAGAAGCGATGGCTTGGTCTGAGAGTCGTAAATGGGATTGTACGGCACCGCCGCGTTGGCTCATACCGTGAACTTCGGCTTGTTTCATATATAATCCCATACCTACAGCGGCTTGTCCTATTACTGCTGCTATGGATAAAATACCTTGTCCACCTACGCCTGAAAGAATGATATCTGTCTTCATATTATATTCTAATTGTTATTTTAAAAATGACCACAAATTTACTAAAAGTATAGCAATTATCGTGTTTTCTGTAGCAAAAGCTCGGGTTTTATCGCTTCTTATAGTTTTTGATTAGCTAATATGCTATTCAATTCTTGGAGACGTTTTTCTGTAGTTATTTTATTTGTTTCCAATTCAGATAATTCTTTAATGACCAATGATAAGTTGTACGCATCACGGATGGCTTCTTTGTCAAATTGTTCCATCACAATATAGTAGTGTTTTTTTCCTATATATTCTACTTTAAGGGTTTTGTCGTAATTATTAACAATAAAACTAACGACACCATGATCGGTGTTATTGCGATAATTAACGGTTTCCCAATAGTCTTCGCCATCGTCAAAAGAACGGTTGTCGAAAGAAGACGAGGGGATGGCTTCTGTTTTAGCAAAAAGACCGTCGTTATAGACCTTAATACTGTTATGATATATATGACTCTTGCTATGATAATGGCTCGAGATGTAAAAGTCACCTTTTTCGTCTAAGTAGGCTTTTATGAAGGTGCGGTCATGTGAGTTTTTGACTTGTTGACGTTTATGGGTGTAGGTTCCTGCATAGCCTTTAAATTTCCCTTCTTTGTAAACAAATGATTTGCTCAGCTCTTCGAATGTTGCTTTACGTTTTACAATAAGGGTGTCGTAATATGCTAGGCTTTGTTTTTGTTCTGTTAATTCGAGACGTAGTAGGAGTATTTTGCCTTCGCCTATGGTTTCTATCTCTTCGGGATAGCACAAACTGATGCTGTCTATTTTGAGTTTTGCGCTGTTATAATCTTTTGTTGCTATGGCTTGATTTGCAGCTGCTAATAATTTTTCTGCGCGTTCTTTCTTACTCGGTTGGCATGCTATCGTAATCAGAGTACAGAGAGCTATAGCTATAAGTGATGTTTTATTCATTGTTTTCATTTTGGCAAAGCTATAAAAAAAAGAGTTGTAAGAAATCTAATTCTGCAACTCTTTTTTTTTTGATGGTGTTTATAAAAGGTATTCTCTTTTAGAAAGGATAACTGAATGAAGAGCTTTCTAATGGTTTTTCAAAGAATGATTTTGAGTTCTTTTTCTTGGCTGCTTGTCGTTGTCGTTCTCCAATGACAATATTGATTCCAAATTGGAAATTAACAGCACTAAGGTTGGCCGGAAGACTTACGGGGATCTCGATAGGATCTTCGTTTTCTGAGGTTATTGTGCTGCCTCCTGAAGAATAGCCAGGAATCACATCAGTTGCAACAAAAATATAAAAAGGGAACATTCTTAGCCCTAAAACACCGCCATAAGAGTTCTGTGTCTTTAAACCTATGTTATAGTTAAGGCCTAAGGTGAGGATACGGTTAAAATTAGCATTGGCAGCAAAGATGAAATTCTGACGTCTTTCTTTTTCTATAAACCTTGTTTTTGAAATGAGACCTAAAGATAATGCTGACGTTAATTCATACTCAGCGGCTAAATAGAGTTTGGGTGATAGGTTGTTCGAAAAGGCATTATGGGTTGAGTTTGAAGTGTAAGAGTCTTTCAAACTATCTATAATGCTAGAAAAGGCGTCATCGTTAATGGTGAAGATGCCGTCGTCTCCTGTAGTAGCAAGGTCTGATATCCCCTTGAAACTGTAGTTGGCATCGAAATTAATATTTTCCACTTGTTTTTTCCAGTTTATTTTTCCTAAATCAATTAAACTGGCTGATAACTTGAGCTGTGGTATGACTTCATATTCTACACCTAAGTCAAGACCAAAACCAGAGTTACCACCATTGGCCAGTAATAGATCTATGATGCGTCCAGGATTGTTGAAGTCTTCTGTTTCATGAAAACCAGTAGGGAAATCGTCTTCGTCTTTTTCTATTTCTACCGGACCACTTACATCAAAGGTGCCGCGTACATCGTAAGTCCAGGCTTCTTCTGTTGTTGTGATATCAAATTTGTTAAATTCTATAGAGGCATTTCCTATACCCTTGAGGTATTTTGCGGTTATCCCGACGTTTAGTTTATCGTTTATTTCGCGAGAAAGACCAACCGTGTATTCATTGTATATTCGCCCATTAAAGCCTAGACCTGATAAGTCGTGAACAATGCTAAGATCATTCATCTTGAATAAGCCGCGAGGAATGCCCCATTTGAAATCCATCCGTGTGTTTATGGCTAGATGAATGAAGTTTTTCCCACTTCTAAATCCCATATTAAATAAGCTGGTGTTTAGCTCGGTAGAGATGTAAGAGGTTTTGTGGAGGTCGTTAACAAAGGGTTTGTATAGTTCTTCATATTTATTCCATACATAATGCCCATTGCTATAAATATCGTTTAGTCCTATATCCGAAGATAAATGGAGGTTGACGTTATTTATTATTGGTAAACCAAAATAAAAATTATAATTGGGCGAAAAAGCAGGATTTAAAATGGATGCTTGTGGCAGATTGTCCATAAAATAAAGAGAACTGACTACCTGAGCCTTTGTCTTTGTTAGGACAAAGGAAAAACTTAATAATAGGATGATTATAATTGTCTTCATAGTGTCTTGTTTTTTCCAAAATTATTCTACAATAATAGTGGCGGAGCTTGATCCTATTGAAAATTTATAGCCAACTTCTAGTGCATTGCCTTTCTCTACTTGAAAATAATCGTTTTCATCCATGGCGAAGTGTACTTTTAGTCTTACACTATCCATCTTTTGAAGTTTCTCATATCTGTTGGCATCTACAACGAGGCTCCATATCGCAGTGTCTTTTTTATTTTCAACACTCGATGGGATGATGATTTGTTCGTCAAGAAACATACTATCTAAGATTTCTGTTTCCCCTTGATTGTCGGTTTCTTCAAAATAAAATTGTGTGGCAATATCAAAAGGAAAATTCTTGGTCCATAATTTAACATTAATGTTTAATGAATCATTTTCATCAAGTCTTAAAAGTGAGTCAATGCCCAATGATTCAAATGACATCTTTTCTGTGACTTCATAATTAATGTCGTCAAATCTAAAAGCAATTGGTATCTCAGCTTCTGCTGTTAGCGACACATCATACATCTCTTCTCTCATCGATTCATCATACAGATAGATGAAATTATGTTTATCAGGGAGGCCTGCATTATCTTCTGGATTTAATATTAAAACGTAATCTAATTTAAGTCCTTTGATTTTGAAAATGTCGATCTCACTTAAGCGTGATGTGGTAGAGTCTATGACTAAGCTGTCTTCTAAGCCGATTACTTTTTGTGTGAAAGAGTAGGGATTTAAAGGTTGCTTTATTCCTAAAATAGCGTCTCCACTATTGGTGATGAGTTCTGGTGTTGTTGACGTTTTAAATGTCATATTATTTAACGCTAACTGAGCTCCAAATCCTAAGTTACTTCTTAATTTAAGTTTTAGATTAGGGTCTTTGAATGTGAAGCCATCTATTTTAAACTTATCGGGTAGTATATTAAAAAGATCTAAAGGAATGTCTAAATTGTTAGCCATGAGAGAATCTTTGCCATAGTTAAATTGTACTTGTTGAAATTTTAAATTTTCTATGCTTACATTAACGTCTAATATTTTGGGTAATGGAACGACTGCTTTTTTTATAGGGTTATTAATTTCCATCCAATTTAGAATTTTTAATCCCATCATATTGTCACCATTGCCTTCGTAATACATCCCAGCTAAGTCGATGGTGATGATGGTGTCGTATGATGTTAACCTGAAGTCTTGGTTAAAATTCTCGTTTGTGGTCGTGAACATATTGCCCAGAGCCATATTCATTTTTATTTCTAAGCCTGCTGGAAACTGACCATTTGTGTTTGTTATTGGTAAATAATAGTTTGTAGAGATGATGGTGTCTAATCCGTCTTTTTGATAACGAAAAGAGGGGGTCATACGTAAACTGTCATCTGTAATGAATGGTATATCATCTGGTGAAACCTTAATATTGATTTGTCCACTTTCTATTTCTACTTTATAGATTTCAAAATCTATTCCTAAGTTCATTACTTTGTCTAAATCGAGACCGTCAATTTTTATGTTATTAACATTTTGGGTGTCAAGGAAAATAGAGTTGGCGTTGTCATAACGTGTAGCAAAAGTATCACTTATCATCATTGAAATGGTAGAGTCTATTGTCTTACTTCCTCCATTGCCATTGGGTATTTGTCCTATGACTTGATATGTGGTGGGCGTAGTGTCTGTCTCCATATCAAATGATTGTTCAAATTCTGTGACGTTACCAAAATCAAGATCTGTGGCATTCAAGAAGACTGACAGTTGGTCGTAAAAATCTACTATCGTATCGTATTTGATATAGGCTTTATTGTCTATGAAAGTAATAAAGCCTGTGCCGAGTTCGTCGAAGTTAATGAGACTATCGTATTCGATTAGGAGATTGCCATTCATTAATGGGGCGGCTATCTTAATGGGCATTTCTAATTGGTCAATATTTTCCGTGTTTATCTCAAGAGGTTCATAACAGGCTGTTGCTAGAAATATAAAGATGAGCCAGCTATATTGTTTTATATTTTTCATGGCAAATGGGTTTGAAATGAAAGTTTTTTTCTTTTAAAAAGGAATTTGAAGTGGCATTATTAGCTTCAATGATTTATTCGATTGTAGTGCCTAGTGTATCAGTAAGAATTTGTATGTAAGAAGAGTCAATATCTATTGTTTTTAATGAATCGCTCATTTCTTTCAATATGTCTTCTGTGTTGTTCTTATTAAGTAAGCTATCTAATTTTGTGTCGTAGCTGGTTGGATCATTAATAATATCTGGATTGTAGAATATACTGTCAAGACAGAACAAATCGTGTTCAATATTGTTTACAAATGATGATTTTAAAATAACAATATTTCCTAAACTGTCTGTTGTAGTATAGGGTAACATTGTGACTTTATAGAGGTCGGCACCTCCTTTGCTATCGGGGCGTATTCCACAGTATAATGCCGATGAGTCATTTATGGGGATGAAACTTAAGTCGTTTTCAGCTGTGTTGATTGGTGATCCCAGATTTTGAATGCTGTCCCATTGGTTATTGCCTTGATATGTAGATTTAAAAATATCAAAGCCGCCTATTGAGCCTGGACCATTGGAGATGTAATAAAGATCACCATTATAAAAGGTGATGACTTCTTCTTCTCCTGCTGTATTGATTTCTCCTCCTATTTTAATTGGTTTTTCCCACTTGTTTTTTTCGTTTTTTAAAGTGATATAAAGATCTGAATATTCTTGTCTGGGATCACGTGTAGATGAAAAAACAAGAGCACTATCTCCAATATAACAAGCTGTTCCTTCTTTATAGTTAGAGTTGATTTTTTTGTAAGGTTTTGCTTTTACTTTTTCCCCTTTTTTTGTGGCAATCATAATATTGCCTCCTTTTTCCATCGATTGAAATAAAAGACCATTATTAATGGTGTCATTGGCTAGTGGTATGCGATTATCTTCGGGTACATAGGGAAAGGCGGATGATATTTCTACAGGTCCAAAATGAGTTATAGAGTCTAATTGTATTTCATAGATCTGGAACGTATTGTATTTTTCATGAAGTCTATCAGAGGCAAAATAGAGATGATTGTCTGGTGTGAGGACTGGTGCTATTTCATGTGAAGACTCATTTGCTATACCGAAATTCTCGAATGAAATATTTATGGAATCGTTGGTGTTTTTGAGTCCTATTTCACAAGCAGTGATTAAATCTGTTATGATTTGATCAAATGGGTGTTGTTTCTTTTTTAGGTCAAATGTTTTATAAAATGTGTTGTAGTATTCAGAAGACAAGGAGTCTCGAAATGCTTCATAGTTTTGCTTGGCTGCTTCATAGTTGCTATTAAAATGATAAGCTTTTGCTAAATAAAATTGGTATAAGGGACTTATTGTGCTGTCACAGGTCTGTAGGTAGGTCAGTGATAAGTGTTTTTTATCAGAGTGTAAATAAGATATCGCAATCCGCCAATTCAAGGGGCTGAAGTCATGAGTTTTTTTATATAAAGAAAGGTAAGTTGGCAGTACAGACTGATAAG
The DNA here is from genome assembly GCA_965662645.1 of Bacteroidales bacterium. GTDB lineage: Bacteria > Bacteroidota > Bacteroidia > Bacteroidales > UBA5342 > UBA5342. The sequence goes on from CBFIII010000002.1 coordinate 91,585, forward strand.
TGTCTTTCGACGAAAAGTATATTTTATCTGCTTTCTTTAGGTCTTTTACATCTTTTCGTGTTATGCTACTATCCATATCGGCAAAAGTTTTATAGTTTATAACTATATCGTTTTGTGCTTTTAGTGTAGATAGTCCAAGTGTGCAAAGAAGTAGAATGCTTATTGTTATAGGCTTCATGTTCTTAGGTTTTTAATGGTTGAAATATTTTGCAAAATTACGATGTTTTATGCAATGTTGCCTAGTTTTTTTGTTTTAAATGACAAATAATCAAGTTTTTTAGTGTTTTAATGGAAAAGGAGTTGATTAAAATGGTTTTTATTGTAATTATTAATGCTTAATTCTTTCTATATTCTTTCAGAAATAGTAAATTTGCATTTCTACAAAGTTTAAAACTATAACATTTTAATTATTAATATTTTATATATGGACACCAACATTAATCGTGCAGCTGATAACATTAGGATTCTGTCTGCAGCTATGGTAGAAAAAGCGAATTCGGGACACCCGGGAGGAGCAATGGGAGGCGCTGATTTTGTCAATGTCTTGTTTTCTGAGTTTTTAAACTACGATCCACAAGATAGAACATGGCCTTTCCGTGACCGTTTTTTCTTGGATCCTGGTCATATGTCACCAATGCTTTATTCTGTTTTGTCTCTTACAGGTTCGTATGGTATGGATGATCTTATGAACTTTCGTCAATGGGGATCAGTAACGCCAGGTCATCCTGAAATTGATCTTAAACGTGGTGTAGAAAACACTTCTGGCCCATTAGGTCAAGGTCACACTATGGCTGTAGGTGCTGCTATTACCGAGCGTTTTATGGCTTCTCGTTTTGGTGAATGGATGGCACATAAAACATATGCTTTTATTTCAGATGGCGGTGTTCAAGAAGAAATCTCTCAAGGTGCTGGTCGTGTGGCTGGTTATTTAGGTTTGAGTAATCTTATTATGTTTTATGATTCTAATGATATTCAACTTTCAACAAATACTGATGCTGTAACAAAAGAAGATACAGCAATGAAATATCAGGCTTGGGGATGGAATACCATTACAATAAATGGTAATAATGCTGACGAGATACGTGCTGCGTTGAAAACAGCGAATGCTGAAACCGAAAAGCCAACACTTATCATCGGTAAAACTATTATGGGGAAAGGATGTCTGACTCCTGAGGATGCCAATTTTGAACGTCAGTGTTCTACTCACGGTCAGCCTATTTCTGCTGCGGGAGCTGATTTTTCAAAGACTATTTCTAATTTAGGAGGTAATCCTGAAAAGCCATTTACTATTTTCCCTGAAGTGGCTCAGCTCTATGCAGAAGCACAAGCTAAGAAATCAAAAATGGTTGCTGACAAAAAAGCAGCTTACGCTATTTGGGCGAAGGAAAATCCTGCATTGGCGACTAAGTTGGATTCTTTCCTTAGCGGAAAAGCTCCTGATGTAGATTATAAAGCAATAGAACAAAAAGCTGGTGCTGCTACGCGTGCTGCATCTGCCACTGTATTGTCTTATTTGGCTGATAATGTAGAGAATATGATTGTGATGTCTGCTGACCTTGCTAACTCTGATAAGACGGATGGTTTTCTTAAGAAGACTACTATTTTTAAGAAAGGTGATTTTAGTGGTCAGTTTTTTCAAGCTGGTGTATGTGAGTTGACTATGGCTTGTATTGCAAATGGTATGGCCTTGCACGGTGGTGTGATCCCTGCTTGTGCTACATTCTTTGTCTTCTCAGATTATATGAAACCTGCGATTCGTCTTTCTGCTCTTATGGAGCTTCCTGTGAAGTTCATTTGGACACACGATGCTTTCCGTGTAGGAGAAGATGGTCCTACTCATCAACCTGTGGAACATGAATTTCAAATTCGCTTATTAGAAAAACTTCAGAATCACTCTCACCATAATTCAATGTTGGTGTTGCGTCCTGCTGATGTGAATGAAACAACTGTTGCTTGGGAAATGGCAATGGGTAATACTACAACTCCTACGGGGCTTATTTTTACGCGTCAAGGAGTGGCTAATTTATCAAATAGTTCTTATGACGTTGCTAAGCAGGCTACTAAAGGTGCTTACGTTGTAGAGCAAGATGAAAATCCTGATGTTCTTTTAGTTGCAAGTGGTTCTGAAGTGAGTACTTTAGCTGCTGGTGCTGTTCTTTTGCGTGAGCGCAAAGGATTAAAAGTTAAATTGGTATCAGCTATCTCTGAAGGTTTATTCCGCACACAAGATGAAGCATATCAGAAGGAAGTTATTCCTGCCGATTTGCCTACTTTTGCAATGACTGCTGGTTTACCTGATACGCTTCGTACTTTAGTTGGAGATAAGGCTGTGATCTGGGGCTTAAGCTCTTTTGGATTCTCAGCACCTGCTTCTATATTAGATGAAAAGCTAGGTTATAATGCTGAAAATGTTTATAATCAAGTGATCAAAATGTTATAAGAAATTTATTTTCTTACTTAACATGCTAACGCAAAAGTGAATCTGCTTTTGTCTTCCGTCTTCATGTCAAAGTGACGATGGTTCTGTTAGATGTTGAACTGATTTATTATAAAAAGAAAGCTGTCCTTAAAAAGACGGCTTTCTTTGTTTTTTTACGAAAGTGTTGTCAATTGTAGAACGAGGGTTCAGTGATTTGGTTGATTTTTTTTAAGATGGTTTTTTTATGATATGATCTTGTAAAAAAAAAGAATTAAAGATTCTATCTTTTAATATATTATGTCTTATATTTATGGTTGTTTTTTGAACTTTAAATCTATAATTATGAAAAATAATAAAACTTATTATGGTACTTTGGAGAAATCCGAGACCTTACGTCCCATCATTATTCCGGATGGGTTAGATGTTGTAGTTTACGAGTCGCTATCTCCATTTTGGGGTTATTATGATGATTATCCAGGTAAGCATAATGATCATGCTTATTATTATTTATTGTTGTCTGAGCGTTCATCATTTACTCAGGTACATCGTTGGTTGTTAGATGCTCAACGGGAATTGTCGTTTAAAGTGGATATGGATTTGGCTATGTTGACATTCGATTATCATCAGTATTATTCTATTCGTTTACGTTATGTAGATAATTTACAGCAGGTGGTTGAGATTCAGCAATTATTGCAAAGCTTTAAAGCTCCTTTTCTTGTTGGAAAGGCTAAAGAAGAGACCCATTGCCTCACTAAAGTTATCAAGTATTTTGAATTAGAAAAGATAGGTGAAGGTCTTTGGCTCGATCAGCGTGTTAAAAATCATGGTTATGTGCAGTTGCCAGTTGCTTTAGGAATGCAAGATTTTAAAGCATTTCTTAAACGGGTACGTAATAATTGGCAAGGTAATTCTTTTGATGCTGGATTGGGGGTACTGACCACTTCTAAGGAGGTTATTGATGTCGTACGCGTCTATTCCAAATCAATAAGAGATGAACATTATTTAGAAGAATTAAAGGCTGTTCTGTTAGCTAATCTTTAATCCTATATTAAGGGTTTATGCCCTGTAGCTTGATGCAAATACTGTTTTCAATATACTACCTCGTCTGCTTGCAGCGGGGTAGTTTTTTGTAAATAGCATTTGGATGTTGTTTGGTGTCTTTATAAAAAGCGAAAGATCATTACAATGACGCCATAGAGGAGCGTGGCACTTACAACGCCACGTCCTAATAGCCAATTTTCTTTGTGCATAGCATAGAGAAAAAGAAATAAGTTAGGGAAGGCTCCTATGGCTAGGAGTCCCGATAACTGATTGAAACGAAATAATTCTTTAAGGACTTGTATTACGCCTAATGTGCCTTGATAACGCAGACTTATGAATACAAACATAAATAAGGCTGGCAATATTAAAGAAGTTATAAGTCCTATAAGAAAATAGCGTTTTGTTGGTCTCATTTTCCTTCGCTTTCAAAGTCCCACTCGCTTATTTCATCTAACATATGATAACATGTGGTGTCAACAGTAGTTGGTACTAGTGAGGCGTAATCATTGCGCAAAGCCCATTCGTCAGTATCTTCTGCTTTTGTTTCTAGTAGTTGGTAAGCTCCAGTTAGCCAATAGTAATTTTGTCCGTGCGGATCTTCTCGTTTGTCAAATTTCTCTTGCCACACACCATGGGCTTGTCGGCATACTTTGATACCTTTTAACTCTTTTATGTCAGGAACGTTGATGTTGATGCATGTCCATTTCGGTAAGCCATTTTTTATCACTAAAGGAATGATTTTTTTGATGACTTTAGCACAATTGGTGAAGTCGGCATCTGGTAGGAAACTATCTAAAGAGAATCCCACAGAAGGAATACCTGCAAGACAACCTTCTTTTACTGCTCCCATTGTGCCCGAATAGTGTACGCTGACTGATGAGTTGGTGCCATGATTAATGCCTGAAAGGATTAAATCGGGTTTGATCTTGAGTTCCTGTATGGCTAATTTGACACAATCTACAGGTGTGCCACTACTGCGGTATATGGTGAGTCCCTCTTCTTCTTGTATTTTGGTAAGGCGTAATAATTCTTTTACCGTAATGGCATGCGATTGTCCCGATTTGGAATTATTGGGTGCTACTACTACTATATTTCCAAATTTACGTGCCGTTTCTATTAACGTGGTAATCCCTTTTGATCGATAGCCGTCGTCGTTGGTTATCAGTATGGTTGGTGTCTTTTTCATAATCATGAATATCTTCTAAGTTTATTCTAATATAGCCTTAATTGCTTCATCTAGGGTGACTTTTTTTTGTTCGCCACTTGCCATGTTTTTAAGCATTAAAGTGTTGCTTTCCATCTCCTCGTTCCCAATAATGATAACAAATGGTATATTTTTATTGTTGGCGTAATTAAACTGTTTTTTCATCTTAACGGTATCAGGGTACATCTCTGTATTTATTCCTGCTTGGCGCAATTTGCTAATTAATGGCAAGGCATAGCGCATTTCTTTTTCACCAAAATTAACAAATAAAGCTTGTGTTATGATATTGGCATCTTTAGGGAAAAGGTCGAGACCTTCCATGACATCAAAGATACGATCGGCTCCGAATGAAACGCCAACGCCAGAGAGGTCTTTCATTCCAAAGATGCCCGTTAGGTTATCGTAACGGCCTCCACCGCTGATAGATCCCATAGGGAAGTCATTGGCTTGTATCTCAAAAATAGCTCCAGTATAATAGTTAAGACCACGGGCTAGGGTAAGATCTAACTTTATCATACTTTGTATTTGTACCTCGTCGATGAGAGAGAAGATGAATTCTACCTCTTCTACCCCTTTCATCCCAATTTCAGAATTGGCTAAGATGGTTTTGAGTTGGGCTACCTTTTCTAAATTGTTTCCGCTTAGCGCTAATATAGGTTGTAATTTGTCTATGGCTTCTTGTGATAGTCCTTTGTCTAATAATTCAATGTTGACATTTTCTAAGCCTATTTTGTCTAGTTTATCTATGGCCACCGTAATGTCGATCATACGTTCCGTTTCACCTATGACTTCGGCGATGCCTGCTAATATTTTACGGTTGTTGATCTTGATGGTGATGGCTACGTTTAATTTTTGAAAAACAGCATCAACAATTTGCATTAATTCTAATTCGTAAAGCAATGAATTACTGCCTACTACATCTACATCGCATTGATAGAACTCACGGTAACGTCCCTTTTGTGGTCGGTCAGCTCGCCATACGGGTTGAATCTGATAGCGTTTGAAAGGAAATGAAATGGCGTGCTGATTTTGTACAACAAAACGGGCAAATGGCACTGTTAGGTCATATCGTAACCCTTTGTCGGTGGTGGCACGCTGAAAGTCTAATGCCGATTGTGGATTTGCGCTTTGTACCTTGTTAAAGACCTCTCCACTATTTTGTATCTTAAATAATAATTTGTCGCCTTCTTCCCCATATTTCCCCATTAGGGTATTGAGGTTTTCCATTGCTGGTGTTTCGATAGGGGCATAACCATATTTCTGAAATACTGATTTTATAGTATCGAAGATATAATTGCGTTTCACCATGATGTCGGGGGTGAAGTCTCGTGTTCCTTTTGGAATAGATGGTTTCTGAGCCATAATTATAGTTTAATCAAAATTAATTGGATATAGCGTGCAAAAATAATGAAATTTAGTCTCTCATTAGGGGTTAAAACGAATAAAGGTCACCAAACTTGGTGACCTTTTTCCATTTTCAAATAAAAACAAAACGCATTTATTAGTAATCTTCGGTATTTGTACTCGGACAAAAATAGGTTTTTTGGGCTTGTGTAGGTCTCTGTATCGGGTCTTATTTTGTTTTTATTATTCTTTTCTTAACATATGGTAAGATTAAGGTAGTCCTCAAAATTTGGGTTTTTTATGGTGTTAAAACTTGTTTTTTGAGGTATGTTGGTTTATGTTTTGTGATTAGCTCTTTTTTTTTCTTAGCTTTGTATTTCTAGTGTATAGATTATGAAATAGAGGGAGGGGTTATGAAAGAGATGTTGAAAAGTGAATGTGATCATTATTTTATAAAATTTAAGGCTTTTGCTGAAGCTACAAGTGCTGTATCCGATGTTTCTTGGGATCTTATTTGTAAGAAATCTAAAGTCCTTAGCGTGGAAAAAGGAGAATATTTGTTGGCTCCAAATTCTGTAGAAGAAGTATTTCGTTTTTTAAATGAAGGCGTGGTAAAGTGTGAAGATACTTATGGCGGTAAAACTTTTGTGTATGATTTTAGAGTAGCTCCTATTGTCATTACAGAATCCGTTTCTTTGGTGCATAATACACCATCACGTATGGGGTTGATTGCTGTTACTCCTTGTGTGTTTATTGAAATTCCAAAAGCCTTTTTTTTAGATCAGTTTAATAAATGTGCTGATGTGTTGATGTTCGGTTTTGTAGGTATTGTGAATTATCTTGGTATGATGTTTTACAAAAATGCGATGCTCCGTACAATGTCGGCAAAGGAACGGTATAAACAGTTTTTAATTGAATATCCATCGGTGGCTCGTTATGCTAAAATTGAAGATGTGGCGTCTTATATTAATGTGACGCCTCAGAGTCTGAGTAGAATTCGTAAACAAGTGGAATGGGGCGAAAAGGAAACGCATTTAAAAGTGTTATCCAATGAATTGGATGTGGTAAATGATTGGTGATAAATGATAAGTATGATGAGAGAAAGAAAAGTTTATGGTATTGGTGAAACAATATGTGATATTATATTTGAGAAAGGACAACCTCAAACTGCGAAGGCTGGTGGATCTTCTTTTAATGCCTTGGTTTCGCTAGGTAGGGCTGGAGTGGCAACTTCTTTTATTAGTAAATTAGGAGATGACATATTGGGCCGTATGATTCTTGATTTTATGCATCAAAATCATATTGCATCAGATAATGTTAATGTTTGGAAAGGGCATCAAACGGATGTTGCTTTAGCTTTTTTAGATGACCAATGTGATGCTCAGTATTCTTTTTATAAGTCTTATGATAAGCAATTTGTAGAGGCTAAAATCCCTTCTTTTCAAGCAGATGATATTTTATTATTTGGTTCTTATTTTGCCTTAAGTCCGATGTTGAGACCATTGATAGAATCGGTATTAGAGGCGGCGCATAAAGCGGGGTGTATTATTTATTATGATCCTAATTTTAGGTCTTCTCATCTTTCAGAACTTGATGTGGTAAGGCCTGTATTGTATAATAATTTTAAAATTGCAACAATAGTAAGGGGCTCTGATGAGGATTTTTTAAATATCTTTGGGGAAAATAAAGATTTAACGTTGTTGAAGACAATGGCTTCTCCACTGATAATAACTAAGAATAGTGCAGGAGTTACGGTAGTAGATAGAGCCGGGAATTACGATTTTCCTGCTCAGCCTATTGTGCCTGTGAGTACAATAGGAGCTGGTGATAGTTTTAATGCTGGTTTTATATATGCCCTTCTAAAGTATGATATCCGATTGTCTGATATAGATAGTTTGACCCAGAAAGATTGGGAAATGTTAATTACGATAGCTGTTGATTTTTCTACGGCAGTTTGCCAAAGTTATGATAATTATATCCCAGAAGGTTTTTTAGATGATAAATCCTATTAAATTTATCTGTGAAGTGTTACGCGAACTCTTTATTTTTATTGTTCCCAATTAAGCACACTTCTATTTTTTGTGGATGGCTTAATGGTTTATATCTGTTGATTAACGCACATATTAATATTAAAAAATATATAATTATGAAACCAACATTAGTGGTATTAGCTGCCGGTATGGGCAGTCGTTATGGCGGTCTTAAGCAGATTGATGCTTTTGGTCCTCAAGGTGAAGCTATCATTGAGTATTCAATTTTTGATGCTATTCGTGCAGGCTTTGGTAAGGTAGTTTTTATCATTCGTAAGACGATTGAAAAGGATTTTAAAACTTTTGTTGGTAGTAAATTCGAAGGTAAGATAAAAGTAGAATATGCTTTTCAGGAAATTGAAAATATACCTGAAGGGTTTTCTGTTCCAGAAGGACGCGATAAACCTTGGGGTACGGCTCATGCCATGATGATGGCTCGTGATTTTGTTAATGAGCCTTTTGCTATTATTAATGCTGATGATTTTTATGGTGCTGATGCTTATCAGGTCATGGCCGATTATCTTAAGGTGTTGTCGAATACTTCAACGGCATTTTCTCTTTTGGGGTATTATGTGAAGAATACGCTTTCCGAAAATGGTTCTGTTTCGCGCGGAGTGTGTAAAGTGGATAAAGACAACTTTTTACAATCGATTACAGAAAGGACTAAGATTTTTCGTAAGGACGATGCTATTGTTTATGAGGAAGATGATGTGTTGACTCCTTTGGCTCCTGAAGTGCCTGTATCTATGAATTTTATGGGTTTTACGCCCGTTGTGTTTGATATGTTAGAAGAGAAATTTATTCAATTCTTAAAAGATAATATTAACACGCCGAAATCAGAGTTTTATATCCCTTTAGCATTGAGTTTGTTTGTGGAAGAAAAGACCGCTTCTGTTGCTGTTTTAGAAACTTCGGCTAAATGGTTTGGTGTAACGTATCAGGAAGATAAAGTTTCTGCTCAAACGCAATTGACTACTTTGATAAGTAAGGGAGAATATCCTCATAGTCTGCGTTAAGCCTTTATTAAATTGATGTATTTCTTTTTTTTGATTGTGTGTAATAACAAAGTTTGGGCTATATTTTGTATGAAACATACTGCCTATCTCTTTTAAAGTTGTTACATTTGTCTGGTTAACCCATTAACGTTATTATAATGAAATCTTTTTTGACAACTCTTCTTTTCGCAGCATTAAGCATAAGTTTATTTGCTAATTCGCCTGTTAATTTTGGTTTAAATTTTAGAGTAAATATGCCACGTACTACTTATGAAAGTACCAATTGGGATAATTTCTTTGATGAAGTATCTGTTAATAGTTCGACTACGACTTATACCGAAATTATGGATGAGCCTGAAGTGGGGTATGCTGGTGGTGTTTTTCTTCGTCTTAATGGTTTGGGAAAAGGTTTTATTCATTCTGAAGCTATGTTCTCGTTTAATTCTACAGGAATGTCAACGATAGATGTCGGTACTAACGAAAAGGTAACTTTTACGTCGGAATCGTCCTCTTTTAATGTGCCTGTATATTATGGGCGCAACTTAGTTAATTCCCCTATCTTTAAGGTGAGAGCTTTTACCGGACCTTCATTTGCATGGCATCTTAAATATAAAAGTTCTGCTAAGCGTGATGGTGTTGATATCTCAGAAGTAGATGGTGAGATGGATTTCGATAACTTTGATTGGTCATGGGCTGTTGGTGCTGGTGTTGAGGTTTTTATGCTTAGTCTGGATGCCCGTTATTGTTTTAACCTTAAAGGGGTTGATGGTTCTACTGGAGTACAGAATAGTTTTAGTCAAAAAACTAATATGCTCGAGTTTACCTTAGGTTTTAAATTGTTTTAATTAAAAATATATCATGTCTGTTGCAGATAGTTTAAGGGCCATTAGGAAAGAGATTCCTCAAGGTGTAGAATTGGTCGCTGTCTCTAAAACAAAACCCGAAGTTGATATTATGTCAGCTTATGATTTGGGTCAGCGTCATTTTGGAGAGAATAAAGTACAGGACTTAGGTGAGAAATATACCCATTTACCCAAAGATATTAAATGGCATTTTATTGGACATTTGCAGACAAATAAAGTAAAGTATATTGCTCCTTTTGTGCATTTGATTCATGCCGTTGATAGTGAAAAACTCCTACAAACGCTTCAGAAAGAAGCTGTGAAGAATAAGAGAACTATCGCTTGTCTTCTGCAAGTGAAAGTAGCTCAAGAGGAGACTAAGTTTGGTTTATCTTTTGAAGCAGCACAAGGTCTTTTGGATAAAAAAGACCTCTATCCTAATGTTAATATTGCTGGATTAATGGCTATGGCTAGTAATACTGCAGATGCAGAACAAGTCATTAATGAGTTTAAACAAGTCAAAACTTTCTTTGATAAGATGAATCCTAATGATGATGCTATTCTTTCTATGGGGATGTCCAACGATTGGCCTTTAGCAGTAGAAGCTGGTAGCAATATGATTAGGGTCGGAAGTCTTATTTTTGGAACACGAAATTATAAATAATATAGCTATATGACACCAAATTTATCAACGTCATTTCTGGGATTAAAACTTAAAAGCCCTATTGTGGCTGCTAGTTCGGGAATGACCAAAACAGTGGCCGCAGTAAAATCATTAGAAGCAGCTGGCGTGGGTGCTGTTATCTTAAAGTCTATCTTTGAAGAGCAGATATCTGCCGAGGCTGGCGAATTGATGAAGGATTCTTATTATCCCGAAGCTGCGGATTATATCAATCACTATTCTTCATCAAATTCTATTGAGACTTACAAAACATTGATTCGTGAAGCTAAGGAACAAACGTCTATCCCTATTATTGCGAGTATCAATTGCTATACTAATGGCGATTGGGTGAAATTTGTGAAAGAGATTGCGAACGCTGGTGCTGATGCTATAGAGTTGAATATCTTCTCTATAAATACCAATAAACACCAAGATGCTGAAAGTTACGAAGAAAATTATTATTCTATTGTACGTCAAGCAAGTACTGTTACTAAATTACCTTTATTGGTAAAGATAAGTCCGTATTTTACGAATATTCTTGATGTGGTTGATCGTCTTCGCTCGGCTGGTGCTTCAGGTGTTACTTTGTTTAACCGCTTTTATCAAGCTGATATAGATTTAGATACTTTGTCGGTAGTTGGTGGTAATAAATTAACAACAAAAGATATGATGCATAATACTTTGCGTTGGGTTGCTTTATGCTCTGGTGGTGTTAAGGATATTGATTTTGCAGCTTCTACTGGTATTCATGATGCCGATACGGCAATAAAAATGATTTTAGCGGGAGCTTCTACCGTGCAGGTTTGTTCGGCCTTGTACCTTGATGGTCCTAAAATTATTACAGAGTTTAATAAAGGAATTTCAACATTTATGACGGAAAAAAACTTTAAAGTTGTTGACGATTTTAGAGGTCGTCTTGCTCATAAAGGTGATGTTAATACTAATCTGTACGAACGCTCACAATTTATGAAGTATTTTGCTTCTGAAGACTAAGAATTTATAATCCCCAATAAGAAGGGGGATATTAATAAAGACTGTCCTTCGGGATGGTCTTTTTTTTGTGTTATTATACGGGATCAGTTGATAATTTAGGTGGAGAAGAATAATTTCACGCATATATTTTAGCGACTCTATACAAGAAATAGCTTATATCTGTCACACCTCTCAAACTTGTTCTTAAACTCTTGAGTTTAGCATTGAAAGATTCTGTTGAAGCATTTGTGCTTCGATTTTTAAAGTAGTTTAAAATCTGAGGATAATGTTCATATACTGTAGCAGATATGGCAAGCACGACCTGTCACTTCTACGGTTGTTGAAGTAGCCTAGCCGTGCTTTTAATTGTGAGTTTTTATTATAGAACTAATCCATCTAAAAGCTCGATATACATTTTGATTGCCATTTTGATTTCAGATCTCTTAATGAATTCATCTGCTGTGTGTGAGCGTGCTGACTCTCCTGGTCCCATTTTGATAGAAGGGAAACGCATCAGACATTGGTCTGATAGTGTGGGTGATCCATAGGCTATCAATCCTTTTGCTTTAACGCGTTGTAAAAAGGGATGATTCTCGTCTGTTAACGAGGAGTTCAAGCGGTATGATCGTGCCTTGAGTTTCGATTGCATGTGAGAAGATATGATCTCAAAAACTTCTTCATTGCTGTATTGTTCATTAGATCGTATGTCCATCACAAAATGACATTCGTCCGGTACTACATTGTGTTTGTCTCCAGCATTAATCTGGGTAACACTCATCTTAACGGGACCTAAAAAAGGGGATACTTTGGGGAATTTATAAGTGCTAGCCCATTGTACATCTTTCATCGCTATGTAAATGGCATTGATGCCTTCTTCACGTGCAGCATGACCGCTTTTCCCTTTGGCTACACCGTCTATAACCATTAATCCTTTTTCTGCAATAGCAGGTTGAAATCCTGTGGGCTCACCTACAATAGCAAAGTCAATATGAGGTAATGTTTTGAGGGCACGTTCTACGCCATTAGCTCCAGACACTTCTTCTTCAACGGAAGCGAGATAGATTAAGTTATAAGCTTGTTCTTTTTTCGTGAGTTCAAAGAAAGTCATTAATAGACTCACCACACTGGCTCCCGCATCATTGCTGCCTAAACCATAAAGATTATCGCCTTCTTCTAACGCTTTATGAGGATCTTTGGTCCACGATGCCGATGGTTTTACGGTGTCCAAATGCGAATTAAGAAGTAGTGTTGGTTTGTTAGGATCTATCTTAGTTTGTAGTATGACATTGTTTTTCTCGCGGCGTACTTGATAACCTTTTGTTTTAATGTATTCAGAAAAAAGAAGCGATACCTCTGCTTCTTCTCTGCTATATGAAGGGGTGTTTATCATTTGCTTTAATAATGCAATTGCCTCTTCGGTGAGTTGTTCTATATTCATTATTTTAATTGTTAAGAAGATGCAAAAATACTAAAACATAAATGATTCTTCTAAAAATCCATTTCCATCCCTTCGCCTTTTCCCTCGCCGTTGCCTTTTTTTTCGGATTTGTAGTTGTTAAAGAGATAAGAGATTGAAAACTGAATGACTGGTGATTTCATATCAAAAGAATATTCAGAATAATAAGAAGCTCCGCTTGATTTATTATCCATCTTAGCGGTGTTGAATATATCCATTACGGAAATACCTGCATCTAATTTACGGTTGAAAAAGCTTTTCTTAACAGCAGCACTAGTGAACATCATAGAGCTGCGAGTTCCTGTGGCTGTAATAGAAGGGCCGTTATACATGGCATCAAACTGAAAACGTAATGTTTGGGTTGGTTTAAACGTATTACTTAATCGTGCTTGCCAATTGTTACTTTGTGTAGCGTTGATGCTGTTGGAATAGGCTTCATCTACTTCCATGCGGTAATCGTATATCGATCCGCTTAAATTAGCGGACCACCATGGTGTAATGGTATAGTTGAGCATCAATTCCATACCCGTGGAGAAGTCTTTGCCTACATTTTCATAACTCGTTTGTAATACGCCGTCTTGGTATTTGCTTCTTGTTCTTTCTATCTTGTCATTTACATTGCGGTGAAATAGCTCTGTGGATAAAAAGTTCTTTTGACCAAAACGTAGCTGATAACTAATTTCGTAGGAATTGACGTATTGTGGTAACAGATTAGGATTACCTGTGCGTACGTTGTTAGGATCGCGCCATGTGGTGTTGGGTTCTAGCCAATGTCCACGTGGGCGGTCGATGCGGCGGGTGTAACTGGTCATAAACGACTGTTTGTCGTTCAGGTTGTACGAGAGGTGTAAGGTGGGGTACCAATCCATACGGTTGATGTCGCTGACCAAATCACCATTAATATCTTCAAGTTGGCGTAAGGTGTGTTCGCCTCGTAAGCCTAATTGGTAACCAAATTGTCCTGTTTCTCCCGAAAATGTAGCATAAGCGCTATTAATTAAACGTAGGAAGTTATTCTCATTGTAAAACGCACTGTTATCCGCTATCGTGTCAAAGTTCGCAGAATAGTTGGACCATTCATCATCATAACGTAATTGATAACCTGCTTCTATTTTTCCTTTTTCCCATGGGCGTGTGTAGTCCGTTTTGAAACGTATTTCATTAGATTTGTCTTCTTCATTTGTGTTCTGTTTTATGATGCTGATACCATTGGCATCTTTTTTATCAGAGTCCGTTTTATCATCTCCTTTGTAACGTTGGTACATGAAAGAGCTTTCGAGTTGGTGTTCTTTGTTGTCTCCAAATTGTGAACGTTGTGACAGAGTAGCTTGCGCAAATTCTCCTTCAGATGTTGTTTTTGCATTAGCGAATGATAATGTTGGTGTTTCTCCTGTGCTCCATTCGCTGTTGTCTAGCTTACTGTCAAAGTTTCTACCCTTCATCCCTACTTGCATCTCTAGACCTACCGTGTTTTGCTTGTTGAGGTCATAATCGAGTCCTGCTTTTATCGAGTTACTGAAGAAATTCATGTCTCTTTCTCCTTCCTGTTTGATGTGCGTGGTGTCACCAGAACCTGTGCTGTTTATTGTTCCACTCGTGTTGCTATAGTCTGCCGATCGTAATCTATCAGAGCGGCCGCCACCTAAATACCATCGGGTGTTTTCTCCTGTGAAGTTAAATAAGAAATCGCCGCTGTAAGAGCCTAACGTGTTTGTGCTAGCATTTGCAATGCCATCCCATCCTTCTTTTCCTTCGTCTTTGGTGATGATGTTAATGATGCCCGCAGCCCCATCTGGGTCGTATTTTGCCGATGGGTTGGTGATAATTTCAATATTATCAATCGATGAGGCGGGTATTTGTGCTAAAGCGTCTGAAGCTTCAAATGGCGTGGGTTTACCATTAATTAATACCATAAAGTTACTGCTTCCGCGCATCGACACATTGCCTTCTATATCTACGGTTACTGAAGGGGTATTGGCTAATATGTCCACAGCACTTCCACCTTGTGCACTAAGAAATTGGCTTGGATTGACAATTTTTTTATCAATTTTATAAACGACTTGTTGTTTGTCTGCTAATATCTCTACTTCATTGAGGTTCTGTGCTGAAGCATCCAAGTTAATCATTCCTATTTTGAAAAAAGGGTTTTCTTTGGAGATGGTGATGCCGCTTTTAACTTGTTCTTTGTAACCAATGAATTTTATAGTGGCATAATATTCTCCTGGTTTTATTTTGTCTATTCTGAATTTCCCTTCTTCGTTAGAGATGCCGCCTGTTACCAATGTGGAATCGTGTGCTGTATAGAGCGTGATATTGGCATATTCGATGGCTCCTTCGCTTTTTGAGTCAATGACTTTTCCTGCTATCGTTCCTCCTTCTGGAGGGGTTTGTGGTCGTTGAGCGTTCATGGTTACCATTGCTATGGTTAATCCGATTAGGAAGCTTATTATTCTTTTTGTCATTTTTTTGATATGTAATGGTGTCTTGTTTTTTTAGAAAGTTTAAAATCACAATTCATTTGACAAATGAAAAGATGGTTTTATTCCCTTTCCACAGGAAATATGTTCTTTTTTTTTAAAAAAAAAGATGTAATGTTTAGAATTTAGATTGTTGAAAATAATAATTAAATTCATTTTTTGATATGAAAAAAGCAACTTACTTTTTAGGGAGTAAATTGCTTTTTTTAGAGATTTTAATGGTATTTTTTCTAATCTAGTATTTTGTCGATTAATAAAAAGTCCAATTGTTTCTTTTCTATGTTTGTGCGCAAAACTTTCACAGCTACTTCATCTCCCAATCGGTATTCTGTTCCTTTGCGACGACCTTTTAGACAATAATTTTCTTCATCATAGAAGTAATAATCGTCTTGTAAATCACGCATAGCTACTAATCCTTCGCAGCCATTAGATTTTATTTCTACAAAGAAACCAAAATTAGTAACACCTGAAATAATACCATTAAATATTTCGCCCACTTTGTCGGACATAAACTCGACTTGTTTGTATTTAATAGAAGAGCGTTCGGCATTGCTTGCTAATTGTTCCATCTCCGAACAGTGTTTGCATTGGGCTTCTAGTTCATCTTGTTTTACGCTGTCTTTATTGTCGAGGTAGCGCTGTAGCAGACGATGCACCATCATATCTGGATAACGACGAATAGGAGATGTGAAATGACTGTAATAGTCAAATGCAAGTCCGTAGTGTCCTATGTTTTTAGATGAATAAACAGCCTTTGCCATGGTGCGGATCGCTATTGTTTCTATGAGGTTTTGTTCTTTACTACCACGTACGTCGCTAAGCATGCGATTTATGGATGCTGATATGTTACGGCTGTCAGCACCATTTAAGTTATAACCAAAACGTTTGACAAAGTTCTTTAGTTGATCAAATCTATCGGGGTCTGGGTTGTTGTGAATCCTATAAACAAAAGCCTTAGGTGTAGCTCCATTTTTAGGATGACCAATAAATGCTGCAACAGTACGGTTGGCGAGCAACATTAATTCTTCGATAAGTTTGTTTGAAGCTTTGCTTTCTTTGAACTTCACAGAAAGGGGTTTGCCGTTTTCGTCAATGTCGAATCCAACTTCTACACGGTCAAAATTAATGGCGCCATTGGCAAAACGTTTTAGAGTAAGATTTTGTGTGATACTATTGATCGCTTTAAGTTCTTGTGCTAAGTCTCCTTGTTCTGTGTCCAGTATTTCTTGTGCTTGTTCGTAGGAAAAACGTTTATCTGAATGCGTAATGGTGCGTCCTATCCAACTGTCTTTAACTTCACCTTTGCCGTTTATTTTAAAGACAACAGAGAAGGTTAATTTATCTTCGTTAGGACGAAGAGAACAAATATAATTTGAGATGTGCTCGGGGAGCATAGGTACTACACGATCTACTAAATAAACAGAAGTAGCGCGTTCGTAGCCTTCTGCGTCTAGTGCAGTGCCCGGTTTTACGTAGTGTGTCACATCTGCAATGTGTACGCCTATTTCCCAGAGGTCATCTTCAAGTTGTTGATAGGAGATGGCATCATCGAAGTCTTTGGCATCGGCTGGATCAATAGTGAAAGTGGTGACTCCTCGCATATCGCGTCGTTTGCTCACTTCTTCTTCAATGCCAGCTTCTATTTTTGAAGCTTCCGCTTCTAGTTCTTCAGGATAAGAATAGGGCAATCCATATTCTGAGAGAATGGCGTGCATCTCGGTGTCATTTTCTCCTGCGTTACCCAATACGTCTTTTACTTCGCCAAAAGGATTTTTTGCTCTCTCGGGCCAGTCTGTTATTTGCACTATGACTTTTTGTCCATTTTTAGCTCCGTTTAACTTTTCTTTTGGAATAAAAATGTCATTAGCTAATTTCCTTGATTCTGATATGAAAAAGGCACTATCTTTAAAGGTTTCAATAACACCAACGAAGCGTTCATTGCTACGTTCTAATACTTCTAATACTTCTCCTTCTGTAGAGCGTTTGTTGCGTCGAGCAAAAGCCATGACTTTTACCACATCACCATTAAGGGCACGATGGGTATATTTTTCAGGAATCAAAATATCTTCAGAACCGTCTTCTGGTTTTACCCAAGCGGTACCTTTATCACGCATCAGTATGCCTGTAAGTTGATTTCCTGTAAGATTTGCTAACTTATATTTTCCAGGGGATAGTTCAATGAGACGTTCTTCTTTTTCTAATTTAAATAAAATCTCTATGGTCCACTTTTTCTCATTAGCCTTTTTTAATCCTAATAAACGAGATAGTTGTTTATAGTTAAGTGGCTTTTTAGAATTTAATGAAAAAGTCTTAATGATATTTTCTGTTAAGATACTTTTTGCTTCCTTTCTGTTTTTTCCAGATGATTTTTTATTTTGCATAGTTTATAGATTTCTATACTTCAAAAGTAGTGAAAAGAAATATACTTGATGCTATTGTGTAATTTGATTGATGAAAAGTTTTATATTTAGTTTGTAAATCCTTTCTTTTGTAAGGGATTATTATAAAAAACTCTTTTTGATAATAATTCATACGTTATCAAACTCTTATCTTTTATGGATATGTCTCAAAAATCTAATCAAGAATCCGAAATTGACAAAACGCAGCATGATCTAAAGCTTTATCGTAGTTTGTTTGATAAAGCTGGGAAGGGTTTAATACTTCATAGAGAAGGAGTTGTTGTGGATGCTAATGATATGTTGCTCAAACTTCTAGGTTATACTATAGAAGAGTTGAGGGGGCAATTGTTGTCTTCCATTTTGCCGTCGCCGCTTTATAAAGTCGAATTTGAACATTTTCTGAAAGATGATCAAGAAACTGATTATGTAATGATAGGTGAACAGTCTGATGGTGCTGAGATTCCTTTGAGTCTTGCGGTAGAGGTATTTTCTAACAGTGATTATAGTGTTCTTTCTGTAGAAGCCATAAAAACGATAAAAAACGATAAGAGGTCTTCTGCCAAATCCGGTATTTTGCCTTCTGCTGAAGAGTTTAAAGAAAAAGGACGTAAGTTCGAAGCTCTTTTTAATGTGTCTTTTAATGCTTACATTATTGATAAGTTAGGAAAGATTGTAGAGGTTAATGAGATGTTTACTGGTTTATTTGGATACAGGAAAGATGAGGCTGTAAATCTTATAGCTTTTGCCGATTTGTTTAAAGATAAAGCAGAGTATGCATCGTATCTTAAAAATGTAAAAGTATTAGATCGTACTTGTTTTGTAGGTAAATTTAAAAGAAAGAATGGTGCTTTGTTTAATGCGGAGATTATTGCGAAAGATGAGATCTTGGATGGAGAATCTGTTCGTATCGTTACCATAAGGGATGTGTCCGATCTGGAGGAGTCGGAGCGTGATTTGAAAGAAAGAAATGAAGAGTTGATATCCCGTAACCATGATTTGCAATTGATGAGTAATGAGGTGGTGTCTAGTCGTCAGTCTTTTTATCAAGCTATTCAAGAAAAACATTCGAGTCTAAGTGAAAAAGATTTAAATAATGTGATTGTTTACGGTCGTTGGAGTTATGATTTTACTAAAAAGGCTTTCTCTTGGAGCGATGAGGTGAAAGAAATTATTGACTATGATACGAATGAAAGTATCATGAGTTTGTCCGATTTTCTGAAACAAGTGCATTCTGACGATATCGAAGAAATGCAAAACATCCTTTTCTCTCCAAAGAAAGCTAATCGGTTGTTTAATTTTGAATTTCGTTATGTTACGCGTAATGGGGTAGGAAAGGTATTACAAGCTCAAGGTATTGCGGAATCTGATGCAAAACATCGATTGACTTCTTTGTTTGGAACTGTTTTGGATATTACGGAACGTAAGCGTATTGAAAATAAATTGAAACGTCAGAAAGATCATTATATGAAGTTGAATGAGGAACTGATCATTTCTCGTAAAAAAGCGGAGGAGAGTGAGAAGCTTAAGACTTCCTTTTTTGCCAATATGAGTCACGAAATACGAACTCCAATGAATGGTATTCTTGGTTTCTCGGGTCTGCTTATGGAGCCTGAGTTGTCTAATGAGGAACGTCTTGAGTATTCGCAGGTGATTGTTGATTCAGGTAAACGATTGTTGCATATTGTTAATGATATTTTAGATATCTCAAAATTAGAGTCGGATACCTTTAAAATTAGTAAAACAGATGTGCATGTTAATCATCTATTGGATACGCTGTATAGCTTATTTGGTCAGGATGAGAAAGTGCAATCGGGGGATATTGTATTTTCATTGCATAAAGCAGATGCTGATGAATGTACTATCCATACCGATCATAATAGGTTGAGTCAGATTCTTACCAACTTGCTTTCTAATGCTATGAAATTCACGAATAAAGGGAAAGTTGACTTTGGTTATCGTTTGGTGGGTGATGCGCTTAACTTTTTTGTAAAAGATACGGGTATTGGAGTGCCAGATGATATGCAGACTATTATATTTGAGCCTTTCAGACAGGTAGAAGGTCATTTGGTGAAAGCGCATGGGGGTACTGGTTTAGGTCTTTCTATCTCTAAAAAACTTACCGAATTATTAGGGGGAGAGATGTCGATGGAATCTCATGAAGGAGAAGGGACTTCTTTTGAGTTTACTTTGCCTTATGAACATAAACAGGTGATGCCTGCTCACCACAAAGCGATGGTGTCGCAGTATGAATTAAAGGAACAAATAAAGGATGTTTGTTTATTAATAGCTGAGGATGATGATATTAATTATTTATTCTTTAAGTCCTTCTTGGGTACGCGATTGACGCTTTTGCGTGCTGTAAATGGTCAAGAGGCTATTGATATGGTGAAGGCTCATCCTGAGATAGATATTGTGTTGATGGATGTGAAAATGCCTGTTATGGATGGTTTGGAAGCTACTAAACGATTAAAAGTAGATTATCCTAATCTTCCTATTATTGTGCAAACGGCTTATGCTATGATAGAAGATAAGGAAGAGGTCTTTCGTGCTGGAGCTAATGATTATTTGACTAAGCCAATCAATAGACGCGATCTCTTAGAAAAGATTAAGAAACTTTGTATAAAATAAAAAAGGCTATCATCCTAGAATGATAGCCTCTTTGTGTTTTTTTATTATTCTGATTGTAAGATTTTTATATACTCTTGCATCACTAATGAGCTAGCTCCTACGATAGCTGCGTCACCTAGTTTGAGTTTTGATATTATGACAGGAACTGTTCCTCTAAATATGGGTAATAAATTCTTGTCCAGTGCTTTTTGTGTTGGTTTTAGGATTAAATCGCCAGCTGCTGTAGGTCCGCCGAACAAAAAGATAGCTTCAGGACTGGTGTGATGTACGGTGGTGGCCATCGCTTGTCCTAGATAGTTCCCCGTGATTTCAAAAACTTCTTGTGCTATTTTGTCTCCCGCTATGGCTGCATTGTAAATGTCTTTTGATGTTAGTTCTGCAAAAGATTTCTGTGCTAAAGGAGAGGTGGTATTATTGTATTGTACCAATAATTCAAATGCTGTACGTTTCATCCCTGGTGCTGAACAATAGGCTTCTACATGTCCAAATGCGCCACATCCACATAATCGGCCATTGGGTATGATTGTGTTGTGTCCACATTCGCCAGCAAAACCATCTTTACCATATATTAAGTCACCGTTAGAAACGATACCACTACCTAAACCTGTGCCTAAGGTGTACATTACAAAATTTTTCATGCCTTGTGCGCCGCCATAAATCATTTCTCCTAAGGTGGCTGCATTAGCATCGTTAGTTAAGGCTATGGCTTTCATTTCAGGGAACTCTGCCTTGAGTAATTCTACCACAGGTACAATGCCTTTAAATGATAAGTTAGCTGCATCTTCTATAGTGCCATGATAATAATTACCATTGGGGGCACCTACGCCAATACCTAGAATTTCGTATTTGCCATCAAGTTCTTCAATAAGGGTGTTGATCGCTTTTTTTATGTCTTGGATGTAAAGGGCTACATTGCCATGCTGAGGAGTAGGAATGCTATTATTTACAAGAACTGTACCTTCTTTGTTTACAATGCCAATTGCGGTGTTTGTTCCGCCTATGTCAATACCAATTGTTAGTTGTTCCATATTATTAGATTTGTAGTGTTGATTTGACTTCAAAAATAATAAAGTTATTTTAATTAATGGGATAAATGCTTATATTGTTTATTCTGATGGGTATATTATTGTTTTTTTGATATCTTCATTTTACTATTTTAATCTTTTGATAATATCTTTGTGCGCTTTTATAGTCTGTATTTTTACTGAGAATAATTATTGGTTGACTTTATTAAAAGAGTGCGTAAATGAATGATCAGGTGGGTGGAGAACTCAACGTGTGATATTATGCTTGATGAATAAATGTTTAAGCATTAGCTTTTTGGTGCAATAATAAAAGGGGAAAAGGCTTTTTGCATGGTTAGTGTTTTTATTGAAAATTTTTAAGTTACTTTGAAGTATTATAAAATGAGATGGTTATGGCAGCAAAAAAGAAAGAGATAGATTATTCTCAAGTTCAGTTAGAGGCTTTGGATGGTTCACAACAAGAATTGATTGAGAAAGCACGTGAAGCACTTAATCATGCTTATGCTCCCTACTCAAATTTTAAAGTTGGTGCTGCTGTTTTGTTGGATAATGGTGAAGTGATAACAGGTAGTAACCAGGAGAATGCCGCTTATCCTTCTGGCTTGTGTGCCGAGCGGGTTGCTCTTTTTTCTGCTCATCATTTGTACCCTAATGCTAAGGTGAAGGCTTTGGCTATAGCAGCAGCCGATAAGGGTGTGGAGTTAAAAAATCCTATTATGCCTTGTGGTGCTTGCGTGCAGGTTATGTCGGAGTCAATAACACGTTCGGGCTGCAGTTTCCAAGTGTTGCTTTATGGTTCTAGTCGTTCTTATGTGCTAGATGATGCCCGAGATCTTTTGCCTTTTCGTTTTGAATTGTAAAGGTCTTCTCTAAGTTTTATTTTGTGATAAAGTCAATGACTTCTTGTATTGCTCTTTCGCATACAGGACAAAAGTCTTTGGCTTCATTTGTCTTCATCCTGCAATCGGGAGACGCACGATAAATGCCTTTTGATACATAGGCGGCTCCTTCATAAACTCCTATTGGATATTTTTTCGCTTCTTTTTTAGGTGTTGGGATGGGGGTGTTCTTGTCTAGCAGATCTGCCCATTTACTATCAAAATCTACTAAGGTTGTAATGTTTTTTTGCCAAGGTTCCTTCGTTTTGTCTATATAGTCAATCAGCATGTTATCATCATAGTAATATTCGTCAGCTAATGCTGCAAAGCCATGTCCAAATTCGTGTATCATTACTTCCTTGCTTGAGTGACCATAAGCCGAACAGGTAGAGTAAAAGTTATAAATACCTCCCCCGCCGTATTTTTCAGTATTGATGATAATGTAGATCTGATCGTAAGGAACTAAAGAGGCGGCATCGCGTATGCTCCACACATCATGAACCATAAGATAGCGTTCGCTATATAGTGTGTTAAAGCTAGCATTAAAAGCGGTATTTTTCCATTCTCCTTTGGTCGGATTGTCGGCTCCTGAGTCTTGCGAAATAGCTTCTATACTGTAGAAGTTGATGTGTTTTTTGTTTCGTTTAAAAACAGCAGAAGAACACAGTGTATTGCTTAGTTCCTGACTTAGTTTACGGAATTCTTCCATCTCTTGTTTTTGGAAGCCTTCGGCTAAAATAACAATATCTAAAGCATGCTCTGTTGGTGCATTTATTTTTATGGTGTCTATTTTAAAGTTAGGAGGTGTGCTTTGTGTTAGCATCGGACTTTTGGGGTCAAAAACAAATTGTAATAGGGTGTCTTGAAAAATGCCTTCCTTGCGTTGTAAAATAGAGATATGACATGTCTTTTTAGGAAAGGGCATGATCATAGTATTAGGAAATGAACGGGAAATGGTTTGCGCTTCTTTGGTGTCTTGCCATTCTTCAAAAAGAGTAGCAAATCCTTCCTCATAAATCGTTTGTCCTTGAGGATCTGTCACCACGATAAGGAAATCGCCTAAACGCAAGGAACTGTCCATATGGGCTTGTCTTCCTCCCCAATAGGGTTCTTCTATGAGTTTTGATAGATAGGCTTGTGTGAGGTCTGCATGGCCTGTAAGGTTAAAATCGATGCGTAAGGTGTGTGCTTCGAAAAAATCATTAAATTTTATTTGACTATAGGTGTTAATGCTAAAGGAAAAGAGTAATAATAGCGCAAATTTATTCATTTCATTGTGTTTTAAGAACAAATAGTTTTTTTTACTTAAGATAGACAAAAACATAACTTTAGAGGTAAGTTGTTATTCTATCATAAAACAAGTAGATTCTCAGATCAAAATAAGTACTTTTGTAATGATCAAAGTTAAAAATAAAACAATGAAAACAACTCCATTTACAAAAATACATGAACAGTTAGGAGCAAAAATGCATGAATTTGCAGGTTATAATATGCCAATAGAGTACAGTGGTATTAATGATGAGCACCTCACGGTGCGCAATGCTGTGGGTGTATTTGATGTGTCTCATATGGGCGAGTTTTGGGTAAAAGGAGAGAATGCCTTGGCTTTTTTACAGCGCTTAACCACTAATGATGTGGCTGCTCTTCCTATTGGCAAAGCGCAATATTCTTGTATGCCTAATGGAAAAGGGGGGATTGTTGATGATATTCTGATTTATCATTTTGAGCTCGATAAATATATGATGGTTGTTAATGCTGCCAATATAGAGAAAGATTGGTTGTGGTGTTTAGAAAATAATATGGTCAATGCCATCTTGGAAAACGCTTCTGATAATATGGCTCAGTTGGCTGTTCAGGGACCAAAAGCAACCGAAGTATTACAGCGCTTAACGTCTGTGGATCTCTCTGTTGTGCCTTATTATTCTTTTGTTGTGGGCGAATTTGCAGGTGTTGAAAATGTTATTATCTCTAATACAGGATATACGGGTGCAGGCGGTTTTGAATTGTATATGTATCCTGATGCTGGTATTAAGATTTGGGAAGCTATCTTTGAAGCAGGAAAAGATTGTGGCATTAAACCTATTGGATTAGGTGCGCGTGATACTTTACGTCTAGAAAAAGGATTTTGCTTGTATGGCAATGATATTGATGATTTTACTTCTCCTTTGGAAGCGGGCTTAGGATGGATTACTAAGTTTAATGAAGGAAAGCATTTTGTGGATCGTGATGAAATGGAGACTTTGAAAGAAAAAGGTCTTTATCGTCGTTTGCGAGCCTTTAAGATGATAGATAGAGGAATACCACGTAATGGTTATGAAATAGAAGATGCCCAAGGCAGACGTATTGGTAAGGTGACTTCTGGCACTATGTCTCCCGTGTTAAAACAAGGGATTGGTTTAGGATATATTGCGATTAAGAATGCAGATATTGGGGCGGAGATTTTTATTAAAGTGCGAAAAAAGATGTTAAAGGCAGAGGTGGTGAAATTACCTTTTGTATAAATGATGTAAAATATGAAATATATATTAGGTTTAGTTTTGTTTTTTATGAGTGCTTCTTTATTTGCTCAACGTGATAATACGTGGCAGCAAGATTATCCTGATGTTACTGATTGGTCGCAATATATAACTATTTCGTCTGGTTATATGGGGCCTTTTGCCTTGCCTGTCCCTGAAATTTATCCAGCTGAAATAAAATCAAAAACAGAAGTGAGTCTTGGATATGCTAATTATCAGTGTCAAAAAGGGGAAGCGACTACAAATGCTATGTTGTCTAGCTTTTATTATACATTTCCTTCACGAAAAATGGCTGTGGAACTGACTGTTGTGCCTCAAGAATCGTATAATTATAGTGATGCAATGGCCGATTATTTTCATGCTAAGGGCACGTCAGGAAGTGGAGGAGGTGATTTTATTATCAATTCTTATATCAAAATTTTGGACCAAAATGCTCGACGTCCTGATATCTCTTTGCGTTATTCGCTGCGAACAGCTTCTGGTGGCGATGTGAATAATGCGCGTTTTGTTAATGCTGCTGGTTATTCTTTTGATCTTTCAGTTGGTAAGGATGTCTTTACTGACAGCGATAGTCGTGTGCGTTTTTATGGTATGTATGGTTTTTATTGTTGGCAGTTGCTTAATTTTGAGAATTTTCAAAATGATGCTCATCTTTATGGTATTGGGATGTTATATGAATGGAAAAAATTCATGATAAAAGCTGATTTAGGTGGTTATGACGGTTATCGCGATGAGAAAGACAGACCTTTCGTTTTACGTTGGCGAGCAGACATTCCTTTGAATGACCATTTTGTGTTACGGGCTTCTTTAGAGCAAGGGTTGCGAGATTTCCCCTATAAAGGTTATCTGATAAATATGGTTTATCAATTTAAGTAATGTCTCACATTTTCCTCGTCAGACCTGTTATTCATCAAACAAGTAATGCACATAAAAGTCACCACAAAACATCCCGAACCTTGTTCCCCTCTTGAGAGGGGGTTAGGGGTGTGTTACTATGAGGGATATAATTGTTTAATGATATGTTGCTGTGAGGAATAATGGCATACAGCGATATGTTACTTGTCACAACACACCCCTTGTATTCCCCTTACTTCGACTAACGCTCAGCACACCGCTCAAGAGGGGAGCTTCATACGTCTCACATTTCAGTCGTTATACTTGTTACTTGTCAGACATATTACTTGTCAGACCTGTTATTCATCAAACAAGTAATGCACATAAAAGTCACCACAAAAAATCCAGAACCTTGTTCCCCTCTTGAGAGGGGTTAGGGGTGTGTTACTACGACGACTAGTGCCATTCAGCGATATATTCATTGTCACAACAGGCCCCTTGTATTCCCCTTACTTCGACCAGCGCTCAGCACATCGTTCAAGAGGTGAACTAGCAAGATATTGCTGTTCCTGGGATGATTTTTTGTTTTTCAGTTCATCGAACTACAAAAAATGACGAATGAATAAACAACGAATAAAGCGAACTTATAACTTATAACTTACAACTCATAACTTAGAAATTCTATGTCCTGAACTTAAATTTTATATTTTGTAGTTCATCGAAATACATAAAAATGATGGATGAAGAAATAACGAATGAATAACAAATGAAGCGAATTCATAATTCACAATTCACAACTCACAACTTTACCTGTTTTTGTGTTGTTCTTCTCTAAGAAAATGTATTTTTGTACACATTACAAAAAAACATGAAATGCAAAAAATACAGCAACTTCTTCATCAATGGTATAACGAAAATAAGCGGGATTTACCTTGGCGTTATACTCATGATGCTTATAAAATATGGATTTCTGAGATTATGTTGCAACAAACCCAGGTCGCTCAGGGTTTGCCTTATTATGTGCGTTTTTTAGAGCGATTTCCTTGTGTTCAGGACTTGGCTAATGCTGAGGAGAGTGAAGTCTTAAAGTTGTGGCAAGGTTTAGGGTATTATAGTCGTGCTCGCAATTTGCATGCGGCGTCTAAGCAGGTGGTGAATGATTTTAATGGTATCTTTCCTACGCAGTATGATGATTTGATAACGTTAAAAGGTGTTGGCGATTATTCCGCTTCAGCGGTATCTTCATTTTCGATAGGAGAGGTTAGGGCTTGTGTAGATGGTAATGTGATTCGTGTGGTTTCTCGTTTGTTTGGTATGGATTTGCCTTATGACACTGCCGTAGGAAAAAAAGCAATTAGAGCTTTTGCCGATGAATTGCTTGATAAAAATAACAGTCCTATTCATAATCAGGCTATTATGGAGTTTGGTGCTTTGCAATGTGTTCCTAAGAATCCCCGTTGTGGAAATTGTCCATTATTGAGTGAATGTGTGTCGTTTGCGAATGGTAATGTTTTAGAACTCCCTGTGAAATCTAAGAAAACAAAAGTACAAAATTTATTTCTCTACTATTTTGTTTTTTTTAATAAGAATCAGACGCTTATTCAGCAACGTCAGGGTAGTGGTATTTGGAAAAATTTGTATGAGTTTCCGGTGTTGGAGAGTGCTACTGAAATGCAGGAAAAAGAAGTGTTGAAGTATGTGTCCGATGTTCTTGATGCTAGAGTAGAGAAAGGTAATGCTGAAATCCGTTTTTCTTCAGTTTATAATCATATTTTGAGTCATCGTAAAATACAAGCTACGTTTATACAAGTGACTTCGGATCTGGCTTTGCCTGTAATAAAAGATACGCATACTATTCTTGTTTCCGAAATGGATAATTTTCCCGTTTCTCGATTAATAGAACGTTTTTGGGAGGATTTTACCGATACGGGAGATAACTGTGAGTGATATATTCTTCTGATTTGTGGTGAATTTTTATAGCCGTGTTTTGTGAAAAATAGAATCATAAATTGTTTGTGTTTTTATTCAGCGTAACTGCTGTTGCGTATAATGTTTATGCGTGTGTTTGTTAGTGTGGAACATACGTTTATAATGTGGTGAACTTATTGTGTAATTGTCATCGTATGTTCCCTCTTTTTTATGGAGAAAATTAAGCCCTTTTCTTTATCTTTGCGAAACGATTTAACAAATAATATAAAGTGAAGAAAGAAGGCTATTCATATCAGGGCAGAAGTATTCAGATTGCTGCTGCTATCTTGTTGCTTGCTTTGGTGTTTCTATCTAAGCTTTTCTATATCCAGGTTATTGATGATTCGTCTAAGATATCGGCCGAAAATAATGCCGTGAGAACAGAGATCATTTATCCTGCTCGTGGACAAATGGTGGACCGTAATGGGGATCTTGTAGTTTACAATAAAGTGGCCTATGATCTGATGGTTATTCCTGCTTTGATGGAGGAGTTTGATACCACAGAATTGTGTGCGGTATTAGATATTGACAAAGAGAAGATTATTGAGCAACTTGATAAAGTGCGTCATATGCATTATCGCCCTATGGTTCTGGTGTCTCAAATGACCTCTGAGGATTATGCTTTACTTCAAGAAGTCTTATATAAATACAAGGGCTTTATTGTGCAACACCGTGTGGTAAGAGCTTATTCGTCTCAGTTAGGAAGTCATATTCTAGGTTATGTAAGTGAAGTCAATGCTGCCCATGTTAAAGCCGATGATTATTATAAGAGTGGTGATTATATTGGAGTCTCTGGTGTGGAGCGTCAGTATGAGACGGCCTTGCGAGGTCATAAAGGACAACGTAAGCTTTTAGTTGATGCTAAAGGTCAGGTTCAAGGGTCTTTCAAAGACGGTCGATATGATGTGTCTCCTACTCCTGGACGTCAATTGCAATTAACGATTGACCTAGAATTGCAGAAATATGGAGAACAGTTGATGCAAAATAAAGTGGGTAGTATTGTTGCCATAGAACCTTCTACTGGTGAAGTCTTGGCTCTTATTTCGGCTCCTAGTTATGATCCTAAAGCCTTGATTGGACGTAATCGTAATAGAAGTTATTCTGCTTTACAAGCTGATACGCTGAATCCATTTCTTAATAGAGCTTTGAAAGGTGCTTATCCTCCTGGATCTACGTTTAAACTTTTAAATGCAGCCATTGCTTTGCAAGAACATGCGATTACGGTTAATACTCAATTTACCTGTAATGGAAAGGCTTCAACCCCCATTGCTTGTTCTCATTCTCATAAGTCACCATTGGCTTTGTTATCTGCTATTGAGTTTTCTTGTAATCCTTTTTTTAGACGTGTCTTCTTGGCTATTATTGAGCCTGATGGTACGCGTTCTAGTGCTCGTGATGGTTTTTCGAAATGGCGAAATCATCTGGTGAGTATGGGGTTGGGGAATAGGGTTGGTATTGATTTGCCATTCGAAGGAACTGGTTCTGTGCCTACCTTAGAATACTATGATAAATTGTATGAAAAAGGACGTTGGGGTGCCTCTACTATTCAGTCTATGTCTATAGGTCAAGGGGAGTTGCTCGAGACACCTTTGCAGATGGCAAATGAGACCGCTGTATTGGCTAATAGAGGTTTTTATTATAGACCTCATGTGGTGAAAGGTATTGAGGGGGAAGATCTGTCTTCGGATTATACTGTTCCTGTAATATGTAGTGTTGGTACTGAGGCTTTTGAACCTGTTGTGGAAGGGATGGAGCATGTATTTAGTGGTTCTCATGGTACAGCACGTTATTACAAGAATGATACGATTGCTTTTTGCGGTAAGACGGGCACGGTAGAGAATCCACATGGGAAAGATCATTCTATGTTTATTGCTTTTGGTCCCAAAGAAAATCCTAAGATAGCAATCTCTGTAGTAGTTGAGAATGCTGGTTTTGGTAGTACTTGGGCTGCTCCTATAGCTACTTTAATGATGGAGAAATATCTCACAGGAGAAGTGCCACGACGACATCAATATCTTGAAAAAAAGATGTTGAATGCTGATTTTATTCATACAGCAAAAGAAGTAAAAGAATGATAGAAAGACGTGAATCTTTATTAGCATCACTTGACTGGTTGACTATCCTTACTTATTTTTTGTTGGTGGTGATTGGTTGGGTCAATATCTACTCAGCTGGTTTTAGCGAACAGCATCCCTCGATGTTTGATCTTACTCAGCAATATGGAAAGCAGGCCTTATGGTTTGGCTTTGCTTTAGTTTTGGCCATTTTTACGCTGTCTATTGATCAGCGTTTCTTTGAGGCTTTTTCTTTTGTAATATATGGGGTGTGTATGCTTTTGTTGATTGCTGTTTTAGTGGTTGGCGTTGAGGTGAATGGGGCTAAGTCTTGGCTCGATTTTGGTTTTGTTCGTTTACAACCTGCAGAATTGGCTAAGTTCGGAACCGCTTTGGCTTTGGCCAATTGGATGAGTCGTTATAGTTTTAGTATCAAGAAAAAACGTGATTTTGGTGTTCTCTTGGCTATTCTAGGATTGCCTATGGCTCTTATTTTACTTCAGAATGATATGGGTTCGGTCTTAACTTATACTTCATTTATTATTTTGTTTTATCGTCGTGGTTTACGTTCTTTATATCTGTGGATTATTGCGCTTGCTACTTTAATCTTCATTTTTGTATTGCGTTTTTCTGAAACTGAGGTTTTTGTGTCCATGTCTATCATACTCTTATTGTTTTTAGCTTATAAACGGATGTGGCAAGAATTGTCTGTGTTGGGTTTCTCAACATTATTCTTTTTTAGTTTGTGGTATGTCTTTAGTGCGTTTGATATTTTAGATTTCCCTATTAATATTATCTTTTATATTGTAATAATTGGTAACGCTATCTATTGGGGATTGAAATCTTTTGTTCATAAAACTGAGATTCATCGTTTATTGTCTTTTCTGTCCTTAGGCTCTTTTTTGTTTGCGGCTTCTGTAGGTAAGGTTTTTAGTTTGTTAGGTAACTACCAACAAAATCGTATATTGGCTCTTTTGGGGTTGAAAAGTGATCCTTTTGGTGTAGAATATCATGTCATACAGTCTCTTATTGCTATCGGTTCAGGTGGGTTTAGGGGCAAAGGTTATTTTCAGGGGACACAAACGAAATTTGATTTTGTGCCCGAACAAACCACGGATTTTATTTTTTCTACCATAGGCGAAGAATTCGGATTTATTGGGACTTTTGTAGTTATTGGTTTGTTTTTATTCTTGATGTTACGTTTGTTATATTTAGCCGAACGGCAGCGTTCTCCTTTTAGTAAGAATTATGCTTATGGAGTGGTGGGTATTATCTTTTTTCATTTTATAATAAATATTGGAATGGTGACGGGGGTAGGTCCTGTTATTGGTGTTCCTTTGCCTTTTGTGAGTTATGGAGGTTCTTCTTTATGGAGTTTTACCTTACTTTTGTTTATCTTTCTTAAAATGGATTCCAAACGTATGGAGGTTTTGGGTGATTAGGATAGGGCGACTTCTGTTTATCTTTAAAGTGCATAGAGCGTAGTGTGAATGGAGGCTTTCTTAAGGGGAGTGGTTATGAGGCCTTAAGCTCTATATTTGCGAAAGCGATAGTAATGAAAATATGGAGGGCTATTCGTAGTTGTGAAATAGTCAACTGTATGTGTTATAATGAATAAGAATGTTGAAAATGTCTGTGTCTTTTTTCCAAAAGAGGTGTTCGACAACTGAAAATGTAGAATCGGATTTTTTGCGTGTTTGATTCATTAAGTAGTATCTTGTCTGTTTTTTTTGTCAGACATTAAATGACGAGTTCGTCTTAAAGATTAAATTATTGATAATGAAAAAACTCAAAATATTTAACACACTTAAAAAAGAACTAAAACAGTTTGAAGATTTTTTTGATGATTATATCAAGGATCTTGAATATGCTTCTTTTTTAAAGGAAACAAAAGGTAAAATGCTACGTCCTGCATTGACTTTGTTGACCGGTAAAATGAATGGTGGATTGAAAGAGAAGGCTCTGTGGGCTGCTCTGTCTATAGAATTAATGCACAATGCCACTTTGGTTCACGATGATGTGGTGGATGATGCGGATCTGCGACGTGATAAAGATACGTTTAGAGCCAAATTAGGGGATAAACGGGCTGTTTTATATGGTGATTATCTGCTGGCTAAAAGCTTAGAATGTGTAGCCAAAACAGGTGATGTGCGCATTGTTGATGTGCTTGCTCGTACTACAGCAGAGATGAGTATTGGAGAGATAGATCAATTAAATGCTTGCGGTGTATTAGAAACTACCGAAAAAGAATATCTAGATATCATACACAAGAAAACTGCAACACTTTTTGTTTGTAGTCTTTTAGCTGGCTATTTTTCTGCTTGTGAAAAGTGTGAAAACGTTGATCTTATTTGGGCTATTGGGTATAACTTAGGCATGGTCTTTCAGCTTAAAGATGACTTGCTCGATTATGATCGTAATGCGAGTAGTGGTAAAAAGTTTGGTAACGATATCCGGGAACAAAAAATGACTCTACCTCTTATTTTTGCTTTGAATCAAGTTTCTGATGTTATGAAGGAAGAAGTGAAACAATCTGTTATTTTGTCTTCCAATTCTGATCTTGATGTATTGAAAGTAATTGATTTTGTTTATGAGAATGGAGGGGTGACTTATACACAAGATGTGATGTCTAGTTATGCGATGAAAGCTAATGATGTTATTTATCAATTGCCTGATGGCGAGAGTAAAGAGGCCTTGCTCTTGCTTAGTGATTTTTTTGCAGAGAGAAACAGATAGTTTATAGATTAATTTAATTGTTATAATTATGAATCACGTAAAAGTATTTTTTGTTATGATGTCAACAGCGTTAATTGTATTGAATTCGTGTGATAATAAACCCAAAGATGATTTTGAATATAATTTGGAGAAATTCGCAGATATCGAAGTATTACGTTATCCTGTCATTGGTTTTGATTCTTTAAGTGTTAAGCAAAAAGAATTTATTTATTATTTGAGTCAGGCTGCTCTGGAAGGTCGTGATATTATTTTTGATCAGAATTATAAGCATAACTTGACTATTCGTCGTACTCTGGAAGCCATTTATAAAGACTATAAAGGGGATAGAACGTCTGATGACTTTAAGGCGTTTGAGGTCTATCTGAAGCGTGTGTGGTTCTCTAATGGGATTCATCATCATTACTCAATGGAGAAGTTTTATCCTGCGATTACTGAAGATTATTATGCTACTCTTTTAGCTGATGTGCCTGATAAGGATTTGCCTATGAATAGTGGTGAGAATCGTGAAATATTTGTTTTGCGTACTTCTACTATTATTTTTGATAAAACTTTTGAGACAAAAAGGGTTAATCAAGCTCAAGGGCAGGATTTAATTAAAACATCAGCATGTAATTATTATGGTGACGGTGTTTCGCAAGAAGAGGTGGAGACCTTTTATAATGCGATGAAGAACCCTAATGATTCAACACCTATTTCTTATGGATTGAATAGTAAATTGGTTCTCGAAGATGGCGTTTTGAAGGAAAAGGTATATCGTGTAGGAGAAATGTATGGTCCTGCATTAGAACGCGTCGTCTATTGGTTGCAAAAGGCCGTGAAGGTGGCTGATACGCCTAAGCAAAAAAAGACTCTGGCTTACCTTATTGATTTTTACAAAACTGGAGATCTCAAAACGTTCGATGATTTTAATATCTCTTGGGTAACCGATCTGGATTCTCATACTGACTTTACTAATGGTTTTACTGAGACTTATGGTGATCCTTTAGGGCTTAAAGCTTCTTGGGAAAGTATTGTTGACTTCAAAAATGATAAAGCAACACATCGCACCGAAGTCATCAGTAAAAATGCGCAATGGTTCGAAGATCATTCGCCTGTTGAAGATCGTTTCAAAAAGAAAGAAGTAAAAGGTGTTACGGCTAAAGTTATTACTGTTGCTATGTTAGCGGGCGATTGTTATCCTGCTACGCCTATTGGTATTAATTTACCTAATGCTGATTGGATAAGAAAAGATTACGGATCTAAGTCTGTAACCATCGAAAATATTACTTATGCTTATGATAAAGCTTCTGAAGGGGGAGGAATGATTGAAGAGTTTGCTTTCAATAAAGCAGAAGTTGAAAGAGCTAAAAAATATGGTTTTGTTTGTCATAACTTATCGGTTGATCTTCACGAATGTTTGGGACACGGAAGTGGTCAACTGTTGCCAGGTGTTGCGGGTGATGAGCTCAAATCTTATGGTGCAACTGTAGAGGAGGCGCGTGCCGATTTATTTGCTCTTTATTATATTGCCGATCCTGAATTAGTTAAATTAGGGCTGTTGCCCGATGCTGAGGCTTATAAAGCTGAATACGATAGTTATATCCGTGGTGGTTTAATGACGCAATTAACGCGTATTGCACCCAATAGCGATATTGAAGAGTCTCATATGCGCAATCGTCAGTTGATTGCTAAGTGGGCTTATGCTCACGGAAAAGAGGCTAAGATTGTTGAGAAAAAAACCAAAAATGATAAGACTTATTTTGTGGTGAACGATTATGAAAAGTTACGTGCTTTATTTGGTCAATTATTGGCTGAGATTCAAAGAGTGAAATCAACAGGTGACTTTGCTGCTGGTCGCGATTTGGTCGAAGATTATGCTGTAAAAGTAGATCAGGACCTCTTGTCTGAAGTGCTTGAGCGTTTTGCAACGCTTAATCTTGCACCTTATAAAGGATTTGTTAATCCTAAATATGTGCCAGTGATCGAAGATGGGAAGATGGTGGATGTTAAACTTGATTATACGGAGACATATACAGAACAAATGATGCGTTATTCTAAGGAGAACTCACACTTGCCAAATTATAATTAGAGTGTGATAATATACTTATTGAAGAAGCCTCGGATATCTATTATTCGAGGCTTCTTTGTTTCATCTCGGGTTTTATTATTTCTGATATAATTATTCGGTTTCAGTATTAAGTAATGTTTATTGTCGCTTTATATAAAGTCCCTAAAGTTAAGTAACAGTTCAACTGCGTGGTTTCTGAGCGGAGAGGTCGCTGAGCGGAGTCGAAGTGCCGAAGTGCTCAACACACCGCTCTAAATAGATTAGCTCAATTATGACACTATTTTCAAAACGACATTTAATGATTCATATTACTTAGATATGTTGAATGCTAGATGTCTTTTTTGTATTTTACATGAACTAATTGGTTGCTTGTGTGTTCCCTCAAGTCTATTCCTTTTGTTCAGTTATATTGAAATACCTTAAGTATTGCCCCCGTTGTTTGTCATTTCTAAAACCAGTTTTCTTTGAAATTGCATTCTTTCAGAAAATGCTTTTCCCCTAAAGACGGATCATAAATGCCTTCATTTTTAAACATAAAAAAAGAGCTTTACTGTTATCAGCAAAGCTCTTTATAATATTATAAACTAATGATTGTTAGTTCTTGTTGTCTTTTACCAATACATCATGAGCTCCTCCCTCTACGATACTTGTGGAAGATACCATCGTTAATTTTACGTTTTGTTGTAATTCTTGAATTGAGATACAACCTGCGCTACACATTGTAGCTTTGATTTTTCCTAAGGTTAAATCTAAGTTATCTTTTAATTTTCCGGCATAAGGCACATAGCTATCAACACCTTCTTCAAATTTTAATGCGCTGTTGCCTCCCATGTCGTAGCGTTGCCAGTTGCGTGCTCTATTAGATCCTTCGCCCCAATATTCTTTGACGTAGTTACCATTAACGAGTAATTTACGGGTAGGACTTTCGTCAAAACGGGCAAAATAACGCCCCATCATTAAGAAATCGGCTCCCATAGCAATGGCTAAGGTCATATGATAATCATGGACTATACCGCCATCAGAACAGATGGGAATGTATTCTCCTGTTTTTTTGTAATAGTCGTCACGAGCTTGAGCTACTTCAATGAGAGAAGTGGCTTGTCCTCGTCCTATTCCTTTTTGTTCGCGTGTGATACAGATAGATCCGCCGCCTACGCCTACTTTTATAAAGTCAGCTCCTGCTTCAGCTAAGTACATAAATCCATCTCGATCTACTACATTACCTGCTCCTATTAAGATATTAGGATATTTGTTTTTAAGATAGGCTATGGTGTCTTTTTGCCATTCAGAGAATCCATCAGAAGAGTCTAGGCAAAAAACGTCAGCACCAGCTTCTAGTAGAGCAGGAACGCGTTCTTCATGATCACGACTGTTAATACCCGCTCCTACAATTAGACTTTTGTGGTCATCTAATAACTCATTAGGATGGTTTTTGTGACTATCGTAATCTTTGCGGAAAACAAAATATTGAAGATTTTGATCCTTATCTACAATAGGTAGTGCGTTTAATTTATGATCCCAGATGATGTCGTTGGCTTCATTAAGTGAGATGCCATCTTTTCCAGTTATTAACCGATCAAAGGGGGTCATGAAATCTTTAACCTTTTTAGTGGGAGCATCTTTGCTGGTGCGATAATCACGACCAGTCACTACGCCTAAATATTTCCCGTGAGGTGAGCCATCTTCTGTAATTCCAATAGTGGAAAAACCTGTTTTGGCTTTGATGTTAACCACATCTTGTAAGGTATGTTCTGGTGTTAAATTTGCACGACTTTCTACAAATCCAGCTTTATGGCTTTTTGCAATCCTAACCATTTGTGCTTGTTCTTCAATGGTTTGAGATCCAAAAATAAAGGAAATACCACCTTCTTTTGCTAGAGCAATAGCCATTCCACTATCCGAAACAGATTGCATTATTGCAGAAACAAAAGGGGTATTGAGCATGATTGCTGATTGTTCACCCTTTTTGTAACGCACCAAAGGCGTTTTTAGTTCTACTTTATCTGGTGTGTGTTGCTTTGTTGTTAAGCCTGGAATGATAAGGTACTCATTGAAAGTCCTTGATACTTCATTAAATATTTTTGCCATAGTTTCTTCGGATAAAAAAGTCTGCAAAAATACAATAAAAATACGACATTTATGGTATATTTATTATGCTTTTGCTTACTCGACCTGCTCTTTTAAGTGTTGTTATTATAAAGTTTTATGCTTGTTATTGCTTTTTATTCCACTTCATTATGACTGCTTTATTTTTGTCATTATAAATGTTTTTAGCGTCTATGTTATATAAAAAACTCATCTCTTCTGAAAAGTAAGTTTCTATTTTTCCTCTTACCATTTTTAATGAGGAGTTAAGTAAATGATTGTCTTCATTAAAGGTTTCAGGTAAAACAACGATTGAAGTAGGAATCCATCGACTAGGAAACATTTTACTGTATTTCCCATCTTCGCGATAGGCTTTTATTTCTTGTTCTATAATCTTTAATGCTTCATTAGCATAACTTTCATTGTGTGGTTCTATTTTTTGTTTGCTTAGTTCGCGATTAATAGCTGCTATGTTAGGGACAAGCAAAGCTGCGGTGTAGGGGCTTTGGTTATTATATAGCATGCATTGGTCTATGTAGGGCGATTGATCTACTATAGCTTCTTCAATGCCTTCAGGACTGTACTTTTCTCCATCGCCACTAATGAGTAGGCTTTTAAAGCGTCCGAGTACGTTAAGAAAGCCATCGTTATCCATATAGCCCATATCTCCAGTGTATAGCCAACCTTCTTTGATGGTCTCAGCTGTTGCTTCTGGGTTTTTCCAATAGCCTAGCATGACATTGCCTCCTTTGATGATGATTTCTCCTTTTTCTCCATTAGGAAGTTCTTTTCCTTCGTCATCAACAATTTTCAACTCCATGTATTTGACCAATTTACCTGATGAACCAAATTTTATGTTCTTAAGGGAGTTGGATGATATGACAGGAGAGGCTTCTGATAGTCCATATCCTTGACATACAGGAATGCCAATAGCGGCAAAGAATCGTTGTAATTCTGTATCTAGTAATGCTCCACCGCCAATAAATAGATGAAGGCGTCCGCCAAAATTATCACGTATCTTCTTGAATACTATTTTGTCAAACAAACGATAAAGGGGTTTGTACAAAGCTCTACTGCCTTGTCCTTTATTCCATCCGTCACCGTTGTATTTATAAGCTACCTTTAGTCCTGTTGTAAATATTTTTTGTACCGTAGCACTTTGTTTGTGGATGCCTCCTTCAATATTTTTTCTGAAATTTTTTGATAAAGTGGGGACACTCATCATAATGGTCGGACGGGTTTGTTTTATGTTCTTTGGAATGTTGCGTAGCGTTTCCATGTTTGTCTTGCCAATTTCTTGTGCAGCAATGGTTCCTCCATTGACGAAAAAGCTATAAAGGCAAGCGGTATGTGCAAAGGAATGATCCCAAGGTAAGAGTGTTAATGTGACATCATCTTCTGATATGTCCATCAAGGTGTTAGCTTGTTTTACATTGCTTACATAATTATGGTGAGAAAGCATGATGCCTTTAGGGTCTGCTGTGGTGCCTGAGGTATATGAGATGTTGGCCAAAGTCTCAGGTTTTACAGCATCCATACGTTTTTCTAGTTCTTCTCTTCCTTCTTTAGTGCTCAGGTATTCTTTTCCTGCTTCACGTATTTCTTTAAACTCAATTTTATGCTTGTGGTTTGAGCTCTTTTTATCAAGATAAATAATTTTTTTACAATCTTTCAATTGGCCATATATGTCTTCTATTTTTTCTACTTGTGTCCATGAGACAATAACCATAGAGGCTTCTGAATGTTTCAAACGAAATAGTGCTTCTGTTTCTCCATCTAACTTTATGGAAAGTGGAACATTGGCAGCACCTATGTAGAGCATGCCTAATTCACTTACGAGCCAGTCTGTTCGTCCCTCAGCTATTAATCCAATGCGATCTCCTTCTTTAACTCCTAATGTAAGTAGTCCTGCGGCAAATTCGTGTACCATTTGTTGTACTTCGCGGAAGGTATATCTTTGGTATTTACCTGCTACGCTTTCCATCAATAAGGTGTTGTTCGGGAATTTTTCAACGCTTGTTTCAAAAAGTTCTATTAATGTTTTCATAGGTTACTATTATAAAAGGGTTAATCTTTTGTATGCAAATCAAAAAAAATAAATATCGTGGTAAGTGATTGCTATCAAATGTTTATTTATTCGGGGGTGATAACTTCCAATTGTTTGTATGGTAATACCCATACGTCTTTGAATGTGGGATTAAGTAAGCGTAAGGAATTTACAAAGGCGACGGCCTCTTTTGACTGGTAAAATCGGGCTACACTGACCCGATAGCGTGCATCTCCTTCTAATATACTTAAATCTTCAAATTGATATTTATTTTTAAATCTAACGATGTATTCTTTTGCTTTTTGTTGACTGGCTAAGCTGGCAATTATCACATGATAATACTCGTGATAAATGTTGGGGGGATTGTTATTGCTTAACGTGTTGGTCTTGGTACTGTCTTGTTCTTGCGGTAGTGCCGATTCTATGGTTTCTTCTAGATGAGTTGCGGGCTCATCTTCTTTTGCATGTTTGTCTTCTGTTGTTATGCTCTGGCTATCATTCTCAAAACTTAAACTGGCATAATCAGTGTTGATTAGTGGGGCTGATGGACGACTGATAAGAATAACAGTAATGATGACGGCAGCAGCTGCAGCTATCTTAAGGGTGTTGTGCAGATAGTGATTTGGTTTTGTTGTTGTATTTTTATTGTTCTCTTTTTTCTCTATCTTTTTTAGAATAATAGGAGGTAAACCATACGTATCTAATAGGCAGGTGTTGTCTTCTTGTTCTGTGAATTGAATAAAGCCTGCCTCATCCAACTGTAAGGTGCCTATGCCCTGTAAAATGTGTTTATGTCCTTCTTCTATTTCTGTGTTAAGCTCTATGACGTAGCGAGCTATGGCTTTTTTGGCTTCTGGATAGCTTATGTTTTCAGATTCTACGATGGCATTAATGAGTAAGCCATCATTGCGTGATAGTTTGCTATTAAAAAGGATATATTTGCTTGGGAGACTTGATTTTTCAGGTTTTATTACTGCGGGTTTATAGTCAGCTATAAATGCCCCAAAACCAGGTATGATTACACAGTCGTGAGTTGATAAGAGGTCTTTTATATGTTGATCTATAATTTTCAACGGTAATGTTTATTGTAATAAAAGCATAAACTCCATGGTGGAGTCTATGCTGTGATGTTGTGATTTTAAATTGCTTGGTTAGCAGTGATAGCTACGAGTTTGTAAATGTCTTCTGAAGAACATCCACGTGATAGGTCGTTGATAGGGGCTGCCATACCTTGTAGGATAGGACCTACGGCTTCAGCTCCAGCTAAACGTTGTACCAATTTGTAGGCAATATTACCGACTTCTAATGTTGGGAATACCAAGACGTTTGCTTTTCCTGCTATCTCGCTTCCTGGTGCTTTAGAGGCGGCAACGGCTTCTACGATTGCAGCATCGGCTTGTAATTCGCCATCTATTTTTAGTTCTGGTGCCATTTCTTTGGCCAAACGAGTGGCTTCTACTACTTTGTCAACCATCTCATTTTTAGCTGATCCTTTTGTTGAAAAGCTTAACATAGCGATGCGGGGTTCAAAACCTGCAATCTGTTTTGCTGTTTCTCCTGTTGCAACAGCAATTTGAGCTAATTCATTAGCGGTAGGGTTAGGGTGTACAGCACAATCTGCAAATACCATAACGCCATCTTCTCCAAATTCTTTTTTGTCTAAGAACATAATAAAGGCTCCGCTTACAACGCTAATGCCTGGTTTTGTTTTTATAATTTGAAATGCGGGACGTAACACGTTTCCTGTGGCATTTTGCGCTCCAGCTACTTCGCCGTCGGCATCGCCATTTTTTATCATTAAACAGCCTAAGTAAAGAGGATCTTCAACTAAAGGAAGTGCTTTTTCTGCAGTCATTCCTTTGGCTTTGCGCAATTCTACGAGTAAATCGATATACTTTTCTTTGTTGGCGTGATCCAAAGGATTAACGATTTGTGCTTTGTCTAAATTAGTGAGCCCATTATCCTTTGCTTTTTGTTTGATGATGTCTGGATTACCAATTAATATCAACTGTACTACTTCGTCTTTCAATAAGGCGTCTGCGGCTTTTAGTGTGCGGATCTCTTCTCCTTCAGGTAAAACGATTCTGCGAGGATTCGCTTTTGCTCGCTCAATCATTTTTTCAATTAAGTTCATGGTATTATATTCTTTAGTTTTAGATGTAATCTAATAGTCGTATGTCAGCCAAATAAGGGACTTTTATTTGGTGTTTCTGTCCCACAGCTGAGAGCTTATGCAAAACTACACACTTTTTTTTGCTTTTCGTAAGATGCGATTAAATATTTGATGCTTTATTTAAACCTTAGGGGGTAATTGTTTAGGAATAATGCACAATTTATTAACATACCCTGTTGAAAACTAAAAAAACACTAAAAAATCAAATTTTCTAGTGTTTTTTTTAGCATAAATTGTGCTTGTATTAAAGAGGACTTTTTGAGGTAATACTGCCATCTGGTAGCTCATAAAAAACGGTGCCATCTTCAGAAAAAACAATAGGTATTCCTTTCTTGCGATTTTCCTTTTTAATCTCATCTACAGCCTTTTTGCCAATTTTAGCAATGAGAGCTGCCTCTTTAATATCTGAACTTTTTACTTTAGTCATTGTCTCCATAATGTTTAATAATTCAGATGTTCACGTCTTGCAAATATAGCTCAAAAAATGTATCATTATGAACTATGTACTCGTCTTTTTTTCCTTGGGCTACCTCTTGGAAGTGACTGTCGGAGTTGAAAAAGATGAACCAACTGTCAGCCTCTAAGCGATATATCTTCCAAAAATT
The DNA here is from genome assembly GCA_965662645.1 of Bacteroidales bacterium. Classification (GTDB taxonomy): domain Bacteria; phylum Bacteroidota; class Bacteroidia; order Bacteroidales; family UBA5342; genus UBA5342. The sequence goes on from CBFIII010000002.1 coordinate 133,021, forward strand.
ACGCTTGCTTCTAAAGAAACGACGTACTACATCATTGTCTGGTACAAAGTGCCCACCTTTCAAAACGCGTTCTTTTATGCGTTCTATGCAAATGCGGGGGTGTTCTAAATAAACATATACGATAGATACACGATATCCTCTGGCTCTGATACGAGGTAAAATGCGGTGAAGGTACATTCCTGATAGTGTACTCTCAATGAGTATATTGTTGCCTTCTTCAAGGTTGTGAAATAAGCGACTGATAAATATACGACCTGCTGAGAGTTGAACATCTTCAATGCTATCAGGATTCAGTTCTTTTGCTATTTCATCGGCATTGAGAAACACATAGTCATGTTCTTTCAAAAACTGACGAGCAAAAGTGGTTTTGCCAGAACCATTGGGCCCGGCTGCTATATATAGATTCTTTTCACTATCCAATGAATGTAATTTTCAAAGTTTATCTTTTTATGACTTAAAAATACAAGGTCTTGTTTTTCTTCTCTTTCCCAAATATACGTCTTATTTTAAAACTACTATTTGTTGTCTTAATGAATCTATATAAAAATAACATCTCTAGAACAAAAAATGTTCAGAGATGTTATCTTGTGTTTTATCGAAAGAGTTATTTACCAGTTAAATAAAGGGTAATCTTTCATCATAGCGACTACTTTTTTGCCTACGGATTCAATCATTGATTCGTCATCTACATTTGACATGACATTATCTATTAATTCTACAACGATAGGCATGTCTTCTTCTTTAAGTCCACGAGTAGTAATGGCTGGTGTTCCTACGCGAATACCTGAAGTCTGGAAGGGTGAACGAGAATCAAACGGCACCATGTTTTTGTTGATGGTGATGTGTGCTTTTACTAGAGTATTCTCTGCTACCTTTCCTGTGATTTCAGGGAATTTTGAACGTAAATCAATCAACATAGAGTGGTTGTCTGTTCCGCCTGAAATAACTTTGTATCCTTTTTCCATAAATGCTTTGGCCATAGCTGCTGCATTCTTTTGTACTTGCAATTGATAGTCTTTGTACGAAGGATCTAATGCTTCGCCAAAGGCAACCGCTTTTGCTGCTATGACATGCTCTAATGGGCCTCCTTGTACTCCTGGGAATACAGCAGAGTTAAGTAGTGCAGACATCATTTTAACCACACCTTTAGGTGTTTTAAGTCCCCAAGGGTTTTCAAAATCTTTACCTAAAAGAATAATTCCTCCACGTGGACCACGTAGGGTCTTGTGAGTGGTAGAGGTTACAATGTGTGCATATTCTACAGGGTTTTTAAGTAAACCTGCTGCTATAAGTCCTGCGGGGTGAGCCATGTCTATCATTAAGAGGGCGCCTACCTTGTCAGCAATGGCACGCATTCTTGCGTAATCCCATTCGCGAGAATAAGCCGATGCTCCACCAATAATTAATTTTGGTTGGTGTTCTATCGCTAAAGCTTCCATCTGATCGTAATCTACAAGACCAGTTTCTTCTTTTACATTATATTCTATAGGGGTATATAATAAACCAGAACTATTCACTGCTGAACCATGAGAAAGGTGTCCTCCGTGCGAAAGATTAAGACCTAAGAATTTGTCTCCTGGTTTTAATACAGCGAGTAATACCGCCATGTTGGCTTGTGCACCTGAGTGAGGTTGTACGTTGGCATATTCGGCACCGAACAGTTCTTTGATGCGGTCTATAGCTATTTGTTCGCTTTTATCTACGATTTCACAGCCGCCGTAATAGCGTTTGCCAGGGTATCCTTCAGCGTATTTATTTGTTAACACAGAGCCCATTGCTTCCATTACTTGTTCACTTACAAAGTTTTCAGATGCAATAAGTTCAATACCGTTAATCTGGCGCTGACGTTCCTGATCTATAATATCAAAGATTTTACTGTCTCTTGTCATAGCTTTATGATTTATTAATGATTAGTTTCGTATTGTTTAAAATCCTTTTAATTCCACATCGTGGTTTTGTTTCTCGCAGCTTGCTGCGAATAATAAAATGTTTTTCAACAAAATGCCTCGTGGGCTTGTCCCGAGGTTGTTGACTTATCGCCCCTTTTGCTTGCGTTTGGGGCGTTTATTAACCTTTTAATTGTTTTTCTTGACGATAATCTAAAAATGTATAGTTCTTTGATTATCCTATATGATATTTTATGCTCTGATTAGAAAGAACTTATTGATAATGATGTATTTATATCAATTTGTGCATTCCTAATTATCTTATTTCTATAGCATTATAAACTTATAAACACATGAAAATGACGTACGAAAATTGTTTACATTTGCAAGACTATAAGCTCATGGATTAAGAAGCTGCAAAAATACATAAATACACGTAAATTGGGTGTGTTTATGAATAAAAATATTAGGCCTTATCTTATTATTGACCAAATTAATTAATATAGAGTGCAAAGAATTGATAGAAGTACAGTTGACCGTATATATGATGTTGCTCGTGTCGAAGAAATTGTGGGCGATTATGTTTCCTTAAAACGTCGTGGTACTAATATGTTGGGATTGTGTCCTTTTCATGATGAAAAGACGCCTTCTTTTATGGTATCACCAGCTAAAGGAATTTACAAATGTTTTGGTTGTGGTAAGGGAGGTAATGCTATTAACTTCGTTATGGAGATAGAACAAATCTCTTATTATGAGGCTTTAAAACAAGTAGCAGATAAATATCATGTTCATATTGAGGAAAAAGAGCTGTCGCCTGAAGAAAAAAAACAATTTAGCGACCGTGATAGTATGATGGTGCTGAATGATTTTACAGCTAAATATTTTGCTACACAATTGATGAAATCGGCTGAAGGGAGAGCCGTGGGATTGAGTTATTTTAAACAACGTGGTTTTAGCGATCAGATTATTGAAAAGTTTCAACTGGGATTTGCGCCTGTGGGTAAGGATGTCTTTGTGCGTGAAGCTCTGGCTAAAGGTTACCGTGAAGAATACCTTTCAAAAACGGGCCTGGCTACTATTAAACCAGATTATAAAAGAGACCGTTTTGCTGGTCGGGTGATGTTTCCTATTCACGGACAGTCAGGTAAAGTTGTTGCATTTGCAGGCCGTACTCTTGTTACGGATAAAAAGACAGCGAAATATATCAACTCTCCTGAATCTGAAGTATATCATAAGAGTAATGTGCTTTATGGCATTTATCTTGCGAAGAAAGAAATTCAACGTAAGGATAATTGTTTCTTGGTAGAAGGATATACTGATGTGATGTCTTTGCATCAGTCGGGTATAGAAAATGTAGTCGCTTCTTCGGGAACGTCCTTGACACAGGGACAAATACGATTGATTCAGCGTTTTACCGAAAATGTTACGGTGATTTATGATGGTGATAATGCGGGCATTAAAGCGTCCTTGCGTGGTATCGATTTAATTTTAGAGCAGGGTCTTAATGTCAGGGTGTTGCTTTTGCCAGATGGTGAAGATCCGGATTCCTTTGCTAAGAGTATGGGGGCTTCTGAATTAATGGATTATATCACGGCACACACTACGGACTTTATTCATTTTAAGACCAACTTATTAATGGAAGGGACTGAAAATGATCCCATAAAAAAAGTCAAGTTGATTCAAGAAATCGTAAAGTCGATTGCCATTATACCGCACGAAATTATGCGTACTGTTTACCTTAAAGAATGTAGTACCTTGCTTGAAGTGCCCGAGGATACTTTATTACGCGAATGCGATAATCTCAGAAAGAAGAAAAAACAAGATAAAACGAAAGAGACGGAGCGACGTATGTCTCGAGAACATGCGCAGGCTGGTGGTGTGGATAAAGATGGTTTTAGTTTGCCTCCTGATGATTTGCATTTGCCTCCTGAGATGCGGAGTGAAGCTACACCGGCAACATCTGCAACTCCTGTTGCCCCTGCGGAAAAACAAGAGCCTCCCGAAGAGCGTATGTTGTTGACTTTTCTTTTACGCTATGGCGAAATGAAAATGTTTAAGGAAGGGGATGCTTATTATGAAGATTATCCTGATGTCTTAGTGTCTGATTATATTATAAATCAGTTGGATGAGGATGAGTTGAGTCTTAGTGTTCCGCTGTTCAAACAAGTATATGATGAATACCGTCGTTTGAAAGAGGCTGGAGAAACGGATATAGAGAAACGGATGATTCGTCAAGATGATGCCGTTATTAGTCGCTTAACTGTTGACTTAACCACTGAGCGTTATGAACGAAGTAGAATTTTTGATAAGGCTACTTTTATTCAGAAATCAGAAAATTGTTTGGGTGATTTAGTGCCACGTGTAGTGATGGAGTTTCAGGCTCATTGTGTGATGCGCGAGATTGAGGTTAATAAAGAAATATTGAAGACTGAGAAAGATGAGGAGAAATTGACGCAAGCTTTAATGCGTCAGATGGAACTTAATGAAGCCAAAAAAGAATTGAGTAAAAACCTAGGACATCGTACGGTCTTTGGTTCATAATTCGTACAAATAAAATTTCTTATTTGATGAATAACATGTCTAACGAGTAACAAGAATAACGAGTGAAATGTGAGACGTATGAAGTTCCCCTCTTGAGCGGTGTGCTGAGCGCTAGTCGAAGTAAGGGGAATACAAGGGGTGTGTTGTGACGGCGAACATATCGCTGTATGGCATTATTCCTCACAGCAACATATCACTAAACGATTATATCCTTCATAGTAACACACCCCTAACCCCTCTCAAGAGGGGTTAGGGGTGTGTTGTGCTTTTTCACTTATGGTATAATTTCTTATTTCAATAGAAAAGCTTTGAAGTCTTCAAATTCTTTTGACAATTCGATGCTTTGTTTGGTTCCTTTCATAAATTCCTGTAAAGATTGAGGAATATTTATTTTTTCACCTATGGCATCTTCCACCGTTGCTAAGAATTTTGCAGGATGCGCAGTCTCAATAAAGAAACCTGTCTCGCCCTCTTTTAGTTCATCTTCTAAAGCTTGATAGGCACAAGCACCATGGGGATCTAATAAATAATTAGTTTCCTGATACGTCTTTTTCATCGTTTTACGTATCTCATCATCGGTATAGTGAGTACCCGTTATTTCTTTTGAAATAGCTTCATGCGAGTGATTATAAAGATCAAGGATGCGTGCAAAGTTGCTAGGATCTCCCACATCCATAGCATTGGCAATAGTTGCCACTGACGGACGAGGATTATACTCTCCAGTCTTTAGATATTCAAAGAAAACATCATTTCTATTGTTGGCTGCAATAAACCGTTTGATGGGTAAGCCTTGCATCTTGCCAATAAGAGCTGCTGTAATATTGCCAAAGTTACCACTAGGCACACAGCACACGATGTCTTGTTCTATCTTTAGCTTTTTTAATTGACCTATAGCATAAAAATAATAGAAGGCTTGAGGTAAAAAACGAGCGACATTGATAGAGTTAGCCGACGTTAAAGTGAGTTTTTCGTTTAATTCATCATCCATAAAGGCGCTTTTCACTAAACGTTGACAGTCGTCGAAAGTGCCTTCTATTTCTAAAGCGGTGATGTTTTGCCCTAAAGTCGTGAATTGAGTCTCTTGTATCTCACTCACTAAACCTTTAGGGTAAAGTACAAAGACGTTGATGCCTTCTACACCTAAAAAACCATTAGCCACGGCACTTCCTGTGTCGCCCGAGGTGGCTACCAGTACATTAATGTCTCGTTCTTGTTTCTCAGTGGTATAATGCGCTAAGATGCGAGCCATAAAACGAGCTCCTACATCTTTGAACGCTAGCGTAGGGCCGTGAAATAATTCTAAGCTATAGATCTTGTCTTTGACGTGAATCAATGGAATGTCGAAACACAAGGTCTCGTTGATAATGCGTTGAAGTTCTGGTGCTGGGATGTCTTCTCCAAAAATAGAATTGGCTACTTCAAAAGCAATTTCTTGAAGGGTCATCTTATCTAAATTCTCAAAAAATGAGGTGGGGAGAGTCGGTATGTTTTCAGGCATAAAGAGACCTTTGTCTTTAGCTAAGCCTTGTGTTACTGCTGTTTTTAAATCAACTCTTAATGCTTTGTTGTTTGTGCTATAATATTGCATAATGGTAAAGGATATGTCTTAAGCATTGTGTGCTACAATGTGGTTATTTAGGGGGTTGGAATACATGGCAAGTATGGTTTCTCTTAGGAAGAGTTCATGACTTTCCTTTTCAGGAATACGGTTGATTTGTTTATCTAAATATTGCTCAAATTGTTCTTTTTCTGCGTCAGAGTAATAGCTCGAAAATTGCAGCTTCTGATGCAATAGATCGTGAGCTATAAAATTATTTGGATAAAATTTATAGTTTAAATGAATTTGTTGGTCAATGAGTTCTGCTGCTGCTGTGACTTGTTCATTTTTATTTTTTAAAGCTTTTAGCTTTTCTATATTTTCTGAGATAGGTGCTGCTATATGAAAATGGATGTGTCCTTTATAGCCATCTATGCCTGTGCGCATGTTTAATAGGTCATCACTAGCACATTTTTTATGATCTGGGTCCAATTTCTTTAATAAAAATTCGCGCGCTTTTAAGTAATCGCACGGGTCATATTCATAAGCTATGGATAGGGGAGTGATGTTCATTTTTGTTAAACTTTCAGAGAAAGATGCATCTTCTCCCATACTCAACATTTTAAGTAAAGCGCCACTGGTGCGGTCGTCAGAATCTTTTGCTCGACCTTCGCGTTGAGCTATCCATATGGAACTGTTTTTCTCTAATAAGGTATATCTGATGTAACTGGATAGCTTTTGCGACTCGGCAAACATCTGCTTTACAGGTAAATTACGTTTGACAATAAAGCTTTTATTGAGACGAACTAATGTTTTTATCCAAGGATAAATTAATAGATTATCACCAATAGCAATTTCTGTGGTTTCATGCCCGTTTTCTGCTAAAATATAATTTAATAAAGCGGAGTCTAATATGATATCTCTGTGATTTGATATGTAGAAATGTGCTTTATTTTTATTGATGTGTTCTAATCCTGAAAAAGTGATGCCATCAGAACTTTCTTTAAGCATACGGTTTAAGTAGCGGATAACAAAATTGATTTGTACATCTTTAATAGTATGGGCTTCTTTTAATAAATCGTCGATGTGCGCTCCTGGAAAAGCTGCATTTATAAGAGCTATGAATATAGGCTCCTTGGTTAATAATTCAAGTGCAGAGGCTACATCACTATCATTAAAAGCTCTGATATCTTCGTATTGTTCCATTATTTATTTCGTTCTATTATTTTAAGAAAAGCTTGAGACATCGTTTTTCCACGATGTATTGCAATGTCAGCATTGGGGCCTTCAAAGTGCTCTTTTATATTTTGTTCCCATATCTCCATCCAACGGTCAAAATGGTCTTGTGTCAGTTCCATTTTGAAATGCATCTGAACAGGTTTTGCTTGATATGCTGATTGTCGGAGGATAACGGTACGCCAAAACTGATAAAGTTTGATATGGTGCCTATCCCAGTCGGTGATGTAGGCATCAAATATGGGGCCAATAAACGTGTTTTTACGCGCTTTAGCGTAAAAGGTATCGACTAATAACGTCACATCAGCGTTAGTTAAAATGTCCTTCATGG
>CBFIII010000003.1:0-137556 GCA_965662645.1 Bacteroidales bacterium
TTTCAGATTCAGACTCTGTCAAATCTCTGATTTGGCGGAGCTGCTAGAAACTGCTGAAGCCTGTGTGACAGCCGAACCGCCCTATGTGCTATGCCAAAATGTTGGCGATCTGTATTTTCTTTTCTGTCACTCTTTTAATCCCACTTTAGTGTCTTAATTTCAAATCGTTTCGCTAAAGTAATAAACTTTTTCAATGCACCAGTGACAGAAGGCTGCCTTTTTTGTGTAAACACTAAACTATTCTTCTATAGGAACTTGTAAATGCAAAGAGTGCGATGGCTTGGCTTGTTATTCTTGTTCCATTTTCAGCCCTAGAAACCACTCTGTAATTGCTTTTCTAAGGCGCATCTCATCGTGAGTAAACTTTCGCACCTTGATAATTGCGAACCCTGGCTTTTGCAGACTGCCAGAGCAAATCTTCGTGAAATTCACTTTCGACCAGAAGCCTGATAGCCTGAAATTCCAGCTGATAGAACGCAAAGCCAAAGCTTAGGTGTACTTTCGTGCGCTCAAAGGCAGACTTTTTCGTGTGACAACAGAGGTGATTCTCTCAGTGAATCTCTAATTGCTAAGAGTGGGGTGGGGATGGCATTCTTTTTTGGGTCAATTTTCAGCCCTAGAAATCACAATCTAATTTCTGCGCTAAGACAATGAACTTTTTGAGTGAACTTCATCTATTAATTGCCTTCACTCTGCTTGAGATGCACACTGCCTGAGCAAATCCTCGTGAAACTCACTTTCGTACGAAAATGTGATGATGTGAATTCTATGCTCTAGAATAAAATGCCATAGCAAGGCTGCTCTTTTTTTGCACCTTAACGCCGTTCAAAAGCCCGCTAAATGTCGTCTTTTTTATATAGTCGCCAACGTCGAACTGGATGGCACGTAGGGCATTAGAAATCAAATTCCTTGTTAATACCCACAGAGCCAAATCAGAGATTTTACTGAGTAATTTTCAAGTTCAGACTCTGTCAAATCTCTGATTTGGCGGAGCTGCTAGAAACCACTAAAGTAATAAAAACCACCGAACTGCCCTATGGGCTATGCCAGATTGTTGTGGTTTTGTGGTTATCCTTTTTTAATTTTTATTGTATCCGAATCTTCGTGTTTGAAGAGTTTCTTTCCACCAACTTTCTCGCTCAATAATCTTTTTGTCGTCAATGGTTGATTTGAAGATATCTAAAATAGAGTATCTGAAATTCTTTTTGATATAGTCAAAACTTAACTTTTTGAGTTCTACGTTTCCTCCATTTCCATTTTTAATATATGATTCCCATCGACCAAGAATCATTGACTCACCATATGCAGAACCAACATACATCTTACCATTTGAGATGTCAGAAATAAGGTAAACACCTTTTTGGTTTTGCAATGCTGTTTTCCATCCTTCTTTAGAGATGACTCTAGAGAGTTCTTTCCACGAAACATTTACATTATCATAACCTGGGAACAAATCATTATCAAATGTGTCAGGTAAAAGTTGAACGACTTCGCAATCATCCATTACAGAACTAGCTAAACGAATCATTGTTTGAGCCTTATTCTTAAATTTTATTATCAGTCTTCCAAAATACTTTTCATACTCAGTTAGGACTTCGTGTTCATAACCAACAGCATTTAGTTTGTTCAAATCTTTTGTTACTCTTCCAACGTGAAATAGTAACCATAAGTCATCTGTTAGTCTGATTAAACCAATTGTTATTTGACCTTCTTTGTATGATTTATTTCTTTTGTAATTCCAATATTGTCCGCTTAAAATGGTTGAGAAATCCTGATTCTTGAAAATTTCTATAGGATTCCAGTTGTCTCCAAACATTAGGTTAAATCTAACTTTAACATTGGATAAGTCTTCTAGTTTTAGAATCTCATTTAGGAGTATTTTGTTACTCGTCTCTTTCATATTTTAGTTTTTAAATTACCGGCATCTTTTCAGACACCGGTAATTTCAGTACAGGATTTAAGATAAAATGTTTAGCAAAAACAGATAATATTAACTTAAAATCAGCCTTGTACTGGGTGTTTTTTTCCATAAACCACAACATGTCTATACCCGCAATCTTGCGGGTATATTCCATTTAGCAGTAGGGGAATTTTGTTGCGGTTATTGAAGAAAAAGACAAGAAAGTCCCCATAATTGCTAAGTTTTATTGATTAATCCACATTAGTGAATGTTCTCATTGCCAAAGGTATAAATATATTCTCTAAAAACCTTGTATTAATCGATATTCAATTTGTCGAGAGGACTTTTTATTTTTTCCATACCTTTTGTTGTGACGTGGGTATAGATTTCAGTTGTTTTACTGCTACTATGGCCCAATAGACTTTGGATATAACGCACATCAGTGCCATTTTCTAATAGATGTGTGGCAAATCTGTGTCTTAAAGTATGCACTGTGACATGTTTTTTATCGACGTTTTGGCTACAGCTGCTTTTAAAATACTTTGAATGCTACGAGCAGAATACATGCCTCCATTTTTCCCTTCAAATAAATATTCTTTGGGTTTGTATTCTTTGTAATTGGTTTTTTGGTATTAAAAAAATAAGGAAAAGCAGACTTTATGTTTTGGACGGAAGCTTCCGTATCGGGAAAATGTCAGGCTTTTAAGGTGCTGCTCCACTTAGCACCTTCTATTTTTTTTATGATAATAATGATTTCTTGATTGTAAGGAAAAGCAACGCTAATGCGTTTTTCAGAACGATGAATAATCCTTTTTATCTCCATAATGAGCAGTTTTTAGTTGCGTTTACAGAACAAATATAAGCATTACCCGCAATAAAAATAAAATTTACACACTAAAAAATAAAACTCAATTAGGTTATAAGTCGTTGAAATGTAGTGTATTTGGTTTTTAAACGAGAGATTTGCTTCATTGTAATCGCCTGTTTTGCGTTTGTGGAGTAGGGCATGTTGATAAAAATCAAATATTACCTATTAAAATTTGTATAATAAATTGAGTTCTATTTTATACAAGTAGGATACTTAATATTTTCTGAAAATGAATTTTAGTTGTGGCTTTTTTTATAATTACTAGATATTATTAATTTATATAGTCTTTGGAATCCTCTCATTGCCAAAGGTATAAATAAAACAGAAAAATGCAAGGTGTTTATTCTATTACATTAAGAAAGGATGGGCTAGCTTTTGAAGTCTGTTTTGATAACAAGTCCTGAGTTTTGGTGTTTTTCAGAAAACATTTAAAAAGAAGCAGAAATTTTATATTTACCCAAAAAAACATGGTTAATTTGTTCTTTATGCAATTATGATAGTTATAAACTTGTTTGTTGAATGAAAAAAAGACAATTAATACTCTCGACTTATACGTTCTTATTTATACTAATCTTTGGTTTAGTCCATAATTTGAATGCACAAACCAATCAATCCCAAAGTTATAGCTTGTCCGATTGTATTCAGCTTGCTTTAGAAAACAGTTATCAATTACAAAGCGATAGTCTTCTTTCTGAAGCATTACAAATGCAAATTAATCGGGAACAAGCTAATTATTATCCTCAGATATCAGGTGCTATGGGGGTGTCTGGTCTTTTCCTTTCACCTTATTCTTTTGGGCAGCATTATTTGCAAGCCATTGCCGATTGGGATTTAGGGAAGTTTTGGTATAAAACGAGTGATATCCAACAAAAACAATACGAGCGTCAAGAGGCCATTCAGCAACAAAAAAAGTTGGAGATAATGGGAGTTATTGCCGGACTTTATATTGATGTGCAGCAATACCAGGTAGAGCTGGAGGTGTTAAATTCGAGACTTGAGTATTTAAATCAGCATAGTAAAATATTAACGGGTTTGTGGAACGCTGGGACTGCCAATCAGCTAGATGTTTTGCAAACCAATTCTACCATTAACGAAGTGAAAGAGCTTCAATTGAATAAAGAACTTGAAGCAGACCAAACAGTATATGCCTTGACACGATTAATGGGGTTAGATCCGGCTTCTGGTTTAAGATTGAACAAATTTATTGATTTTGAAACCTCTATTGAAACTGATTTTGATGACCAGAAAACTTTAATTGAAAAGCACCCACATCTCACCGTGATTCAAAAAGAATATGAAACGGAGCAATTGAAAAAGAGAGAAGTTTATGCTTCTCGTCTTCCACATATTCAAGCATTTAGCGGCTACTCGTTCGATGGAGATCCTACTGGTGATGGGAGTTATGCATTAGTTGGTTTGGCAGCAAGCATTCCCATTTATCAGTTCAATAAGAATAAATACCATTTGAAAGAATATGATATTTCTTCGGAAGTTATTCTATCGCAAAAAAAAGATGTTGAAAGAGACCTTTCCATCCAATACGGACAGATTATCAAACAGATTCAACAGTTCAAATTAATTCTCGATTTTCAGAAGACGAAGATTGCGAATGATGTAAAACTAGCTCAAGTTGCTGAGGTAAATTATAAAGCTGGATTATCAAGTCATCTTGATTTTTTATTGGCACAACAGACGCTTACCCATACGACTATGCAAATAAATAGCGTCCGAAATCGGTATCTTAAATCGGTTATAGCGTTATATCTAATTACCGGGCAAACCGAAAAAATTAAAAACATTAAATAAAAAGACATTATGTATCCGTTTATTTCCTTCCGAAAACTACTCCCCATTTTGATTCTGGGTCTTGCTTTGTTTGCATGTCAATCAAAGACTACCGATAAGGAATTAAAAAGCATCATAAAAATACATGTTAAAACGGCCCCCGTTATTCGAGGTGATATTAACGATACCATTTCAATTTTTGGACAATTGGCTTTGCGCCAACAAGCATGGCTTTCGTCTCAGTTTGAAGGACGCCTCACTGATTTTTCATTATTAAAAGGCGAAAAAGTTGAAAAAGGACAACTTGCAGGAGTTATTATTCCTGCCCGTCGTGAAGCCTTATTGCAAGCCGTTGATAATGTGCCGGACGAACTCAAGTCCTTGCTCGATGAGCAAGAAAAAGCCATTTCGCTGTATTATCCTGTTTCTGGTGTTGTGCTCGACGTGTTGCTTCATACAGGAGATGTGGTTGGCAAAGGCGAACACATTGTTCATATTGGTGACTTAAGAGTCTTAGATGTTCAAGGTGATCTTCCTACACAATACCTTGAATTTGCCCGAAAGGCAAAAACGTTAAGTGTACAGTTTACCAACTATAATCATCCCGATTTAACGCTGCCCATTGAAACGTTTACAGCCTCTGTATCTGCCAACCAAAGTTTGATCATTCGTTTGAAACTCGATAATCCTTCACTCAAATTTAAACCTGGGATGAGGGTCAAAATAAGTTTCCCCACACCCCTTCATAACGCCGTGCTTTTAATACCGCGCTCTGCATTGGTCGAAGAAGAAGGACAGCGTTTTGTTTTTGTTATTGAAAATGGAAAAGCGATGAAACGCCTTGTTGAAACGGGCATTATGCATGACGATGTGGTGGAGATTGTTTCAGGGCTTAAAGAGAACCAACAATTAGCAATCGAAAAGGCTTATTCGTTAAAGGATAACCTGACCGTAATTGCCGAATAAAGAGGGGTGATCATTGTGAGCCAATTCCTAAGAGAAGGTCACAGAGCCTTTAGTGGTGCATTTGTTTTAGATTATTTAATTTGCTTTGTATGAATGTAATATCATCATTTACCGTAAAGAATCGCCGAGCCTTAATTTTTCTTTTCCTTTTCCTTTCGGCAATAGGGTGTTTTTTGGTGAATAAGATTCCTCAAGGGGTTTTTCCTGATGCTACATTTCCACGCATTGCTGTTATGGTTGATTATGGACTCACTCCCATCAAGCAAATGGAGATGGAGGTGGCTAAGCCCATTGAAGAAGCGGTGATGATGGTTGAAGGTGTGCAGATGGTGCGCTCTTCTATCAGTCGGGGTTCTGCCGAAATAAATATTGATTTTCAGTGGAATGCGGATATGTTTCAGGCTTACCAATTGGTTCAGGCTCAGGTGAGTGGCATTCAAAGTCAGCTGCCTCCTGGTGTGACACTTGAAGTGCGCCGTTTCACGACCAGCACTTATCCTGTGGCAGGTTATAGTTTGTATTCCGACAAACAAGACTTATTGCATTTGCGCGATATTGCCGTGTATTCGCTCCGACCACAACTGGCGGCTATCCCTGGCGTTTACAATGTGGAAGTCATGGGTGGTAACGAGCGCGAATACCGTATTGAACTGGATGCCGATAAACTGGCGGCTTACAAATTGGATTACACGACTATTAGTAGAGCCGTTAAAGAAAACAATACGCTCGATTATGTGGGCCGACTTGAGGAAAATAATAAACTGTATCTCAATATTGCAGACAATCGCTATGTGAAAATGAGTGATATTGAGAATACTATTATTCGTAACGATGGCGCTACTCCTCTTCGTTTAAAAGATGTAGCAACGGTTATTTCAACGGTTAAAGAGACCTTTATCGCTTGCGAAAGCAATCAACATCCTGCTGTTTTAATTACTATCATCAAACAACCCGGTACAAATGCAGTGTCGATAATGAAAGCTGTTGATGCTAAACTAGCCGAACTGAAATCCGTATTGCCCGATGATGTTAACACGAGCAAGTGGTATGATATGACCAGTTTTATCAAGTCCTCCATAAACAATGTGAGGGATTCCATTCTGATAGGGGCATTTCTAACTTTATTAATTCTATTGCTTTTTCTTCGCCGCTTGCGCATCACATTGGTTACTGTGGTTATTATTCCTGTGGCGGTATTTATCTCTTTTATTGCCATTAAGCTGACGGGGATGAACCTGAGCGTGATGAGCCTTGGTGGATTAGCGGCTGCTATTGGGATATTAGTCGATAATGCCATTGTTGTGGTTGAAAATATAGAACGTCACCTCGAAATGGGGAAGACCAAGAAACAGGCTGTTATTGAGGCTACTGGTGAGATTATTTCGCCATTACTTAGCGCCACGCTTACGACACTCATTGTGCTTGTTCCGCTTGTTTTCCTTAGTGGAGTGCCAGGGATATTTTTTAAAGCATTGGCCCTTACCTTAACTCTGGCAATTCTTGCTTCTATGTTATTGGCTGTCTTTTTAACGCCTGCTGTTGCGGTTACTTTTATCTCCACAAAGAAAAGGAAGCCGGGAAAAATGATGGGCAAAATAATCAATGCACATCAGGCGGTTTTAAAATTGGGTTTGAAAAAACCGATCATTGCCTATGTGTTGATAGTGCTTACTGTTGCAGGCAGTATGGGCTTATTTAAAAAAATTCCCAGTGGATTTCTACCGCTTTGGGACGAAGGAACCATCGTTCTTGACTATTTAGCTCCTCCGGGAAGTTCGGTGGACGGCACACGTACTATGTTAAAAAGTGTTACCGATTATTTAACAAACATTCCCGAAGTGGAGGCTTATTCTTTGCGTACTGGGCGTAGTTTGGCGCATCCCAGAACGCATGCTAACGACGGTGACTTTGTGATCAACTTGAAAAAAGACAGAACCCGTTCCTCTTTTGAGATAATGGATGAATTACGTGATTTTATTGCACAGAAAGAGCCAAATCTATCGCCAGAGATCTTTCAGGTCTTGCCCGATCGGCTCAATGATTTAAGTGGTGAAATTGCTCCTATTGTGATAAAAGTATATGGCAAAAACCTAGCGACCATTCAGGGTGTAGCTGCTAATATAGCGGATTCTCTGGCGAATATTAATGGCGTCGTTGACATTTATCCGGGTTATGAGGCTGGTGAGCCAGAGCTGACTATTCGTATTAAAAATGAGGAAGTTGCCCGTTATGGTCTTACCCCACAAATGGTAAATAATGCTGTAAATATGGCGCTGTGGGGCGATGAGGCCACGCAGGTTATGGACGGCATAAAACTGATCCCTGTGCGCATTCGTTATCCCAAAGAATATACGTCACATTTTGAGCGGGTACAGTCATTACCCCTCTATTTTCCTGAAATAGATAGAACAGTTATTCTAAGTGAGCTGGCTGAGATTACGAAAATACCGGGTAAAACGGATATTGAACACGAAAACTTGAGTCAGGTGGTTAATATCGAAGCCCAAATTTCGGGGCGCGACCTTGGGGGAACAGCCGCTGACATTCAACAACTCTTGCACCAGTGGCATTTGCCTCCTGGTGTTACGGTTCAACTTGGCGGTCAATATGAAAGCCAACAACAGGCCTTTAAAGAACTCATGTTTATCCTGATTTTAGCAATGCTGATTATCTTTATTGTTTTGTTGTTCGAATTTAATTCGTTCCGCACCGCATCGGCTATACTTATTGGCACTACACTTTCGGTGAGTGGGGTATTCCTGCTTTTATGGCTTACCAGTACGTCCCTCGATATTTCCGCTTTTATGGGGATGATTATGATCATTGGAGTGGTTGTAAATAATGGTATATTATTGATTGATTATACCGAAAAATATCTAAAAGAGAATCCCAATATTACTCAGGCCTTGTTAATGGCTGGAAGAGTTAGGCTTCGACCTATTCTTATGACAACACTTTCGAGTATTTTTGGTTTTTTACCCCTTGCATTTGCTATGGGAGAGGGCGCAGAAATGCTCAAGCCTTTGGCCATCTCGATGATTGGTGGAATGAGTTTATCTATGGTTTTTTCACTTTTCGTTATCCCGATACTTTATCAATCGTTCAATAGTCCAAAGAAACAGTGGGGTTCTGAAATAGAAGATGCGACAATTTGATATTCAGATTTTTGATTAAGGAAATGCTAGTTTGAGCATGGACTCGGATTTATGATTTAGTAATCAAGTTACAAACTGATATTTTGCGTAATAAAACGCCGATAACTTTGTGGTTATTTTAATTCATGGCGGCGTTTTTTCTATACGTATATTTTACCCCGAGCTTATTGTTATTGAACCCTTTTGGTATTCTTTTTCCGAATAATTCGTTTTTTTGTGGTTAACAAAGACGTGTAAAATTTCGTTCTTGCTAAAGATTTTCTTCACCATAGTTCAAAAAAAACGACTTTTCACTCATCCCTTTTAGTATTAAAAGAGAATGAGTGGAAAGTCGTAGTGGGTGAGGATCTATGAGTATCTGTCTGACTTTGAAATTTCCTTTTTACAAGTCTTGAGCTCCGTTTTCAGCACGACTGAATGGTAGTGAAACGAAAATCATGAACACCATAAAATAATTAACAGTGAGTTAAAAAGCCCAAACGAAAAAGAGAAAATCTTATCCGTTTAGGCATTGAATAAAGTTGGGTATCTGTTTGGATTTTAGTGCGATTTAGCGAAGCGTATCACACATGCCTTATAAGAATTATTAATAAGGAGTAACAGTTCTTAGAAGTTTAATGCTAGTCCAATGCCATTATCTGTCATTAATAATTTTAATTCATTTTTATCCCAGAAAGAACTTGTTTGTATGCCTCCATTATATGTGTCAATCGCTTGTCTTGCTTTTTTGTTAAAACTCTGACTAATTGGAATAGCTATAACTATCAATCCTGCTCCAATACCTGCCATACCCCAATTAGCTTCACCTCCACCTAATGCTGTCCCTAATGGATAACCAATCATAAATCCTCCTGCACAACTAAAAATCATGGATAGTGTATAAGTCGATTGTGCTGATTTAATCTGCTTGTAGGCGAGCTCATTTAGTTCCATTGTGTTTACAAGTTGGGTCATATTTAGCCTACTGTCACCTTGGTAAAATTGATATCCACCAAATACTTTTTTCATAGTAATTGAATCATTTTCTGTTTGAGCAAAAGTATTAGATAAACTTATGGTCAGAATGGTAATAATAATTGCAATTTTTTTCATTTTCTTAATTTTATTGTGGTTTAAAATTTAATTAATTTGTGGTTCTTTTTATTGATAATCTGTTTTGCTGCAGTGGTTTGGCGTAGTTTTAAAGAATTGCTGAGTGGCGTGTGAACGCCAAAATGCCCTATAGGCTATTTCAGAGTGTTACATTCTGGATTTCATTTGTTTTATTTCTGTTATGCGTTTCTTGTCAAGATAATGTGTTGAATATGTTTCTTCAATGTTCTTTTTTCCTGATATGCTAAATCTTAATTTTTTCTTTACTCTTTTACCGTATTGATAGTATTCTGTCAAAGAACTTTCGAGTCCTATTGTTTTTGAATGACTTTTTATTGACTTATTGATTAAGGTGAGTTTGGCTAGATTCACACTGCAGACTTTTTCTAGGTATTCAATTCTACCGAATCGCCAATCGTCTATATCTTTTTTCGACAAGTAACCAATTTGTAAGAGAATGTCTATCGGGGAAACAATACCTTTTTCAAATCTATTTGATTCTACAAGCTGTTTTACTTTATTGTTTAGTTCAATGTTATTCATTTTGGTGATAGAGTTGTTTTTATTGGCGTTATTTGTTTTTAAGTAAATTCAAAGATATGAGTTCGATTTTAAATTCGGTCACAGTTTGAATTTTATTTGAGTAGAAATTTACACAAATTCAAGAAGCAATAGCGGGCTATTGTGATTTAATTTGGGTGAATTTATGCCAAATAATACCAATTTGATTTTAAAATTAGCTCCAAGAGATATTCGTATTATGCCGATGTAGAATTAATTAAGCTATAAAAGCGTAGCGCATTAAAGCTTATTTTAATTTACAATCGGTATAAAAGCAAAAACGTAGGAAAATAAACTACATCTTTACTCTTATATTTTTTGAAATAGTCTAATATTACTTTTAAATTCAAGCAGAAATGGACTTTTAATATATCTTTTTGTGGCTAGAATTTAATGTCGAACTCAGGTTATTACATTAAAATGCTTGCAAAGCAGGGTTATGCATCACTCTTTTTTGTTTACGAAAAAATCAATTCTATAATATTTCTACATTTAAAAAATTGTTCGATGGAAACCACTATAGACAAATCGTTGTAAAAAATCACTCCATTTCGGTAACCTAATAATGTTTAGTTCTACACAAGTTCCCATGTGTTGAGCAGGTAAGCAACTCAACATGGGGAGCTAATTGTTATATATCTTCTTTCAAGTTTACTGGATGTATAATTGATTAATTAGTCGTCAACTGTTCCTTAACTTCCTTCCTATAGCTTCGACCAATATTTAGCCTAACCTCATTAACTAATACATCATCAGCAGAGCGCTCTTTAATTTTATCCGTATTGATAATAAATGAACGGTGTATTCTTATAAATACTTCGGGTAGTCGTTCGGATAATTTGCTTATTTTTTCCTTGCTAACAATGTCGCCTTGCGTCGTTATTACCTTTATATAATCAGATAAGCTTTCGATGTAAACAATATCGCTATAGGGTATCTGAACCATTTTACGGTTCGACATAATTTCAAGAACTGGGGTTTTCATCTTCTCTTTCTCGTCTAAAAGATGCTTGATAAGCTGACGGTTTTCTGTTATTTGATTCATCATTAGAAAAAATGACCCGATGAATACCAGTAAATACAAGACAGCCGCTAATGAAGATACCTGAACAGCACTAGGGTTTAAATCCTGATAACTCATATTTACCAGAAAGATATAAGCATAGAGTAAAACCATAACTTCAAGGTATAGCGAAACTACAGCCGTGCAAAAGGTGAAAAATGAAAATTTTGCATACCTCTTAGTCAGGTAGAATTTTGGGACTAGGACATAATTGAAGAAATAGGAGGTACCCATAACAATTGGAAGCAACATGCTAACGAAGAAAAAGGCCGCCGTTTTATTTCCCCATGAAAACCCAAAGGTTTTGGTTAAGACGAGTAACACAAAAAACCAATAGGCAATATGGAAATATGGATTTTTTATTTTTTTCACCATTTGTTTTTAAATTTTACGCTAATTTCGTCAAAAATATCATAATTAACAGTATATCGTCGACAAATAACCTATTAAGATACGGATTCGACATTGTCATTTTTCATTATCTCCTATACTTTAGCAGAAGTATTATTCTTAAAATCTTAAAGATATGTTGAAGCAAAAATTTTTCGAAGGAGGCGCCACATTTATGGGTTCTTTAACTGTGTTATTAATTATTACAACAGCATGGTTTATTTATCAGTTTGTTGTTGGCTACTATTCTAAACAAATATCAAAGGAGAAAACCTTACGTATGATTGGCTATGGTAGATATATTGGTTTATTTGCCATGATGACCGGCTTGATTGGTCAAATGGTTGGCTTAATCTCTACATTTGATGCCATACAAGCAGCTGCAGACATTAATTCCGCATGGGTATTTGGTGGTGTGAAGGTGACTTATATAACGCCTATCTATGGTATCCTAATTTTCATGTTTTCACTTATATTATACTTTATCAGCGCCCTGTTGATCGAGAATAAGTTTGATAAATAGGATTCCGTTTAGCTTCCATTTTTTTTATTAACCCAGACTACTTGTGAATAGTACCCTAGCTAAAGCTCGGTGTAACTAGTAGGCTTGTAGTGCTTGGTCTGAGGTGTTATTGTGATACATAACATTGTCGGTGTGTTAAATGATTATTTGTTCTTGCTGTACTCTTATTTCTCTATTTAATTGGAATTAGTATGTGAGTGTATCCGTTAACATTCCAGTATAAACACTTAAAAAACAAAACATGAAACACTTACTCTTTGCATTTCTGTTAGTATATTCTTTGATTTCCTTCGAGAATAAAACGTATGCTCAAATACCTGATTTGAATACTTGGATAGATGCTCAACTTACAGAAGGTATGAGCTCCTCTAATATTGCAGGGCTTACCATTATTGTGATGCAAGGAGATTCTATCCTGCATATGAACGGTTATGGGCTAGCTGATATAGCCTCTAATACACCTGTGGATGCCACCTCCTCTATATTTGGTGTAGGCTCTATTTCAAAAACTTTTGTGGCTACAGCCATTATGCAATTGTACGAAGATGGAAAGCTTGAACTAGATAGGGATGTTAATAACTATCTCACTACATTTCAATTAGAGTATAAATTCAATGATTCTGTGACTGTAGCGAATTTGTTAACGCATACTGCTGGGTTTGATCTTCGCAACATTGGCTCGGAAGTTCTGGCAGAAAAAGATGTAATTCCCTTAGCCGAATATTTAAGAAAACGAATACCAATTCAAATAAGACCCTCAGGTAAGGTTATAACGTATTCCGATCAGAGCTATGCTTTATTGGGGCTGATTGTTGAAGAAGTATCAGGTTTATCTTGTCATGAGTTTACCAGACAAAAAATATTAAAACCACTGGAAATGGATTATAGCGGTTTTAAAAGGCAAGCTGAACTCAAAGAAAACTATGCCATAGGTTACTTGCAAAAGGGCGAGCAATTAATACCATGCAATCCAGATTTTAAACTCAATTATCCAGCAGGAGCATTAAACGCAACGGCATCAGATATGGGGCACTATATTTCTATGTACTTGAGCAATGGTAATTTTAATGGGGTTCAGATTTTAGATTCTACTACTGTGGCTAAAATGTTTCATGAACCATTCAGGCAATATGAAAAGGCTGAATACGGATATTTATTGGGCTTTCAGGAAAGGTATTGGCACGGAATGCAACTTTATGGGCATACTGGTTCTATTCAAGGGTTCGAAAGTCAATTATCATTGATTCCGGATAAAAACATAGGTCTTTTCATCAGTGCAAATTCTTCGAGTTATGTAAATGGTAAAAGTCGGGTATTTATAGATAAATTTATTTATAATCTTTTAAAACGGCTTATGCCTGACAGTATTACAGAAGAAGGAAAGGCAAAAGATACGCTAATGGCTGGTTCTGTTGATGAACCATTGGAGGAGTTCGCAGGTACGTACCGATATACATCTTATGGATCTAGAACTTTGGAAAAATTGAGTGTATTAGTTGGAGTAGCTCCTGAAATTAAAATTGTAGCGAAAGATAATACGCTTGTGATATTACCATTCAACGAAAAACTTGTTCCTATATCCGATTTAACATTCCATTCAAAATCTGGCAGATACGTAGCTTTTGGTAGAGATACTAAAGAAGAAATTTCTTATTACTTTGTTGAAGCCTTTGCGTACCATAAATTAAAATGGTACGAGCCTGTGAAGTTTCAGATTTTCTGGATTGGGGGTATTATTCTTATTTTATTGATTTACATCATTACTAGTAGTGTACGTAAATTATTTGTTCGCAACAGAAAAAGTCATCTTATTAAAAGAATTAATTTTTTGCTGGCCTCTTTAAGCGTCCTTTTTATTGCACTGCTTGCTTATGCTTTAATGACGATGGATCCACTAGCATTTTTCATTGGTATACCATTGTCAATTAAAGTGGCATTAGTGTTGCCGTTTTTAATTATTCCATTGGAGATTGTTGCAATCTATTTATTGGCAAAAATTATTCGATTAAAGGAGCTTGGAACTTTTAATTTAATTTATCAAACGGTTATAGCTGTCGCCGTTTTACTTTTTATCCCATGGTTGATGTATTACAACTTAATTGGATTTAATTATTAAGAAATGGGTATAACGCCCGTCCCCGCTCTCTGAAGTTTGCAAGCTTCGCAAAGCGGGGGAACTACAATTATTATCATGTATAGGATACTTTTACATATTCCAACTCCTATTTATGGTATTGAGAAGAAATTTGAAAATAATGACAATAAAATCAATAAAATATACAAATAATTTCGAAGGTCAATCATTGGCATTAGTCCAAAATTTTAAAACACTATTATGAAATATATATTTATCATTATTATCTCAATAAGTCTGATGAGTCATTGTTTTGCTCAAAAGGATGACCAAATTTCACAAGAAATAAGCACTATTGAAAATGGTCTAATTAAGAACATTCAAATAAAAGGAGATTCCATCCAAAAATTTAACATTCTAGAAAGGATGGAATATTATAAAGTTCCTGGAATTAGTATAGCCATTGTTGAAAACAGAAAGATAAAATGGGCAAAAGGATATGGTTATGCAAATACTGAAACAGGCGCAAAAGTAGATAGCCAAACACTTTTTCAAGCAGCTTCAATAAGCAAACCTATTGCCGCTTTGTCTGTGTTAAAACTATATGAGAATGATAGTTTGGACTTAAATAAAGATGTTAATGATTATTTAAAAGACTGGCAGATAACTGAAAACAAGTTTACTAAAACTAAAAAAGTGACACTTGAACACCTTTTGACACATACAGCAGGAATGACCGTTCATGGTTTTCTAGGTTACAATCAGACTACAAAGGTTCCTGATATTATTGATATTCTAGATGGTAAGGGAAATACAGGCAAAATAATGGTAGATACTATACCGGGAAGTATTTGGCGATATTCCGGAGGTGCTTATACCGTAATGCAGAAAGTGGTTGAAGATGTTAGTCGTACATCTTTTGATAATTATATGTCAAAAAACATTCTCCTTCCAATAGGAATGAAAAACAGTACGTACCAACAACCTATAACTAAAGAATTTCAAAGCAACATTAGTGCAGGTTATAACAGAAGCGGTGAATCAATAAAAGGCTTATGGCGCAATTACCCAGAACAGGCAGCAGCTGGTTTGTGGACTACCCCTTCAGATTTAGCGAAATATTGTATAGAAGTACAAGATATATTACAAGGTAAAAAGGATGGGATTTTAACAAAAGAAACGGTTGAAATGATGCTTACCAAGCATAAAAATAATTGGGGTCTAGGACTTTGGTTAGGAAATAAGAATGACTCATTAATGTTTGCCCATAGTGGGACTAACGTTGGTTTTAACTGTGATATGGTGGCATTTGCTTATCAGGGGAATGCTGCTATTATTATGACAAATGCTGAGAATGGAAGTAATTTAATATCAGAGCTTAAAAATGCCATATCAAACTATTATAATTGGCCTATAAGCAAACCGAAGGTTATTGACACTATCAATCTGTCAGATAACGAATTAAAACGATTTAAAGGAAGATATAAACTTGAAGGAAAGAATTTTAAGATTACAGTTATGTTTAAAGAAAACCGAATTTTCATAAGGAATGAACTTGTTGGTAACTTAAACCTTTTGCCTCTGACTCGCACAAAATTTATCGATATAGAAAGTGGTACAATAATAGAATTTTTAGTCGATAAGAAAGTCTGTGGTTTAAAGATAAATAATGGTTTTAAATTCTTAAAAATAAGATAACCTAGGTAAGGTTGTGTGGTGTAGATTGTGCTAAGTGGAAAAATGTGTTTGATTCGAAATTTGGACTAACTCTCGAGTTGAAGTTAAATGATTGCTTATACTTAACCTACGCTCATTTCTATATTGAAAAGTGAAGTAAGTAAGGGAGTGTATCCTCTCATATACCCAATATGAATACTTAAAAGACAAAAAATGAAACACTTACTCTTTGCATTTCTGATAGTATATTCTTTGATTTCCTTCGAGAATAAAACGTATGCTCAAATACCTGATTTGAATACTTGGATAGATGCTCAACTTCTAACTTTTCTTGGTTTACAGCATATCCTTTTATGAGGTAGTCTTTTAATATCTTATTTGCCCATATTCTAAACTGTGTGCCTCTTTGAGACTTAATTCTGTAACCAACAGATATAATCATATCTAAATTGTAATAGTCAACTTGATAAACCTTGCCATCTAGAGCAGTTGTTGCATTTTTTGCAACAACTGAAAATTTATCAAGTTTCTGCTCTTTGAAAATATTTCTTATGTGTTTTGATATTAATTATTTATCCTTTTCGGATAAGTCTGTTTTTGATAATAAGTTTTAATTTTAATACGATTCAATGAGTGGTACTTGTCCAAAGTTTTTATTGGTTTCACCGAACGTTGTTTTTTGGCACTACTATTACATTAGAAGGGTTAGTAAAACGTGGTTATGAAATACTTTCTTTTTTTAGGTCTTATTTTGATAAGTCACATTTTAGAAATACTTTGGAAAGTAGTATCTTTGCAGGCTCAAAATATTTGGTAGGAAAGTCTTTTGTTTTATGTATTTTTATTTTTATTATGATCTTATAATGAAGTAATTAAAAATAAAAGAATCCGATTGAGTATTTGTTCTCACTTGAAAGAAATAATATATAATATAAATCACATTATGAAACTGAATATTGCAATATTACCAGGAGATGGTATTGGTCCAGAGATTGTAGAACAGGCTATGAAAGCTGTAAAAGCGGTTTGTACCAAGAAAGGACACGAATTATCTTATGAATATGCTATTACTGGTGCTTGTGCTATTGATGAAGTAGGCGAGCCTTATCCACAAGCTACTCACGATTTATGTATGAAATCGGATGCCGTTCTTTTTGGTGCTGTTGGTGATCCTAAATTTGATAATAATCCTAAAGCGACCGTTCGTCCAGAACAAGGACTTTTGAAAATGCGTAAAGACTTAGGATTGTATGCTAACATACGTCCAGTGATGAATTTTCCTTCATTGCTTCATAAGTCGCCATTGCGTCGTGACTTGGTCGAAGGGGTAGAATTTATGTGTATCCGTGAGTTGACAGGTGGTATTTATTTTGGCGAAAAAGGTCGTTTGGATGATGGTAATACTGCTTTTGATAATTGCGTATATACCCGTGCCGAAATAGAACGTATCTTGGTATTGGCTTATGACTTTGCCATGAAGAGTCGTAAAAAATTAACCGTTGTTGACAAAGCGAACGTATTAGAAAGTTCTCGTCTATGGCGTGAGGTAGCTCAAGAAATGGCGCCTAAATATCCTGAAGTAACGACTGAATATATGTTTGTAGATAATGCTGCAATGCAAATTATTCAGCGTCCAGGTAACTTTGATGTGATGGTGACTGAGAATATGTTTGGTGACATTCTTACTGATGAGGCTTCTGTTATTGGTGGTTCTCTTGGTATGTTGCCTTCAGCTTCTGTAGGTATTCATACTAGCGTATTTGAGCCTATACACGGTTCTTATCCTCAGGCAAAAGGTTTGGATATTGCCAACCCATTAGCTACTATTCTTTCGGCTGCTATGATGTTTGAATATGCTTTCGACTTAAAAGAAGAAGGTCAGATGATACGTAAAGCTGTTAATGCTTCTATGGAAGCGAAAGTAGTAACAGAAGATATCGCTGAAGATGGAAAAGCAGCCAAGACCTCAGAAGTAGGGGATTGGATTGCTGATTTTATCGCAAAAGCGTAACGTTTTAAAATAGGCTATTGTAGCTGTTGACACTTTATTTTTGCTATTGGTTTTTTAGCCCTTAGTAAATGATACTGAAAATTGGCCTCTAGCTTTTAGCTATGGGCCTTTGTCGTTTTAATATTAACACTTAACTGTGGGCTTTTAGTAATGAATATCTAAATTCTTTTTGCTTCTTGTTATTTTTCAACCTTTGGCAGAGAATCTCTCTCTTAAAACTAATAATTTACAATTTAGCGTTTCACTTTGTATAACATTGCACAAACAACTCAAAACTAACAACTTATAACTTATAATTCACAATTTGTCAATGCCTGAAATACGTTGACCACTTTTAATTGAAAATTCAACTTAAAACCTAATTAAAAATGGCAACAAGAGATCAATTTAAGATGACCACATCAGAGAGGCGTCGTCGTCGTTTTAGCGATAGTTTCAAAATCGCAAAAGTTAGAGAATTAGAAACAGGTAAGACTAAAATTTCCGAACTTTGTAGAGAATACGAAGTAGCAAGCACCAATGTTTATAAATGGTTAGATAAATTTGGGATTATGAAAGGAAAGCAAGAACGTCTTATTGTTGAGTCAGATAGCGACACAAAACAATTATTGGCACTAAAAAAGAAAGTAGCAGAACTTGAGCAAATTGTAGGTCAAAAACAAATTCTATTAGATTTTAAGGACAAGATGATTGACTTAGCTGAAGAGATTTACAGTGTTGACATTAAAAAAAAATTTTCTACTCAACAGTTCAATACTTCTGGTATCACAGAGAAGAATACTGGTTTAGTATGAATAATCTTTATACTTCACTAGATATCAGCAAACAATCTTTTCATCAAAAAATGAATAGAGATCTAAAATTGCGATCTGAGCAAAAACAGATATTACTTTTAGTTCACAAAATACGCAAAGACCACCCGACTATGGGCATCCGAGATATGTATTTTAAACTATCTTCTCAGATAATGGGCAGAGACCAGTTCGAGAATTTTTGTAGAGAAGAGGGCTTGATGACAAAACGGGTTAAAAATTGGCGTAGAACAACAGATAGTACAGGTGTAGTGCGATTTGATAATTTGCTAAAAGACATGAATTTATCATTAATAAATCAGGCGTGGCAAAGCGATATTACCTATTTTGAGGTCCGAGGAAAGTTCTATTATATTACTTTCATAGAAGACTCATATTCAAGACGTATATTGGGCTATTCAGTCTCAAAGAGACTGACCACAGAAGCAACTACTTTGCCCGCTTTAAGAATGTCTTTGGCATTACGAAAGAAAGAGAAGGTCACTATTGTTGGTGTCGTATTTCATTCAGATGGAGGTGGTCAATATTATGATAAAGAATTCTTAAAACTAACAAGCAAAGAAGGAATTATAAATAGTATGTGTGAGTACCCCTGGGAGAATGGAAAAGCAGAAAGATTAAATGGAGTAATAAAAAACAATTACCTGATTCATAGAGATATTAATTGTTTTGAAGAATTGAAAAAAGAGGTTGACCGAGCTGTGTTACTTTACAACAAAGAAAAGCCTCATATTAAGTTACAAAGAAGAACGCCAGATGAATTTGAAAAATATTATCTTTGTAATGGACAACAATCCGACGGTGACAAGTCAACGGCGGAATTAAAAACTCAGAACCTGAAGGGCATTTCAGCCCTTTGGGCTGAGGACAACAATCCTTCAGGATCAAATATCACTCATGAATTAACAACTTAAATGTTAATGATAAGTAAGTGAAAACGGTCAACGCTATTCAGGCATTCACAATTCACAACTCATAACTTACAACTCATAACTTACAACTCATAACTTACAACTAATAACTTATCATCCCTATGTATAATAATTCTCCTCTTAATACTGAGAGTATTTCTCAGATCATTGAGCGAATGGAAATCGCTCATATTGGTAAAGCGACCATTCGCGAGGTGGTAACTGCCATTAATGCTTATGAAGCTGAAAATGACGATAAGTTTGTGCGTATGGAGATGGGTGTGCCTAGTCTTAATCCGCCGCAGATAGGAGTAGATGCCGAAAAGGCAGCTCTTGATGCTGGTGTGGCTTCCAAATATCCTATGTTAGATGGTTTGCCCGCTTTGAAACAGGAAGCTGCACGTTTTGTGGATGCTTTTTTAGGGCAAAAAGTAAATCCCAGTTATTGCATTCCTACCGTAGGATCTATGCAAGGGTGTTATGCTTCTTTCTTAACGTGTTTGCAGTCCGATCCTAAGAAAAATAATATCCTCTTTATCGATCCAGGATTCCCGGTACAAAAGCAGCAGCTTGACGTGTTAGGTGGTAAGATCAAAACCTTTGATGTTTACGATTACCGTGGTGATAAGTTAGGCGATAAGATAGAGGAAATGTTAAAGGATGAGGATGTGTGTTGCATTGTTTATTCTAACCCTAACAACCCCTCTTGGATTTGTTTTAATGAAGAGGAATTGAAAATTATTGCTGCTAAAGCGGATAAATATAACGTTGTAGTATTAGAAGATTTAGCTTATTTTGGAATGGATTTTCGAAAAGATTTATCCACGCCTTTCGAAGCCCCATATCAAGCTACGGTAGCAAAATATACCGATAATTATATACTCTCTATCTCTAGTTCTAAGGCTTTTTCTTATGCTGGTCAGCGCATTGGCGTGACGGTGATTTCCGATAAGGTTTTTGAGAGTCATCATCCTGCTTTGAAGGAGCGTTATGGTATTTCCTCTTTTGGTGGTGTTTTTGTAGGGCGTGTTATTTATGCTTTGTCTTCTGGGGCTAGTCATTCGTCACAATATGCGCTTGCGGCTATGTTTAAGGCAGCAAGTGATGGTGAGTTTCACTTTCTAGAAGATGTGAAAGTTTATGGACAGCGTGCTAAAGTGATGAAGCAACTTTTTACCGATAACGGTTTTCATCTGGTGTATGATAAAGACCTTGATAAGGATCTTGCTGATGGTTTTTATTTTACTGTTGGTTACAAAGATATGACAGGTTTTGATCTCGCAGAAAAACTGATATATTATGGTATTAGTAGTATATCACTTGATAGTACGGGAAGTAATCAGCGCGGCATTCGTGCTTGTGTGGCTTTTGTAGTGCCTGAGCAGTTTCCTGTACTCGAAGAGCGTATTAAAGCTTTTGCGTTAGCTTATTAAAAAATATATCGTAGTAGAGATGTACAAGTAGTGTGGATTTCTTAATCTCGTGTCATCTGCTGACAAATATGACTCTTGGTGTTGTGATTTAGTCAGTTTTAGATTTCATTAAAAAAACGACAAGAAAGTCTATCTATTACTTAGTCTAGCGTCTCTGCGGTATTTATATATAACAACTATTTTAGGCTTGTTGATTTGATAGTTGAATCTTAAATTAGGTAAATGCGTTACCGAGGATTCACTGCCAGCATGTCCAATTAAAAATTACATCATGAATGAAATAACTTCAGAAAATGTATGCCTTACCCAGTATTCGCATGGGGCAGGTTGTGGGTGTAAAATTTCACCTAAAGTACTTCGTAACATTCTTTCGCACACGCAAACAGAGGTGTTAGATAAGAAACTCTTAGTGGGTAATAGTACCCTTGATGATGCCGCAGTGTATGATATTGGTAATGATCAAGTGATTATTTCTACCACTGATTTTTTTATGCCTATTGTTGATAATCCTATGGATTTTGGTGGCATAGCTTCGGTAAATGCTATAAGTGATGTTTATGCTATGGGAGGTAAACCTCTGATGGCTATTGCTATATTGGTGTGGCCTGTGGATAAACTGAGTGATGAGATAGCAGGTCGTGTAATGGAAGGTGCCAAACGAGCTTGTGCTGAGGCTGGTATTGCCATTGCTGGTGGTCATAGTATCGATGGACCTGAACCTATTTTTGGTTTGGCAGTTACGGGTATAGCTGACAAAAGTCAGGTAAAGAAAAATTCATCGGCTACCGTAGGATGTGAGTTATATTTGACTAAACCATTAGGTGTCGGTATTCTTGCAACAGCTCAAAAGAAAAAATTATTGAAAGAAGAAGATTTGCTTGTGGCGCGTAATTCTATGTTGACCTTGAATAAGATAGGACAGGAATTAGGTCAGCTTAGAGGCGTTAAAGGAATGACTGATGTTACTGGTTTTGGCTTGTTGGGCCATTTGTCTGAATTGGCAGAAGGAAGTCATCTTACGGCTCGTATTAAGGTGGATAAAGTGCCTTTGATTCCTGGTTTGCAATATTATATCGACAATGATTGTTTCCCCGGTGGTACGTTCCGTAATCATGAAAGTTATGGTCATAAGATATCGCCTATCACTACTGCACAGAAACAAATATTATGTGATCCTCAGACGAGTGGTGGTCTTTTGGTGGCTGTAGATCCTTCGGAAAGAGAAGCCTTTTTTGCTGTATGCAAGAAGAGTGGTCTTGAACTTCAATCTTTTGGTGTGATGGAAGAAAAAGGAGACTATAGTGTAGTTGTGGAATAATAATCTGATTTCCACATTAATTCAAACTGTGATCGAATTTTAAATCGAACTCAGCTAAATAGAATCTATATAAAAACAGCTATAAGTGGCATGAATATGCGCTTATAGCTGTTTTTTGTTTTATAAATAGAGAAACAAATGTTTATCCAAAATTTAGGGTGATTTATTGAACCTTTTCATTGTGATTTTGTTTATAACATAATATATACAGAAGTTGACGCCGTTTTTAATAGTTAGTACTATACTATCATATGTTAGAAAACAAAAAATACAATCCTAAAGAAATAGGACATATATACCAAACTCTGTTTGTAAATAATGTTTCTGTTATTCTTATTATTGATGTTAAAAGTGCTCGTATTGTGGATGCTAATAAAGCAGCGATTGCTTTTTATGGTTATCCCGATTTAATAGGACGATTGCTTGATGATATAGAATCTATTCCGCATACTGAAATAATAAAAGCCCTTTCATTTACATTTTGTAATCAAAGTGTGTCTTCTCTACGTACTCATCATACCGTTTCGGGTATTGTGAAACATGTGGAAGTTCATTCAGAAGCTTTAGTATTAGATGGTCAGGATTTGGTCTATTCTGTCCTTTGTGATTCTGTTAAGGAGAAAACTAAAAGTGAAGATTTGGCTCGTCTTTATCAGGCCATAATACAAAGTCCTGGACCAGTAGCTATGACCGATATTTTAGGTGTCCTTACTTTTGTTAATCCTGCTTTTTCTGAGTTGTCAGGTTATTCTGAAGAAGAATTGATAGGTTCGCCTACGCGTATTTTGAATTCAGGTGTCCGTGATAGTCGGTTCTATACCGAAATGTGGGATACCATAAAGAATGGTAAAGTGTGGTCTGGAGAGTTTATTAATAGAAATAAACAAGGTGAAAAATATATTGAACAAGCTCGTATTGCTCCTATTATTGATGAGTATGGAATAATAATAAGTTATGTAAAGGTCTCTCGTGATGTGACGTATGAGAGAGAAGTGGAAAAAAAACTTGAAGCTAGCCGTAATTTATTCAAAGAGATTCTGGAGAATATGCCTGGCGGATATATGATGATAGATCGTAATTTTAAGATTGTTCAAGTCAATAAACAAGTTTGTGAAATTACGGGTTTTACTTCCGAAGAACTCCTTAATAAAAGTTGTAGTTTGTTATGTGCTAGAGAGTATCCCAAAAAACAGTGTCCTTTTTATACCCAGGGTTTATCCTCTTCGGCAGGGATGGATACTACATTAAAGTGTAAAGATGGTCGTGTTGTTCCTATTCTGAAAAATGCTCGTTTTATTGAAGTGGATAATGAAAAATTTTTAATTGAAAATTTTCAAGATATTACTGAGCTTAAAAAAACGGAACACGAATTGTTGAATGAGAAAAAAGCTTCAGAACAGTTAAGAGCAGATATTGAGGGTATTATAGAAAATACGCTGAGTTGCGTTTGGGCGGTTGATACCGACTTAAGACTGACTTATTTTAATCAGGTATTTTTTAATAATCTTATTAAAATTTTCGGGATTAAATTAGAAATCGGGGATGTTATCTTAGATGTTATTCCTGAAAAATATAACTCATTTTGGTTAGATTGTTTTCAGAGAGCTTTGAGGGGAGAGCAATTTGTGTTTGATAGAGCTTTAGGCGAAGGTGAGAATAGTATTTATTTTAATATTCTTATTTCTCCGATATTTAAACAGAAAAAGGTCGTTGGTATCTCCTTTTTTGCCAGTGATATAACGCAAAGGAAAAAGGAAGAAAATGATTTGTTAGAGGCTAAAAAAGAGGCTGATAAGGCCAAGAAAAAGATTGAGCATCAGAATTATGTCATTAAAAAACACAATGAACGACTGGAAGGTTTATTGCGTATAGCAGACTATTCGTCTAATTCAGTTCAAAATCTTTTAGATTTTTCTTTGAAAGAGGTGCTTAGTTTAACTGAAAGTAAGATTGCCTATATTTATTCTTTTGATAATGAAAAACGTCAATTTTCTCTTCAATCGTGGTTGAATACCGAAATAGAAGAATCTAATATTGGAACTCCAAAGGCATTATTTAACTTTGATGATGTGGGGTGTTTAGCCGAAGTTATTCGTCAACAGAAATATATAATTTCAAATGATCATGTTGCGCTAAGGCCTTTCGAAAAAGAGGGAAGAGAATGTTATTTTAAATTTGATAATTATCTTATTATTCCTATTTATTTTGAGAATGAGATAGTGGCGGTATGTGGTGTTGCTAATAAGTTGAAGGATTATGTTGAAGAGGATGTGCGTCAGTTAAAGCTAATGATGGAGAGTGTGTGGCGTATTTCAGAGCGTTTATCACTTATGGAAGAACTGAAGAAAGCTAAAGAAGCAGCAGAACAAAGCGACCGACTTAAAACCGCTTTTTTGGCTAATATGAGTCACGAAATTCGTACACCGATGAATGGTATTATGGGTTTTACTAGTTTGATTTCTAAGTCGGACCTTAATAATACAACGCGTTCAAAATATATTGCGAATATCATGAAGAGTGGAAATCGGATGTTGAACACCGTAAACGATATTATTGAGATATCAAAAATAGAAGTGGGGGAAGTTAATGTGAAGAAAGACGCTTTGCTATTTACGGATACTTTAAACGATATATATGAATTTTTTAAATCAGAAGTGGAAGCTAAAGGTCTTCATTTAGTGTTAGATATGCCAGACGACATTAAGTCTTTGACTATAAATACTGACAAAACTAAAATAGAATCTATAATAACAAATTTAGTTAAGAATGCCATTAAATATTCGGATAGTGGAACTATTCATTTGGGTTATTATCTTGCTGAGGATAGGTTGAATTTCTATTGTAATGATGAAGGAATTGGCATACCACAGAACCGTTTGCAGAGTATCTTTAATCGTTTTGAACAGGCTGATATCGAGGATGCTAGAGCTTTTCAAGGTTCGGGTTTAGGACTAGCTATAACGAAAGCCTATATCGAAATGTTGGGTGGTGAGATTACTGTGAGTTCTCGTGAAGGTCAAGGTTCGGAGTTCCAATTTTCTATTCCTATAGAAGTAATGAGTAAGGTAGGTGTGCATAATAATAATAATAATAATAATAATATTAGTGCAGTATAGGATGATTTTAGTAATGAGAAATTTCGTGACCTTATTGCGAATGATGATAAGGCTTTATAAGCGTTTTTTAAGATCATTTTATTAAAACGAGTAAAGCGATAGATAAAAATTCAAATGTTATAAAATATATGTTGTTTAATGATACTGAAACTTCAAACACATTATCCTGACTTCCTAAAGTATAATTTTTCTTTTTTTGATAAGATACTTAGACAAGAAGCAAATAAAAGCGAATACCACACTTTAGATGAATATGTGGCTGCTGTTTATACTTATCCTGATATTTGCTTATCTTTAGCGGAAGCTTTAAGTATTTCGTATAGTATTTTTTTTAGGGATGAGATATCTTTTGCTGTGCTCAAAGAGTATATCTTACCTGATATTATCAAGATGAAAAAAGCTCATGGTGAACGAGAGATAAGAATCTGGAGTGCTGCATGTGCTGCTGGTCAAGAGCCTTATAGTATTGCTATGTTGGTCAATGAAATGATGAAAGGAGATGATGATCCTCTTAGTTTTCGTATTTTTGCTACTGATAATAATACGAAGTCTTTGGATAGGGCTCGTCAAGGGAAATATTCGCTTAATGTGATGCAGAATTTACCTTTGAAATTCATCTCTGCTTATTTTCAGACTGTAGATGATGATACTTATCAGATTAATAAAGAGTTGAAGTCTTGTGTGCAATTTGCAGAGTTCGATTTGTTTGATGAATTACATTCTTCGCCAGTAGAAAGTGTTTTTGGTGCTTTTGATATTATTTTCTGTAAAAATATTCTGTATTATTATTCATATGAGATGCGATGTGAGATTTTAAAAAAATTAGATACTAATTTAGTGAGTGGTGGTTATCTTTTTGTTAGTCCATCAGAAAAAGCAATAGTTAGTCAATGTTTAAATTCTAAAATTTTGCCTTATGCTCCTATTTTTAAGCGCACTAAAGCATTGATATAAATTATGTTATTATGAAAAGATTCAAAGATATCACTATAAGATTAAAGTTGCTTATTGCTTTTGGTTTTATATTGCTTTCTATTGTTCTTCTTAGTTTATTGTTTTGGTCTCAAACAGATAGGATAACACAAAGAGCCGAAAACTTATATAATCATCCATTAACGGTAAGGCAGGCGATGAATGAATTTGAGGTCAGTGTACTTGCTATGCGTGTTGAATATCGTAACCTGTTGTTGTCTGATATTTATGAAGAACAGTTAAAGGCAGAACATAACTATATTTTAGCGAAAGAGAAGGCAAGGTTGCAGTTTGATGTGTTATATGATAACTATTTAGGACCTCGAAATGATATAGACGCACTAAAGAATCATTTTGATCGTTTGATCTTTTTAAAAAGCAAACAAATAACTGAAATCAAAAAAAGGACTGATGGAAAAATTATACCTAATGCACAAAAATTACAAGATGATATAAACGATGTGCGTCAATTATTAATGTTTTCTATTGATAAAATAGATGATTTTGCTATTAACAAAGCTGATCTGTTATACAAGGAATCGGTGGCGTTAAACATGACTTTGAAGCGTCATAATATTTCTTATGCTATTATTATTTTTATTGTAGTATTTATTATACTCTTTATATTTCGAAGAGATATCAATTCTCCTCTTCGTGAGTTGAGGTATGTTGCTTCTATGTTGGGAAAGGGAAAGATGGAGGTTAGGAGTAGTAATGATTCTAAGGATGAGTTTGGGGTATTAGCAGCTGCTTTTAATACGATGGCTTCGAGTCTTGAAAAGGAGTCTTTGCTGAAGGATATGGTGGCTAAGTTGTCTGATGTTATGCTTCAATCTGACGATTTAAAGTCTTTTTGTGAAATAACTATAAAACAGCTACTTGAAGATACTCATGCACAGATGGGGGCCGTTTATTTGTTGGATGAAACTGAAAATAATTTTGATGTTTTTTATTCTCAAGGTGTTGATGTGTCAGCTTTCAAATCTTTTTCAGTTCTTCATCCTCAAGGCGAATTTGCATTAGCTTTGGCTTCAGAAAAGGTGAGCCATATAACCGATCTTTCTGATAATGTATCTTTTAATTTTAATACGACAGCTGGTGTTGTTGTACCTAAAGCAATCATTACAATTCCCATATTCTCTATGGGTAATCCTGTTGCTCTTTTTTCTTTAGTGAGTTTGTATAATTACTCTGAAATAAGTTTGTGTTTAGTTGATAATATTTTTGATTCTTTAACCGCACGGTTTAATAGCGTTTTGCTGTATAAAACAGTGACTGATTTTAATCATCGTTTGGAGATTAAAAATGAAAAATTGGATGCCCAAAAATGTGAATTGACTCAGATGACTGATGAGTTAGTAGAGCAAAATAAGGAATTAGAGCAACAAAAATATCAACTGGGGGAAATGAATCGTTTAAAGACTGATTTCTTGTCAAGTATGAGTCATGAATTAAGAACGCCTCTTAATTCTGTTATTGCGCTTTCTGGGGTTTTAAATCGTAGGCTTGCTGGTAAAATTCCAGAGCAAGAGCACGGTTATATTGATGTGATAGAACGTAATGGAAACTATCTGTTGAGTTTAATAAATGATATTTTAGATTTGTCACGCATAGAATCAGGTAAGGTAGAAATTGAACTTATACGTTTTGAAATACAAACGTTAATAGATCAAGTGTTGGGGATGGTGCAGCCACAAGCAGACCTTAAGAATGTTGCTGTTAGTTATACGAGTGATGAAGATGGTATTTTTGTTATTAGTGATTATAATAAGGCTTTACATATTGTCCAAAACCTGATTGGTAATGCGGTTAAGTTTACAGAAAAGGGTAATATTAGTATTCATGCAAGGGTAAAAGATGCGGTTTTATATCTTTCGGTAAAAGATACAGGTATTGGCATTGGTGCTGCTGATTTGTCTTATATCTTTGATGAATTTAGGCAGGCTGATAGTAGCAATTCTCGAAGATTTGGTGGAACAGGTCTTGGTTTATCTATTGCCATGAAATATGCTCTTTTATTAGGAGGAAATATAGAGGTGGAATCGGTTTTAGACCAAGGGTCTGAGTTTACGTTTAAGCTTCCTTTAGCACCTCCTGATCTTGAGTCTTCTAATGTGGCTGATTGTTATTCTAGATCTGAATCATTATCTTTATCTGTAGATCAAGATAACTCTTCTAAAACTATTCTTTTAGTGGAGGATACGGAGGCTATGGTCGTTCAGATTACGGATATTTTGAATGAACAAAATTACAAACTTATTGTTGCTAACTCTGGGGAACAAGCCTTGCTCGAGCTACAATCAAAGCATCCTGATGTTATGATTTTGGATCTTATGATGCCAGGTATGGATGGCCTTGAGGTATTGCAACGGGTGCGTAATCAAAAAAAATATGAGCTTCTTCCTATCATTATTTTGACGGCTAAAATTCTTAGTGAGGAAGAATTATCTTTTTTAAAAAAATGTAATGTTTGTAAGATTTTACAAAAGGGAGCGATTTCAAAGCATGACTTTTTACATAATGTTCACACATTATTAAATACAGATAATAGTCATTAGTGTAGTTTAGGTGGTGATTGTGTTTTTGGTGATAAGCGATAAGATGCGTATATTCGCTATTGAATATAAAACTGATAATATGTCACTGTTGTGTTTTAATAATGAGTTATATAGTGTTTCTGTTATTGTGGTTTCTTCGCGTGCTATGAAAGCCGATAAGCAGTGTTTTTTTTAGATCATGGTTTTAATGGTTATGTTTCTAAACCAATAGAATCAGAAAAATAATATCAAGAGATTAATATGTGCGGTAAAACGACAAAAGAATATGCATTTTAATACTTGCAGAGATGATTAAAATATTGATTGTTGATGACTTATTTGATAATATAATTACATTGCAAGCTCTTTTAAGTGATTGTTTGCCAGATGCTGAAGTCCTTACTGCATCGTCAGGAAAGGCTGCTGTGCAGATGGCTTGTCAGCAACAACCAGACATCGTGCTCTTGGATATTTTAATGCCTGGTATGGATGGTTTTGAGGTGTGTAAAGTACTGAAGGCTGATGTAAGGTGTCAGGATATTCCTGTTGTTTTTGTTTCCGCTATTAAAGAGACCAAATCTAGTAGAATTAAAGCCTTGTCTGTTGGAGTTGATGGTTTTCTTACTAAACCGATAGATGAATTAGAATTGAGAGCTCAGCTTAATGCCATGCTCAAAATAAAAGAAGCTAATGACATT
This sequence comes from Bacteroidales bacterium, assembly GCA_965662645.1. Lineage (GTDB taxonomy): Bacteria > Bacteroidota > Bacteroidia > Bacteroidales > UBA5342 > UBA5342. The sequence goes on from CBFIII010000003.1 coordinate 29,863, forward strand.
AAGCGTGGAGAGAAAGAGTACCTTGAAACTTTAGTCAAGGAACGGACTGATAAACTTGAGTTAGAGTTAGAAGAGCGAAAGAAGGTTCAAAACGAGCTGGTTTGGGCTAAGCAGAGTTGGGAAGTGACTTTTGATGCTATCAACGATGGTATTATGCTTGTTGATAAAGATCAGATCATACAACAGTGCAATCTTACGTTTACTCGCTTGTTAGAAAAACCAAAAGACGAGATTATTGGGCAGCACTGTCTTTATATGGTTCATGGTTTATATCACGCTATTGAAGAATGTCCATTTATTCAAATGCAGAATAGCAAAAAACGTGAAACAATGGAATTAGTCTTTAATGGACGAGATTATGAGATTACTGTTGATCCTGTTTTTGATGAAAAGGGAGCACTGAAAGGTGCCGTGCATATCTTTAAGGATATCACGGTGTATAATGAGGCTAAAGAAGCAATACAGAAAGAACGTCATTTGTTATTGACTGTGATTGATAATTTACCTTCTGCTATTTATGTGAAAGATAGAGAAGGCCGTAAATTGGTGGTGAATAAGGCTGATCTTGATAATATAGGAATAGATAATAGTGAAGAAGTGCTTGGCAAAAATGATCTTGAGTTGTTTGGAGGAGAAATAGGACAGCGTGGAATGAATGATGATTTTCATGTGATGGATAATGATGCTCCTTTTTTTGATCACGAAGAGAGATTTGAACATTCTAATGGTCAGATGTCTTGGCTGTTGACTTCTAAGTTGCCTCTTAAAGATCCAGATGGTAAGGTGATTGGTCTTATAGGTATTGGTCATAATATTACTTCACAAAAAGAGTTGATTGAAGAGTTAAAAAGAGCTAAAATTAAAGCGGAAGAGAGTGATAGACTCAAGTCTGCTTTCTTGACTAATATGAGTCATGAAATACGAACACCTATGAATGGTATTTTGGGCTTTTCTAGTTTATTGAAGAATGCCAATCTCTCTTCCGAAAAAAAGGAAAACTATATCAAGAATATTGAAAAGAGTGGTGCGCGTATGTTGAATACGGTGAACGATATTATTGAAATGTCAAAAATAGAAGTGGGGGAAGTCGTTATTAGTGCTAGCTCGTTTGATTTGCACGCTACTATTAAGGATATTTGTGATTTCTTTAGGCCTGAAGCTAATAATAAAGGACTTGATATTGTTAATGCTGTACCTCATGCTGATTCTGAATTTTTTATTAATAGTGATGTGTCTAAAGTAGAATCTATCATTACTAATTTGATAAAAAATGCCATAAAATATTCTGATAAGGGGATCATTAGTTTTGGTTATGTTCAGGATAAAGGGAATTTGGAGTTTTATTGTAAAGATGACGGGATTGGTATTCCAAAAAATCGACTGGCTGCTATTTTTAACCGATTTGAACAGGCTGATATTGAAGATAGACATGTCTTTCAAGGTTCTGGTTTAGGTTTGGCTATAACACAAGCTTATGTTAATATGTTAGGTGGTCGTATTTGGGTGGAATCGGAGTTGGATAAAGGATCTACTTTTTATTTTACCTTACCTAAAGTAATAGTGTATCATGAAGAAATTGAAGAAATTGAAAATTTTAATAAAGAGAATATTATGACTTATAAAAAAAAGAATATCTTGATTGTTGATGACGATGAAATATCTATAGCTTTTCTAGAGATATTATTAGAGCCTTATGCTAAAGAGTTATATACAGCGGCTAATGGTAAAGAAGCTGTTGAAATATGCCGTAGTAATGAAGTTGATATTGTTTTTATGGACATGAAGATGCCTATTATGAATGGTTATGAAGCTACGCAAAAGATTCGTGAGTTTGCTCCTGATTTACCTATTATTGCACAAACGGCTTATGCCTTAGCTGGTGATCGTGAAAAAGCAATAGAAGCGGGCTGTACCGATTATGTGTCGAAACCTATAAATGAAGCTAAATTATTGCAGTTTTTAGGGATGGAAATGTAGGGGGGTAGAATTCTCTTTTTTATTTTAAAAGCTTGCTTTCTACTTTGTTTCTGTTTCTTTATTTCTAGAAACAGAGTGGGTAAATTGCGTTATCTTAATTAGGTTTTATTGTTTTATTTTGTTCAAAAATGAGATAGCAAGAGTTTTTAGTTGCTTCTTATTTTCTTTTTTTAGTCAATTCAAGAAAAAACAGTTTATACATTGAAATTGATTGTTCCGTTTGCGTCCAATCGAATTTTTAGTACATAAAAAACCAGCCTTAGATAAGTATTTATCTTAAGGCTGGTTTTGTTATAAATAAATGAGACTTATACCAAATGTGTTTCAAAATGCACTGAACGAATTTAGAATATTTTTTGTTTGATTGACGAAGAAAATCTTTGCATAGCCGTAGCTATGGAACGATTTTGTGAGGAGAATAAAACGAAAAAGAAATGAATTATACGGTGCATTTTGAGATGTTTTTGGTATTATTCCATAAATAGGGAAATGTCATCATCTACATTTCCTATGCCCGCAATGCCAAAATTCTTAACCAATACATGGGTTACATTTGGAGATAAAAATGCTGGGAGTGTAGGTCCTAGATGGATGTCTTTTACTCCTAAGTAAAGAAGGGCTAACAATACAATGACTGCTTTTTGCTCATACCATGCAATGTTATAAGCAATAGGTAAATCATTAATATTTTCCAATTCAAATACTTCTTTTAGTTTCAATGCGATTACTACTAACGAATAAGAATCGTTGCATTGTCCTGCATCAAGAACACGTGGTATGCCACCAATATCACCTAACTGTAATTTGTTGTAACGGTATTTGGCACAACCAGCGGTTAATATAATGGTGTCTTTGGGTAATTTTTGCGCAAAATCGGTATAGTAGTTACGCGATTTATGACGTCCATCACAGCCTGCCATCACGAAGAATTTTTTGATAGCTCCTGTTTTTACAGCATCTACTACTTTATCGGCTAACTGAATCACTTGGTTGTGTGCAAAACCTCCAATGATTTCACCTTTTTCAATTTCTGTTGGTGCTGCGCAGGTTTTAGCTAATGCAATGATTTCAGAGAAATCTTTTTGTCCATTTTCTGCTCGTTCTGGGATATGTTTTGAACCGGGAAATCCTGAGGCTCCCGTAGTAAATACTTTATCTGCATAGGTCGCATCTTTTGTAGGAGGAACGATACAGTTGGTGGTGAAAATGATGGGGCCATTAAAGGTCTCAAATTCTTTTTTCTGTTGCCACCACGCATTACCATAGTTCCCTATAAAATGTTTGTATTTTTTAAACGCTGGATAATAATTGGCAGGTAACATTTCACTGTGTGTATAAACGTCAACACCTGTTCCTTCAGTTTGTTTCAGTAGATCTTCCATATCTCTGAGGTCGTGTCCACTGATCAAAATGCCGGGTTTGTCACTCACGCCGATATTAACTTTTGTAATCTCTGGATTGCCATAAGTGCTCGTGTTGGCTTTGTCCAAAAGAGCCATTCCTTCCACACCATATTTTCCTGTTTCTAAAACTAAAGCTACAAGTTCATCTACACTTAGATTATCATTAGTGGTATCGGCTAATGCCTTTTGCATGAAGGTGTAGAGTGCGTTGTCTTCGAATTTGAGGTTGAAGGCGTGTTCTGTATAAGCAGCCAGCCCTTTTAAGCCATAAATGACTAATTCGCGCAGACTTCTAACGTCTTCATTTTTGGTAGCTAGTACCCCAACTTCTGTGTTTTTGGCTTCAAATTCTTCAAGAGTATTTCCTGACCAGATAGCGCTGTCGTGAAGCTCTACAGGTAACACACCGCCTGCAGCTAGGTAAGCCGCTTTGACTTCTTCGCGTACGACTAGCGCTTCTTTTATGGTGGTAATGAAACGTTCTTTGTCGAAGTTTGCATTCGTGATAGTCATAAATAAACCATCAAAAACGATCTTGTTGGCTTTTTCATTTTCTATTCCTAATTCACGCGCTTTAGTGGCATAAATAGAAACACCTTTTAGAACAAATATTAAAAGATCTTGCATGTTAGCTAGGTCTTCTTTTTTGCCACACATACCAGCAACAGTACAACCTGTGCCTTTTGCAGCTTCTTCGCATTGATAACAAAACATACTCATAGATTTATTTTTTTATTAATGAATAAAATACTTATTTGTTGAATACTGTTTCTGGATTTTTTCTCCAAATGTTGTGTTTAATCCCACATCGTGGGTTTAATTATAGTGCAAAAGTGAGGATCTATGAGGAGATAAAATGTAATGTAGATTACATTTTGAGTTTATTTTATATTTAGATAAAAATGTTTTAAGAATATAGAATGCTTTTCTTTTTTTTAGGAATGCCGACTTTCTGTAATCTTAAGTTGAGCCCGATTTTAAATTCGTTCACAGTTTGAATCCCACATAGTGGGTTTTTATTCCTCGAGCTTGCTGCGAATAAAAAAGTGTTTCGAATTGATATTCCATTTGCTTGCAGCGGGGAAGTTCATTTTTATGTGAGCGGAGATCTTTACAAATTTTAGAAGCAATATTATATTCTCATCGATAACGAAATTAGTATGCTGGGACGAGGTCAGACAACAACTTATTATTAAGTTTGATGAAAGGTGTAGAGCCCAAATATAGATTTATTAGAAGTATAAACTAAAACATATTAACAGCTAAAAAGCAATGAAACAGAGTTCTGAATACTTTCATTTGCAATACGGGAAAATGCAAATCTAATCGGTAAAAAAGGAATTGCATCGTTGAAAAATAGCAAAGCAACGTGGTAAAACAGAAAAGCATCGAGGAAAGATAGAGGGGCATTGTGGAAAAACAGAAAAGCATCGAGGAAAAACAGAAAAGCAACGAGGAAAAGTGCAAATGCAAATGCGTAAAGCCAAAATGTAAGGAGGAAAAGCCAAAATGTAACAACGGAAAACTTTTTTTTTATTGATCCTATGTCGTTTTGAGTGGGGTGAAATAATGCGTAGTCATAACACCATCCCTACGGGATTTTAAAATAACGAATTCAAGAACTACCATAACTACGTGCCGATGGCACTTAAAAAACAAGTTATACCAATTAAAATTTAAAATGAGCCTTAACAGTTGGTGGTATTATGCCGATATAGAATTGATTGAGTTTTATAAGCGAAGCGAAATAAAGCGCATTTCAATTCATAATCGGTATTATTTCACAAAGTCCTGTAAGGACGATGTTATGGTAGATAAACAATAGTTAAAGAAAACAAAAAGTCCCATCGGGACGGTGTTATTTTACGTGAAAATATGAAACCCCATCATTTAGGGATAAGACTTACCCACACTAAACGACATAGCACCTTTTTATTTATGGGGCACCCCAAAAAATCAAATTTAGAACATTATAAACAAACCGTAATAAACGTTGAAATCCTATAGCTATACAGGTTAATTGGGGAGTCCTATAAACAGCCCGAAATTGCAACCATCATAGTAAGTATAGTACGCGTTTTGTTTATTAAAATGGGGTATTCGTATTTTTTTTAGCTGTTGCTAAAATGAAAAGAACCGTTAAGTCGTGCGTGGTGTTCTGTTAGGAATTCTTTTGCACGACTCAACGATTCTTTGCTTTATGATCTTTTATGCTTGTTCTTTTGCTTCTTTCGTTTTCTCGCCGGGATAAACGATGAAACTACTTAATATGATCTCAGTAACATAGCGTTTCATTCCGTTTTTGTCCTCGTAGTTACGGTAGGCAATACTTCCTTCTAGAGCCACTTCGCTGCCTTTTTGTAACTGTTTTTCTGCTATTTCAGCTTGTTTGCCCCACACGACTATATTATGCCATTGTGTCTCTGTTTTTGTGCTGCCATTGCTTACAAATGTTTCATTGGTTGCTAAGGTGAATTTTGCTAATTTCTTTCCACTGTCGAAATTTACAATCTCAGGGTTCATTCCTAAATTACCCACTAACTGTACTCTGTTCCTTAAAGTTGTCATAACATTAATTATTAAAAGTTAATATATATGAGTTAATAGTAATGTGTGCTAATACGCAAATGATTATACTACTAACTCGTTTGCTCGGTGCAAAGATGTGGGCAAGTGCTTTCCCGAGTCGGTATTTAAACGTTTGCTTGCGTTTAACTTTCGTTTAAAAACGTTTATAAGCGTTTAAAATTGAATATGAATCAGTAAATGAGTGTGTTGTGCTTTTGTGAGAGGTGAGGGAATAATGAGAAATTAATTTGTTTTAAATGGCTTTCTCTGATTTGTTATGCGTTATTAGTTCTTTGCAAGTCTTTTCCTTTACGAATTAAAATGGTCTTTTTTATTTTATTGTTAGATTGATGCCTGTGTTTTTCTCCACGGATGCACGGATTCTTTTTCTTTGTCTGTTAGCGTTCAGTCAACCCAACCAACGTCACTGCGAACAACAAGACCATCTACCACACATTATACCCATTACGAGCCCGCAAAATACAACACACACACAAACCAAAAGCTTGCAAAAAGAATAATTCCGCACACACGGTGCACGCCTCAACTTAATGTTACAAATCAAAGAAGATTAACAACTTGCACTATTACGAGATAAATAATATTTCTATCTTTGTAGAATAATAAAATAAACAAAAAGGAGGTGCATCATAAATACAAGTTAAACAAACAATAAAGGACAAAGCAGCACATTAGTAGAAATGATAAAAAGAAATAAACAATTAAACCTTAAAATTATGAAATTAATAAAACAATTCATTGCCTGCTTAGTATTTACTGGGTTAGTTTATTCTTGTCAGCAAGATGATATTATTAATACTCCAACAGATCAAACAGAAGATGATTTCACTCAGATTGAATCTTCGTTCAGTGTGGAAGATCGAGACGAACAACCGACCATCCTTGGTGAACAAAAAGAAAATCCTTTCTCAATCGAAAATATGCAAATTGCTCTTGATTCTTTGAGGCAATACGCTGCTGAGGAAAACAGTGAACCATACCTTAAATCGGCAGAAACTATTGAGATTTACCCTACAGATTTGTACATTAGATTTCTACCTGAAGATAGCACTGAGTATAAAAATCTCACTTCTGACACAAGTTTAACTCTATTTGACATTCCACTTGATTACGATATTGTCCAACTTGGAGATTATTATAAAGATTCAACTGTTGCGGGAGAATACACTTGGCTTTATACTACTGTAAAACCAGATTATACATTTTCAACAAACATACGTTATGAGATATTGTCTGAGCTTTTCATCATAGAAAACAGTGAAGATTATACTGAGGAGATAATTGAGGACTCAACGGTCACCTTAAAAAGCACTAGCGGACGAACAGCTATCACGCAAGATGTTTGCAATGTATTGTATGCAATATCTTTTACTTTAACGGGTAATAGTGATGAACTCTCAACTGTTGATGAAAATGAGATTGAGCTTAAATCAACAACAACCAATTGTATTCGGAAATGTTATGGACGCAGATGGTGGAAAGTTTGTTGGACAAGTTGTGATACTTATTACTATCCTGATGGAACAATTAAAATTGAAACACCAACAGGAAATGTTGGACTGAAAGGTGTTAAAGTAAGAATGTGGCGATGGTTTTCATATACTGATGCATATACAAGTGGCAGTGGTCATTATTATTCAAAGGCAAGATTTAATAAAATTTGGGTTGGGAATAATATTAGATACAAGATTATTTATGATTGTAAAAGAGGTAATAATCAATGGAAGTTCAATAAATCTATAGCAGGAGCGGCTTGTCTTTGGAGAGATAGCTATGGTATGGGGTTTCATAGCCCTAATGGTCATTCTATGATATTTTATACCAATAGCGCATACTGGGGAAGGGGTGTACTAAATAACGCAATTTATGATTATATTGGATACGCCTCAGTAGATGGTATTGCTTTGCCTCCATCAAATCTTGATATTGCAGATAAGAACGATCACGAAAGTTTAATGTCATCTGCACCATTATTAAAAAGCCACTTCAACTGGAGTTTAGTATATAGTGACAAGAAAGTACTTGGAGCTATCGGATCAGTATATGGCTATGCTCTATTTGGATGGGCATTCCCTGATTTAATATTACGCTATAATCAGACCTTGGAAGATTATAATAAAATTACCGCAATAGCTTGGCACGAATTAACACACTCTAGCCAGTTACAAAGGATGAAAAAAGAGGAAAATTTCTTTTGGGCTTCTGATTATTGGAGTCAAAATGTTTATCAACAGGCTAAAAATGAGATAGACAACGACTCGCCTTATGGCGCTGTGGGTGATGACCATTGGCAGATTATTGCTCTATCAGAGGGATGGGCTAACTATAGAGAGGAATACCTAGCTAGAACATATTTGTCAGGTGAAGCGTCATATGTAGGGACAACAAACTCTTTTTTGATAAATTACCTATCGATGTTTAGTGAATTAGAAGCAATAGGATGCTCATTTACAAATATGGAAAAATCCTTATGTACTTATTCAATATCTGGCTATAGAGATAATTTAATTTCAAAACATCCGTCTTTACGAGCGCAGATTACTAACATTATTTCTTCTAGGTTATGAAACTTTTAAATAATTTTATTGGGATAATATGCATTTTTTTCTCATTGGCATCCTGTGAGAAAGAAGATGTTTGGTCTGTATCTGTAACAAGAGTTGTTATTAATTCAACAAGTAAAACGTTGTTTTATAACGTACATACTGATGAAGGGATACGAGAAAAAATGCTTCAGACTAATGATAGTCTTATTTTTGAGTTTTATAAAGAAAAGACGGTTAAAACAAGTTGGATAACAAATACAGTTAGACAAGATGGAATACAAACATTGGGAGAGAATTTATATAATTTAACAGACACCTCTAGGTATGAGTATGAGCTAGATTATGAATATGTTCCACAGGAGGGTGTTAGTAAAGAAGAACAAGTCTATGCTTCTCATATAGAATATAGTTTTGGAGAACAATCAACAGAACGAGACGTAAGAGCTATTATAAACCTCTCAATTACAGATTCGCTTCTTGAAATTATGGAAAAGGACTATACAATGTTGGAAAAGTTTTCTGATTATTACGAGTAGTATATGCTTAAACAAGATATGCCTGAGAAACTAATGTTATATATTTTATTACAGAGGTTCCTCAGGCATTTAGCAATTAAAATATCAAACGGTCCTTTTTAAATCATACATTCTCCATCTCTACTTGCAAGCACATTCTACACACCACAAATCTCACCACACAATCCAAAATGTATCGAAAAAGGTTACAAGTCCCACGCTAGGCATCCCTAATATAGCGCATATATCAAGTTAATATCACTAAACTTTTGAATTTTAAATTCAAAAAAAATCCCCCATTATTATCTAATGAGGGATCATGAATTCTAAAGAGAGAATTTATACTAGTTTTTCAGCACCGCTGTAGATTTCTTCTACTGTAATAATAGCTGCACCTACTCCAGGTAAGCGTTCAGGATTCCAAGATTTCATATTATCAAAAGCTGGACCACTAGTTACGTGCTCTATGCTTCCTTTTATTTGATAAGATTTATCTGCTTCTGTAATGAAAAGGATAACACCTTTACTACCTGATTCTATGTTTTTTATTGTTTTATTGAAGTAATTGTTGGCAACAATAACACTATTGTCTTGATATAAAGAAACACAGGTAGCATAAATTGAATTAGGAGTGCCATCAGCTGCTATTGTAGTAAAAACGATAGGTCCTTTTTTATTGTCCCATGCTGCTTTGATGTTTTCTGGAATTGTCTTTTGATTATTCATTTGATTTTAAGCTTAAGTTTAGTTTTAATGAGAATATTCACGCTACAAATGTAATAAATAATTACCTTTGTGAAATTAAAGATGCCTGATTTTATTAAATAATAATATGGAAAAGATACCATTAGGATACTCACAGGAGTAGGAGAGCCAATTGTGTTTTAGAGTCCTGGTATTTTGGAAATGAACGTGTTTTGTTACCTTTTGAGACAGCTTGTTTTTGTCTTTATATTAACTGTCCCTAAAAAGATAATTGCTTTATGTTTTCCCTCTTAATTTTTTTATGAGAGGATCGTCTAAGTAATATGACTGTAAGGTGATTTAGTTAAAACGGTGTTTTAAGAAGAAATAAAAATAACAATGAACTACCCCGCTGCAAGCAGACGGAGTATCAATTCGAAATACTTTTTTTATTCGCAGCAAGCTGCGGGGAATAAAACCCACAATGTGGGATTAAATATTATATTATGGATATTCAAAATGGAAGAGGACGTAACAAAGGTGGTAGTTGTGGTCCTGGTGGTGACTGTGTATGTGCAAAATGTGGAACCAAAATAACGCATCAAAAAGGTGTAAAATGTACGACATTAAAATGCCCTAATTGTGGCAAAACAATGGTGCGTGAAGAATTGCTAAACCGTAAGAAATAATGTATAAATATCTATTTGGTCCAGTGCCATCTCGTCGTTTAGGGATGTCGTTGGGTGTTGATTTAGTGCCTAAGAAAGTCTGTTCTTTAGATTGTGTCTATTGTGAAGTAGGCGAGACGACTAAGTTAACCTTAGAAAAAAAAGAATACTTGTTATTGAGTAAGATAAAGGAGGAGTTAACGCATTATTTTAAGAATAATCCAGATCCTGATTTTTTTACATTTTCGGGTTCGGGCGAACCGACTTTAAATGCTTGTTTAAAGGATGTGTTGCAATTTATTAAAGAGATGAAACCTCAGATTCCAGTGGCTGTGCTGACTAATGGTACGCTTCTTTTTGATCCTGAGGTGCGCGATGCTTTGCTTGATGCTGATGTGGTATTGCCTTCGTTAGATGCTGCTACACAGGCGGTTTTTGAAAAGATAAATCGTCCTGCTGCGGGGTTAACGATAGAAAAATATATCAAAGGCATCATTGATTTTCGTCAGGTCTTTAAAGGTAAGATATGGTTAGAAGTCTTTATATTACCTGGTTATAATGATTCTCAGGAGGAATTATTAGCCCTGAAAAATGCCATAGAAAAGATACAACCCGACGATATTCAGCTCAATACTTTGGATAGACCTGGTACGGTTTCTGGTTTGCATGGTGCTACACGTCAAGAGCTAGAGGATGTGAAAACTTTGTGGCAATTGGACTCTGTACATATTATTAGTGCAGCTCCTGAACGAAAAAACATACAGTCGTATCGTTCTGATATAGAAACGGCTATTGTGGAAACAGTGTCGCGTCGTCCTTGTACGCTTGATGATCTTACTAAGATTTTAGGACTACATATTAATGAGGTGAATAAATACCTTGATGTGTTGACTGCTGATAATAAGTTAGAAGTGATAGAAGAAGGCCGTGGCTTTTTTTATCAGTTGAAAAATAAATAAAACGGTTTTTTTATAAAGATAATTCTGATTTTAGTTTAAATCTACAGTTACAATGAGTAGAAAGTGAGCTTCTTTTATCAACTGAAAAGGTTGGTAATGGGGGCTTTCTTTTTTTTGCTTATGTTTGCGTTATCAGTTTACTTATTAATGTGATTTTTCAAAAGTTTCTTGTCTTCTTGTAAGGCTTCTAGTTTATATGTTTCACATTATTATCCAAACGTTAACTTAGGCATATCTACCTACTGGTAGGCCAATGTTATTCAGTTTAGTGTTACCTTATCTTTCCTCTTCTCTGTCTATTTAATTAAGAACAAAATGCTTATCCTGTTGTAAATTTCTAATTCTTTATGCACTTTTGTATCACGGTATTAATAAATTAGATAAAATAATGAATAAGATTGCATTAGTAACTGGAGCTAGTTCTGGGATAGGGCAGGCTACCGCTCGTAAGTTAGCCGAAAGTCACTTTAATCTCATTATCTGTGGTAGAAGAGTAGAGCGTTTAGAAGCCCTAAAAATGGAATTATCTCCCGAGGTGAAAGTTAAAATCTTAACCTTTGATGTACGAGAATTCCAAGCTGTAGAAGAGGCTATTGCTTCACTTGATGACGAGTGGAGAAATATAGATGTTTTAGTTAATAATGCCGGTAATGCTCACGGATTAAGTTCTTTAGTGGATGGTGATGTGGATGATTGGGATGCTATGATAGATGGTAATGTGAAAGGTTTACTTTACGTTTCTAAAGCGATAATTCCTAGTATGATAGAGCGGAAAAGTGGGCATATTGTCAATCTTAGTTCTGTAGCCGGAAAATATACCTATGAAAATGGAGTGGTTTATTGTGCGTCCAAACATAGTGTAGAGGCGATTAGCGAAGGTATGCGTTTGGAGTTGATACATCATGGTATCAAGGTGACGAATGTGTGTCCTGGTGCTGTAGAAACTGAATTTTCAGAAATCCGCTTTAAGGGCGATAAAGAAAAAGCAGCCAAAGTATATCAAGGTTTTGAAGCTCTACAAGCGGCAGATATAGCAGATGTGATAGCTTATGCTGTCAATGCGCCTGCGCGTGTTACTTTAGCTGATGTTACTATTTATGCGGGTGCTCAAGCTGCTCCTACGCTTATTTGCAAAAAAGGAGTAGAATGCTGATAGAAGATCAAGTTATAGTAAATCAAAATTTTGAGATAGATCCTTTTGTTAGAGGAAAATACGAATATTGTGTTTTTAAGCAATGTAGTTTTAAGGCTATTGACTTATGTGACACTAGTTTTATGGAATGTGAGTTTGTGGAATGTGACTTAAGTAATGCTAAAATTGTAGGTACAGCTTTTCGTGATGTGAAATTTAGTCATTGTAAATTATTGGGTTTAGATTTTGATGGCTGTCATTCTTTTGGTTTCGAAGTTTCTTTTGATCATTGTTCACTTAGTCATAGTTCCTTTTTTAAAGTGAAGCTTAATAACAGTTCTTTTATGGATTGTGAATTAGTTGGCGTTGATTTTACAGAAGCTACTTTAAAGAAAAGTACGATGACGGGCTGCGATCTTAATCAAGCTATCTTTGATAGAACACATCTTGAACAAGCTGATATTCAAGAATCTTTTAATTTTTTTATTGATCCAGAAATAAATTTTATAAAAGGTCTAAAGGTGAGTGCTCAAGCTATCAGTGGTTTTTTGTTGAAATATGGCTTAAAGATTAAGTAGGTTTTCTTACCTCGCTCTTTTTTCGGTTTATATAAAATAGTAGATGAGTTGGGTATTTCGGAATGATCTAAAATTGTAAGTTATAGCAGCGGAAAATTCCATTTCATATTAACGAATAATACTTCAAAACACCATAAGTTATGCAAGAAGAAAAACGTTTATGTCCAGTCTGTGGTGATCCTATCATAGGTCGAGTAGATAAGAAATTCTGTTCCGATCAGTGTCGCAATACGTTTAATAATAAACGCTATAATTCTAAAAATGGTACGGTTCAGTCCATTAATCGTTTGCTGAAAAAGAATTATAGTATTTTAGAAAGTCTTAATAAAAGCGGCAAAACAAAAGTGGCTAGAAGTAAATTGCTGCAACAAGGATTCGATTTTAATTACTTTACAAGTATTTACGAGACCCAGAAGGGAGGCGTTTATCATTTAGTATATGATCAGGGCTATCTGTTTTTATCTGACGATTTGTTATTGTTGATAAAATGGAATAAAGATTGATAGCGAGTCTTTTATCGTAGTGCGTGTAGAGAAAATTCTCTTATTCAAGGGGTGTTGTGTACAAAAGCTTCCCCCTTATCATCTTCGACTTTTATCACATAACAACCTCTCTTCTTTATCCTCTGACTGAATTAAGTACCTCTATCTTCGTTTTTATCTATCAACTTAAATTATATTTGTGATGAAACGATTAATCGCTTAAGACTAATCTGTTTCGGATCGGGTGTTATTTTTACATTTTTAAATTCTAAAATCTAAATGATATGAAACATATCTATCTATATATTATTAGTTTAATGGTCTCATTTCCTGTTTTTGCAAACGTACAATTAACGGGTCGCGTTTATGATGAACAGACTAATGAAGCTATTGCTTTTGCTGCAATACAAGTTTTTGGTACAGATATAGGGGCTATTACTGATGTGGATGGTAACTATACGATTGCTGATCTAGAACCTGGAGAATACCGACTAAAGGTCTCTTATGTTGGTTATCGCACGGTGGTTACCGAGTCGGAATTTATTCGTTTTGGAACAAAAGTGATAGACATACCTTTGCAAACAACGTCATTAGATTTAGAGGAATTTACGGTAGAAGCTAATCCTTTTGTTGGTATTGTAGAAGCGCCTTTAGCGTTCAAACGCATCAGTTCGGCCGAGATAGATATGAATCCTGGTTCTAACCGTGATATTTCTAAGGTGGTGCAATCGTTCCCCGGCGTAGCGTCTTCTACTGCTTTTCGCAATGACTTAATTGTGCGTGGTGGTGGCCCTTCTGAGAATACGTATTACCTCGAAGGCATCGAGATTCCTAATCTTAATCATTTTGCTACACAGGGTGCTTCGGGTGGTCCTGTGGGTATTATCAATGCAGATCTTATTCGTGAAGTGGATTTCCTTTCTGGTGCTTTTCCTGCTAATAGGGGTGAGTCTATGAGTTCTGTTCTCGACTTTAAGATGATAGATGGGGGAGAGCAAAAGAAATATAAAATGGCGGTGGGTGCTTCTGAGATTTCATTTGGTACCGAAGGGATGATAGGTGAGAAAACCAACTATGTGGTGTCTGCTCGTCGTTCATATCTGCAGTTTTTGTTTTCTGCTATCGGTCTGCCTTTTTTACCTACGTTTAACGATTTGACTTTTAAAGTGGAAAGCCGTATTTCACCCAAAAATGAAATTACCATTTTGGGTATTGGAGCTTATGACGAGAATAATCTCAATCTTGATGCTGATGATAATGACGAAAACCGTTACACTTTATCTATTGTGCCTTATCAGACGCAATGGAACTATACTTTAGGTGTGGTGTGGAAACATTTCTTTGAGAATAATAGTTATATGAATGTGGTATTAAGCAATAATCACCTTAGAAATGAACTCTATAAATACCTCGATAATAATAATGATGATCCTACACAAAAGATTTTAGATTATGCGAGTGATGAAGATGAATTGAAAATGCGAGTAGAACACGTGATGCGTATTGGGAGTTTTAAATACGTTTCGGGTGGTGGATTGGAGCAGGTAGGTTACAGCAATTCTACCTTTAGGAAATCATTTGCCAATGGCACATCTCAAAGTTATAATTATGATGCTGACTTTGGTTTTGTGAAGTATAATCTCTTTGAACAAGCGACTTATGTGTCTCCTGATAATTTTTTAACCCTTTCGATGGGGCTGCGTTTGGATGGTAATACTTATTCTGATGAAATGAAGAATCCCTTGAAGCAGTTTTCGCCACGCGTAGCTGTTTCTTTTGCGCTTGCGCCTAAGTTAAAGTTGACGGGTAGTGCAGGGCAATTTCATCAATTACCTGCCTATACCACTTTGGGTTACCAAGATGCTTCAGGCGTTTTGGTTAATAAAGAGAATGGTATTTCGGCCATTGCTTCTACGCAATATGGCATAGGGTTAGAGTGGTTGGGTATCAATCATGCTATCTTTACCTTAGAGGGGTTTTATAAAGGCTACGATTCGTATCCTATGTCCTTAACCGATTCGGTATCATTAGCGAGTAAAGGTGGTGGCTATGATCTATTTGGTGACGAGGAAGTGCGTTCTATCTCTGATGGTCGGGCTTATGGTATGGAATTTATGGCGCGTTGGAATGGTCCCGAAGGACTTAATTTTGTGCTGGCTTATACTTGGGTGAATAGCGAATTTACAGATCTTCGTACGGGCGATTATCAGCCTTCTGCTTGGGACAATAAACATCTCTTTTCTTTTACAGGAACCAAAAGATTACCAAAAGATTGGACTGTTGGGATGAAGTTCCGGATGCAAGGTGGTGCGCCTTATACGCCTATTGACGAGGCTAAATCTTCTTTGGTGCAAGCTTGGGATGCAACGGGCGTGTCGTATTTAGATTATACACGTTTTAATAGTGAACGACTTAACACATTTTCACAATTGGATCTGAGAGTTGATAAAAACTTTTATTTCAATGAAAAATGGATGCTTGGTATTTATCTTGATATCCAGAATGCTTTAGGACGTAAATATGCTCAATCTCCTAGTTATATACAAGATCTTAACTCTGATGGTGAGGCTGTTATTGTGAATCCCGAAGCACTACCGTCAGCGCAACGTTACAAGATGAAATACCTTTCTCAATCATCAGGAACTATATTGCCTACCGTGGGGATTATGATAGAGTTTTAAGATAGATTTATAAAGCCTAAAAAGCCGATAACAATGTGTTATCGGCTTTTTTAGGATGGTTTATTATCCCTATTGCTGCAAAAAAACAATTACGAATTGTAAAAAAAAATAAATTACGAATTACGAATTATTATTTACGAATGAATTTTTGGTAAAAATTTACAAACAACAACTTAAAAATTAGTAATTTACAAGTTAATAACTTTTTCAGCTACCTTTTGTAATTCAATAATATCCATCATAGTGCCATGAATACCTACAGCGACTTTATCCATAAGATCGAAATGATTAAGACACGTTTTGCAAATCACTAACTTAATGCCCCGTTTCTCTAATGCTTTTAATTCCTCAAGTACCGAAGAGCCTTCGCAAACTAGTTTTACACCCTCGTTATAAAAGGCAATGACTCGTGGAGGATTTTTTTCCTCATTGGTGAGTTTTAAATAGTTTTTAACTAATTTTAAACCTAAAACCTGATCACCACTACCCATGCCATTTCGGGTGATTTGTATTAATGTATTTTGCATTATTTTATAATTATTTAATTTCTATATGTAATTTTCTGTTGATGTTTTATTACGAATTACTTAAAAGGAATGATTAACATTTCATAACTTAAAACGTTCTTAGAACATCCAGTCCCAAGCAGGTAGAATAGTAGGTTTTGTTTCATACATCTCTAATACTTCAGGAGTCACAAATGCTTTGTTAACCACGATGCGAAACATAAACTCATCAAACCATTCATCGGTAAAGGTGAGATATCCCTTATGACCAGAGGTATTTCCCCAGCTATTTTCAAATTGCCATTTCGTAGAGTTGCCGTCTTTATCAAGATCTACGGCGATTAAAGCCATTCCGTGAGACGAACCACTTGCTCGTGTCTGTATGCGTTCCGTTTTGTTCATGCCAAAGTGAACGCCATAGACCGATTCGTAATCGAAATTATCAACATCAAGGATGCCATAGCTGCGATCCAATTGTTGCCCCACATCACAAGAAGCATACATCGCTTCATTATTTTTTAGGGATTCAATAGCCATTGCTTTTATCTTTTCATTACTTAAGTTGACGTAGTGCCAGTTGACTCCTTCTTCTACATTACGGTAATTGGAAATCTCGTAATGTGTATCATAAGGGCGCGTAGGATCATTCATCAACATTACATAATCTTTTACTTGTATGTCTCCTAATATTTCTTCCTTAAAGGAAAGGGGAGTGTATGTTTTATAATCAGAAACACTATCATTTTTATCTTCATAACGCCATTCAAAGGTGGTAGGAGGCACGCCAAGGTTAAGTGCTAGCATACGGTAGATCTCTGTCAACATGTCCTCACGTTGGCTTTGTAACGCTTTTGTTTTAACACCTTTTTCTGCTGCTTGACGCAAACGCAGACCGTCTTCTTTTAATTTGATATTGATGAATTTCACCATAGCACGGGTGTTATTGCTTGAGTGTGTTTCTGTCATGGCTTCCTTTGGAATCATCCCATATTTATCCACCAAATTAGCAAAACTGCTCCATACACCACCATCACTAACGGGTGATTTTAGGTACCATTGTACCAAACGATCATCGATAGGTCGGTCTGTAGTTTCTATTATATTATTAAGATATAAATTTGATTTTTCAAACAAATCCCAGAAATACAAATAGTTTTGTGAGAACTCAAAGGAGTTAAGGTTGTATTTTTCTATGGCTCTTGGACGAAACATATTTAGTGAGCTAAATAACCAGCAGCGTCCTGAGCTTTTTTGATTGGTGATGCCTTTTACTTTAACGCGATAGGTGAAGTTGTGATCGTCTTCTCCAATATTCGTGAGGTTTTTAGCTAAGTCATCGATGTCATTATTGGACAAAGCATTTTGCATCGCTTTGGTATAATTATCCATTTGAAATGAACTGCGTATCTCGTTAAGCGTTTTTTCATTGATGTCCTGTGCACTAGTGTTCAGGGTGAGTAGCGTTAAGCTGAAATAAAATATGATTTTCTTCATTATCCCGATTTTTTTTATAAGTGTACAAATGTACTTAAAATGTGGATTGGTGACATAGTTAGGGGGTATTTCTGTAAAAAAAGTCTTCGTTTTTATTTTTGAATGCTTTATTAATTTATTTAATGTGATAGAATTGTCTTTTCATATCACGATAAAAAATACAAAAACGGGTGGTTTCAGTTAACATTAAAAATCATAGAGTATTCTCTTATAAATAATAAGAATGCAAAACCTGGGATTGCTCGAACAACAAACTAGGCGTTATTGTGGAGACGAATACTGCCTAGCGCCAAGTGAATTAAAAAAAAATCATAAAAAAAAAGAGTGACAATTGCCACTCTTTTTTTACTATTTTTTGATGTGTGATATTATCGTATTATTGACCATCAGCACGTTTATGCACTTTGCTACCCCATATAGAATAGAACAAAAGGTAAACGAGACAGGCGATCATAACCCAATAGCTGTTTATATAACCTGCAGCATCAGCTACTACACCTTGGACAAGAGGAATGATACCTCCACCAACAACCATTGTCATAAATAAACCTGAAGCTATTGCCATATATTTTCCCATACCTATGGTGGCTAAGTTAAATATACCTGGCCACATGACAGATGTACAGAAGCCACAGAGTATGATGAACATCACAGAAAGTGGTACTGTTGTCATTTGGATAGAGAGGGTGCTCGAAATACCCGGCATTTTAACCGTGATATCAGGGTTTGAAATAGCGACTAATAGAAGTATAAGGGCTAAGCTAGATACGAAGGTTAGCATTTGTTTGCTTGAAAACTTTTTGCCTAAAGCCGCACCCGTTAATCGTCCGACTAACATCAGTAACCAATAGGTTCCTACAAGACTTCCTGCAAGTCCTGGATCCATATTTAATTCATTTACCATAAATAAGTTGGCAATGCTTGGTATGCCAATTTCTACACCTACGTATATAAATATAGCAATGATACCAAGGGTAAGGTGACGGTATGATAAAGCATGTTTGATGTTTTCAATAATATTTTCATTTTTACTTGCTTCTGGTTCTGGGATTTTAACAAAAAGTAGAACGAAGAATACGACTGCAAAAATTCCCATTGCTAGGAATAAGAGTGAGTTGACATCATCAATTTGCATTGTTTTTCCAGTGCTTGCTCCCATCATCCATCCTGCAACCATAGGCACAATAGTAGCAGCAAGAGAGTTGAGGGCTCCTCCAAAGTTAAGTCTTTGGTTGGCACCATCTTCTGACCCTAGTATGGTAATCATTGGGTTAACCACTGTGTTAAGAAGACACATGGTAAACCCTGCAAGGAATGCTCCTGAAATATAGACATAAAACATGGCTACTTGTCCACCTAGAAACATAACGAAGACACCAGTAAATCCGATGACAAGAGCTATTAATGCCGTCTTTTTGTAACCTAACTTTTCAACCATAATTCCTGATGGGATACCCATAAAGAGATAAGCTAAGAAGTTGGCAAAAAAGCCTAATTGAGACTGGAAATTGTTTAGTCCGAACTGGTCTTTTACTATAACGCCTAGTGGACTCGGTAATCCTGTTACAAAGGCAATAATAAAGAATAGAAAAAACATCATTGCTAACGGCAATGCATAACTTTTTTGTTTAGAGTTCATTATATCGGTGTTAGTGTTGGGTTGTTTAAAAAAATATTAATTATTTGAATGATTTTACAAATGTAAAAAAAAAATAATATGTTATTGTTCTTTAGTCGTTTATATATATGCTTAAAGCTTAAATTGGTGTTCTTAATTTTTTAGTGTGACAAATGTGGTTAAATTATTTGAAACATCCAATAATCAGAGTTTTCAAATCTTATGAAATTTGTTCCTTTAGTATGAAAAATATATACTTTAGTGTGTTTTTTATTGCTAATATTTGGATGGTTTTGATTATAAAAAAACACTTACGCAATTTTAATCACACATTGTGGGTTTTATTTTCCGTAGTTTGCTGCAAATAATAAAATGTTCTTCAATAAAATGTTTCGTGGGCTTGTCACGAGGTTGTTGACTATTGTTTGTCCTGATATTGCATTTATTCTTTTTATGATTTGGAATAGAGTGATGTAGGGGGCATTCTTCTTCTTTATCTTAAAAAAGCCACCCAAATAATGGATGGCTTTATAAAAGTATAGACAGCTATTTAATTTCTAATTTGAGAACCTTTTGCAGCATAGTAAATGATGTAAGCATAGAATAAAAAGAAGAATATATAAGCACTTCCGTAGTTAGTGGCTTCTGCACCATTCACAGTGATAGTTGCACCATCAACTACTTTTCCCATAACATATTGCCAAAGACCAGTAAATATGACACCAGTACAGATAATTCCAGAGGCGTGTTTTACTATAGATGCAGGTACATCTTTTAATGATAAGTCAAATATAACTGGCCACATGATAGAAAGGATTAGACCTTGACTAATCAATGGCCAGATAGAGAATTCTGTTCCTTTAGTAAGGAAAAATGTTATTAAAAGAATAACACCGACAATAGTATTACTTAAAAGGACTTTTGCAGGTGTCAATATCCTAAGAAAGAGCCCACCAATGGTACGTCCTACAACAAATAATATGGGATAAAAACTTAAAATTTTGATTGCATCTATTGTTGTTGTTCCCTCTATATTATAATGTGCATAGTCTATGAAGAAATTACCAACACCTAATTCAAGCCCCATATACATACTGATTGCGATAAAGCCTAGTATAACTTGAGGGTAGCTCCATGCTTTACGTTCATCTTTAGTGGTTGTTTCATCTTCTTCATCTTCAAGTTCTGGTAAATTCAAGAAAATAATCAAAAATCCAGAACCTACGGCAATTGAAGCCAGTATCATAAACATTGTTTTAGCCAATTGTTCGTTTACAACGATAGAATCACCGCTTGAATCAAGGATGATGCCTCCAATGATAGGAGCTAACACCGCTGCTATAGAGTTAATGGCCATAATTAATGTTAAGCGAGACGCGGAGGTCTTAGGAGAGCCTAATCCGATAACGTAAGGGTTGGCTGCTACCTGAATAATAACAATACCAATAGCAGTAATAAAAAGTCCCACTAAAATCATTGAATAACCAATACTAAGGGCAGGGATAAAAATAGCACAACCAAGAGCTGTTATAACTGCTCCAATAACCACACTCATCTTGTAGCCTACTTTTGTAACAAGGCTTCCTACTGGAATCGAAATAATGTATGCGCTGTAAAAAATGGCATTGACTAACCGAGATTGATTAGGTGTGATGTCAAACTTTATCTCCATAAAAGGTATTAGAATGTTGTTGATCCAAGTGACAAATCCTAAAAGGAAGAGTAGGAAGGCCATGATTGCAAATGGTCCTGCAAAGTTTTGTTTTGTATTGTTCATAATGTTGAGAGTTTAGTGAATGTTCCAATTTTTCTTTAAAAAAAGGTGCTTTAGAAAATTAAATCCTATTGTAGCACCTTTTCTTTCATTGATTTTATAGTGCTACTTTTATAGCACCTTTAGAGCGTATAAAAAGTTTGTGGCAATTTCCTTCGCCAAATACGTGTTCTAATGTAGAGATATATTTATCAAGAAGATCGTTAGGTACAAATGCTTGAATAGTACCAGCAAATCCTCCACCATGTACGCGCCAAGCTCCTTTGCCTTTTAGTATTTCTTCGCTAAGAGCAAGGGCAATAGCAACACTCTGGAATTTGTCATCTCCGCTAACAGATACGTTTTGGTTGTATTCAAAAGAGCTATTACCTGAGTCAATAACCATATTTAAGAAAGATTGGAAATCGTCGGCTTCAAGTGCTTTTACCTGTTCTACCACGCGGGCATTATCACCTTGAAAATGGATAGCACGTAAGATAGCACGATCACCAACTTTTTCACGTATAGTAGGGATGGCTTCTATAATATCTTCCATAGTGGTAGGTCGTAATACTTCTTGACCTAACTCTTGTGCTACTGACTTCATTTCTGCAGGTAAAGCATTGTATTCTGCATCTAATCCACCGTGGCTACCGCCAGTATTAGTGATTACAAGAGAATATCCTGTTTTAGCGAAATCAAAATCTAAAGCTTTAACAATAGGTGCAGATGGATCTTTGAAATCAATGGTGATAAATCCTCCTACTGCACAAGCTGTTTGATCCATTAATCCACAAAATTTCATACAAGCATGTTCTGCTTTTTGACCAATTTTCGCATTGTCAACAGGGTCTAGCTTACCGTCGTTGAAAAGGTAGCTAAAGATAGCTCCTATCAATACTTCGAAAGAGGCTGAAGAGCTAAGACCTGAGCCTTCTGGTACACGACCTTCGATAACAGCATTAAAGCCGCCAATCGTTAAGCCTAAGTCTTTAATGCCTTTAGCAATTGCTTTCACAAGGTTAGTAGGGGTTACGCCTGATTCTGTTATTTCTAGGTCAGAAAGGTCAACCTCAAATGCTGGAAAACCTTCTGACTTTATTTTTACGATATCGGTACCGTTAGCTGCTGCTACAGCAATGTTGTCAAGGTTTACAGCTCCTGCCAATACGCGACCAAATTGGTGATCGGTATGATTACCACCTACTTCAGTACGTCCTGGAGAAGAGAAAAGAGATACGTCTTCTGTTCCGTAAATGTCTTTGAAGTTATTCATCCACAATTCATAACGTTCTGCTTGAGATGCTAATATTTCTGCGTCTGTTCCGTAAATCTCATTGAAAAATGGGTTGTTACCTTTATTTATTTTTTTTATTAATGATGCAATTGTTGCCATAAGTTGAGTGTGTTAATAGTTAAAATTTAAAAGTGTTTTAAGTATGATAAAGTGTACTTAAGTGTCTTAAGTTAATTGTTTTTTGTAATGTGTTGGTCTAAGCTTGTTTGTGCTTTGTTTTGTTGTATGTAGAGGTGAAAATTGCTAATAATTCTTTACATTCATTTAATGTTGGCTGTAATTCAAAATTAGAAATCCAATTCATATCTTGAATTATTTTTAACCAATATACGGTTTCACTAGCTTCTCCTTCTGAAATCCTAATTTTATTTACAAAATCAGCTTTGCTTTTAGATCTATTTGCTTCTCTATTATTGGCTTCAATACTTGTCCCCGATTTGGAAATTTGATATTTAATAACTTTTGCCTCAGGATTGTCTGGAAGTTCTGTCGAGACTTTAAGAATCATTATTGCAAACGTTCGTTTTTCTAAAATTTTAGCAAATTATTTATTATCCATAGAAGTAAGAAATTTACATTAAAATTGAATACTAGCTTAAGACACTTTAAATACTTTTATTGTTGTTTATAATGAACATTTGATAATTCGCGTAAACGGGCAGCAGCACTTTCAGCAGTAATGTCGCGTTGTGGTGTCGCTAGCATTTCGTAGCCTACCATGAATTTTTTTACGGAGGCTGAACGTAGTAAAGGAGGATAGAACATCATATGCATATGCCATTCTGGATAGTCTTTACCATCGGTTGGTGCTTGATGAATACCGGCAGAATACGCAAATGATGCTTCAAATAAGTTATCATATTTTACGGTCAATTGCTTGTACATATCAGCGAAGTCGTCTTTTTCTTGTTCTGTTAATCCAAGGACATTACTAACAGCACGCTTAGGAACTATCATAGCTTCAAAAGGCCATACTGCCCAGAATGGAACAAGAGCTACGAAGGTGTCATTTTCAGCTACAATACGGTCTTTTTTTTCAAGTTCTTTAGCTACATAGTCAGATAGAAGGGTCCTGCCTTTTTTCTCGAAGTAGGCTTTTTGATTCTCTCCTTTCTTTACGGGTTCTGTAGGAATGTTTTTTGATGACCAAATTTGTCCATGAGGATGAGGATTGCTACATCCCATAATGGCACCTTTGTTTTCGAATATCTGAACGTAGTTGATGTCATTTTTAGATCCTAGTTCTTTGTATTCTTTGCACCATACATCCACAACTTTGCGGATTGATGCTACTTCCATTTCAGGAATCGTTAAATCATGACGTGGAGAGAAACAAATAACTTTACAGATGCCACTTTCACTTTCAGCTTTAAATAAATCATCTTCGTCTATACCACCTAAAGGGGTGTCAGAAAGGAGGGCTGAGAAATCATTTGTAAAAACAAAGGTGTCTTTGTAGTCAGGATTCCTTTCGCCACCTATTCGCTCATTGCCAGCGCATAAATAACATTTTGGATCGTACTTTGGACGTTTGTCTTCTTGTGGTTTTTCTACTTGTCCTTGCCAAGGACGTTTGGAACGGTGAGGCGAAACTAAGATGTATTCTCCTGTTAATGGGTTTAACCGTCTGTGGGAATGGTCTTCCAAATTAAATTGTGACATTAAATATAATTTTTTGAGAAATGTTTTTTTGCAGGACAAATGTGGCTAAATTATCTGAAAAATCCTAGAACTAAAGCTATGAAAAGAAGTCCTAAAAGGGCTCTCTGATGTGAATAATGTGTTTTAGACGGGAAAATTGTACAATATGACAGAAAATTTATACTTTTTATATCTTGATTTGTACGTAGAGTATGCGATCTGGGGGGCTAAAATTAAAAGTTAAACGTGTTATCCTTGTTTTGACATCGAAATAACTTAAATTGGGGAGTGAGATTTTGAATTGTTTTTTTTGAATGAGTCAACAATCTCGGGGAAAGATCACGAGGCCTTTAGTTGAAGAATATTTATTATTAGCAGCAAGCTACGGAGAATTAACCCCACAATGTGGGATTAAAACATCAAAAAGACACAGGTAAATAAGTGTTTTTACTCTTATGTTAGCTGTGTCTTTTAAGGTGTGGATTGGGTGTTTTTTTTATACTAGATCATTTTTTATAAAAAATTGCCAAATTTAATGCTGAAATAAACGGTTCTGGGATTTGTAGGGCCGTAAACATATGCAGGGTCACGATTTTCACCACGATCAAAATCTGATTGGTAAGCGTTGAATATGTTTTTAACACCTGTCGCAAATTCTACTGATGCGCCATTGAGTTTGTATTTGTAGCTTATTTTTGATCCTAATTCCAAAAAGGAATCGGACTCGCGTAATTCTCCATCACTATTTTCTGTGCCAAAGTAAGGAACTAACATATTGCCTGTATAATTACCCGTTGTTGATAAACAGAAGTTCTTATGAAAGTCCCAATCTATGGCAAAGAAACCATAGTTGTCAGGGGTACGGAAAAAGCTTTTCTCATTAAAGTCTTCTTGTGGGTTTTCAAATGCGCTCTTTTGTATGGTGAACCCCGAACTTAAAGAGATATTATTCATAGGTTTTATTTTAAGTTCTATATTAATACCTTGAACTGCAGCTCCTCCATCCGAGTTGATACGGGTGTATATCACATTGCCATCCGAATCTGCATCTCCTATGTCTGATGAGAAGGCATCAATAAGTCGGGTGTAGAATCCTTCGATTAGAAGACCAGTATAAACATTACCAATCATTTTATTATAATCGACAGAAGCCATAAAGCTATGACTGGTTTCTTGCGTTAAATTGTCAGAATTGACATGAGTGACTTTACGAGCTTGAGAGGTTTCTATGTGCAAATCTTCATCATAAATTTGAGGAGCTCTATAGCCTTGAGAATAGCTGGTGCGTAATTGTAAATCCTTAGTAATATTGTACATCACACTTAGTCGAGGACTTAATACATCACCAATTTCTTTCTCTCCTCCTTCTGTTAAATCTGTAATGTTATAATGGTCATATCGTAATCCTGCTGATATCTTTAAGGGACCAAATCGTTGTTCATATTGAGTAAAAACACCTGTTGTAATAGATCTTTGATCGGCAATCGTGTTATTTGTAGTGTGAGGAATGCTTTGGATGGAGTCTCCTGCTATCACTGCATTTGCATAATCAGGATGGCCTAATTTTTTATCGTTTAAGAAATCACCGGTATTTTCTATACCAGAAACTAAACTCGCATTATTATTAAAAAGAGCTTTGTATTGTGCTCCCATATTATAAGTTTTGCCAGTTGTATAGCCATAGTCGCTCACAGATTGCCCAGCGCCATAGTAGGAGTCTCTATCTAAGAGTTGTCCTGAAGCATAAATACTAAGAAGGTCATATTCTCGAAAAAAATGTTCATACGTTAAAGCTGCTACTTTCATTTCATGAGTTAAGGCTTCTGCAATGTCTCTCTCGTGTAGTGGATAGTCTTGCTTGTTTCCTCCATTTCTTTCTTCGTGAATGGCGAAAAAGTCCAAGGCTAACTTGTCTCTATAAGAGAAACGGTGAAATGCCCTGGCGCCAAAAGTGATATTCTCTAATGGTGCTATTTCTGAATAAGTATCATCATTAGCATCGAAAGCTTCTCTTTTGCGGGTGAAGCCATAAACTGACATTCCTGATTTGCTATCATCAGATATAACAGAACCATTAAAGTTAATAGAGTAATCTGATGTAGGACCGCCTGAACCATCTACACCTACACCAGTAAGGCCATAGTTGAAACCGCCTTGATAGGTGTTGCTGATGGGATCTTTTAATATGATATTAATAGTCCCCGCAATAGCATTACTGCCAAAGAGGGCTGAGCCGCCACCGCGTACTACTTCTACACGTTCTATCATTGTTGTAGGTAATAACTCTAATCCGTAAACGCCTGCTAATCCACTAAATATAGGACGGCTATTGATGAGTATTTGTGAGTAGGGGCCTTCCATACCATTCATCCGTACTTGTGAAAAACCACAGTTTTGGCAGTTGTTCTCTAAGCGTAATCCTGGTGTGAAATTTAACCCTTCTCCTAATGTGATGGATTGTGTGGTGCTAAATAATTTGGGCGAAATGGTGTTTACGATGACTGAGGCATCTGTTCTTTTTTGTGCACTACGATTTGCTGATATTACAATCTCGTCTAGATTTAAAACGTCTTCTTCGAGTTCGAATTTTATTTCTTTTGTTTTGTCTTTTTCGATGAGTATTGTTTTTTCTTTTGATTTGTAACCTATCATAGAAACAACAAGTGTATGTTCTCCTTCTGGAAGATTAATGAGCTGAAAGTGACCTGTTTCGTCCGTTGTAGTGCCAAAAGTACTTCCTTTTATCATAATGGTGGCAAAGGGAATATGTTCGTCGCAGCATTTTACATGGCCAATAAGATTAGCATCTGTTTTTTCTTTTTTTTCTACAGTAACGGGATTTACTGGTGTGTCGGCAAAACTAGATATGAAAAAGGTGTTCAATAGCAAAGCTATTGTTATAATATATTTATTCATTAGGATCTTAGATTGTTGTATTTTTTTTATTTCAAAAAAAAGTATAGTTTTATTTCTATACAGAAAATTCAGGAAGTTAAGGAGTGGTGTTTTTTGACGCCTTTTTCACAAGCTTAATTGATGATCTTTAAATGCATATAAGTGATTACAGTCATTCTTCGAATGATTTTAAAATATTGAATGAATGCTCCCACTGCAAGCAGACGAAGTATCAATTCAAAACACTTTTTTATTCGCAGCAAGTTGCTGGGAATTAAACCCACCATGTGGAATTAATTATTATATGCTTTCAGATCTTTAGCTTGGTGTATTCTAAATATCTCTAAGTATAAATATTTACTTATCGTTAGAAATTATTACAACACGTCATAAACTCTTTAACATTTCTTGTTTTATAAGAAATAAAATATGGGAGGAGCGCGACCTTGGATGTGTTTAACGTCGCAGATTTCTTTATGGCACACTAATAAGTTGTATGACCAGTGATAAAATGGTACTAATAATAAGGTAAGTATTATAAATAAGCTTACAAAAAGATGCGTGATATGCCTAAGAATAATAGAATCTTGTACGCTATGATGGTGATCTTTGAGGGGGGCAGAATCACTCGTCCGATTATAGGGATGAGCGTGTGTAATAATGGTGCCATCAGACAACTGATGTGAGTGAATATTGACACTTTGGTTGAGACAGAGCAATCCTATTACTGCTACTAAGAAGATAGCAGTACATTTTAAAAGTATATTTTTAAGCTTCTGTTTCATTTATGATGCAAAAGTAGTGAATATTGGCTGTCTTACAATAGCTATTAATAGTGGTTTTGTATGCATTTAATACTCAATTCCTTCACGAGCTCCTACACCTATGCGGAAGTAATGTTTTGTTTCTTGCATATGTGTGACTACATCAGCTATCTGTATGAGTTCGTAAGGAGCATAACGTCCTGTGATGATTAGCTCACAGCGGAGTGGTTTGCTTTTTATGACTTCTATAAGTTCTTCAAGGCTAAATAAACGGTATAAAAGAGCTATGCATGCTTCGTCTAAGATGACCATATCATATTGGTCTTCTTTTAAGATGCTTCTGATATTTTCTAGTCCTTTGCGTGCTGATGCAATGTCTTCTTTTCCAGGACTATGTTCGATGAAACAGTCAAGGCCATATTGCTCGGTTGTAATGTTAGGAATGAATTTATCTATCGCTTTTATTTCAGAATATATTTTGCCTTTGGCAAATTGTCCTATGAATATGTGTTTGTTTGCTCCTGCTGCTCTTAATGCTAGACCAAAGGCTGCCGTTGTTTTACCTTTCCCTTCTCCTGTGTAAAGGTGGATATATCCTTGGTTCTGTGTGGGGAGTGATACTTCCATAATAGCGTGATAAATGAAAAGGAGGAAATGACGCAGTTTATCGTATTTCCTCCTTTTTATGGTTTTTAATGGTTTATCTTTTTATTTGAAATGATAGAGGAAGGTCACGATGCCTTCGTATGCGGGTTTGCGTTCGCCTTTTATCTCTAGTTTCATTTTCATAAAGACTTTTGAAATGCCACGTAGATTTTTAATATCTTCTAGATAGGTAACTAAGCGTACTTCTGCTCCTTCTTTTACTGGAATGCCAAATTTGAATTTATCGATTCCGTAATTGACTAACATTTTAATGTTATTTACCTGTGTCATTTCGTACCATAGATGGGGTACAAGAGATAGGGTGAGGTAGCCATGAGCAATGGTAGATCCAAAAGGAGTCTCTTCTTTTGCTCTTTCTGTGTCAACATGTATCCATTGATGATCTAAAGTTGCATCAGCAAATAGGTTAATCATATCTTGAGTGACTTTGATGTAAGGAGATTTTCCCAATTCTTTTCCCAGGTAACTTGCAAATTCGTCGTGACTGTTGATGATTAATTTTTCCATAGATAGATTTTGTTAGGGCTGCAAAAATAACAAAAAATGACATAAGAAGACGATGTTATTATTTTTTGGTGTGTTTTTTTTATAAAAAAAGATCTTTTTGATTTAAAAGTTAGGTTGAAATTAAAATATTATGACATTTATTTGCTCCATTTTTACTCCTGTTTCTAATAAGGAAGAATTGGAATCTGCAAGTTAAGGAAGGTTAAGATCTAATAATTAAAAAGCAGGCTCATTAATGATGAACCTGCTTAAAAATAATTGTTAATGATTAGGTGTTTAGTCTTCGGCTTCTAATTGAAGAGCTCGCTGTGAATAGCTTGTATGGCCATTTTCATGTCTTTTTCATCTATGATGAAATAACTAACAATGGGAGAGGCTCCTGTGCAATTCATCTTAACATTAATTTTCTTGGAAGTAATGGCTGAAAAGATGCGTGATGATATCCCATAATTCTCCATAATTTTTTCACCTACAACTGCTACTAATGATATATTCTGTAAGAGTTCTATATCTTCTAATACATTTATTTGTTGTTTTTCTATGAGTGCTTTTGCTGGTATTAAGTCTTCTTTGTTAAGAATGATGTTTATTGCAATTTGTGAGGTAAGTACTGAGTTGATATTGATGTTGTTTTGATGTAGAAGGTTGGTGATATCAGCTAATACTCCTGGCTTGATACCCAAGCCTGAGCCTTTTAGTTTTAATACGCCAAAGGCTTTGCTATAGGTCACGCTTTTTATAACTCTACTCTCATCGGTTTGATGGCTAATAACAGTAGCTGGTACTAGGGTGTCGATATCGCCATTGATAGAGAACAGATTAACAGGAATATTTTTTTCTTTTAATGGTTCTACTGTCCTTGGATGTAGTATTTTAGCACCAAAATAAGCTAATTCGGCAGCTTCGTTATAAGCCAGTTTTTTAATGCATTGAGCATTCTCTACCAATTTAGGATCACCACTCATAAAGCCTTTGACGTCCTTCCACAGATCAAGCGAAGGGGAGTCTATACAATAGGCTATTGCTGCTGCGGAATAATCACTTCCTCCACGCCCCAATAGTGTTGTTTTGCCTTCTTGTGAAACGCCATAATAACCGGGTATTGTTACCACCGTATTGTCTGGCATATTTTCTTTAACGGCGGATTTGTCGAAATCAACGGTAGCATCACGAAATTCGCCATCGGTGATGAGTTTTAAGTCTTCAGGTAAGCGTAAGATGACGTCTAATCCGTTATTCTTAAGTATCTCTGTCATGCAAAGGGTACTCAGTCGTTCTCCGTAAGATAAGATGAGTGCTCCTGATGGCGCTGGTATATCATGGACGTAACTAATGGCTTTTAGGTAGTCTTTTAATTCATCAATTAAGATAAACATTTTTTTGCACGCTTCTTTTTGAGCGCTTGTATCACTTATGTTTTCTTCTAGGATACGTTGTTTTTTTTTGGCAATATTATTTACGACGTTTTCTACGTCGAGTGTCCCTTTTTCTGCTGCTAAAAGGGCTTCTATTAAACGGTCCGTTATGCCATAAAAGGCTGAGAAGACTAAGGCTACTTTACGATCGTATTTTTTTACAATCGCAATGATGCGTTTGATGTCTTCTGAGGTTTTAAGATCTGAACCACCAAATTTTATGACTGTTCTGCTCATTTCTTTCATCGAAAATTTATTGTTTCACTGTAAAAGTAGAGGAAAGACAGCCTTAATCCAAGAAGACGGCCTTGAAATGATATGAAGTGATGGTGGTTATTAACTTTTTACAAACAAAAACCTCTATCACGACGTGGTGATAGAGGTTTCTTAATATTATGGAGTGTTCTTTTTATATAGCTTTAGGACCGCGTTCTTGGGTTCTGATACGAATGCATTCTTCAAGATTGGTGATGAATATTTTTCCATCTCCAACTTCTCCAATGTCTTCAAATTCTCCTGTTTTGGCCGCTTTGATGATGGTAGATGTTGTAAGATCTAAATATTCATCATTAATTGCTATATCAAGACGCATCTTGGGTATCAAATCTGGTGTTACTTTACGTCCTCGGTACAGTTCTTCTTGATGTTGTTGCCCGTGACCTGATACTTGGCTTACCGTGATGCGAGTGATACCATTTTTGATAAGAGCTTCTCTTACTTGGTCGAGTTGTACTTCTCGTATGATTGCTGTTATTAATTTCATTATAGTATTTTTTATAAAGTTAATGTGATGCTTAATTGAGTTATAGATTCTGCTAATTTAGCTAGCATTTAACATACCATAACCACGTTCACCATGGTAGGACTTGTCTAGACCTCCCATTTCATCTTCTGTATTAGCTCTAATTTTCATGAATTTATTTAATATCCATAAGATAAGAAGAGTAACAGCAGCGGCATAGGCTATTGCTATTACTACGGCTAAGACCTGAACGCCTAACTGTTGCCATACCGACCATATGCCACCTGCTAATTGAGATGCATTGTCCATCCACGAATCACGGATGAAGAAAGAGAGGAAAATGGCACCAACGATACCGCCTACGCCATGAACACCAAAGGCATCTAGGGTGTCATCATATCCCAACTTAGTTTTTAGGGAGATAGTCCAATAACAAACTGATGAGGCTATCATTCCTAAGGCTATTGCACCTGCGGGATGTACTACTCCTGCGGCAGGTGTTACAGCTACTAGACCAGCTAATATGCCTGATGCAAAACCCAAAGCAGAGGCTTGTCCTGTGTGCCACATTTCAATACACATCCACATTACAGCGCCAGCAGCGGCTGCTATTTGTGTGGCGGTTAACGCTTGTGCTGTGCTTAGTCCTGCTCCAAGAGATGATCCTGCATTAAAACCAAACCATCCTACCCACAAAAGACCTGCTCCCATAAGGGTCATTACGAGACTGTTGGGGCGGTGTGCCGCTAATGGAAATCCTCTGCGTGAACCAATAAAAAGTGCGGCCACTAAGCCTGAAATTCCTGCAGAAATATGAACTACAGTACCTCCTGCAAAGTCGATAGCTCCATTGGCTCCCATGTTAAAAATAAAACCATCCTCGGCCCATACCCAATGACAAAGGGGATTGTAAACTAAAAGGCCCCAGAGAACAATAAAGATAACATAGGTTTTGAATCTTATGCGTTCGGCAAAAGCTCCAGCCATTAAGGCGGGGGTGATCATTGCAAATTTTCCTTGAAACATAGCGAAGACATATTCTGGTACGCCGCCTTCCATGATGCTTTCATCTATGCCTTTTAAGAAGAAATAATCAGGATTCCAGCCTATCCAGCCGCCTAGTATGTTTGATCCAAAACTCATAGAGTAACCAACGACGACCCATAATATGCTCATAACGCCCATGGCTACAAAGGAGTGCATCATGGTTCCTAATACGTTTTTGGTGCGGACTAGGCCGCCGTAGAACATGGCTAATCCTGGTATCATTAAGAGGACTAGTGCGGTAGAGGTCATCATCCAAGCTGTAGCTCCAGAGTCAATTTCTGGCGTGTTAGCGAATAGAGATCCCGATGAAAGTAGTGTTAGAGCTATTAGGCTCCACTTCTTCTTAGCGTTTTTCATTTACTTTAATGTTTGGGGTAAAAAATATGTTTTTGTGTTGTGAGGGCAAATATAAATCAAATAATCATAAATGACAAAGTTAATATGTCATAATGATATAGAAATGGCTATTTCTTGAGATAAAAACGATAATTCTTATTGTAAACAGTAATTATGGTTGATTTTTTGCGTAAAAATAGAGAATCACTAACTTTAAATTAATATAAAATCTATTTTTAATATTTATTTGTGTGGATGAAGGTATTTTATATAAAAAACACCTATAAAAAATCAATATGACAGATTTTTTATAGGTGTTGTTTCTTTATGGTATGTAATCTTGAAAACTATCGTTTTTCGAGTAATACGATATTTTCGATATGGTGTGTGTGTGGAAACATATCGACAGGCTGAATGCGACTGACGTAGTATCTCTCATTCATAAGCTGAAGGTCGCGAGCTTGTGTAGCAGGGTTACAGCTAACATAAACCACTTTTTGTGGTGCGGTGTTCAATATGACTTTAATGACATCTTCGTGCATTCCTGCTCGTGGAGGATCTGTGATGATAACATCTGGTTGCCCATTTTCTTGGATGAAATTGCTGGTGAGGATGTCTTTCATATCACCTGCAAAGAACGTGGTGTTGTCTATATTGTTAAAAGATGAGTTGACTATAGCATCTTCAATGGCTTCGGGTACATATTCTATGCCTACTACCTTTTTGCATTGTTTAGCAATGAAGTTGGCAATAGTTCCTGTGCCTGTATAGAGGTCGTAAACGATGTCGCTTTCTTTTAGATTGGCGAAATCACGGGT
Organism: Bacteroidales bacterium; assembly: GCA_965662645.1. Lineage (GTDB taxonomy): Bacteria > Bacteroidota > Bacteroidia > Bacteroidales > UBA5342 > UBA5342. The sequence goes on from CBFIII010000003.1 coordinate 63,576, forward strand.
GACTTTGTAGAGGTTATATGCTTGTTCCGAATTGGTTTGGTAGAATGATTTAGGTCCAATTTTGAACTTAATTCCTTCCATTTCTTCATAGATGTAAGGTGTGCCTTTGTGGCATTTAATCTCTAAATCACCTATCGTATCGTTGGCTTTTGGGTTGATCACATACATTAATGAGGTGATCTCTGGAAACGTTTTTGCCAAATGGGTTAACAACCCTTCTTGCCACTCTAGCTGTTCATGATAAAAGGAGAGGATGACCATCACTTCTCCTGTAGTAGAGGTGCGGATAATCATCGTGCGTAGAAATCCGGTTTGATTTCTTATGTCGAAATATGAAATGCCTGTTTCGTCGGCGTATTTTTTTACTTCATTACGTATGGCATTCGATGGGTCTTTTTGTAGCCAGCATTTGTTGATGTCTAATACTTTGTCGAATAAGCCTGGGATGTGGAAGCCTACGCCGTTCATGTTGCCTTCTTTTGCGCCATCATCCATCTCGCCATAACTCAACCATCTTTTATTAGAAAAGGTGAATTCTAATTTGTTACGGTAAAATTCCGTTTTTTCAGAGCCAATAATAGGTGATATTTCAGGGAGCTCTATTTTACCTATACGTGTCAATTGATCAACAACTTGTTTTTGTTTGTAAAAAAGCTGTTTGTCGTAGGGTAGGCTTTGCCATTTGCAACCTCCACAGACGCCATGGTATGCGCATACTGGTGTTATTCTGTCACTTGAATATTCGTGGATGTGTGTGACTTTGGCTTCCTGAAACCGTTTGCGTTTTTTGATGACTTGCAGATCAACGATATCACCAGGAATGGCATAAGGTACAAATACAACAACGTCGTTGACTTTAGCGATAGCTTTGCCTTCGGCCCCAATATCGGTAATGGTTACTTTCTCGTAAAAGGGTTTGTTCTTTTTGCGTGCCATAGTATTTGGGAATAATAGGGGTTAAGACGAAAAAACATCAGACAAGACCTTGTGGTCTTTATGCCTGATGTCTTTTTATTACCTTATGTAATTTATGTTACTTTTTTGTTTTTTTTATGTTGTCGATAAAGACGTCAAACAAAATTTCAGTATCTGTAGGTCCGCTGGTTGCTTCAGGGTGGAACTGTGTAGAGAAAAATGGTTTTGTCTTGTGACGAATGCCTTCGTTGGTGTCGTCATTTACATTAACAAATGCAGGCTCCCAATCGTCTCCTAAGGAGTCGGTGTCTAATACAAAACCGTGATTTTGAGAAGTGATGTAGCATTTGTTAGTGCCTAATTCTTGAACGGGTTGGTTATGGCTACGGTGTCCGTATTTCAATTTATGTGTGCTGCCACCTGCTGCTATTCCCATCAACTGATTTCCTAAGCAGATGCCGAAAATAGGTCTGTCTTGCTTTAAGGCTTTGCTGATGTTGTCGATTGTGACTTGGCACATCTGCGGATCACCAGGACCGTTTGATAACATTAATCCATCATAATCATCTTGTGTGAAATCATAATCCCAAGGTACGCGTGTTACTGTAGCACCACGTTTAGTAAGACAACGTATGATGTTGTTTTTAGCACCAGTATCTACCATGGTGATTTTGATATCGCCAGTTCCGAAGCTTGTCTTTTCTTTACAAGATACAAGATCTACTAAATTGTCTAAGTTGGGGTTGTAGTATTCTATTTCTTCGTCCTCAACAATAATTTTACCAAGCATAGATCCGCTTTCGCGTAATAATTTGGTTAATGCGCGGGTGTCAATGCCGAAAATACCAGGTATCTCTTGCTCTTTAAGCCATTGACCTAGGCTCTTTTTTGCATTCCAATGACTGTATTCTGTAGAATATTCAGAAACAATATATCCATTGACATGAATTTGATCTGATTCAAAATGTTTAGGCAATCCGTCTTCCTTTTCATCTCCTGGTACGCCATAGTTACCAATGAGTGGATAGGTTGATACTAAGATCTGTCCTTTGTATGATGGGTCAGTTAAACTTTCAGGATAGCCAGTCATCGCGGTGTTGAAAACTACTTCCCCTGCTATGGATTTGTGATAACCAAATGATTTTCCTTCGAATACAGTTCCGTCCTCAAGAATGAGTTTGATAGGCTTAAATGTCATTGTGTTTCGTTCGTTTATATTTTTGCAAAAGTAGTATTTTCAGGGCAAAGGTGAAAATCGAAATGGCCTATATGACCATTTATTTACAAAGAAATATTTGAAGGGGTGTTTTTAAGCCTTTCATGAATTTTTTTTCTTTTTCTTTTCGTTATATAAATGTTGATAAAAGGTGAATAGTTGATAGTTTGTTTGGCTTTCTTATTAATAGGAACGTGTAGCCAACTAAATTCTTATACTTTTGTATTAATTACAAAAAGGACTATGGTGAAAGTATTCAGAGAAGACATTACGAAGGAAGAAATGGCAAAATTGCCATTGATACAATATGAAGGGGAAATCGTTATTGTAGATACTCTAGATAAATTTGATTTAGCTATTCAAGAGATGTTTAAATATGATATTGCAGGGTTTGATACTGAGACTCGGCCTTCTTTTAAGAAAGGTTTGCAATATAAAGTAGCTCTATTACAGGTCTTTTGTGGTGATGTTTGTTATCTTATTCGTTTGAATAAAATTGGTTTTCCTGATGCTTTGCGTCTTTGGTTCGAAAAAGAGTCCATTTGTAAGGTGGGTTTGTCGTTGCGCGATGACGTACGTGAATTACGGAAAAAAAGATTAATTACACCCCGTAATTTAATTGATTTACAGACTATTGTCGGGGATTATAAGATAGAGGCTTTGAGCCTTAAGAAATTATCTTCTATTGTGTTGGGGGGGCGCATCTCTAAACGTCAACAATTATCCAATTGGGAGGCTGTGGAGCTGAGTGAACCTCAACAAATTTATGCTGCAACAGATGCGTGGGTTAGCTTAGAGATTTATAAAGGATTACAAAAGAGTAAAAAAACAAGTAGAGTGAATGCGAAAAAAATCATTGGTTCTTAATTTCTTGATGCAATTTAAAACATTTTTTAAACTAGGATTAGTTGCTTTTCTGGCTGCTTTTCTGATGGGGGCTACGTCAACGATGGAGAATATAAAACCTGTTAAGCCTGAGATAACTAAAGGAGTATTTGCGCAAGCTGAAAAAACCTTGTCAACGATGACCGTGGACGAGAAAATAGGCCAGCTTTTTATGGTGGCTGTATGGTCAGAGTGGCAAGAGAAAACATTATCCCGTATTTATTCTGAAGCGGAACAATATCATATTGGAGGGGTTTGTTTCTTCGCAGGATCTGCTTTTAGTCAGGTTGAAATTACCAATAAACTGAATGAAATAGCTAAAATTCCTATGCTCGTAGGGGTGGATGGTGAATGGGGTTTAGGTATGCGAGTGACGGATGCTTTTCAGTTTCCTTATGCCATGAATGTGGGGGCGGTAAGTGATTCTTCGTTGGTTTATGAAATGGGAAAACAGATAGGCGAACATTGCCGTCGTTTGGGGGTGCATATTAATTTTGCTCCTGTGCATGACCTCAATAGTAACCCTTTAAATCCTGTCATCAACTACCGTTCTTTTGGTTCTGGTGTGTCAAATGTAAGTGCCAAATGCAAAGCTTATATGCTAGGCATGCAGAGCGAAGGGGTATTGGCTGTAGCCAAACATTTTCCCGGTCATGGAGATACTCAAACGGATTCGCATCACGCCTTACCTGTGATTGATAAGAGTCTCGAAGAATTTGAAGAGTTCGAGATGAAACCTTTTCAAAATTCTATAGATAATGGCTTACAAGCTATGATGATTGGTCATCTCAGTGTCCCACAGTTGGTGACCCATGATTTGCCTGCTTCTCTTAATCCTGAAATTATTTATGGCATAGTAAAACAGAAAATGGGGTTTAAGGGCTTGATTGTTAGCGATGCTCTTAATATGGAAGCCGTGTCTAAAGGTATTGAAAACCATTATCTAAAAGCATTTCAGGCAGGTAACGATATCTTGTTATTTCCAGAAGATGTAGTGGAGGGCATTCGCCAAATAAAAGCTGGCTTAGCCCATGGTGATATTGCAGAATCGGAATTGGATGAACGTTGTTTGCGTGTTTTATCCTATAAATATGCTTTAGGGGTGCAGAATTTTACGCCTATTTCTAAGGATCATTTGCTTGAAGATATTAATCCTGTAAAATCAAAAGTCCTTAATTATCATTTGCTTGAGCAGTCGTTGACTTTAGTGCGTAATGTGAAAAGTGTTATTCCTTTTAAGGATTTGGATAAGAAAAAGATAGCTGCTGTTTCTATTAATGGTGATGAGGATACTTTTCTTTCTACTTTGAAAAAATATACAGCAATTGATGTGTTTCATTCTACCTTAAATACTCCTGAGGAAATTAATGATCTCATTTCTAAATTGTCAGGATATGATGAGGTGATAGTTGGGCTTCATGGTTATCAAAAAACTAAGGGTGTTAACTATGGGATAAGTGATGCTGATATTACTTTTGTGGTGCAATTATCTGAAATGTTAAATGTCCATGTGGTGTTAATGGCTAATCCTTATGCTATTCGACGTGTAACGGCCGAGGAGTTTATAAAGATACAATCACTGATGTTTACCTATGGTGATAATGATATGATTGAGTCCTTAGCTGCGCAAGCTCTTTTTGGTGGTGTGGCTTTGCAAGGAAAATTACCGCTTCAAATCAATGACTTTTTGCACGAGGGGTTGGGATATCAGACTAAAGTATGTCGTTTGTCTTATGTGGATATTCCAGAAGTGGCTGGGCTTAATAGTGAGAAACTTACTAAGATTGATACCATCGTTGACGAACTAATCTCTGAAGAGATGTCTCCTGGCTGTCAGGTGTTGGTGGCGCGTCATGGAAAAGTGGTATTCTCGAAAGCGTATGGTTACCATACTTATGCTAAAACAGATCCGGTACAGGAGGATGATCTTTATGATATTGCTTCTGTGACTAAAGTTGCGGCTACTGTGCCTTTAATTATGGAGTTGAAAGACGAAGGGGTACTTAATCTTAGAAATGGTTTATCTACCTATTTGCCAGAGCTGAAAAATAAACCTAATGGTAAGCTAAATATTAAAGAATTGTTGTTGCATCAAGCGGGCTTGCAGAGTTATATCGGGTTTGATTTTCAATTGTTAGATGAAGATAAACTAAAGGGGAGTTTGTTTCATAAAGGACGTACTGCAGAATATAGTATTAAGTTGACTCCTGGTATTTATATGACTAATAAATATGTCTTTAAAGATCAGTATTTGTCTGATACTGCGGATGCTCATTTTAATGTGAAAGTGGCTGAGGGAGTTTATACTTTTGCTGGATATCGAGATGAGATGTTTCATACTATTGATACGCTTCCTTTGCGAAATAATAAGAAATACCAATACAGTGACTTAGGGTTTTATTATGCGTTTCGTGTGGTGGAGGCCATAGGACAAAAGCCTATTAATGAGATGGCTGATGAGCGTTTGTATGCTCCTTTGGGTATGAATTGTACCTTATATAATCCGTTGACACGTTATGATAAGAAACGAATTGTTCCTACGGTTGATGAACTGTTTTTTCGCCATCAGTTGCTTCAGGGTTATGTGCACGATCAAGGTGCCGCTTTAATGGGAGGAGTGGCTGGTCATGCGGGGCTTTTTAGTAATGCTAATGATTTGGCTAAGTTGTTTCAGATGTATCTAAATCAAGGTTTTTATGGCCGTAAGAATTATGTTTTTCCTAATACTATTAAGTATTTTACTCAGCATACTGAGCATGACTTCCGTCGTGGTGTTGGGTTTGATAAACCAGAGACGCATACTGACAGACCGCAACCTACGTGTATTTCAGCTTCACCATCAACCTTTGGGCATACGGGTTTTACAGGCATAGGGATATGGGCCGATCCTGAGAATGATTTGATCTATATCTTCCTCTCGAATAGGGTGCATCCTGATTCTTACAATAATAAGTTTTCAAAAGAAAATATACGACCTCGTATTCAGCAAGTTATTTATGATGCTTTGCTTTAATCCCACATAGTGGGTTTAATTCTCCGTAGCTTGTTGCGAATAATAAAATGTTCTTCAACTAAATGCCTCGTGGGTTTGCCCCGAGCTTGTTGACTAATTTCTACTCCTTATAGTTCTAGTGCAATCGCTTTTTTTACCGCTTCTGCAATTTGTATCTCATCCATCTGTTGTGGTTCTATCTTATTGAGAAATGAGATTTGTAGTTCAGACCCTGATATTGGAAGTTTTTTATGACGTGGCCATGCTTCAAAAGCTCCTTTGATAGCAATGGGGTAGATGTTGACATTCAATTCTTTACTGAGTATTGCAAATGTGGTTTTGAAATCGCCTAATTTACCTGATGCTGTGCGTGTGCCTTCAGGAAAAATCATAAGCTTTTTCCCTTCACGCAATAGTTGAGCTAACTGTTGAATAGAATGGTAAAGATCTTTTTCTAAATCCATAATTATCACATTGTTGTGCTTGGCTATTAGGCGTCGTAATGGTGAGTTAACGTGTTCTTTTTTAGCATAAAAATAGGTTTCATTAGCAACTTTCTTTTTCATAAATGCAAAAACCAAGAAAGCATCTAAGAAACTACTGTGATTAGGACTGATAATGGCAGCTCCATCTGCTATGTCAGTAGCGCCCTTAAGCGTAACTTTAAAGAATAAGTTGAACCAAAACTTACCAATGCTTCTCATCCAGCGTAAGGTAATCCATGGTTTTTTAAGATCTAATTCTATAGGCTTAGTCATCATCTCATGCCAGTCAAAATCAGTTTCTTTGAAGTGTTGTTTGTGCCCCGATATAAATTGAACTAATTCACCTACCGAATTGTAATTGAGTAGTTCTTCTTCTTTTATGATAATGCCAAAAGTACGATCGATGTAGTCTATTAGTTCTAATTTTGCTAAGGAGTCTAAAGCCAAATCAAAAACCATATGACTATCGGGATAGACGTCGCGGTTTAATAGGTCTTCAAGGTATTTTTTTATGCTCTTATATTCTTTATTTTCTGGTTCTGCTTTGTGTTGTTTTTTTTGTGCGCCATCTTTTATTATTTCAGGAAGTTTGAAACGTTGTAACTTACTCAAACGGGTGCGTGGTAAACCTTCTTTTACTATGGTGAATTTACTGACTTGTTTGTATGGCGTGACGTGCGGGTTGTATTCTTTAGTGAGCAAATTATTAAAATATTCCTGAACATCATTAATACCCTGATTCATTAATGTTTTGAAATTGGGTAATATAACTACTTGTAAAATATCTTCATACATGCATACGCCAATTTCGGATATCGTGTCTTCGGCTTTTTCTAATAACTTATTTTCTATCTCATTAGGATTGATGTTTTTACCGTTTGATAAAACAATGATTTCTTTTGTGCGGCCTGTGATATAAAGCCTTCCTTTGTCATCAAAACGTCCTAAGTCTCCTGTGTGTAGCCAGCCATCTATAACGGTGGCAGCTGTTTCTTCGGGTCTATTGTAATACCCTTTCATTATGCTGTCTCCCTTAGCAATAATCTCTCCATCTTGTATTTTAACCTCAAGGGCGGGAAGGGGAGTGCCTGTAGAACCTATCACTACATCATCGGGACGCGTGAAGGTGATCATTGGTGCTGATTCCGTCATTCCATAACCTTCTAATACCGTGAATGATAATGCGTGATAAAAGGCGCCAACTTCTGTGGGTAAAGTAGCTCCACCAGCTACTAATGTCTTGAGGTGGCCCCCAAATTGTTGATGTATTTTTTTGAATATAGTGCGACCTAAAAATTGTGATTTGCTAGCTAAAACTATCTTGTAGAGTGTTTTTGTGATGAATGAAGCATTAATTTTGGCCAATATGCCTTTATATAATAATTCGAAAAGTCGTGGTACACCAATGATTATCGATACTTTATGATTTTGCATCGTTTCTATGATGTCAGCGGCTTGTAATGAGGGACAGATAGCCACTGTGCTTCCTATGGTTAGTGGTACAAGCATTGCTCCCAGAAGAGGTAAGATGTGTTGTAATGGAAGTATAAGTAAAACAACAGAAGTTTCATCATAGATAGGGACATCCACGCTTACTGCTTTGATGTTACAATCTAGGTTTTTATAGCTTAACATGACGCCTTTCGGATCTCCTGTAGTGCCCGAAGTATAAATGATGACAGCTGTTTTTTCTTTGTCGTTAATGGGTTTCCATTCTCCTTTAACTTGTGGTAATGTAGAAGATCCTAGTTCATATGTTTCAGGTGTGATAGAACTGGTTTCTAATGCTTTTTGGAGGATGTCAGAGGTGTTTTCAGAATGAAAGATGTACTCTGGTTTGCAATCTTCTAGGATGTAAGTAACATCATCGGCTGTGGCCATAAAATCGATGGTGACGACTGTGATGTCATGGTACCATGCAGCAAAGAAAGCAAAGATCCATTCGGGTCTATTTTCTGAAAAAATAGCTATTTTATCAATTTTCTTCCCTTCTAAAAGAGTGGCGTAACTAAAGATATTCTGGTTTAATTCATCGTAAGTGATGAGTTGATTTTTATAGGTTATGGCAGTTTTTGTGCCGTGTTTTGTGCTAATCATAAAGTTATTATTGGGGTTGCGAAGATACGGTAAAAAAATGATTTTGCTAAAAAAGGAAGTGGTGTCTGTACTTGTAGGCTTTACTTGAATGGTTTTCAGTGGTTTTTATATTTATGACAGTTAATAATTTACAAAGGAAAGTAAATGTTGGTGTTTTTATATAAAAAGAAACCCCGGGTAACCACTCCCGGGGCGTAATTCTAATATCTATTATTAGATATTACCTAACCAATTAAAAACCGAATATGATATTTGCAAGTGTTATGCCAAAGATGAATTTTTATATAAAATATTTTTCTTTTGATTTAATTCTCACATTGTGAGTTTTATTACCTTTAGTTTATGGCGAATTGTGAAAAGTTTTTTATTTTGATAACTCATTTATTTATAGAGAGATGTTTTGTTGCTATGCCGCTTTAGTGTGAGTAAGCCGTATTCCTTAGTGATACGACTTCATTTTTTTACGTTAAATTACATCGTCCCGATGGGACTTTTGGTTTTCATTAACTATTGTTTAGCTATCATAACATTGTCCTTATAGGACTTTATGAAATAACATGTTTTTTAAGTGCCATCGGCACGTAGTTATGGTAGTTCATTAATTCGTCATTTCAAAATCCCGTAGGGATGGTGTTATGTTTACGCATAATTTGAACCTACACAAAATGACATAGAGCCGATATTTTTTTTAATTAGTAACAAGAGTAGTTGCTTTATAAGCAGAATAAGACTTATTCAACTTTATAATGAATGAGGTTTTTGGACTTGATGTTTTATTTGAAGCATTAACTGTTTTTTTATCTTGCTTTGACTGAATAAAAAAGTCCCAGTTAAAAAACTGAGACTTTTTGTGATGAAAAAAATGGAAATGGTTTTTCTGTAATATATGGTTTTGAAATATATCTATTTGTTTATTTTAAAGCACCTAAGACGCCATCTAACATCTCAGAAAAGCTGAAGCTTCCATCTTGACAATAACCTGTTCTAACTATAACCAGTTCTTTTGATGGAATAATAAATATCGCTTGTCCGTTATGTCCACGGCAACTGAGCATATCTTCTGGAGCATTTTCAAAGCTTTTGCTTTTGTTGATGCGGAAAAAGGCGGTGTAATAGTTGTCTGATCCTTCAGCAGGGGTATTGGTGAAGTCAATCCATTCATCCGACAGTATTTGTTTGTCAGCAAAGTAACCCTTGTTGGCATACAACAGTCCGTAGCGTGCATAATCTCTAATGGTAGCATACCAATAAGATGAACCTACATAAGTACCGCTATTATCTGTTTCGAAAATGGAATTATTTATACCTATTTTCTTAAATAAGTGTTCATAAGGAAACTCATAATAGGCTAGATCATTATCAAAAGATTTTCTTAAAAAGTAGGAAGCTATATTGCTAGTTCCTGAAGAGTAATAATAATAAGTTCCTACAGGGTAAACGAGTTTCTTATTCCATGTGTATTTTGCAAAATCACTGGTTTTGTGTAGCATCACTGTGACATCGGATAGATTGCCATAATCCTCATTCCATTTTAGTCCGCTATTCATCTGCAATAGAGACTTCATCGTAATGTTTTTACGCTCGTCTTTTTGCCATTCTTCTACTGGTAGAGGGGTGTTGATGTTTAGTTTTCCTTGATCTGATCTGAGCCCTATTAATGTGCTGGTTAGGCTTTTTGCCATAGACCAACTTAAGAATCGTGTGTCTTTGTTGAAATCCTCACGGTAACGTTCTACTACGGGAATCCCTTTATAAACTACCATAAAGCCAAAGGTGCCTGCCATACTTCCTGTATCACTAAAAACTCTATTCGACAATTCTTGTATTTTTAAAATGTCGATATCTTGAGGAATAGTATCGGGCATCACATTACCTAATGGCCAAGCTACTGTATCAGGGAGGTAGGATAGGGAGCGGTTTATTTTGGGTAACCGACTTTTATACGTTTCTTCATCAATGTCTTTTATAAGAGAACAGCCATAGTCTTCGGTGAAAACGGCTGTTGATTTTGACCATAGAAAACGACTTGTTACCCTTTTGTTATCGTAGTCAATGGTGTTATCGGTATATTTTATGTATGAGAAATTGAGGTTTTCATTTTCCATTGATTCTTGTGTTCGTCCACTGATAAATACCGCTGACGATAGGTTTTTAGCAGCATACCCCGTAATAATTGGCATGAGCAAATTGAGATAATACACACCACCTACGAGGGCTAATAAAATGACAAATAGGATAATTCGACCAATTTTTTTCATTATGAATTGTTTTATCGTTTATGAATTGATAATTAAGCGACAAAAATAACTGTTTTATATTAGTTTACATAAAATTATGAGATATAAATGAATGATCCAACAGCAAGTTATGGAGAATTAAATTTACAATGTGTGTTTCAATTTCTGAAGTGCTATTATAAACAAAAAGGGCAGTAACTATAAAAAATAGCCGCTGCCCTTCATTATCTAAAAATATCTAATTTATCGTGTTTCGTACGCTGCGTGAGGAGGTTTTACAAAAGGTTCTGTTTCTAATTTCTCAAGAATAACCTTAATTGATTCTTCCAACTGTGGATCGGTGCCTTTCGCTAACTGACTGGCATCTTCATCTACCTCAATGTCGGGATCTACGCCGTGTCCTTCAAGGAACCATTCTCCATTGGGGTCATACAAACGGAATGTGGGTACTGTTACCATGCCACCATCAATCAACTGTGGTGCACCAGAGATACCTATCAATCCGCCCCAAGTGCGTGTGCCAATTAATTCGCCTAAGCCTGCTTTGCGGAAGTAGTCGGGGAAAGCATCACCTCCTGAGCCAGACCATCCATTTATCATCATTACTTTAGGACCAAAATGACCTACATAAGGCACTTGACGGTCTATACCTGTGCGTCCAGCAATGTAAGAGTAGGGGGCACGGTTGAGCAATTCTATAAAACGATCCGGGATTTGGCCTCCACTATTCCAACGGTCATCAATAATTAACGCCGATTTAGTCCATTGTCCCATAAACTGACGGAGCAATTCGCTTTGTCCTTCAACACCCGTATTAGGGACATAAATATAACCCGCTTGCCCATTGGTGGCTTCTTCTACACGTTTGCGTTTACTTTCAATCCATTCTAAATGGCGTAGTTGGTATTCATTTTTTATGGTTTTTACCACTACTTTACGTGCTCCCTTTTTTTCGGGTTTATCATTTACTAAAAGTTCTACCGATTTATTTCCCATATTCTCGAAGGCTGCAAAAGGAGATTTGGTCACATCAACAGGAACGCCATTTACAGCTAATAGGAAGTCGCCTTCTTTTACATCTAAACCTGGTGCCATTAAAGGCGAACGTCCTTCTGCATCCCAAGGACTACCATTAACAATATGAGCTATTTTATAAGCTCCATCGGTAAAATCAAAATTCACGCCTAAGTATCCAACACCTATCCTTAAGGCGTGTTCATAGTCTCCACCTCCTTTGTAGGAATGTGAGGAACTCATTTCGCCAATCATCTCTCCTAATACAAAGTTAACATCCCAACGGGTAACGCACTGCTCAAGCAAGGGTAAATACTGATCGTAAACGCCTTGCCAATCGACGCCATGCATGTTTTTATCATAGAAAAAGTCACGTTCTAAACGCCAAGCATCTCTATAGATTTGTTTCCATTCTTTTTTAGGGTTAACTGTCATTTGTATGTCTCCAAGATCAATGGTTTCTTTCATCGATTGGCCTGCTGCTACCTTAATAACGGAGGCTTTAGAACCTTTTATCGCTAGTATGTTTTTTTTGTTAGCGGCTAACTGATAACCAGTAATGTCGTTGATAATGGTTTTTTCTTCGCGTTCCTTTATATCATAATATTTCAAATTACGTTTTTTCTCGTGGTTCAGATAGAGAATTTTACCATCTACAGCTGCTAATGAACTATAATCTCCAGCACTAGGAGGTAGTAATACTATGCGTTCTTCTATGCCGTCTATTTCTATTTTAGTGCTTTCTTTTTTCTTCTTTTTAGTTTCTTTTTTCTTGTCTTTATTCTTTTCTTCTTTTTTTTCTTCATCCGTTTTTTCTTTATCTTTTTCTTTGACAATTTCTACTTTATCATTACGAAAAGCTAATGGAGATTCAATTTCTTTAGTTAAAGGTAAAGCGGCTAACCTAGTTGCTTTTGTGTAAATCCACGTTCCTTGAAAATCAGAATATTCTGCATTGAATTTTCGTTTTGTTAAGAAAAAGATATATTTACTATCGGTAGAGAATACGGGATCCCAATCATTATAAAAACCGCTAGTCAGTACTTGTTTTTTACGTTTTTTCACATTATAAACCGCAATCACACTGTTCTTGGTTTTGCAATCTGCAGCCCAAGTAAACCATTCGCTATTTTTATCCCAGTCCACTGAAAAGTTATTGACCGTATATTGGCCTCCAGAATTTAGACTATCGACAATCACGACTTCTTTACTGTCCACAAATAGGAGTTTAATTTCCAAATCTTGTTCAACAAAAACAATTTTTTTACTGTCTGGTGACCACATTATTTCATAACGATAGCCTTCTGAAAAGTCCGTGATTTCTTCTTCAGTTTCCTCTTCCATATTGCGTAATACCAGTTGATATTCGCCCGATTTATCACTCCAATAGGCCAGGTATTTGCCGTTTGGTGACCAAGCAGGATAGCGTTCTGCTACACCTGAGCTTTGGGTTAAATTAGCGGTGTATCCGTGTTCTACTGGTACTGAAAATATTTCTCCGCGCGCTTCTACTGCTACACGTTTAGCATCGTGAGAAATGAAATAGTTTGAAATATGACCTTGTACTTTTTTAGTCTTAGGTATCAGTGTGAGTTGATCCGAGATTAAGTTGACTTGAACTTCGTTGCTTTTTTCATTTGATAAATTATAAAGATAGAGTTTGCCGCCAGCTTCATACACTATGTCTTCTGAACCCATAGATGGAAAATGTACATCATAATCATCATAATGAGTCAGTTGTTCAAGTGCTTTTGTGTTGGTATCATAAACCCAAAGGTTGGCTCGTTTGTTTTCTCCTCGGTCCGAAAGGAAATAGACTTTATCGCCTTTGATCATAGGTAATTCATCGTTGGCATCACTCTTCGCAATCTTTTCAGCTTCTAAAGTCTTGAGATTCATTATCCAGATATCTGGTGCCATTCCACCTTCATACCTTTTCCATGTTCTAAATAAGCGGGTTTTGTCAGTAAAGGCTATAGTATTACCGTCGTTAGAAAAGGAACCAAACTCTGCATATTGCATAGGTAGTTTTTCAGGCAAACCGGATTCTAATCCTGTTAAGTAGAATTGATTCCATCGGTCTTTGCCACTTTCTCTTGCTGAAGCAAAGAGGATTTGTTTACCATTGGGATGCCAATCTACTACACGGTCAGCATAACCGTGCCAAGTGAGTTGGGTAGGTAATCCTCCACTGACAGGTATCGTATAGATATCGGTATTTCCATTGTAGTTGCCACTAAAAGCAATCGTTTTTCCATCAGGTGAGAATTTTGGTAACATTTCTTCTCCTTTAGGAGAACTTAATTTTGTGGCTGTTCCTCCTTCTTTTGCTACCACCCATATGTCGCCCGCATAGGCAAAAACTATTTGAGTGTCACTAACATCGGGATAACGAAACATACGAGCATCGATCTGCGCAAACAAAGTGTAAGATAAACTAAGCAATAGTGTAATTGATAGGAATTTTTTCATTTGTAATAGAATTTTAATGGTCAAATATTTTCGGTAATAAATATTGTACGATGTTAAAACAAAATGCATTATAATCCAAATTTTTAGGAAAAAATGACGTTTACGGTTATCAGTAATATTTAGTGACGTGTTTTTAATGTAAAGTGAATTCTAGCCATAAATGCAATTTTATTATTAAAATAACATTCTCTCCATAATAAAGGTAGGACTTTTATAGTTGAATCTCTTTTCTGTGCTTACTTTCGTTTCAACATTCTTAATGTACTTATCAGTTAGAATTGAGAAGTCCAATTTTTTCTCTTCTATTGGTAATTAGAAAGTCCTTTTTGGATTTGTTAGTTTGATTGTCTAAATTTGATGTGCAATGAAAATTGAGAGTAGTCAGTGTAAAACTATTTTGCATAGTAACGTTAATACTGTATTTAATGAGTGAATTAGAATTGTATTTTAAGCCTTTTAGAGAGAACATAATTGGCAATAAGGGCATTTATACCTCACCTTATGGTGAACAAAACATTATTTATGCCGACTGGTTAGCTACTGGGCGATTATACAAGGGTATTGAGGATAAAATAATACATGATTTTGGTCCATTTGTTGCCAATACGCATACTGAAACAAGTGAAACGGGTACACGTATGACATTGGCTTATCATAAAGCACAAAAAATTATCAAAGAACATGTGAATGCCAATAAAGACGATGTTATTATAGCTGCAGGTTTTGGTATGACTGCTGTGGTTAATAAGTTGATTCGGATATTAGGTTTGCGCTCGTGTGGAGTGCTTAACGGAAAGCAATGTTTGAAAGAAGTTGAGAAACCTGTCGTTTTTATCTCTCATATGGAGCATCATTCTAACCATACCTCTTGGTTAGGGTCTAATGCTGAAGTTATTATTGTGCCACCAGCAAAAGATTTAACCGTTGATCCTGAAGAATTAAGAAGACTGTTAGAGAAGTATAAGGATCGTCAGTTTAAGATTGGTGCATTTACGGCATGTTCTAATGTGACAGGAGTACACACGCCCATTTATAAGTTGGCTAGAATAATACATGAATATAATGGAATGGCTCTCGTTGATTTTGCAGCGTCGGCACCTTACGATGAAATAAATATGCACCCTGAGGAAGAAAAGGAGAAGTTGGACGGTATTTATTTCAGCCCTCATAAGTTTCTAGGAGGTCCAGGTGCTTCAGGCGTATTGATTTTTGATTCAAAATTTTATTCTAGCGTTACGCCAGATAATCCTGGTGGCGGTACTGTTGATTGGACCAATCCTTGGAATCAAGTTAAATATATTGAAGATATTGAAGCGCGAGAGGATGGAGGTACACCTGGATTTTTGCAGCTCATAAAAGCAGCACTTGCTTTTCAGTTGAAAAGTAAAATGGGTATTGCAAATATAGTGGCTCGCGAGAAAGAATTGTTACGTATTGTTTTTCCTAGATTAAAGAAGATGCGTGGTGTTCATATCTTAGCAGAGCATATTGAAGATCGCTTAGCTGTCATTTCTTTTTATATTGAAAAGGTCCATTTTAACTTAGTTGTAAAGTTATTAAGTGATAGATTTGGTGTTCAGATGCGGGGTGGATGTGCTTGTGCAGGTACCTACGGTCACTATCTATTAAAAGTAACTCACGAAAAATCACAGACTATAACTGATCTAATAAATCATGGTGACTTATCAAAAAAACCAGGATGGATACGTTGGTCTTTGCATCCTACCACTACTGATGCAGAGGTTTATTTTATATTAGATGCTATTCATCAGATCGTTAATCATAAGGATGAATGGGCTGAGGATTATAATTATGATATCCATAAAAATGAATTCTTTCATAAAAATAAGACCAATGAAGTAGATCAGCTTGTTGATACTTGGTTTCAATTGTAGGTTTAAGGAGGTTTGCTCCGTCTGTTTGCAGTGCGGTAGTTGAAACGCTTTTGTTATAAGACAAAAAAATAGCATCCCCAAATGAGATGCTATTTAATAAATTATAGGTTGTTTTTCCTTATTGTTCTGATAGATAACGTTCTGTTTCTATAGCTGCCATACAGCCTGATCCTGCCGCTGTGACGGCTTGACGATATTGTGTGTCTTGTACATCTCCACAAGCAAATACACCTTCTACATTTGTTTTTGTAGAATCTGGTGCGGTGATGATATAACCCACATCATCAGTTTTAAGGTAATCTTTAAAGATCTGTGAATTTGGGGTGTGCCCAATGGCTAAGAAAAAACCATCAATAGCTACATTTACCAGAGTTTCTTCTGGTGTGCCTTTGTCTTTATACAGTGTGACTCCTTCTACGCCATTATCTCCAAAAAGACCTTTGGTCTGATGTTTCCATAATACTTCGATGTTTTCAGTATCTATCACGCGTTTTTGCATGACTTTAGAAGCGCGTAACTCGTCGCGGCGTACAATAAGATAAACTTTTTCAGCAAGTCCTGCTAAATATATAGCTTCTTCAGCTGCTGTGTCGCCACCACCTACTACGGCCACTTTTTTGCCACGGTAGAAAAAACCGTCACAAGTAGCACAAGCCGAAACACCCATACCTGCATATTTCTCTTCATCAGGAAGATCTAAATATTTGGCGGTAGCTCCCGTTGCTATGATTACGGTTTCGGCTTCTATGATCTTATTACCATCTATTGTGATTTTATAAGGTTTTGATGATAAGTCGGCTTCTGTTGCCATTCCAAAACGTACGTCAGCACCAAAACGCACGGCTTGGTTTTTAAAATCTTCCATCATTTCAGTTCCTGTGGTTCCTATCGGATAACCTGGGAAGTTTTCTACTTCCGTAGTGGTTGTTAATTGTCCACCAGGTTGCATTCCTTCGTACATTATAGGACTAAGGTTAGCACGTGAAGCATAAATTGCTGCAGTATATCCTGCAGGACCAGAGCCTATGATTAGGCATTTTGTTTTTTCATTTTGTTCCATAATAGGTTCAATTTATCGAGTTTTTATTATTTTTTATCTTAGATCAATTATCTCAATGTCAGGATTCTGATCGGCATCGAAGATTAATTGCTTATCGTCTATCATTGTTTCTTTCCAAGAGGTGATATTTACACTGGTGACGATGGCATTTCTACTCTGTAATGCAAAAGCATTGAGTTGTTGTCCTTCTTTATTGATGTATAATGTTATTCTCACATAAGGTGATTTTTTATCTTCAGGGGTGAGTTCTATTATTGCTTTTTCTTCAGTTTCTTCTAAAATACGAAAGCGGTATCCTTTTTTATATAAAGTAAAGATAGATGCTGGTGTCACTTCATCTTTTTCTATAGCTTGAATGGTGACTTCTTTTTCTTCATCCATCACCAGCCATTGGGTTGTATTATCGCAATAGGTGGTGGTACCTGCCACTTTAAGTTTCGATTTGTTTTGTTTTAATAATAAAGATCCTTTTTCATTTTCTAATTCTTCGTTGTCACCTAATTTACTCACTTTAGCTTCGAAATCAATGACAAGGCCTTTATCTGTTTTTATTGAAGAGGCAAGAATATCTAAATATTTTTGCGCTGATGGATCATATTGTGAAAAGAGACTCAGACTTGTGAAAAGCAAAAGCGCACTTAGAAGTTTTTTTACCGTCATAATCGTTTGGTTTGAGTTGCTCCTAAGTTAGGAGAATAAGTTTATTCTTCTTTTTTAAATAAAAGCCTAAAAGCTTGAGATACTTTAGATACGGGGATGATTTCAATTGCATAGTCCGCATCATTAATGCTTTTGGCATTAGCATGTGGAACAAGTATCTTGCCAAATCCTAATTTCGCGGCTTCACTGATGCGTTGTTCTATACGTGCTACGGGGCGTATTTCCCCTGATAGTCCCACTTCTCCAGCCATACAGATGTCTCTATCTAAGGCCATATCTACACTTGAAGAGAGTACTGCCGTAATGACAGCTAAGTCGATAGCTGGATCATTAACTTTTAGTCCGCCGGCTATATTTAGGAAGACGTCTTTTGCTCCAATCTTAAAGCCTACACGTTTTTCGAGTACTGCCAAAAGCATATTCATACGTTTGGTGTCAAACCCAGTAGTTGAGCGTTGTGGGGTGCCATAGGCTGCTGTGCTGACTAAGGCTTGTATTTCGATCAGGAAAGGACGAGCGCCTTCTATGGCTGCCGAAATACTGACACCGCTTAATCCTAAATGTTCCGACGAAAGTAAAAGTTCCGAAGGGTTGCTCACCTCACGTAATCCGTTCTGTCGCATCTCAAAAATACCTAACTCAGAGGTGCTTCCAAAACGATTTTTGATGGAACGTAGGATGCGGTACATGTAATTCTGATCGCCTTCGAACTGAAGTACTGTATCTACGATGTGCTCTAATACTTTAGGTCCAGCTAAGTTGCCATCTTTAGTAATATGACCAATTAATAGTACGGGGACATTATATTCTTTGGCAAAACGCAGAATGAGTGCTGCGCTTTCTCGTACTTGTGATACACTACCTGGTGATGATTCTACACGTTCGGTAGCCATCGTTTGTATAGAGTCTATAATGAGTAAGTCAGGGGATGTGTTTTTGATGTGAATAAAGGATTTCTCTAGATTCGTTTCACTGACAATATAGCAGTTGTCCATATTGCCACCTACACGTTCTGCGCGTAACTTGATTTGTTGTGCGCTTTCTTCTCCTGAAATATAGAGTACTTTTTTATGGGGTATTTGTAAGGCCATTTGTAGTACTAAGGTTGATTTCCCTATGCCGGGTTCTCCACCTAAAAGCACTAATGATCCTTTTACCAATCCTCCACCAAGGACGCGGTTGAATTCTTTATTGCCAGTATCAATGCGCTGTTCTTCGTTAGCTTCTACAGCCGAGATGGCTTGTGGCTTGGAATTGATACTACCCATAATGTCTTTTATGGGGTTGCTTTTACTGCTTTTTTTTTCTACAATTTCTTCTACGTAGGTATTCCATTCGTCGCATGCAGGACATTTACCTATCCATTTAGAAGATTCAGCACCACAGTTTTGACAGAAATAGGTGGTTTTTGTTTTAGCCATAGCTGATGAAATAGGTTTAGGATATTGGTGTATAAGGCATGCGTTGAGTTAACCCTGTTTTTATGATGGTTTAACTCAACGCATGCCCTGTTTTTACATAAAGTGTTCTATTTTTTACGAATAAAAATTTGTACAGGAGCACCGTGAAAGTTCCAGTTTTTACGAATCTGATTTTCCAAATAGCGTTTGTATGGATCTTTGATATACTGTGGTAGGTTAGCAAAAAACGCAAAAGCAGGAGTAGCAGTTCGTAATTGGGTGATATATTTTATCTTAATATATTTTCCTTTTATAGATGGAGGACCATTACGTTCTATGGCTTCTTGCATGACTTCATTCAATTTTGAAGTCGTGATTTGACGTTTTCTGTTTTCATAAACATCCATGGCTACTTCTAACGTTTTATGGATGCGTTGTTTGTTCTTGACAGAAGTGAAAACAATAGGGAAATCGGTAAATGGAGCAAAACGTTCTCTTACATTATCTTCGTATTCTTTGGCGGTTTTGGTTTCTTTATCAATCAAATCCCATTTGTTGATACATAACACTAAACCTTTTTTGTTTTTGTGTATCACACTAAGAATACTCATATCTTGAGCTTCTATGCCACGTTCTGCATCTATGAGTAATAAACACACGTCGCAGGCTTCTATTGCACGTATGGCGCGTAGGGTAGAGTAAAATTCTAAGTCTTCATGGACTTTCGCTTTTTTACGCAAACCAGCGGTGTCGGTTAATATGAAATCAAAACCGAATTTATTGAAACGGGTATCTATAGAGTCGCGCGTAGTTCCTGCTAAATCAGTTACGATGTTACGATCTTCTCCTATAAAAGCATTGGTCAAAGAGGATTTTCCAACATTAGGACGACCTACGATAGCAAAACGAGGGATGTCTAATTCTTCTACAATTTCTTCTTCAAAAACTAAGCTGTCCATAATTTTGTCTAGCAAGTCACCTGTTCCTCCTCCATTAGTCGATGAAACGGTGAAATAATCGCCAAGACCTAAATTGTAAAATTCAACAGCATCATTTTCCAGTTTGCCATTATCTACTTTGTTAACGACCAAGATGACTTTTTTCTGAGTACGACGTAATATGCTGGCTACTTGTTCGTCCATATCGGTGATGCCTGTCATTACATCTACCACAAAAAGTATGGCGTCAGCTTCTTCTATAGCCACAAAGATCTGTTTGCGTATTTCATCTTCGAAAATATCATCCGAATTAACGACATAACCTCCAGTGTCAGCTATCGAAATTTCTTTTCCATTCCATAATACTTTCCCATATTGGCGATCACGTGTCACGCCACTTTCTTCGTTAACTATGGCATCTCTACTTTCTGTGAGTCGGTTGAAGAGTGTTGATTTACCAACATTTGGTCTTCCTACAATTGCAACAATATTTCCCATTGTTTGTTTTCCTGATAATAGCCTTTGGGGGCTGTTTGTTTTAATAGATACTAATTAATGACAAGGTGTAATGAAATGACACTATTGCATTTTTAAAAATTGCACTTCTTTTTCTGTAAGAAAGCGCCATTTAGTACGTGGTAGATTTTTCTTTGTTAAGCCTGCAAATACAACACGGTCTAATTTTTCAACCTTATAGCCTAAATGTTCGAACATACGGCGTACAATACGATTTTTACCAGAATGTATTTCAAGTCCTACTTGTGACTTGTCTTCCGCTTCCGGAAAATCAGCTGCATCAGCTTGCGCAAATCCATCTTCTAATTCAAAACCTTTTCTTATTTCCCTCAGATCTTCTGCAGTGAAGGGTTTATCCAAAAAGGCATGGTATATCTTTTTCTTGTTATAGCTGGGATGAGTTAGTTTTTTAGCTAAATCACCATCGTTAGTAAACAACAAAACACCTGTCGTGTTACGGTCCAATCGACCTACAGGATAGATGCGTTCTTCGGTAGCATGGGCTATCAAATCAAATACGGTACGACGTCCTTCTGGGTCGTCCATGGTTGAAACACAATTGCGAGGTTTGTTAAGTAAAACATAACGTTTTTTCTCTGCATTTTGTACTTTACCCTCGTACTCTACTTTGTCGTTTGGTTGTACGCGGAATCCCATTTCGGTAACCACTTCACCGTTTACTGTCACCAATCCTTTGGCTATGAATACATCAGCTTTGCGACGTGAGCATACCCCCGAATTAGCTAAATAACGGTTGAGGCGAATGCCTTTATTTTTGCTCTGGTCTTCTGATGATTCTTCTTGTATATCGGACATAATAATATGAGCGTTTATGATATAAACGTTTGTTTTTTAGATATTTGTAATTAATTAGAAATGTCTAGAACGTAATGATGCCATAATGGTTTCAAGATGTTGCTTAATTTCTATTTCGTTTTTTACGGCAGCTTGGGTACAGCTACTAGTTACTATTTTTACAGCATCATCACAATTGTCAATTCCTGCACAATAAATGGTGTCATTTTCAAAAATGTAATATTCTTCAGTTGTTGAGGAACATATTGTTACAGTTTCGATACACACGTCAGGAACTTCTTCGCACATCTCGTCGTCCTCTGTTTCGCAGCTTGTATTGATAAGCATCATACCAGCAAATAGAAATGCTGATACAAGAGTAGCATAGCGTTTTTTATTGATTCTTTTTTGCATAGTTTTTTGTTTTTAGATTTTAATTAAGTGGACAAAGATACGGCTTTTTTAATCGTACTCATTCATTAATTATTAGCTTTATCTTTTCGGTGCTGAGATTGCCGTTGTAAGCTTTATTTTTATAGAGAAAAAGGGGGAGCGCATGAAACCCCAGTTGACCTAATAATCGTTTATTTGATGTTACCTGATCTAATGTAGATGAGTTATTTATGCAGCTGTTAATGTCTTCGTTCTCTAACATTAAGTCATTAATAAAATGGCTGTAATCGGGTTGATACATAAAGTCAGGTTCTAACAATAAAACCTCATGGAGTTCTTGGAATAAATCAAAGCGGTTAAGACAATAAAGCAATTGATAGGCTTCGCTTCGTGTTTTATCTCCTGAGAGATTGACGGGCTTGAGAATTAATTGTAGTTCATTGTTTTCAATGAGTGGTTTTAGTTCGTATAAGGTCACTTCAAAGAAATGGCGACAAAAATTACAACTATAGTCATAGAATAAGACTAAGGTATGCGTGGCATCTTCAGCTCCTATCGTGATTTGTTCTCCTTCGGTAAGTACTTCTAACAATAACTCTTCGTTATGTATGGTTTTGGCTTTATGTTTATAAAAAACGTTTATTTGCCATCCTAGTAAACCAATGACAAGAATGGCTATGATAACTATTAGGCGTGTGCGTAATTTATTTTTTATTCGTTTCATCTTGAGCTATTTCAAATTCAGTATCGAAATTAAAAAGTTTTGGGTTGAAGACAAGGTCAAGAACACGTTGTTGAAGCTTGATTTTACGCTTCATTTTGTCTTGTGCTTTTTTATTGTCAAACCCATTTTTTGTTTTCCCATCTAAGCTATAAACAATAAGATTGACACCATTTCTTTTGACGTCATCTCCAGCTTCTTTATTCGCTTTTTCTTGGCGTTTCATTAAATTTTCTGATTTCCCTGTAAGGACGTCGCCTAAGTTGAGGTCTAAGTGGTATTCGTAATCATCACCCAAAGTTTGCATACCGTATGCTTTTACATCTATGGCTGAACTTACAATATTTGTTTCCGGCACATACGCTGCTCCTTTAAATAGGAAAAGTTTAGTTTTTAGAGTTTGAAAACGAATATTGTCTAATTCATTAATCCCTGTGAATTTGGACATTTCTTGTGCTGGTTCAAAATTATAAATTCCGCCATTTTCAAGTGTGAAATCACCGCGCATTCTCATTCTGTCTTGTGGTATGGTATCGCCTACAATAAATGCTTCAGCAAAAACGTCAGCACTTAAAAGACCACTTATATTTTCTTCTGTGAGATCTGTTTGTCCAAAATTATTCATTTCATAAAGCAAGGTCTTGAAGTTCATGCTGTCTATATGACTGCGCATGGCAACGCCTATTTTATCTTTTTTTATGTCGTATCTCAAAGAGCTATTCATAAATCCATCAAAGGCATAAAATTGCAGACTATCTGCGATATAAGTGCTGTCGGTCACGCGGAATTTCGTAGAGAAATCGTCTATTTTGAAATGATGAATGGTGAAATCTGTATCTACTTCGTAATTGTCAAGTGTGAAACTGTTGATGGCCATATCACCTTTTATGTCCATTGTATAATGTTGTATGTACTCACTTTCTGTGGTGTCGGTTGTAATTTCTTCTAACGAATCAGTAAGCATAAAGGGTTCTAAGATGGCGTAGTTAATATCTCCAAAGTTGATGTTGCTTCGCACAATGAGTTTTTCTTCTTGATTCAGTATGGCTGCTTTGTAAGCATTTAATATATAGGTGTTATTGAGTGCCATTGTTAAGCCTTTGTAATCCGTAAAGAAAGAATCAATAGCAATAGAATCATGTTGCATATTGGCTTTAAGATTCATCTTATTGATGTCATATAAACTATCGACCATTTGTAACGCTACATCTTCACATTCTAATTTAAACGACGACTGTTTAAAGGCTATATCCATCGCTTGGTCTGAGATAGAATCTAGATTAATCTCTCCTTGGGAGACGACAGCCATTTTTACCTTTCCACTCATAGCACGAATCAGGGTGTCGGGAGCAAATTTCTGTAATTGTTTTAGATTTAACTCTACCTTGCCTTTGAGATCATAAATGGGTTGATCCATATTTTTCACGGTTCCATTTAAGCATAATATATTACTATCACTCTCGAATAATAACGAATCGATGTTGAGGAGCAAACTGGAAAGTTCATTGACGGAGCCTTCGAATCTTACATCAGTATATGCATTCTGAATGGCTACATCATAGCTGGGGACTTCTACACTTAATGACTTGAGCGTGAAATGCTGCTTTTTGTATTTCGCTGAGGTGTTCAGATTGTTGATAGTAAGAGAACTATCCATTTTTAAGGAAAGATCTTTGGTACTCAGGCTAAGTGAACTTTGTGCTAGTACTTTATCGGTGAAAGCGTCGTCTATTTCCTGAGGAACAGTGCCGTAAGTTGTGAAGTTCCAGTTGATTTTTCCTGTGATATACTCTAACAAAGTATCGGGTATGAAAGCCGCAAACTCATCGATCAGCAGACTACCATCACTTGAAATGTTATAGGTCGGTTGGTCTATGTTTTTAATATGAGCGGTGGCGTTAAGTGTGCTTTGTGCTGTTTTTACTTGGAGTTGATCGATGTCCAAACTGGTGGTTGTGTTATCACAGCTTATACCATTATTTGCATTTCCTCTGATAGAAAAATGTTTGATTTCGGGATAATCTTTGGTCTTCAGAGCTGCGTTGTTTAATGCAAAATCAAGATCCATTTGTGGCATTGTAGAGTCCGAATAAATGCCTGTAATATTGGATGAAAAAGTGAGTTGTCCTTGGGCTTCTGTGATGCCATATTCGTCCAGCATAGCTTGGGGGGCATAGGATATTAATTTGGCGATATCGATGAATGAATTTTTGATATATGCTTCGATATTTAAGGTGTCGCCTAAGTTTGCCTTTCCTGTCATGGCTAAAGCTAGTCCATCACTTTCGAAAGTCAGATTGTTAATTTTGAGGTGATCGCCTTCGTAGTCAATGTCATATTTTAATAGTGTGCTATCAATTAATTGTGTATTGTATTCTCCAAAGCGAATATCAGTGATCTTTAGTTGTCCTTTTGATGTGGCCGAATAATTATCTCCATTCACGTTGGCATTAATGACTATTTCAGGAATAAAAACCTTAGCGCCTATCATACTTGTGCTATCAAAATAAGAACAAATGATGTTTTTCATCAAGAGTTGTTTGAGGTTGATTTGTAAAGGAACGCTGTCTGGTATGGCATCGTTTATAGTGCTATCTTGTACAGTACTCGTGGTCTCAAATAAGGCTAATAAGAAATCTAAATTAGTCAGACTATCTTTCGAAATGTTATAGTTGAAGTTTAGGCTGTCGAGTTCTATGGCATTTATTTCATAACTTCCTTGCATTGCTTTTTTTGAATTTACCGAAAGGAAAAGACGTTTTACATGGGCAATGTTATTGCTGTCTTTAGGGCTTTTCAAGTTGACATCGTTAAGTTCTATTTTGGAGTTAGGATAGGAGCGTAGTAAATTGAAATCGACCGTTGATATCGTGATGGGTGCTGCTATGGTGTACGATAGTTTATTGGCTGTGATATGCGCGATATTGTCTTCAAATGATTTGATTAATACAGCAACTAATAAAATAACCCCTATAAGAGAAGCTATAATGATAACAGATATTTTCGAGAAACGTTTCATCTTAATAGTTATTAAATGGGTTGTTAGCTTAGAGTAATGACCATTTTATTTTCCGTTTTATCTTCTTCATTCCAGTGTCGGAAAATCCTGTTTTTTTATAAATAATTTTTCCTCTACGGTTGATGATGATATTCAGAGGAATCCCTTTTTCGCTAAAGCGTTTGAATAAAGTTTTGTCGGTGTCGCAGCCTATGTTAAATGCGTAATTTTTTTTGATTTTGAATTTCTGTAACTCTTCTAAGGTGTGCCCTCGTCCTAGGGTGACAAAATATAATTTGTCCGATTTAATGTCTGATAATATATCGTCTTCCATTAAGGCGAGTTCTTTCATACATGGTTGGCACCAAAAAGCAAAGAAATTAATATATACTACTTTGCCTCTCAGTTCTTCAATGCTTATGGTCTTGCCATCCGTAGTCTGAAACTGTAAATCACTCACAATATCTCCTTCTTCTAAGTAGTTTTGGGCCGATAGAGTTATACTTGCAAGAAAAATTATGAGGCTATAAATAGTTCGCATTATTTCAGGTTTTTTAGTTGTGAGTTCTTAAAATAGTGTTGAAGGATTTCTTCGTATGTGTAACCTTTGTCAGCCATTACTGCGGCTCCTATTTGGCATAAGCCAACGCCATGTCCCCAGCCTGCACCGTGGAAGGTAAAGTTTTGAGGTAGTTCGTCTTTCAGCTTTCCATATTCTATAATAAAAGCGGAGCTGTAGAGATGAGATGACGATAGTGCTTTTCTTATTTCTAATTCTTTACCAATGATAAAAGTGCGTTTTGTGCCTTCTATCTTTAATCGATAGATGCGTCCTGAAGTTCCTCGTGATAAGGGAGTCATACTTTTTATTTGTCCAAAATCGATACCACTACGTTTTTTTATTAACTCAGATAGTTCTTCTTGACTGTATGTGACTTGCCAGCGGTAAAAGTCATGGGTGCTTTGATCGAAATCATTCAGTACTTGGCTTAGAATTTTTTGGTCTTGTACATTACAGAAAGCAGAAGGCTGACCCATAATCCAAGATTTAGCTTGGTCTTCTTGCGTGAGATCTATTGGTTCTATGTTTTTATTATCGTCATCTCTTACGGCTTGTAAATAAGGGTAGTTGATGGGTTCCCAAGCGCTGTCAAAACGCTCAGTTATGCCACCACAACATTTGTAGTAGCGTGCATCGCATATTTTATCATCATACATCAATACCAGTCCTTTTGTGGCCGTTACTGCTTCTTGTGCTAGTGGCGAAAGAATACGAGTAATACCCTGATAACGTTGGCAATGGTCGTCTGCACAGACGTGGAATGTGGTGTGATCTTCACGATCGTACCATTTTATGCGTTCTGTGTCTGTTTCGTTACACGAGGGGATCTGCTCTTTTTTAGGAGCTTTTGATTTATCGATCTGAGCGAGTAGCCATGAGCGGGAAATGATGGTATGAGCTTTGAGTAGTTCTATAGAACTGGTTGAGCGCATCTCCGAAGAGATAACACTACACAGATAATCTTCAAGATCTAATTGGTTGATAAAACGAATATTTTCGTTCTCTTTTATAAAGATTAAATCGCCTTGATAGGTTTGTGTTTCTTTGTTTTCCCAATGAAAGTTAACGCCAATAGTTACGCCCTCTACCGTAAAGGTGCCTTGTAGTGATGAAAAATGGAAGTCGTTAGCACTGAAATTTTGACCATCATCCATCAATACGGTGATTTTGTCACCTTGGTATTTTGCGTGGCCTCTGCCATTTATAATCTTGTCGTGTAAGGTATAGTCAGAGTGTAGTGTGAAGTGAATTTCTGCTTCTGCCATAATTCCTACACTGATGAGGTGTTGCTTTGTCATGCGTTATAGATTTAGAACAAAAATAGACAATATTTAAGTGATGTGGAAATGAAGAGGATTTATGGTTTGAAAATCATCACTACTAGAGATGAATCCAACATTGAAGGTTTTATAGTTTTTCGCAAGTGGATTGTCGTGGGGTGGGAGTTTGTTTTTAGAAATTGTTCTTTCTTTAGAATAAATGTAATACTTTTGAGTTGGCAAGTTCCGAATTTTCGTGTCTGTTAAGTTTCTAATATCAAATGTTAGTGACAATGAAGTGCCTTTTTAGCGTCAGCTAATGATCTTATTTCTGCAGTATTTTATACTATCATCATAAAGAAAAGAAAAATGAAAATAATAAATTTGTTCCTGTTTTTGCTGATTAGTAGTGGTATGCTTTTGCAAGCTACGACTTTAGATTCTAAGTCCACATCACAACAAAATGAGGCTGGGGTATATGCTCTATCTGCTGGAGGTGAGCTCTTTCTTGTTGATGTTGAGGGGAGTAATTTTGGAGATCGTTTGCAAAATGCGATTGATGCGATGCCTAATGAAGGTGGTATTATTAACTGTAGAGGAGTGGTAGGGAGTCAGACGATGAATGCTGCTGTGAATATTGATAAGCCTGTTCGGATTCTTTTGGGTCAAATGGTGTTGACTATGAATAATTCAGAGAATGAAAACATGTTTAATATCCTTTCGAGTGGCGTGGATATTATTGGTTTAGGACGTTCTGTAAAGAAAGGTGTTAATAATGGGAAGACGCGTCTTATTATGGCGCATAGTGCTGGTGATGCGTTGCAGGGCTATCATATTTATAATAAAGGGAACAGTTGTATAAGGCTTCAGGGTTTCGATTTGATAGGGGTTCGGACAACTATTGGGCATTATTATATGTCTAAATTGGGGGCTCTGAATGGGGCTGGTGGTATCTATATGGAGAAGAAAAATCCAGGTCATACGCAATCGGGCAATAACATTTCACAGGTCATTATCGAAGAGGTTTATATCGAATCGACTAAAGCGCACGCCATATATATGGATACGCCAATGTTGTGTACTTTAAATAATGTGAGGATTAGTAAAGCTGGAGGGCATGGCGTTTTTATTAGTGGAGGTACTACGTGTACTTTGAATTCGGTTTATGTTTCGAGTGCTAACTATGCAGGGTTTGTGTTTTATCATCTTTCTTATTCTTCGGTATTGAATTCTGTTGCAGAATATTGCGGTATGGGTTGGTGGATTAGAAGTTGTAATAGTCTTTCTGTTTTTAATCCAGGGGTGGAGGAGACCAAGAATATCGGATTGCCTTGGGGTACGGAGTCACCTTATGGTCTTAACTTATTTACTTCGGATATTGATGGAACAATCATTCCTATCAAAGATATTAATTCTGATTATTTTAATGAATTCGTAGGTCATGGCTATTTGATTTCTGGTGGAGAAAGTATTCAGCTTTTTAGCCCTTATTGCAAGGATCCTGGTAATGCTACAGCGACTTCTGATATAGAAAAATCAAATAAAACGAGGTTTCTAAAAGTGACTTCTAACAACAAAAACAGTAGTGTTTTAGGTCTGAAAATAAAGTTAGGTACAGGGCATAATTTGATCAATGATTTTGATGTAGAAATAGGTGCTGATGTGAAATATTTTAATTTAGAATGGAATCCTAAAGAGAGTGGTACTGTCACTCCTAGTGTTGAGGGGGAATATATTACTACCAATAAAAAAGCTAAAGCGCCTCTTCTTTTACAATCTAATACGACGTTGGTTAAAAGTGGAAATCGTATTTTTACTCCTTTTATTAATGAATAAGTATTTTATGCATTTCTTCTTTTAGGGAGTTTAGAGGGTGCGAGGGTAAATTCTGTTCGTAGTGCCCACCTCTCTTATATTGAATCTCTTTTAATAATATTAGTAGGTATGGTTATATTTACGGGGCGGTTGTTTTGTGTCCAACTCGCAATTTGTTTTCCCATTTCTTTGAAATCGGTAGAAATAACGGATATGCCATTACGGACATATTTTTTTAGTGGTGTTTCGTTGTATGATAAGATGCCTATGTCTGTTCCTATTTTTAAATCTTGTTCTTGAATTTCATTTAATAGAATAGCTAAGGTACGATCCGAAACTAATAGATAAAGTTCTCCTTTTTGTGGATGTAAGTTGATGTTTTCTTTTATCTCGTAGCTTATGTTATTGTCGGTGCAGAATTTTTCAAAAAATACAATAGAATTTGTAGGGTGATAGGTGAATGAGGGATAGACAAATATGAATTTATTATATTTTGTCAAGGTTTTTTTGTGTAATTCTAAATTGTCATACAAGGCTTCTCCGAAGTTTTGACCAATGAAGTTGGCTTCCGTCATTTGTATGTTCCAGTCAATAATAAGGAGTTTCTCACGCGGTATTTTGTTCAGTAATAGAGGAACACCTGGATGATTAAAACTCATGATTGCACAGCAGCTACAGCGGGGGAGGCCTTGATTCAGAACACTCTCAAGTAGTTCTATGTTATAGTGGTGGAATACCAATTCTACTTCATAGTCATCGGGTAATTGTTGGATAATAGCTGCATATACTTCTTCTTTATAGGCTTTGTAAGTATCCAAAACTAATAATAACCGTTTGTAGTTCTCCGCTACAAAATAGCCTTTTTGTGGTGAGGCGAAGATGAGATTCTGTGCTTTAAGTTCATTATATACTTTTACCACGGTGTCTCTTGATACGTTGCTCCCTTTTATTAATTCATTGACCGAAAGTAGGCGTTCCCCTTTTTTTAATTCTTTTGTTAAAATGGCATTTCTAAATTGTTCTACAAGTTGTTGAAATTTTGTTTTGGAGGAATTATCGTCTATTCGGGGTAAGAACATAGGGTCTTCTTTTTTTTATTGTATAATTGCAAAGATAGTTATTATATCAATATAAAACAGAACAGAACAGAAAAGACGAAAAATCTTTGTTCTATCTAAAGAAACATTCTATATTTGCAGATGCAAACAGAACAGTGCAGAACAGATGGCTTGGCTTAGAATGATAGAATTATTTTTTTTAGTTCAAATCGAATTAGTAATAAGTAAGTTAGAGCTGTTGTTATTTGCAATTTATAAATTTCAACTCACAATTATAAAAAGATGCAATTATTAGGAATAGATGTCGGTAGTTCTTCAGTAAAAACGTCCATTATAGATGGTGTTACAGGTGAATGTTTGGCTTCTGCTTTTTATCCAAAGCAGGAAATGAATATTATAGCTAAACAAACGGGCTGGGCAGAGCAGCAACCTGAAGATTGGTGGAAGAATATGAAATTAGCTTTAGCTGATTGTTTATTATCCGATAAAGTTGATGGAAGTCAAATTAAGGCTATTGGTATTTCTTATCAGATGCATGGTCTGGTTATGGTAGATAAAGACCAAAAGGTGCTTCGTCCTTCTATCATCTGGTGTGATAGTAGAGCTACTGAAATAGGTGCAAAAGCTTTTGAAGAAATAGGTGGTGAGAAATGTTTACAGACATTGCTTAACTCACCTGGTAATTTTACAGCATCAAAACTGAAGTGGGTAAAAGATAACGAACCTGACATTTTTGCAAAATGTGATAAAATCATGTTGCCTGGTGACTATATGGCCATGCGTCTTACTGATAGTGTAACTACTACAGCGTCAGGTTTATCAGAAGGTATATTATGGGATTTTAAAGAAAATAAAGTCTCTGAGAATGTCTTATCTAATTACGGATTGGATATGGCTCTTATTCCTGAGATTGTAGAGACCTTTAGTTCGCAAGGAAAAATTAATAAAACCATGGCGGCTGAGTTAGGAATATCAGCAGAGGCTGTGGTATCTTATCGTGGAGGCGATCAGCCTAACAATGCACTTTCGTTAAATGTATTAAAACCAGGAGAAGTAGCTACTACAGCTGGGACTTCGGGTGTAGTATATGGTGTGAGTGGTGATGTTAAATACGATGCCAAATCACGCGTGAATACTTTTGCTCATGTTAATCATAGTGCAGCAGAAAATCGTTTAGGTGTTTTGCTTTGTATCAATGGTACAGGTATTTTGAACTCTTGGATGAATAACAACGTCGGCGGTAAGCAGTATAGTTATTCTGAAATGAATGAATTAGCAGCACAGGTGCCTATTGGTTCTGATGGTTTAGTGGTATTGCCTTTTGGAAATGGTGCTGAACGTGTATTAGAAAATAAAGAAATTGGAGCTCAAGTAAGTCACTTAGCATTTAATTCGCATGCTCAAGCGCATTTATTTCGTGCGGCACAGGAAGGTATCGTGTTCTCTTTCAAATATGGTATGGATATTATGAAAGAAGTAGGTATTGAGACGAATGTGATTCGCGCAGGTGAAGCTAATATGTTTTTGAGTCCTATCTTTCGTGAAACGTTGGCTGGTATTACGGGTGCTACTATTGAGTTGTACAATACCGATGGCTCGGTAGGTGCTGCACGTGGTGCTGGTATTGGTTGTGGTTTTTATGCGACCTTCGATGAGGCATTCAAGAATTTGAAAGTGGTGAAAACCATTAAACCAAAGGCGGAGGATAAAGCGGCTTATGAAATGGCTTATGAGAAATGGCTTAAGGAATTAAAAGCTAAAATTTAAATCCCACATTGTGGGTTTTATTTCTCGCAACTTGCTGCGAATAAAAAAGGGTTTCGAATTGATACTCCGTCTTTTTGTAGCGGAGTGTTCATTAGATAATAGATGTTAAAACCTTGTTTTAGGGTTTTGGGAGTAATAGTAACGTGTTTTATAATTAATTAACTAATCTGCATCAGACTTTTCCCATTTGGGGAAATAGGATGGGGCTAATATTTTTACAACAATGGAATTTTTTAAAGGTATTGACAAAATTAAATTTGAAGGTAAAGAATCTAAGAATCCTTTAGCCTTTAAGTGGTACGATGAGAACAAAGTAGTAGGGGGTAAAACGATGAAAGAACATATGCGTTTTGCTGTGGCTTATTGGCATACTTTCTGTGGTGAAGGTGGCGATCCATTTGGACCTGGTACTAAATTGTTTCCTTGGATAAAAGGAGATGCAATGGAAACTGCGAAGCTAAAAGCGGACGCTGCTTTTGAATTTATTTCTAAAATTGGTGCGCCATATTATTGTTTTCATGATACTGATTTAGTAGGTGATGGTTCTGTTTTTGAAATAGAAGATCGTTTGCATAAGCTTTTGCCTTATTTACAAGAAAAACAAAAAGAAACAGGTGCTAAGCTTTTGTGGGGAACTGCTAATGTGTTTAGTAACCCTCGTTATATGAATGGTGCTTCTACCAATCCTGATTTTAGCGTGTTGACTAATGCAGGTGTTCAGGTTAAGAATGCTATTGATACTACTATTGCCTTAGGTGGTGAAAACTACGTATTCTGGGGAGGTCGTGAAGGTTATATGTCTCTTCTTAATACCAATATGAAGTTGGAGAAAGAAAATTTGGCTATGTTTCTAACTAAAGCTCGTGATTATGCAAGAGCTCAGGGATTCAAAGGTAACTTCTTGATTGAACCTAAACCTATGGAGCCAACGAAACATCAATATGATGTGGATGCTGAGACGGTAATTGGTTTCTTACGTCACCATGGTTTGGATAAAGATTTTAAATTGAATATTGAAGTGAACCATGCTACTTTAGCGGGTCATACTATGGAACACGAATTGCAGTGTGCTGCTGATGCTGGTATGATGGGATCTATTGATGCTAATAAAGGCGATAATCAGAATGGTTGGGATACCGATGAGTTTCCTACTAATATTGGTGAAACAGCTGTTGTGATGTACACTATCCTTAAGAATGGTGGTTTGCAAGGTGGTGGTGTTAACTTTGATGCTAAAACGCGTCGTAACTCAACTGATCTTGAGGATATCTTTATTGCTCACGTTAGTGGTATGGATACTTTTGCTCGTGGTTTGGTTGTTGCAGACAAAATGATTCAAGATGGTGTTGTTGGTCAATTAGTTGATGATCGTTATGCTTCTTTTTCTGCTGGTAATGGTGCTGCTTGGACTAAAGGTGATTTGTCTTTAGAAGATTTACGTAAGATTGCCAAAGAAGCTGGAGAACCTGCTATGACTAGTGGTAAACAAGAGCGTTTTGAACAATTGGTAAATACTTATATTTAAGTCTTTTCTACGTTCCCGAAGGGGGAGGGCTGGTTCAGTTATCGAATGAGCATTTGTTTGTTGTGATTGACATTATTAGTTCTTCTTTTATTATGGGGAGATCTTGTATATTACAAAAGTGAATATGAAATTAAAGAGCTTAATTTCTCAATTATAATGTGTTCCACTCTTCCTTCCTCTTATTTATGGAAGGAGGGGCGGGACTTTTTATTATTTCTAACTTATGAAAAATAACAAGTATTTTATTTATGGTATTACCATGGTGGCAGCGTTAGGTGGTTTGCTTTTTGGTTATGATACCGCAGTCATTTCTGGTACTACTCAATCTTTAGGTGCTTTTTTTGTTGATCCTTTAGGTTTAGATGAGGCTGCTGCCAATTCGTTGAAAGGATTTATTATATCAAGTGCTTTAATTGGTTGTATTATTGGTGGTTTTTCGGGTGGTTTTATGAGTAAGACTTATGGTCGTAAGAAGTCATTGATAGTGGCAGCCGTATTGTTTTTCGTTTCTGCTTTAGGTTCATCAATGCCTGAAATCTTTGTACGACCTATTGGTGAAGGGGATCATACTTTTATGACTGCTTTTATTATTTATCGTATTCTTGGTGGTATTGGTGTAGGTTTAGCTTCTATGATTTCACCGATGTATATATCAGAGATAGCGCCTGCTGATAAGCGTGGTAAGTTGGTTTCTTTTAACCAGTTTGCTATTATCTTTGGTATGTTGGTTGTGTATTTTGTGAACTTCTTTATTGCCCGTCAGGGAGATGACAATTGGTTGAATGAGATAGGTTGGCGTTATATGTTTGCCTCCGAAATGATTCCTGCATTTTTATTTTTAATTGCGTTATTCTTTGTGCCTGAGACACCTCGTTATATGGCTCTTCGTGGACAGGATGCACAGGCTTTCAGTGTGCTCGAAAAACTTAATGGTAAAGAAGTTGCACAGAAAATCTTAAATGACATCAAAGGTTCTGTTGAACATCATTCTGGAAAATTATTATCTTACGGTATTGGTATTATTGTGGTTGGTATGTTGCTTTCTGCTTTTCAGCAGTTTGTAGGTATCAATGTGGTATTGTATTATGCACCAGACATTTTCCGTAAGATGGGATCGGGTACTGATGCTGCTTTGATGCAGACTATTATTGTAGGTGTCATTAACTTGACCTTTACTGTTGTGGCTATTTTTACAGTTGATAAATTTGGTCGTAAACCATTGATGATAATAGGAGCAGTTGGTATGGCTATCTCTATGCTTGCTCTAGGTTCTGCTTTCTATGTACAAAGCGTTGGCGTGGGTGCTTTAGTGTTTATGTTAATGTACACCGCTTCTTTTGCCGTAAGTTGGGGACCTGTATGTTGGGTCTTGTTGTCAGAGATCTTCCCTAATAAAATACGGAGTCAGGCTATGGCTATAGCTGTAGCTACTCAGTGGATTTCAAACTGGCTTGTTTCTACAACTTTCCCAATGATGAATGATAGTAGTTTCTTAATTGAGAAATTTCATAACGGATTTGCATTTTGGATTTACGGTGTGATGAGTATTATTGCAGCTGTCTTTATTTGGAAGTATGTTCCCGAGACTAAAGGAAAGACTTTGGAAGAAATGGAAGGACTTTGGAAGAAGTAGTTTGATATTAAAAAAGTATTAAAAAACTACTTTTACTAAGATATTTCTTAAAAGCCTCGTGTCTTAATGTGATACGGGGCTTTTATTTTTATACTTTTGTAATGGATTTTAATAATGTATAGATGAGTAAAAAATTAAGACGCACAGTGGCTAATGAGGAAGAACGTATGATGGCCGATTTACATGAAGCACTTCATTCTAAGAAAACCAATTTACAGCATTTTGCAGATCTAAAATTAGAAGCTTATAAAGAGGCTGAGAAACTTAATGAATACGTTCGAATGTTTAAGTTTAAAACAACAGAGGGCGAGTATGCTAAAATGAGGACATCTCTTTCTGTACGTTACGTTGGGTATTTGCCATCAGGGCGTATTTTTGATTCTGGTGTGTTTACATTTTGCTTAGGACGTGGAGAGGTTATTGAAGCTTGGGATGTGGCTTTTAAACATATGAGAGTAGGAGAAGAGGCTATCATTTTTTGCCCATCAACTACAGCATATGGTCGGGCTGGTGTTGGTAATGATATTAAATCTTATACCACTTTAATATTTGACGTCACTCTGGAAAAGGTAGGAGCTTAGAATTTTTGTGATGTGATTTTCGTGGTGATTTTAACTGGGGTCGAAAATGAGGTGTTAAATAAGTCCTCCTTGCCTTTATTAGTTGTTATGTTGACTTATAACTATTTCCCTGGAAAGTTTGAATCAACCACCTGAACGTTTAGTTTTATAGCCCTCTGTAATTAAAAGTTGTACTAATTTATCACAAAAGTCACCCTGAATAATAATTTCGCCATCCTTGGCTGAACCACCAACCCCACATTTTGATTTTAGTTTTTTCCCTAATTCTTTTAAATCATTATTAGAGCCTACAAAACCAGTAATTAATGTTACTGCTTTACCTCTGCGATTACGTTTGTCGAGACACACACGTAGCTTTTGTTGTTGAGGAGGAAGTGTTTCTTGTTCTTGATCTTCTTCGTTTTCGTAGTTGAAATCAGAATTTGTAGAATATACCGTTCCTAGTCGCTTTTTCCAGTCGTTTGCCATATCTTGAGAAATATATAAATTATGCTTTTACAAAATTACTTACAAAATGTAAGAATCATCGGATTATCTAAAAATAATGTGATTTTATTTGACTCTTATTTTTGAATTTTGATTCAAATCATGAATGCAACTTTTAGTATTATTTTATTGTTGTTTATTTGTTTAAATAAGGAGTAAACTTGAAATTAATTTTCTACTTGACATTTTGTCAGTATTTCATACCTTTGGACTTTAATTTTAAAATTTTTAGATACTATTTATTTTAACCCCCATATTGTGGGTTTTATTCCCCGAAGTTTGCTGCAAATGGTGAACTGTTTTTTTATTTGATACTCTGTCTGCTTGTAGCGGGGGTATTTCCTTTTTTTGTGTATGCTATATTCTGTATTTGAGATGCAGATGCTGTGATTATCTAATCTAATTTTGGTTTGTAAGCTGATAGAAGAAAATGATATAACCACTTTCCTATAAAACAGAACGTATTCAAAGCCAAAGTGCCCATTTTCAAATTTATATAAGAATCTTGTTGTTTTTGTTCTATTTTTATTCCGTAAATACGAATGTTAATGCCTTTAGAAAAATTATTGGTGAAATAAGCTAGTATATATTTTTTAATAAATTCGTTACAAACTAAATAGTGTAAAGCAAATAGTGTTGTCTGCCATAGGTTGGTATTTTGATTTCTGAAGAAAATACAATTTTGTGTTGGTATCTCACATTATTCGCAAAGTGTCTTAAGATAACGCATATATTCCACTGTTCTTAAGTGTGATATGTATTTTTGTTTTTATTACATCGAAAAAAGATCAGTATTTCGCTTTAGTCACTTATATACACTTATGAGATTGTCTAAAATGCGACAATAAATTCACTTATTATGTTTTGATTATTAAATTATAGTAATTCGAAGAATCTTTAATTATTTATATATTAACCTTTAAAAACCGAATTCATGAAAAAACTACTACTTATTTCCGTTTTGTGTGGAATGATTAGTGTTGTTGGAGCGCAAACTAATGTGTCAGGTACTATAACTATCGATAGTACTTTCTCTCTTTCTGAAAGCCCTTACAATGTCACTTCAAATATGATTGTAAGTAAGGGTGTTACCTTAACTGTAGATTCTGGTGTTGTTGTGAAATTTTATGATGGTACCAGTCTCGATATGAAAGGAACTCTTAATGCTACTAATGCTATTTTTACTTCTATTAACACTGTTGCAGTGAAAGGGGCTTGGGATGGTATCATTGCGGGCTATAATGCTGATACGGCTAAGATATTTCTTAATAATTGTTCGGTTTCTTATGCTACCGAAATTTACCTTGTTGGAGGTACAGCTAATATTCATAACTGTTCTATTCAAAATTGTGAGAATTATGGACTTCTTGTTGATGAAGCTGTTGATTTAAACTTAACATCTACGACAATTTCTGATAATCATATTCCTGTTCAGTTTAATGGTATGCCTCATTTGATTATAGATCAGTTGAATGATTTTCAAGGTAATGATATTGATAAACTAAAAATAGACGTTAACAGTATTTCTACTAGTTCTACTTTGCCTTTTATTAATATTCCTTATAATGTTACTTCTTCATTTACGGTGAATCGAGGTGTTACGTTGACGGTAGATTCTGGTGTTGTTGTTGAATTTGATGATGAAACTAAACTAGAAGTGCTTGGTCATCTTATAGCTAACAAAGCTAAATTTACATCTGTGAATGCTCCTGTAGCAGCGAAAGGTGACTGGAATGGTATCAGGGTGGGTTATAATTGTGATACTGCCTTGATAAATCTTAATGAATGTTCGGTTTCTTTTGCTACCGAAATTTACCTTGTCGAAGGAACTGCTAATATTAATAATTGTGCTATTCAAAATGGTGAGAATTATGGACTGTTGGTTGATGGTGGTGTTGATTTAAACTTAACATCTACTACGATTTCTGATAATCATATTCCCGTTCAGTTCAATGGTTGGCCTAATATGACTATTGACGGGTTGAATGATTTTCAAGGCAATGATATTGATAAATTAATGATACAGAGTAATGCCAAAACGAGTACTAACTGTACTTTGCCCTCTCTTAATGTTCCTTATCAAGTGATCGCATCAGTTACTGTAGCTACTAATGTGACGCTTACTGTGAATTCCGGTGTGCTTATGGAATTCAATGATGCAACCGGTCTTTTAGTGCGTGGTACTCTTGTGGCAAACAATGTTACGTTTACATCAGTTAATGCAGAAGCTCAAAGAGGAGATTGGAATGGTATTCAAATAGGAAATACTTATGGTGGTGGAGTAATGAATATGAGTGATTGTTCTATTCTTTTTGCTAAGAAAAACTATATGTACAGTGGAGTTGCTAGTATTGACAATACTACTATCCAGAATGCTTCAGAGACGGGATTGTATGTGGAGGGCACGTTTACACTTGACTTAACTTCTTCTACTATTTCGGCAAGTGCATTGCCTATGAAGTTGAATAATTTTCCTGCTTTAACTACAAATACCGTTAATGATTTTGAAGGAAACGATATCGATCGTGTGGAAATATATGGTTCTACATTAAATCATGATTGTAATCTTCCTTTTGTTAATGTACCTTATTATTTTATCAGTAATTTGACTGTAAACAATAATGCGACTTTGACTGTTGATCGAGATAATATTCTTTTAGTGAATAATATACAGGTGGATGCTGGAGCTTCTTTGGTGGTTTTATCCAATACTATTTTTAAGACACTTAGCATTTCCTATGGTATCTATGTTAATGGTACAATGACAGCTGAGGCTGATCCCACAGAATTTATATATTTTACCAGTGGTAAAGATGATAACTGGGGAGGAGATACTAATAATGATGCTGGCGCTACAGATCCTGCTAGTGAAAATTGGGGAGGCATACGTTTGATTGGAACGGGCTCTAATGCTAGTTCTCTTGTCAGATGTAAGGTGCGTTTTGCAGGATATAACGACCGTGGTGGTATTTCTTTGACTAATTCTAGTCCTACGATTGATTCCTGTGATATAACAACGAATTATTATGGTATTTATATTGCTGAAGCTTCTAACCCAACGATTAGTAATACAACGATTGGTTCTAGTGATATGACTCCTATTGCCATGTCATTTGAAGCTAATCCAGTATTTTCTTATAATATTCTTTCGTTTAGTGATAATGAATATGATGCCATAGGTCTCCTTGGCGGAACAATGACGACTGATGGACATATCATTAAACGTAACTTTACGGGAATTGATAATATCACATATTTCTTATTGGATAAGGTGATAGTTCCAGAAACAAAGACTTTGACGATTGATCCTGGTATTGTTATAAAAGCAGATGCACATTATACAAGTCGTAACAGGAACATTGTAGTAGAGGGTACACTTATTGCCAACGGAACTGAAGCCGAGAACATCATCTTTACTTCGGCTAAGGATGATAATCACGGTAATCCTGGTGATACTAATAAAGACGGAACAACAGAAACACCTGCTATTGGTGATTTTGGAGCCATTGTTTTTGCTCCTAGCAGTAGTTCTAGTTCTTCATTGACTTATAGTAATGTGAAGTATGCCAAAGGTTACCGTTATGAAGAGTATTTAGATCAATACGTGACTGATGCTGCCGTTATTACAGTGAATTCTAGCCCTACCATTAGTCATAACCTGATAAAAGATGTGACTCAAGGCATTAGATGTTATGAGGCATCTCAACCCACTATCTCTAACAATAGTGTGGTCAATGCATCAAGCACACCATTTGCAATTTCTGGTTCTGCTACTCCAACTTTCTCGGATAATACCTTTACTAATGCAGGGGTGTTAGCTCTAGGGTTGATTGGTGGTAATATGAGTCAAGATGGTACATTGTCTAAGGTTAATCTTGGTGGTTATGATAATATCGCATATTCTTTACTTTATCATTTGACCATAAAAGATGGTACTACTTTTAACATTGATCCAGGTGTGGTGATAAAAGTGGACAATTCGCAGATTATAGTTGAAGGTGGATTAATGGTTAATGGTACTTCTAGTGAAAAAGTGATTTTCACGTCTATAAAGGATGATAATGTAGGTAATCCTGCTGATGCTAATGGAGATGGAAATGCTTCTTCGCCAGCTGCAGGAGACTGGACTAGGATTCGTTTCGAAGATAGTAGTAACGACGACAGTTGTCGTATAGACAATGCTGAGATGAGGTATGCTGGTAAGTATTTTACTGGATATAGTAATTATTATTATTCAACTGTAGAAACATCAAATGCTAATCCTACTATTAGTAATTCTAGCATAGGACAAGGTTATCATTATGGTGTTAGGATGGAAGGTAATTCTGCACCACTCTTACAAGATGTTAGCATTCAGAATATGCAATACGAACCAATAGGTATGTCTCTGACTTCTAATCCTACATTGACAGATCTTACTTTTGTGGCCAATAGATCTAAGGGGTTGGCAATCATAGATAAAGAGCTCTCTAGCGACGCAACGCTTATTCGTCGTGATGTTGCTGGTGTTGATAATATAGCTTACGTCATCAATGAACTATTAACCGTAAAACCTGATGCCCGATTTACAATTAACCCAGGGGTTAATATTAAGTTCAAGGATTACAATAGTTATATCAAAGTAGAAGGAGCACTCATTGCTGATGGTACTCCTGATGAAACGATTGTGTTTACATCTATAAAAGACGACTCGCGTGGTGGAGATACCAATAATGATGGTAATACAGCACCGCCTGCACTTGGTGATTGGCGCGGTTTATATTTTCTTTCAAGCGGCTTAGATTCATTAAATCTCTTAGATAATGTAAGTGTGCGTTATGGTGGTTATGGTTCTCGTATTGGTGAATCTGTTTCTTTTGACGCTTGTTCGGGTACAGTATCCAATTCTTCTATTGAATTATCAAAAAATTACGGTCTTGAGATTATTGGTTCTGCCGATCCTGTGATTTCTAATACAAGCTTCTATAATATTGAGAAGGCACCTATATATATGAGTATGTTTGCTAATCCTACTTTTGAGAACAACTCGATGTCTAATGTAGGGCGCCAATCGATACAGCTTATTCCTGAAATATATTCCAAAACAGATACGTTTGAGTTTAGAAAATTTGCAGGTATTGATTCTATCACTTATACTATGATTGGTAATTATACAATTAATGATGGTACGGTGATTACCATTCCTGCAGGTATGGTGTTTAAATCTACCGATGAGGTGTATTGGAGTTACACTTATTGTTATTATGGCGCTTCATTTGTAGTCAATGGACAATTACAAGTAGAGGGGGAAAGTACTAATCCCGCTGTATTTACTAGTTTTTATGATGATACCCAAGGTCGGCCATTGGATACAGGTAGTGATGGACAGAAAGCACATGTGAATGACAATGCGCCTTGGTTTGTTTTTGAGAATGTAAGTGATGATGTTAGTCGTATAGATAATGCTATAATAAAGTATGGTAAACGAGGTATTGATATTAAGAGTGCTTCGCCAACCATTACTAATAGTGTGTTTGAAAAATGTGAAAGAGGTATTTTGATGACGGGTGTATCTGAGC
Source organism: Bacteroidales bacterium (assembly GCA_965662645.1). GTDB lineage: Bacteria > Bacteroidota > Bacteroidia > Bacteroidales > UBA5342 > UBA5342. Next base: position 105,509 of record CBFIII010000003.1, read on the forward strand.
CTGTTATTAACGATAATGTGTTTAATGATTTAGACTATAGTCCCATGTCAATTTCATTGGTGGCTTTTCCTTCTTCTGCAGAAAATAATTTGATTACTGGATCTACTTATAAAGTGATTGAAGTAAATGAAGAAACCTTAACTCAGGATGTTACTTTGCCTAGGCGTTCTTTTGGTGGTGTTCCTAAGATTCCTTACTATTTCCACGGCGATTATACTGTAGGTACTGGTGCTATTCTTACAATTGATTCGGGAGTGGTTTGTAAATTTAATTACCAAAGTCAACTTACGGTTGAAAAAGGCTTGATTGGCAAAGGCGCTGTTGAGAAAGAAAATAATATTGTGTTTACTCATATTACTGATGATTTCTACGGGGGCGATTCTAACTCGGATAGTACATCTACTGGATATAATACAAGTTCTTCTAATAGTTGGTACGGAATTAAGTTTGTTTCTACAGCTATTAATAGCTCTTGTATATTAGACCATTGTGTGTTTAGAAATATATACTCATCAACTAACTATAGTGCTATTGAAGCTAATAGTGCTAGCCCAACGATTGTTAATTCTTACTTTTCAAATGTACCTAATGGGGTTAATGTAAAAGGTTCAGCTAATCCAATAATTAATAACTGTGACTTCTATGACATAAAGTATAAAGGGATTAATAATGAGGACATGAGTTTTACTATAGATGCCAGAAATAATTGGTGGGGGAGTAATACTGGGCCAACACACGAAGATAACTCTACAGGAATGGGTGTGGCTGTAACGGATAAGGTAAATTATACGCCTTGGAAAGAGTTGGGAGCAAATCATCCAATCCTTGGAGATGTAAGTCTTAATGGTGAAGTACAAGCATATGATGCAGCACTTATTTTGAAGAGTACTGTTAATACTTATACGCTTACTTCAGATCAAGAGGATGTCGCTGATGTGTCAGGTGATCGAACTGTTTCTGCATTTGATGCTTCAATGGTATTACGTTATTCCGTAGGTCTTATTAATTTCTTTGAAACGACTACGTTACGCTCAAGTAAAGTCAGCAATACGCAACTACATATTGATGATGTGACTGCAGAATCACGAGAAGAAGTGGAGATTCCAATTACTCTTGAAAATGGTGATGGTACGTACGCAATGCAAATAAAAGCACACTATGATGTTCAGTTATTACAGCAAATGAAGGTAGTTCCTACACAAGTTGTAGATGGAATGAGTTTTACATCCAATGTAAAAGATGGTTACATTTATATTTCGATGGCAGGAATACATCAAATGACTGAAGGTGGTGTTATTGCAAATCTTACCTTTACAGTGGCAGATACCGATGATGAGAAGTCTTCAGCTATCAATGTGCTTAGCTTTATGAAAAATGAAGATGATCTCACACCATCAGCTAAATCAGGAGTCGTTGTCGTTAAAATGCCGACAGATCTTGTGCAGAAATCTGATTTTGTTACCAGTATTAAAGCTTATCCTAATCCTTTTGACAGAGAGTTAAATATCAAGTTTAATGTTGTAAATACAAGTTTTGTTTCTGTTAAGGTTTATAATCAGTATGGACAGCTTATAAATACGTTGACAGAGGGACAACTTTCTTCAGGACAGTATGATATGATCTGGGATGGTACGAGTGGGATGAGTAATGGAATGTATTTTATAAAATTTGTAGCTGATGATAAAGAGCAGGTACTTAAAGTGCAGATGTATTAAAGAGTTGAATCGTTTGATTTATCTTGACTATTAATCTGTTATTTAACTATCTACGCTATGAAAAATAAAATTATATATTCGATAATCGTATGCTTTTGGGCTTTAGTGACATCGCTCTCGGCTCAGAGCATAGGATTACGTTTCCCTGATACCACGATGGTACAGGGGGACACTATTGTGTTGCCACTTTATGTGGACTCTACATTAACAGGAGAAGAAGTGTATTCCTTTAATCTTGATGTGCGTTATTCTACTTCTTATTTTCAATATGTAGGGGTTTCACTTGGAAGTCTTACTTCTGATTTTGGTGATCTTATCACGAATTCTAATACTTTAGGATCTGTACTCATTTCTGGTGCTAGCGGAACAGCATTAGCTGGTACAGGTACTTTGTTTTATGTCCATCTTAAGGCCATAAACTATTACTCTTGGGGATCTGAAGTAAGTCTTTATTCTACTTCTATTCTTAATGAGGGCTTGCCTCTTATAGTTCCTGATGCAGGAAGGGTAGGTATTCAACAAGCACCCCGTATTACGATAAGTCCTAATGATGGAGAGCTGCTTGTTGGAGAATCTTTAGCCTTTAGAGTCTATGGTGATACGGTGTCACCTTTTAGGTTTTCTGTGGTCGATGCTTCGGTAGGAAGTATTAATGATGATGGGCTATTTACGGCTATCGCTTCTGGGCATACTCAGGTAGAAGTGTCTGATTCTAATAATACAGTTGACGAGACAAATAACGAAATAAAGGTGTTTGACTTTAGCCTAAATTCTCCAAATGATTTGACGGAATGGCAAGGCGCTCATATTGATGTTCCTGTTATTATTCATAATACAGGCGGGCAAGATTTTATTTCAGGTAGTTTTAAGTGTTCTTATGATGATCGTGTACTGACGTTTGATACGTTGATTGCTGAGGGGATATTACTTGAGAGTGCCTTTGTTGAACAAGTGCAAGTGTCAGACGATGAAGTAATGGTGAATTTTGCCTCTGATCAAGTTTTAGGGGATGATAGTGTTTTGGTTTATCTTAGATTCGACATTTCGCGAACGCAAACAGGATCAAGCTATTTTGATTTCACAGATATCGTGTTTAACGAGAATGTAATCGGTCTCAACCGTCGAGGTTATTTCAAAACGATTAATTACCAAACTGTCAGTTTTTACTCTAGTAAATATACGTTGATTGCTGGTGATGTATGGCCTATGTCAGTGAGCGGTGGTTTGCTTCCTTATACGTTCTCAAGTAATAATGAAACAGCAGCAACTATATCTGACGATGCTTATGTAACTGCACTTAGAGGAGGGAAGGTGAATTTTACGGCAACTGATTCTGTTGGTTCTGAGAAAGTGTCTAATGAGTTTACCATATATGATACTTATGTGGAAATTGCTGATACTACTGGACCTTTGTTGTCTGATTATTTATTGCCTGTCTTTATTGGTGATTTTCCTTCTGGCACCTCTGTGAGTGCTTTTCAGATGGAGCTTAGCTTTAATCAGTCTGAACTTGAATTTCTTAGTGTTGTATCTGCTAATTCGCTTAGCGATGGTTGGTCTTTAGCTCATTCTCTTACTACCAATAAGTTAATGGTGTCTGGTGCTGGAACTAATGAGGTGACAGAAAAAGGAATTCTTTTTTATGTGAAATTTAGATTTACTGAGAATTTTGTATTGAATGAACGTGTTTCGGTGTCTATTGATAAGGTGATGTTGAATGAAGGTTCTCCAACGGCTTTAGAACGTGATGGATCTATTCAATGTGTGAAACGTGAGGATTTAATGGTGTCAGAGTTATTGTCTCCATTGTCTGATTGTGAACTAAGCTCAGAAGAAAATGTGACTATAGAGATCCGTAACAATGGCTTTTTGGATTATTATAAAGGGGATACTTTGATGGTTTCTTATACCTTCCAATGGGCAACAGAGGTGGTTGATACCATTATTCTTTCGCAGACGTTTCCCATGAAGAGTGTTATGCAATACACTTTTGGTAGCATTTTAGATATGTCGCAGAATAGTAGATACTATCTTGAGGTGAAGACAAAACTGTCGGCAGAGCTTGATGGTAATGTGTCTAATGATAAAATAGTTCAATATATAACTAACTATACTGAGCCAATTTTAGATCTTGGGCAAGATATTTCGACTTGTAGTCCAGAGCCTATTGTTATTACAGCACCTGAGGGTTTCTTCTCCTATGAATGGTCTTCAGGAGATGTAGATACTAATGCTGTGACTATTGATACGTCTTCTACGGTATGGCTCAAGGTAATTAATAGTTATGGTTGTGAAGTCATAGATACTATAGAGGTGGAGCTTTTTGCTATTCCTGCCCAACCATACGTGATGTACGAATCCACGCAGGCGTGCAAGGGAGACTCTATTCGTTTAGAAGCACCAGCAGGTTACGCACAATATAGGTGGACTACAGGTCAAACAGATAGTGTTATTTATGTTTTTGTTTCTGGTGAATATGGTGTTGTAGTGTATAACCAAGGGATGTGTGAAAGTGATACTTCTGCGCTTGTCTCTGTGACATTTATGACTCCTCCAGTGGCTAATTTTTCTTATACTAACGATGGACTTCGAGTTGTGTTTACCAACCTTTCTAGCTCAGCAACTGATTATAAATGGCATTTTGGTGATGGAAGTACTTCTGAAGAAATGAATCCTGTTCATACTTATGAGTGGAGAGATAATAACGATTTTAATCTTAAATCGGCTATTGTTGGTCCAGAGCTGTTCAGTTACCATGTAAGATTAGTAAGTTCTAATGGTAATTGTAATGATTATTGGGTTGATACCATTCCTTCTTCCGCATTTTTAGCTAATGCTGTTTCTAAGACGATTGGTTTAGGTGAGAGTTATGAGTTTGGTGGCGAAATATTGACAGAAGCGGGAATTTATTATCATAATTTCCAACTCCCTACAGGTAAAGATTCTATTGTGCAATTGGATCTGAAAGTGATTACTAATCCTGATGATACACTGAATCTTCATCCTATTGATGCTAAAGGTGCGGTAATCGTTTATCCTAATCCAGCACAAGATGTCATTATGTTTAGTTCGCCTTATGATATGTTGCGCATTAGTTTTTATAATGGATTTGGTGTTGAAGTGTATAGTCAAGAAGTAAGTGGTCAAAAAGCAGAGTTGAACTTAAGTGGAATATGTAAACGAGGAATTTATTTTTCTAAAGTGATGACTCACAATAGAGGTAGCTTTTATGTGAAAATCCTTATTGAATAGTTTTCTTTTGGATGGAGAAGTGAAAATTGGACTTCGATTTCTACTTGAAAAATTTTTAACTTGAGATCCTCTTTGTTTGCAGTGGGGACGTTTGTTTTAAGATGATAAGGTTTGTTTTTGATATTTAAAAGGATAGGAGGGAGAAGCTAATGATCGTAATCCCAATATGCAGTTAGTATTATTTTACCAAAAACGCCTCGCCTTTATAATAAGAGGCGAGGCGTTGGTTTTTTTATAATGCAGACTCTATATTATAAGGTATATGTTATACCAAGAGCAAGCATCTCTTTCCATTGTACATCTGCAACGATATCATCGTCGTATATCATATTAAATATAAGAGATGCATTGAAGTATTTATTCACTTTAAAAGTGATCATATTATCCCAGTTGACATCTACATTTTGAGGTTTGTCTATATAGTTTGAGAATAAACCTAGTTGTGTGGAATATTTAACATTTTCCATTAGATCTACTTTATAGGCTATTTTAACATAAGCACCTAATTCTGCTCTGAACTTTTCATCTACATCTACACCAAATGCACCTGCATGTGATAAGGTGTCGTCAACAACAAAAGTCATTTTCCCTGTAATAGGGGATATGAAAAGAGAGAAGTTGTCATTAGGTTTATAATCCATACCAATGGCTACATTCAAAAATGCTGGTGCCATGAAATTAGATATAGGATCTGTAGCTCCCACTGCATCATAACCTTTGGTAAATTGAGTTTTGAAATCAACTAAACCAGTGTAATACCATTTATTTGATGCCTTTTGTCCATATTTAGATGAAAATTCTAACTTATCATCACTTTTGAACCAGTCTTGATTATCTTGTTTTAGACTTCCGTACCCAATGTTGAGGGTGTTGTCCCAGGTGTGATTGCCTTTTTTATAGTTAGCAAAACCATCAAATAAAGCGACACCTGACATGGAATTCTGACCACCTGCTGCCCAATTATCCATGGCTGTTTGTGAAAAGTTAAGGGTAAAGCTTGCTCCTTTTTTCCACAGGCTTTCTGCTTTTTCTTCTTCTGTAGTTTCTTGTGCTAGTGTTATTAGCGAAATGCTCATCATTGCGAGCAACCATAAAATCTTTTTCATATTATTCTGTTTTTATTGTTTCAATTATAAATGAAAGTAGCCTTGTCATTAGGGCAAGGCTACTTTTAAATCCTTATTTGTCGGTGTGAACATCCATTTGAGGGAAAGGAATTTCAATACCTTTAGCGTTGAATACCGTATATATTTCTTTGTTGATATCAAAATAAACGCCCCAATAGTCTGCTGCTTCTACCCAAGCACGTGTGGTGAAATTTACTGAAGAATCAGCCATCTCTCCTAAACCAATGAAGGTGGCTGGATCTTTTAAAATGCGTTCATCGGCATCTAACACTTTTTGAATCGTGTCTTTGATGGTTTTAAAGTCACTACCATAAGCAACACCAAAGCTCCAATCTACACGTCTTGTCTTTTGTGTCGAAAAGTTGACTAAGGAAGACGTGGAAATACTTCCGTTAGGGATGATGATCGTTTTGTTATCTGTTGTTGTTAGTATGGTGCTGAAAATTTGAATCTCTTTGACTACGCCATCATAACCCTGCATACTTACATAGTCTCCTATTTTGTAGGGCTTAAGTATAAGAATGAGTGTTCCACCAGCAAAGTTCTGTAAGGTGCCCTGTAAAGCTAAACCTACGGCTAAACCTGCAGCACCTAAGATGGCTATGAATGATGTCATCTCAATGCCAATCATGCCCATAGTGCTGATAACGACTAATACTTTTAGACCGATACCTACAAGGCTACCTATAAAACCGATTAAGGCTTTGTCCAGATTTTGTTTGATCATTAGATTCTTGATGTTTTTTGTCAAGAATTTAGCTATCCATAAGCCAATAATAAGAAAGACGATGCCGCCTATTATTTTTAGTCCATATTGTACAACGAAATCCATTAGAGTTTCTAATACTGCTTGTACTTGTGTTAAATCTTCCATAATTATAATATTGTATGTTTATTTGATTATTAAACAAATATAGTATTTAATGTTTAAAGGGTAAATATGATTTCTATTAGATGTAGATGCTTTTGTGATAATTACCACCATAATGAATCTTTTTTTTCATCTTTTTCGAGTTAGCTATTGTGGGGTAAAAAAAATATACTATTTTTGCGCCCGCAATTGGAAATCAAGCGAGATTTTTAACGAAAACAAGAGGTGATTATAACTTGTTGAAAGGCCTATAAAAGTTTGTCTGTGAAAGTTTATCGGATGATATTTTGGCTTGATTTATTTAAATTTCAACAATTAGAAAAATAATTTTAATCGAAGTTTTGTTTTTAAATAATATTGATTACTTTTGCACTCCGTTTGAAACAAGAGAGTATCAAACATCATTTATTTACTGAAATTGGGAAGATACCAAAGTGGCCAACTGGGGCGGACTGTAACTCCGCTGACATCGTCTTCGTAGGTTCGAATCCTGCTCTTCCCACTAAGTAGCAAAATTTAGAATGAGTATCAATTTTTAGGATTGATTTGAAATCTGAAGTTTTAAACTTTATTTTGCGGGAGTAGCTCAGTTGATAGAGCATCAGCCTTCCAAGCTGAGGGTCGCGGGTTTGAATCCCGTCTCCCGCTCAAAAAAGAAGGGTGTCATCGTATTTATTTTAGAGCGAGACATTTTTCTTTAATGTGACTAAAAGCCGAATTAGCTCAGTTGGTCAGAGCACGTGATTTGTAATCTCGGGGTCCTCAGTTCGAATCTGAGATTCGGCTCTTTTTTTTAACACATTGAATTGGCTAGTACCTCTACTGCCGACGTAGCTCAGAGGTAGAGCGCTTCCTTGGTAAGGAAGAGGTCACGAGTTCAAATCTCGTCGTTGGCTCTTTTTTCTTTTTTCAATAAGCGATAGAAGAAAGGGGTGTCAATTTTTGTGTTTGCAATTTTTATTTTTATCTTTGGAAGTCAATTCCTGTAACAAACTTAATATAATAAAATCATTTAGCCATGGCAAAAGAACATTTTGATAGATCCAAGCCGCACGTGAACATTGGTACAATTGGGCACGTTGACCACGGTAAAACAACTTTAACTGCTGCAATTACAACTGTATTAGCTGCAAAAGGTTTTTGTGAAATTAAAGATTTCGACCAAATCGATAACGCACCAGAAGAAAAGGAACGTGGTATTACTATTAATACTGCTCACGTTGAGTATTCTACTGAAAATCGTCATTACGCTCACGTTGACTGTCCTGGTCACGCCGATTACGTAAAGAACATGGTTACAGGTGCTGCTCAAATGGATGGAGCAATTCTTGTTTGTGCTGGTACTGATGGTCCTATGCCTCAAACTCGTGAACACATCCTTCTTTGTCGTCAAGTAAATGTACCTAGAATCGTTGTTTTCTTAAACAAGGTGGATATGGTAGATGACGAAGAGCTTCTTGAATTAGTTGAGATGGAACTTCGCGAATTGTTAGACTTTTATGACTTTGATGGTGATAACACTCCTATTATTCAAGGTTCTGCTTTAGGTGCTCTTAACGGAGAGCCAGAGTGGGTTGAGAAAGTGATGGAGCTTATGGATGCTGTTGATTCTTGGATTCCACTTCCTGTACGTGATGTTGAAAAACCATTTTTAATGCCTATCGAGGATGTATTCTCTATTACTGGTCGTGGTACTGTTGCTACAGGTCGTATTGAAGCTGGTATCGTTAAAACTGGTGAAGAATTACAGATTAACGGTTTAGGTGCTGAAGGCAAGAAAACTGTTTGTACTGGTGTTGAGATGTTCCGTAAGATTCTTGATGAAGGTCAAGCTGGTGATAATGTTGGTATATTACTTCGTGGTATTGCTAAAGAAGATATCAAACGTGGTATGGTATTAACTCATCCTGGAACTATTAAGACTCATACTAAAGTGAAAGCTGAAGTTTATATTTTGAAGAAAGAAGAAGGTGGTCGTCACACTCCTTTCCATAACAAATATCGTCCTCAGTTTTACATTCGTACTCTTGATGTAACTGGTGAAATTACTCTTCCTGAAGGAACTGAAATGGTAATGCCAGGCGATAATGTAACTATTACTATAGAATTTATTACTCCAGTTGCTTGTAACTTAGGTCTTCGTTTTGCTATCCGTGAGGGTGGTCGTACTGTAGGTGCAGGTCAAATTACTGAAGTAATATCATAATAGATATATAATAAAAAATATATGGTAAAAAGTCCCGTCTGATATTTATGTCGGGACTTTTTTACTACATATTTTTAATACGGGTTTAGCTCAGTTGGTAGAGCACTGGTCTCCAAAACCAGGTGTCGGGAGTTCAAGTCTCTCAACCCGTGCTTTCATCGAATTAAGAAATACTGATAAATGAATCTAGTACACAATATAAAGGCCTCCTATGACGAGCTAGTCAACAAGGTGAGCTGGCCTACTTGGCCAGAGTTGATGAACAGTGCAGTAGTTGTTCTTATTGCTTCCGTAATAATTGCATTGATTGTGGCTGTCATGGATATTAGTTTTGAGAACTTGATGGATTTTGTTTACGGTTTATTCTAAAAATCTGAAGTAACATGGCTGAAAATCAGGCAATGAGATGGTATGTCCTTCGTGCTATAGGTGGGAAAGAGAGAAAGGTCAAGGAAACCATTGAAAGAGAAATGAGTATTAGCGATGTCTTGGGTGATAATGTCGCTCAGGTTTTAGTACCTACCGAAAAAATCTTTCAAGTACGAAATGGTAAGAAAGTTGCCAAAGAGCGCGTACTTTATCCCGGTTATATTTACATTGAAGCATCGTTAACTAGTGAAGTTCCTCATATTTTGAAGAGTTTTACTAATGTTATTGGTTTTTTGCAAGATAAGCAAAGAAAACCTATAGCTGTACGAACTTCTGAAGTTAATCGTATCTTAGGTAAAGTAGATGAGTTAGCGCTTAGTGATAACGAGTATGAAGTTTTGTTCATCGTGGGTGAAACAGTTAAAGTTATTAATGGACCATTTAATGGTTTTACTGGCTTAATTGAAGAAGTTAACGAAGAAAAAAAGAAACTAAAAGTTATGGTTAAGATCTTTGGTCGTAAGACACCGTTAGAGCTTGGCTATATGGATGTTGAAAAAGGATAAAATATAAAGGTTAAGACCGTCTTAGTACATTATTAATATAGGAATGGCTAATGCGGTTTTGTTCGTTATGTGTTTTTCATCAGCTATTATTGAATTTAAAATTTTATTAACAAACTAAAAGAACCATGGCTAAAGAAGTAAGTGGACTGATTAAGTTACAGATCCGTGGTGGTGCTGCTAATCCTTCACCGCCAGTAGGTCCTGCACTTGGTGCCAAAGGAGTAAACATCATGGAGTTCTGTAAGCAGTTTAATGCTAGAACTCAGGATAAAGCTGGAAAAGTTTTACCCGTCGTGATCACAGTATATTCCGACAAATCTTTTGACTTTGTAATCAAGACTCCTCCAGCAGCGGTACAGTTGTTAGAGGCAGCCAAACTTAAATCAGGTTCTGCGGAACCTAATCGTACCAAAGTAGCAACTGTTACTTGGGACCAGATTAAAGCGATTGCTGAGGATAAGATGGAAGATTTAAACTGTTTTACAGTTGGATCTGGCATGAAGATGGTAGCAGGAACAGCGCGTAGTATGGGAATCAATGTATCAGGTGATTTCCCGGATAATAACTAGAAAACGTTTTTGAAAAATGGCAAAATTAACAAAAAATCAAAAGCTCGCTTTCGAGAAAGTTGACCGGGAAAAAGAATATTTATTAGAAGATGCTTGTAAATTAGTGAAAGAAATTTCTTTTACTAAATTCGATGCTTCAGTTGATATTGATATTCGACTTGGTGTAGATCCTCGTAAAGCGAATGAAATGGTGAGGGGAGTTGTTTCTCTTCCTCACGGAACAGGTAAAGAAATTAAAGTTCTAGTCCTGTGTACTCCTGACAAAGAAGCTGAGGCTAAAGAAGCTGGTGCTGATTTCGTTGGACTAGATGAGTATGTAGAGAAAATTAAGAAAGGTTGGACTGATGTAGATGTTATTATCACAATGCCTTCAGTAATGGGAAAAGTTGGTCAGTTAGGTCGTATCTTAGGTCCTCGTGGTTTAATGCCTAACCCTAAAAGTGGTACTGTTACCATGGAAGTAGGGAAAGCTGTTAAAGAGGTAAAACAAGGTAAGATCGATTTCAAAGTAGATAAATTTGGTATTATTCATACTTCAGTAGGAAAAGTTTCTTTTGAACCTGAAAAGATTAAAGATAATGCCCAATTATTTATAGATACTGTGAATAAACTTAAGCCTCAATCACTGAAAGGTTCTTATGTAAAGAGCATTTATTTATCTTCAACTATGAGTCCTAGTGTTAAAATTGACTCTAAGTCTGTATTAAATTAACCGGAACATGAGAAAAGAAGAAAAAAGTGCTATTGTTGGTCATATTTCCGACACAATTGCGAAGTATTCTCACTTTTATTTAACTGACATCGATTCTTTAGATGCGTTACAAACAAGTAATTTACGTCGTAGCTGTTTTAAAAACGAAATTGAACTAGTAGTAGTTAAAAACACATTATTAAAAAGGGCTCTTGAAGAATCAGATATAGATTATTCTGAACTTTATCCTACATTGAAGGGTAATACCTCTGTTATGTTTTGTAACGTTGGTAATGCTCCTGCAAAATTGATTAAATCAATGCGAAGTAAGAAAATGGAAAAACCTTTTCTTAAAAGTGCATTTGTTTCAGAATCAGTTTATTTAGGTGATGAGCAATTAGAATTCTTATCCGCTATTAAGAGCAAGGATGAACTTCTCGGTGATATTATTTCATTATTACAATCACCGGCTAAAAACGTTATTTCTGCATTACAATCAGGAAATGGCATTATCCATGGTTTATTAGAAACTATTGGAGAGAAGAACAACTAATTATATTTTTAAAAACAACAACTTAAATTATACAAAAATGGCAGATTTGAAAAAATTAGCTGAGGAGTTAGTAAACCTTACAGTAAAAGATGTAAACGAGCTAGCAACTATTCTTAAAGACGAGTACGGTATTGAGCCAGCAGCAGCTGCAGTAGCAGTAGCAGCAGGTCCTGCAGCAGCAGCTGAAGTTGAAGAGCAGACTGAATTCTCTGTAATTCTTAAAGCAGCAGGTGCTAATAAATTAGCTATTGTTAAACTTGTAAAAGAATTAACTGGAGCTGGTCTTAAAGACGCAAAAGGAATGGTAGATAGCGCTCCAGCAGCTATCAAGGAAGGTATTGCTAAAGACGAAGCTGATGCTATTGTTAAGCAATTAGAAGAAGCTGGCGCTGAAGTTGAGCTTAAATAAAAATTGCCGTTTTTAAACGGTTTTGGTTTAGTTTCCCCTGTCCGGGGAGACTAAACCTTTTTTGGTATATGGATTATAAGTTGGAAATAGAGCTTTTTCTAGCATAACTTTTTAAGAGGTTATCAAGCTCAAGTCCCTTTACCATAGCGGTTTTTAGACTCAGCGTGAGTCAATAATATGAAGCATACTGCTTTCATTAACAAAATAAATTCAGCATAAATGTCTTCCACAATAAATAATCAACGTGTTAGTTTTGCTTCCATAAAAAATCATTTAGCATACCCTGATTTTCTTGAAGTACAGCTAAAATCATTTCAAGAATTTTTTCAGCTTGAATCTACTCATCAAAACAGAACTAATGAAGGTTTGTTTAAAGTATTTGCTGAAAATTTCCCTATAACTGATACCAGAAACAACTTTGTCCTTGAGTTTTTGGATTATTTTGTAGATCCTCCGCGTTATAGTATTGAAGAATGTTTGGATCGCGGTTTAACTTATAGTGTGCCGTTAAAAGCAAAACTTAAGTTATATTGTACGGATCCCGAACATGAGGATTTTGATACAGTAATACAAGATGTCTATTTAGGACAAATCCCTTATATGGCACCTCGTGGTTCTTTCGTTATTAACGGAGCAGAACGTGTTATTGTATCTCAACTTCACCGATCACCAGGTGTGTTTTTTGCACATAGTATGCATGCTAATGGTACTAAATTGTACTCGGCGCGTATTATTCCATTCCGTGGATCTTGGATGGAGTTTGCAACCGATATTAATAGTGTAATGTACGCTTATATCGATCGTAAAAAGAAATTACCTGTTACTACACTTCTTCGTGCTATCGGTTACGAAAGTGATAAAGATATTTTGGAGATTTTCAACCTTGCTGATGAAGTTAAGGTAAATAAGTCTTCTATTAAAGCTGCGCATGGACGACGATTAGCTGCTCGTGTGCTTAAAACCTGGACTGAGGATTTTGTCGATGAGGATACAGGTGAAGTTATTTCTATTGAACGTAATGAAATCGTTCTAGAACGTGAAACGACTATTACAGCTGAAAATGCTGAAGATATTTTAGAGTCTGGTGCAAAAACTATTTTGTTGCATAAAGAGGATGAGTTAACCACCGACTATTCTATTATATATAATACTTTACAAAAAGACCCTTGTAACTCAGAGAAAGAAGCTGTCGTATATATTTATCGTCAGTTGCGTAATGCTGATCCTGCAGATGAAGCTACTGCACGTGAGGTTATGGATAATCTATTTTTCTCTGATAAGCGTTATGATTTGGGGGATGTTGGTCGTTTTCGTATTAATAAGAAATTGAACCTTGACATTGATCCTTCTACTAAGGTTTTGACTAAGGAAGATATAATTGAAATTATTCGTTATCTTATTGAGTTGATTAACTCAAAAGCAGATATTGATGATATTGACCACTTGAGTAACCGTCGTGTACGTACTGTTGGAGAACAGTTATACAACCAGTTCTCTATTGGTTTTACCCGTATGGCACGTACTATCCGTGAGCGTATGAACGTTCGTGATAATGAGGTGTTTACTCCTGTTGATTTGATTAACTCAAAAACAGTTTCGGCTGTTATTAATTCCTTTTTTGGAACAAATGCTCTTTCTCAGTTTATGGATCAAACTAATCCATTAGCCGAGGTTACGCATAAGCGTCGTTTATCAGCATTAGGTCCTGGTGGTTTATCCCGTGAGCGTGCTGGTTTCGAAGTGCGAGATGTTCACTTTACACATTATGGTCGTCTTTGTCCTATTGAGACTCCTGAGGGACCAAATATTGGTTTGATATCATCTCTTTGTGTTTTTGCTAAGATTAGTGGTCTTGGTTTTATTGAAACACCTTATCGTAATGTAGCTAAAGGTAAAGTTGATTTATCAGATACTGGTTATAAATATTATAGTGCAGAAGAGGAAGAACAATTAATTATTGCTCAGGCTAATGCTCCACTTGATGATGAAGGACGATTTGTTAAAGATCGTGTTAAGTCACGTCTGGATGGTGATTTCCCCGTATCAAGTCCGGATGAAATTCATTTAATGGATGTAGCTCCTAATCAGATTGCTTCTGTTGCAGCATCATTGATTCCTTTCTTGGAGCATGATGATGCGAACCGTGCTTTGATGGGATCTAATATGATGCGTCAGGCTGTTCCTATTCTTCGTCCTCAAGCACCTATTGTAGGTACAGGACTTGAAGGAGATCTTATTAAAGATTCACGCGTGCAGATTATGGCAGAGGGTTCTGGAGTTATCGAGAAAGTAGATGCTCTTCAGATTGTTATTGCTTATGATCGTGCTGAAGATGATGAATTTGTAAGTTTTGATAGTAATGTTAAAACTTATCATATTACTAAATACCGTAAGACAAACCAGAATACTTGTATTGACTTGCGTCCATTAGTACATAAAGGTGATCGTGTAGAGAAGGGGCAAATCTTGACTGAAGGTTATGCAACGGAAAATGGTGAATTAGCACTTGGTCGTAACTTGAAAGTGGCATTTATGCCTTGGAAAGGTTATAACTTTGAGGATGCGATTGTTCTTAACGAGCGTATTGTTCGTGAAGATATTTTCACTTCTTTACATATTGTTGAATATTCTTTGGAAGTTCGCGAAACAAAACGTGGAATGGAAGAGTTAACCTCTGATATTCCTAATGTTAGTGAAGAAGCTACAAAGGATTTGGATGAGAATGGTATCATTCGTATCGGTGCAACAGTAAAACCAGGTGATATTTTGATTGGTAAAATTACTCCAAAAGGAGAATCTGATCCAACACCTGAAGAAAAATTACTTCGCGCTATTTTTGGTGATAAAGCTGGTGATGTGAAAGATGCATCATTAAAGGCTTCTCCATCATTGAAAGGTGTTGTTGTAAATAAAAATTTATTCTCTAAAGTAATGAAAACCCGTAAAGGTAAAGCTTTAGATAAGGATAAGTTAACTTCTATAGATGAAGAATATGAACGTAAAGTAGCTGATCTGAAAGATATTTTGATTGAGAAGATGAATAAGATTCTCACTGGAAAGACATCTCAAGGAGTAACTAATTTACTTAAAGAAGATTTAATACCTAAAGGTACTAAGTTTACTAAAAAAGCATTAATTGGTTTAGACTTTGAAACTATAAATGTAGAAGGATGGACAACTGATGCACATACTAATGATCTTCTTCGTCGTATTATTTTAAATTTCTTATTGAAGTGCAAGGAATTTGATGCAATTGCTAAAAGAAAAGCTTATAAGTTAACTTTAGGCGATGAGTTACCTGCAGGTATTATGCAATTAGCAAAGGTTTATATTGCTAAAAAACGTAAGATTAATGTAGGTGATAAAATGGCGGGTCGCCATGGTAACAAAGGTATTGTATCTAAGATTGTACGTGAAGAGGATATGCCATTTTTAGCAGATGGTACTACAGTTGATATCTGTTTGAACCCTCTTGGTGTACCATCTCGTATGAACCTTGGACAGATTTATGAAACAGTATTAGGATGGGCTGGTAATGTGTTAGGCGTTAAATTTGCCACACCAATTTTTGATGGTGGTAGCCTTGATCAGATCGATTCTTATGTTCATAAAGCGAATCTTCCTTCTTTTGGTCAGACTCAACTTTATGACGGAGGTACTGGTAATGCATTTGATCAGTCTGCAACGGTAGGTATTATATATATGCTTAAGTTGGGACATATGGTTGAAGATAAAATGCATGCTCGTTCTATTGGACCATATTCTCTTATTACTCAGCAACCTCTTGGAGGTAAGGCTCAGTTTGGTGGTCAGCGTTTTGGAGAGATGGAAGTTTGGGCACTGGAGGCTTTTGGTGCTGCTAATGTTCTTCAAGAGATTCTGACAGTAAAATCAGATGATGTAATAGGGCGTGCTAAGGCTTATGAAGCTATTGTTAAAGGTGATAATATGCCGAAACCGGGTATTCCGGAGTCTTTGAATGTATTATTACATGAGCTGAAAGGTCTAGGACTAAGTCTGCGTTTAGAGTAGTAATCATCATTAAGGTGAGAGGTGAAATAGCCTCTACCTTTAAACTTTTATAATTGTATAAAAATGGCATTTAGAAAAGATAATAAAGTTAGTAGTAACTTTTCGCAAATATCTATTGGGTTGTCTTCTCCTGAAGAGATTCTTGACCAATCATATGGTGAAGTATTAAAGCCAGAGACCATTAACTATCGTACATATAAGCCAGAACGTGACGGTCTTTTTTGTGAGCGTATTTTCGGTCCAGTAAAAGATTATGAGTGTCACTGTGGTAAATATAAGCGCATTCGATACAAAGGCATTATCTGTGACCGTTGTGGTGTAGAGGTGACTGAGAAGAAAGTGCGTCGTGAGCGTATGGGACATATCGAATTGGTGGTGCCTGTAGCTCATATTTGGTATTTTAAATCATTACCAAACAAAATAGGATACTTGTTAGGATTACCAACTAAGAAGTTGGAAATGATTGTGTATTATGAACGTTATGTAGTAATACAACCTGGTGTTAGAGGTGAAGATTTAGAAAACCCTATTTCAGCAGGTGATTTTCTTACTGAGGATGAATATCTAGATATTTTAGATGCATTGCCTCGTGAGAATCAATTCCTTGATGATAAGGATCCTAATAAATTTATTGCAAAGATGGGTGCTGAAGCATTGGAAGAGATGCTTGGCCGTTTAGATTTGGATAAGTTGTCTTACGAATTGCGACATAAAGCCAATGTAGAGACTTCTCAACAACGTAAAAATGAAGCGCTAAAACGTCTTCAGGTTGTAGAAGCTTTTCGTGCTTCTCAGGGGCGTAATAATCCGAAATGGATGGTGGTACGTATTGTACCTGTTATTCCTCCAGATTTGCGTCCATTAGTTCCTTTGGATGGTGGAAGATTTGCAACATCAGATTTGAACGATTTATATCGTCGTGTGATTATTCGTAACAACCGTCTTAAACGATTGATTGAGATTAAAGCACCTGAAGTTATTTTGCGTAATGAGAAACGTATGCTTCAGGAGTCTGTTGATAGTTTGTTTGACAACTCACGTAAGTCTAGCGCTGTGAAAACAGATGCTAATCGTCCCTTGAAATCACTTTCTGATAGTTTGAAAGGAAAGTCTGGACGTTTTCGTCAGAACTTATTAGGTAAACGTGTTGATTATTCTGCACGTTCTGTAATCGTTGTAGGGCCAGAATTGAATATGCACGAATGTGGTATTCCTAAAGAAATGGCTGCTGAACTTTACAAACCATTTGTTATTCGTAAATTAATAGAGCGTGGTATCGTTAAAACTGTAAAATCAGCGAAGAAAATTGTTGATAAGCGTGAACCTGTTATTTGGGATATCTTAGAAAATATATTGAAAGGACATCCTATAATGTTGAACCGTGCTCCTACACTTCACCGTTTAGGTATTCAAGCATTTCAACCTAAGTTGATTGAAGGAAAAGCCCTTCAGCTTCATCCTTTAGCTTGTACGGCATTCAACGCCGATTTTGATGGTGACCAGATGGCCGTTCATTTACCTTTAGGTAATGCTGCTATATTGGAAGCTCAAATGTTGATGCTTGGTTCTCATAACATTTTGAATCCTGCTAATGGTGCTCCTATTACTGTACCTTCTCAGGACATGGTTCTTGGTTTATATTATATTACAAAACCACGTACTGGTGTTAAAGGTGAAGGTTTAGTATTCTATTCACCTGAAGAGGTGCGTATTGCTTACAATGAAGGTCGTGTTGACATTCATGCTAACATAAAAGTTAAAACTGGAGATCTTAATGATAAGGGAGTATTTGAAATTCAATTAATAGAAACGACTGTTGGTCGTGTTTTTGTTAATGAATTTGTTCCTGACGAAGTAGGATTTATCAATGAGGTTTTAACTAAAAAGGCATTACGTGATATTATTGGTGGAATCCATAAGAGATGTGGTACACCTACTACCGCTGCATTCCTTGATAATATTAAGAACTTAGGTTATGATATGGCATTCCGAGGAGGTTTATCATTCAACTTAGGTGATGTAATTATTCCTAAAGAAAAAGAAGAATTAGTACAAAAAGGTTACGACGAAGTCGAAGAAATAATGAGTAACTATAATATGGGATTCATTACTAATAAGGAACGTTATAACCAGATTATTGATACTTGGACTCACGTTAACTCACGTCTTACTACTACGCTTATGAAGCAGATTAGTGAGGATAACCAAGGATTCAATTCTGTATATATGATGCTTGACTCTGGTGCTCGTGGTTCTAAGGAACAGATTCGTCAGTTGTCTGGTATGCGTGGTTTGATGGCCAAGCCTCAGAAATCTGGTGCTGAAGGTGGTCAAATTATTGAAAATCCTATTTTGGCCAACTTTAAAGAAGGTCTTTCTGTCTTGGAGTACTTTATTTCTACTCACGGTGCTCGTAAAGGTCTTGCAGATACGGCTTTGAAAACAGCCGATGCGGGTTATTTAACGCGTCGTTTGGTGGATGTGTCTCAGGATGTTGTTATTCGTGAAGAGGATTGTGGTACTTTACGTGGATTGACTGTAAGAGCCATTAAGAATAAAGAAGAAATTGTTTCAAGTTTAACTGAGCGTATCTTAGGTCGTGTTGTTGTTAATGATGTTTATCATCCTTTAACTGGCGAAATAATAGTACGTGCTGGTGAAGAAGTTTTGGAGCTGCATGCTAAGATGATTGAAGAATCTCCACTTGAGGAGATTGAAGTGCGTTCTGTTTTGACTTGTGAAGCTAAGAATGGTGTTTGTGCTAAGTGTTATGGACGTAACTTAGCAACTGGAAGAATGGTTCAAAAAGGTGAGGCAGTAGGAGTTATTGCTGCACAGTCTATTGGTGAACCTGGTACTCAGTTGACATTACGTACATTCCACCAAGGTGGTATTGCTGGTAACATTGCAACAGATAGTAGTATGACTACTAAGTATGATGGTCGTGCTGAATTTGAAGAACTTCGTGTTTTAGATTCTTTAGAGGAATCTGGTGAAAAAGTTGATATTGTTATTAGTCGTACAGCTGAGATGCGTATTTTAGATGAGAAAACTGGTATCGTATTAATGCATCAGCCTATTCCTTATGCTGCTAAATTATTTATTAAAGAAGGAGCTAAGGTTAAAAAAGGAACTAAAATTTGTACTTGGGATCCTTATAATCACGTTATTATATCTGAATTAGCAGGTAAAGTATCTTTTGAAAATGTAATTCAAGGTGTTACTGTTAAGAAAGATTATGACGAGCAGACTGGTATGAGTGAATTAATTATCACTGAGAGTAAGGATAAAACTAAAATTCCAGCGTTACATATTGAAAGTAAGGATGGTGTTACATTGAAGTCTTATAACCTTCCAGTGGGTGCGCATATTTCTGTTGAAGAAGGTCAGGCTGCTAAGATGGGTGAGGTATTGGTTAAGATACCACGTTCAGCTGGTAAAGCCGGTGATATCACTGGTGGTCTTCCTCGTGTGACAGAGTTATTTGAAGCGCGTAATCCATCTAATCCAGCTGTAGTTGCTGAAATTGATGGAGAAGTTGCTTTTGGTAAGATAAAACGTGGTAATCGTGAAGTTATAATTACCTCACGTACTGGAGAAGTGAAGAAGTATTTAGTTAACTTGTCTAAACAGATCCTTGTACAAGAAAGTGATTATATTCGTGCAGGTATGCCTTTATCTGATGGTGCAATTACACCAGCTGATATTTTAGCTATTAAAGGTCCTACACGTGTTCAGGATTATATTGTGAACGAAGTTCAAGATGTATATCGTCTTCAGGGTGTGAAGATTAATGATAAACATTTTGAGGTTATTGTTCGTCAAATGATGCGTAAAGTTGAAATTCTTGAGTCTGGTGATACTATCTTCCTTGAGAAACAGATCATAGATAAACAAGTATTTATGCGTGAGAATGATGACTTGTGGGGTATGAAAGTCGTTGAAGAATCAGGAGGTTCAGAATCATTACTGCCTGGTCAGATTGTTTCAGCACGTCGTTTGCGTGATGAGAATAGTCAGATGAAACGTCAAGATTTTGCATTAGTAGTAGCGCGAGATGCGGTACCTGCTACAGGACGTCAAATGTTACAGGGTATTACACGTGCAGCACTTCAGACTAAATCATTTATGTCTGCTGCTTCTTTCCAGGAAACTACTAAGGTATTGAACGAGGCTGCTATTCGTGGCAAAGTAGATTACTTAGAAGGGCTGAAAGAAAATGTAATTTGTGGTCATTTGATACCAGCTGGTACAGGTCTTCCCGAATACAAGAAAATTATTGTCGGTTCACAAGATGAATATGATGATATGATGAGAGTAAAAGAAGCTTCTCTTGAAGCCTAATGATAATAAAGAGAGAGGAATTTAATCCTCTCTCTTTTGTTTTTTTGTAATTCCATTTTATTTTGACCCAATGTAAAGCATTGGGTTATTTGATTTATAATATTTTTAGCGATGTACGAGATAAAAGATATTCTTACAGTCTTGGCTACAGTGAAATATCCTGGAAAAGGAAAAGATATTGTTGCACTAGGCATTGTTGGTGAGAAAGATATCACCGTAAATGGAAAAAAGATCTTTATTGACTTGAATCTTGAGAAAGAAAAAGATCCTTTTGAACAATCCCTTAAAAAAACGTGTGTTTCAGCTATAGAAACGATGCTTGATTCTAAAGCAGAGATTAGAGGCAACATTAGTGTTAAAACACCATTTAAAGAACTTAAGAAAGAAGAAAGTCCTTTGAGTGGCGTAAAAAATATAATTGCTGTTGCTTCAGGTAAAGGTGGAGTAGGCAAATCTACTGTAGCAAGTAACTTAGCTATTGCATTAGCTAAAGCTGGTAAAAAGGTGGGTTTATTAGATGCTGATATTTTTGGACCTTCTATACCTACTATGTTTGCGACTAATGATGAACATCCATTAGTTCAAGTCGTAGATGGTAAAAATGTGATTGAGCCTATTGAAAAATATGGTGTAAAATTGCTGTCCATAGGTTATTTTGTAGATCCAAAAGATGCTTTAATATGGCGTGGAGCTATGGCTACAGGTGCTATAAAACAATTGCTTACAGAAGTAAATTGGGGTGAACTGGATTTTATTGTGGTTGATTTACCACCTGGAACTAGTGATATTCATTTGACTTTAGTTCAAACGGTTAAGGTGACAGGTGCTATCATAGTGACTACACCACAGGAAGTTGCTTTGGCTGATGCTCGAAAAGGAATCAATATGTTTCAGAATGATAAAATTTCTGTTCCTATCATTGGTTTAGTTGAGAATATGGCTTGGTTTACACCAGAGGAATTGCCTGATAATAAATATTATATCTTTGGTAAAGATGGTGGTAAAAAGTTATCTGAACAGTTTAATGTGCCTTTGTTAGGTCAAATTCCTATTGTTCAAAGTATTCGAGAAGGGGGCGATAATGGTTTACCTGTTGCCCTTGAAGAGAACACTATTACTGGAAAAGCATTTGCAGACTTAGCAGCTCGTGTTATTGGAGATTAAGTTGTTCTTAAGTCAACAACCTTGGGCAAGCCCACGAGGCATTTAGTTGAAAAATATATTATTATTCGTAGCAAGCTACGGAGAATTAAACCCACAATGTGGGATTATAATTATTGAGCGTTGAGTTTATAACAAGTTTATAAATTCAGCGCTTTCTTTTTTATAAGTTATTATCATTAACTTTTTTTATATTTGTTTTACTTTGCGAGCTCACTTGAAAAGGCGAAACTATTTATTGATTTGAAATATTATAACTCATCATTATGCAACATCTAGAGAATGACGATAGATACAAGGGATTGGCTGTTAATAAAGGTATTGCTCAACCTCCTACCGTAAATCCACGATTAAAACGCGTTAAGCGTCAAACTCTGCGTCCTGTTTCTTATTACGTAAAGGGTGTTTTAGAGGGTAATGTGACTATTCTTAGTCAGGCTATTACTTTGATTGAGAGTAATAAATCTTCTCATTATCAGACAGCTCAAGAGATTATTGAGCAATGTTTACCCCATAGTGGGAAGTCATTGCGTTTAGGAATAACGGGTGTGCCTGGAGTAGGAAAAAGTACTTTTATTGAGGCTTTGGGATTGCATATCCTTTCGCAGGGAGAGAAATTAGCTGTACTTGCTATTGATCCTAGTAGTGAACGGAGCAAGGGGAGCATCCTTGGAGATAAGACGCGTATGGAACGTTTATCTCAACAGAATAATGTTTATATACGCCCTAGTCCTTCGGCTGGTACATTGGGGGGCGTAGCTCGAAAAACGCGTGAGACTATTATTTTGTGTGAAGCGGCTGGTTTTACTAATATCTTTATTGAAACAGTAGGAGTAGGTCAGAGTGAAACAGCGGTTCATTCTATGGTCGATTTTTTCCTTTTGCTTATGTTAGCTGGTGCAGGAGACGAACTACAAGGTATTAAGCGAGGAATTATGGAGATGGCTGATGCTTTAACGATTAATAAAGCCGATGGTAATAATATAAATAAAGCTAAGTTGGCTCGTGTTGGTTATCAGAATGCTTTGCATCTGTTTCCGCCAACAGCTTCGGGGTGGCAGCCCAAAGTGACCACCTGTTCGGCTTATGAAAATACGGGCATTCCAGAGCTTTGGGATATGATTACCGAATACCGTACTTTAGTCGATGAGAATCATTATTTTGCACACCGACGACAGGAACAGGCTAAATATTGGATGTACGAGAGCATTAATGAACAGCTTAAAAGTGATTTCTATAATAATGTAGCGATTAAGACAGTATTAAAAGAGGTGGAAGATGATGTGTTGAGAGATAAAAAAAGTTCTTTTGTTGCAGCTCATGAATTGTTAGGACGTTATTTTCAATTGCTTAAAAATAAATAGAGTTTTAAGTTTCTTTAATAACAAGAGATTATAAGGCTAAGTCAGGTTTTGGTGTTGTATTTTCTCATTGTTGTAAGCTTATACAGAACATATAATTATAATTTATTATTTTTTACACTAAAAAGGGATGGTAACTCCTTAAAGATTTTAGTATTGTATAGTATCAAGGTTAACCGATTTATAGTAGCGTAAATTGAAAATTCATTTAAAGGCATTATTTTTTACTTATGGGATTTGTAATATTAAAAAAGCGACGTCTTAAAAAGGCAGAACAAAATATGAATTTTGGAAAAAGCGCACTTGCTTTAAAACTAGCCAAACCATTGCTTAATGTTAAAAATAAGGAAATCGCTTATTCGGCTAACCGTTTAATTGGTTTAGCTCTTTATCACCAAAAAAAATATCAAGATAGTTTACCGTGTTTGGAAACAGCTTGTGAATTGGGAAATTACCAACACGATTGGTATAATTATGCCATAACTCTAGCTTATAACGGTAACTTAGAGAAAGCCGATGAAGCTTTTCAAAATGTGTATCGTACTAAAGTACAACCGGGATATTTGCGTACAACACCTATTCCTGTCATGCTTTTTCAATACATGAAGGCTTTAAAACAGAAAGGCTATAACAAGAAAGCGATATTAAGGGCTAATGAACTTAAACAAATGTATGCTGGTGTTGGTGTAATTAATACGAGTAACGAGCTATCAAGAGGGATGCCCACTTATCATAATTTTAGAAAGGAAATTGTTTCCTTATTTCAGTCCGAGGAACTTGCTGAATGGGAAAAGAAAAATCTTAAATTTGAGCAATAAAAGTGAAATTGGTTAAGTCTTTAGTATTAATACTTATTTTATTCAGAAGGTAAAAAAGAATAATAAAGAAGAAAATTTTATAGAAATAATTTTAATTGTCAATAAAATGAGATTAATCGTAAAACAAGGTTATCAAGAGTTGGTCAAATGGGCAGCTCGCTATATCGTTAAGAAGATAAATACTTTCGAGCCAACAGCAGAAAACCCCTTTGTTTTAGGTTTACCTACAGGGTCTTCACCTATAGGTGTATATCAAGAGTTGATTACTTTATGCAAAGCAGGTGAGGTATCTTTCAATAATGTTGTAACATTCAATATGGATGAATATGTAGGTATCGATGAGCAGCATCCACAGTCTTATCACTATTTTATGTATCAAACTTTTTTTAATCATATTGATATTCAACAAGCTAATATCAATATTCTTAATGGTAATGCCGAAGATTTAGTGGGTGAATGTGAGCGTTACGAAGCTAAGATGAAAGAATACCATGGTATCAATCTTTTCCTAGGAGGCGTAGGTTCTGACGGACATATTGCATTTAATGAACCTGGTTCTTCTTTGGCTTCGCGTACACGTATCAAGTCTTTGACAAAAGATACCTTGATTGCTAACTCACGTTTCTTTGATAATGATATCACTAAAGTGCCAAAGACTGCTTTAACGGTGGGTATCAAGACGATTATGGATGCTAAAGAAGTTCTTATTATTGCCAATGGACACAATAAAGCTTTAGCTATGCGTCACGTAGTAGAAGAAAGTATCAACCATATGTGGACGGTAAGTGCTTTGCAATTTCACGATAAAGCTATGTTTGTGTGTGACGAAGAGGCTGTTAGTGAACTAAAATACGGGACAGTCAATTATTTCAAAGAAATAGAAGCTCAATTAAAATCGGGTGAGACTTACTTATAGTGTATTTTTGATCTAATGAGTATTATCTAGATTTTTAATGGCAGAAGAAGCTTGTGATTATTTTATTATAAGAGAGCCAATTACTGTCACTATTATACCGATTGTGAATTAAAATAAGCTTTAATGCGCTACGCTTTTATAGCTTAATTAATTCTACATCGGCATAATACGATTATCTCTTGGAGCTAATTTTAAAATCAAATTGGTATTACTTGTTTTTTTAGCGTGAGGGAAGAGGCAACAGTAAGTTGTAAAATGAATATTAAGTGGTATGTTCTTTAGGAAAAAGCAAGGATTAAAATTTTATAATTGCTGTACTTTTCTTTTTTGAACGCTAGCTCTCCAGCAATTTTTATAATTTTTAATGGTGTATTCATAGGTTGTGATGTCGTTTCTCCATCATAAATAATTAGTGATGGAAGGCATGCCTTTGGATCTTATTATGAAAATAACAGTATTATTTTGTTGTTGTTGTTTTCTAGGGTTGTCTTAATTGACTTTTACGATCTTAAAATATTGGGCTAAAATACTGCGCGCTTTTTCGATTTGTTCAGGTGTATTTTCAGGGACGTTCTCTAATTTATATTTCCATCCTAACTCTTTCCATTTATGAACGCCTAATTTATGATATGGAAGTAGTTCTATCTTTTCAATGGTTTTATAATCCTTAAAGTGTTGTCCTAGTTGATGTATGTATTCTTCCTGATCGCTCCAGCCGGGTACTAAAACGAAACGTAACCACATCGGCTTGCCACTTTTCTCTCGGTGTTCTGCAAATTTTAAAGTATTAACATTACTAGCACCTGTTAATTTTCTGTGCCATTCATCATTGATGTGTTTGATGTCCAGCATAACGAGGTCGGTATAATTATCCAATAGATCTTTTGTATAGTTATTCAGCACACGTCCATTGGTATCGACATTAGTATGTATATTTTCTTTTTTTAGGGCTTTGAATAATGGAAGCAGTTGTTCGCTTTGTATCAATGGTTCACCACCAGAAACGGTAATTCCTCCTTTAGTACCAAAATAACTTTTCATACTTACAGCACGGCGTAGGAGATGTTCCATTTTATAAAAATGACCACCTTCAAAGGGAATGGTGTCTGGATTATGGCAATACAAACATTTGAATTTACACCCTTGTAAGAATATGACCATACGGATACCTGGGCCATCATGGGTTCCAAAAGATTCTATGGAATGGACACGTAAATCGTTCATAATGGTAAGTAATAATGCTAGTAAAGATAATATTTCTGCATCTTTACTAGCATCTAATGGTTGTTTTTATATTACATTCTGTCGTGGAAAGAACGTGAAATAACTTCTTGTTGCTGTTCGCGCGATAGGCGGGTGAAGTTCACCGCATAACCTGATACTCTTATGGTTAACTGAGGATGTTTTTCGGGGTGTTCCATAGCATCCAGAAGCATTTCGCGGTCTAGTACGTTCACATTAAGGTGATGGGCACCACGACTAAAGTAACCATCAAGAATCATCACAAGATTTGCGACACGTTCTTCTTCAGTACTTCCTAAAGACTTGGGAACTATGCTAAAGGTATTAGAAACACCGTCTAAAGAATCGGCGTAATTGATTTTAGCTACAGAGTTGAGAGAGGCTAATGCGCCGTGTGTGTCGCGTCCGTGCATAGGATTAGCGCCTGGAGCAAAAGGAACACCAGCCGCACGACCATCAGGTGTTGCACCCGTCTTTTTGCCATAAACCACATTAGAAGTAATGGTAAGTACCGAAAGGGTAGGTGTCGCGTTTTTATAAACGGGTAGTTTTTTCAATTCTTGATTGAAGTGTTCTACCACATCGCGTGCAATAAAATCTACTCTATCGTCGTCATTACCATATTTTGGGAAGTCGCCTTCTATTTCAAAGTCAATAGCTAATCCATCATCATTACGGATGGGTTTTACCTTCGCATATTTAATGGCCGAAAGCGAGTCGGCAACAATAGAAAGCCCCGCAATGCCATAAGCCAGATTGATATATGGATTGGTGTCTATCAAAGCCATTTGTGACTTTTCGTAATAGTATTTATCGTGCATATAATGAATGATATTCATGGCTTCATTATAGACGCGAGCTACTGCTGTCATTGTCTTTTTGAAGTTGACAATTACTTTATCATAATCTAAATATTCGTCTTCATATACGGGGATGCCGTCAACCATTTTCTTTCCGCTGATTTCGCAATGTCCCGCATTAATTGCTAAGAGAAGTGTTTTTGCTAAGTTGGTACGTGCACCAAAGAATTGAATTTGTTTTCCTAATTCCTGAAAAGAAACACAACAAGCAATACCATAATCATCTGAATGACGGTTAATGCGCATCATGTCATCATTCTCGTATTGAATAGAAGAGGTGTCGATAGATACTTTAGCACAAAAATCTTTAAATCCTTGTGGTAAGTCTTTTGACCATAGAATGGTAATGTTGGGTTCGGGAGAAGATCCTAAATTGTAAAGCGTCTGTATAAAGCGGAAAGATGTTTTCGTTACTTTAGTGCGCCCATCAGTAAACATACCACCTATCGATTCAGTGACCCAGGTAGGATCGCCAGCAAAAATTTGATCGTAAGCTTCCATACGCAAATGACGCACCATACGCAATTTCATAACAAATTGGTCGATGTATTCTTGTGCTTCATCTTCTGTAATAATGCCTTCTTTTAAATCGTTTTCGATATAGATATCTAAGAAAGAAGAGACCGATCCTAGCGACATGGCAGCGCCATCTTGATCTTTTACGGCAGCTAAATAACCCATGTAAGTCCATTGCACCGCTTCTTGTGCGTTTTTTGCAGGACGATTGAGTTCTAGTCCGTATTTATTACCCAATACGATAATGTCGGATAAAGAACGGATTTGTTCTGAGACTTCTTCACGTAAGCGAATGGTAGCATCAGTCATAGGACCTGTGATGTTTTCCAAGTCCGCTTTTTTCACTGTGATGAGTTGATCAATGCCATAAAGAGCTATACGGCGGTAGTCTCCAATGATACGACCACGGGCATAGTTATCAGGCAATCCGGTTAGGAAACCCAAAGAACGAAAACGACGAATCTCTGAGGTATAAGCATCAAATACGCCATCGTTATGTGTCTTTACATATTGTGAGAATGCGTTGTGAACCAAAGGATCAATTTCCACTCCATGTTCCGACATAGCTTTTTGCACTACTTTATAACCACCATAAGGTTTCATGGCACGTTTCAGTAATACATCGGTTTGCAAACCAACGATAACTTCATCTTCTTTATTGATATATCCTGCATTAAAAGCTGATACGGAAGAAACAATTTTGTTATCTATAGAGCGTACACCGTTATTGTCACGTTCTTCTTGCATGGCTACTGTGCAATATTTCCAAAGACGTTCTGTGCGTTTTGTTGGGCCTTTTAGGAAGCTCGCATCACCTGTGTAAGGGGTGATATTTTTGAGAACAAACCCTCTAATGTCGATGGTGTTGCTGAGTTCTTCAAATTTAATATTTACGGTGCTCATATATTAGATTGTTGTTTGTTACAATTTTATGCAAAAATACAAATAAGCTTTTCTTTTGCAGCCTTTTTTAATCCCTATTTGTAGTGATTTTATTTGTAGTATAAAATGAATTTATAGTACTATCCTTTTTTTGCAAAAATCGTTAGATTATATGGACGAAAATGTAATACTTCATACAATTGTAGGCTTTTCCTTTTGTTATGAATAAAAGATGGTTATGAATATAACATAGGAACGATTCTTTTATATGAAAGGAGCGTTTTGAGTTCTAAATGTTTCAAAATATTCCTTGTAGGTTTAAAATGGCACTTTTGATTTAAACACCATCTTTTTTTGTGTTTGAGGATGAGTAAATTCGATAGAGCCAGCGTGAAGCAATAGACGTTGGCTTTCTGTTCCATAGAGCGCATCGCCAAGGATGGGTGTGTTAAGACCTAAAGTGTGAGCTGCATGAACCCTCAATTGATGGGTGCGCCCAGTAATAGGGTAGAATGCCATACGTGTTGTATTCTTATCGACACTCATTTTTTTCCATTGTGTAAGCGTCTTTTTTCCGTGTTCGTAGCAGACCATTTGTTGCGGACGGTTATCCAAATCTACACGTAGTGGTAGTTCTATTTTACCATTTTCTTCTGTAATTATTCCATCTAAGATGGCTTCGTAACGTTTTTTGATCTGGCGATTGAGAAATTGTGCTTGAAGATTTTTATAGCAGTCTTCATCTTTAGCAATAATCATAAGTCCCGAAGTTGCCATGTCTAAACGATGTGCCGTATATAAAGTGGTGAGTAAGGGGCGCTGTTCACGTAGTGAGTCGAGAACGCACTTTTGTTCGGTTTTTCCTTTTGCCGAAAGCATTCCGGCTGGTTTATTGATGATTATCAGACTGTCGTCTTCGTAAATAATTTCTACTTTAAGATCTGTTTTTTGTTGTAGTAAAGGGTTGTCGTCAACCTTTAACCCGAGCAGCATATGGCTTAATATAGGTTCGCATTTTCCTCGGCAAGACGGGTAATAGTTCCCTTGTTTGCGTATAACGCTGAGTGGTGATTTGCCCCACCAAAATTCTGCCATAGCTCGTGGTTGCAGGTCGTGTTCATAAGCGTATTGTAACAAGCGAGGAGCGGCACAGTCGCCTGCACCAGCTGGAGGTATTTGAGCTCTTACTTCTTGGAATATGGTGCAGAGATTTTTACGCTCTCCATGAGCATTTAGTAGTTGGTATTGATCAAAAATGCGTTGTTGTAGGGCGGCCGATTTTTCTTTGCGTTCTTGTTTTAATGCTGATATGTTATTTTCTAATTTCAGGACTTCTTCTTCAACGGCGTGTATCTTTATTTGCCAAGCTTTTGTGATGCGTTTTAACGCTATTTTTTCTAGCTGACTTTCTTTTATTAAATCATCTAAGCGTTGTTGTGTCTCTTGAATTTCGCTTTGTTGCGTTGCTAGGCGTTGTTGTTTTCTATGCGCTTTAGCTTTTTTATTATTGCTTTTTATTGTGGATATTTCTTCGTCCATGATCTGTTTTTGATCAGCTACTTTGTCTTTGGCTGATTGCAATTCTGGAGCAGAGGATAAGCTTTTGATTTGATGATTGATGTCGTTCAGTTCTTTTTCTCCTTTAATAAAGAAATTGTCTTTGGCTTGTAAATCAAAAATGGGAGGAACAAATAGGTTCGCTTTCAAAGGTTTAATGAGATTACCCGAATAAGCCAATAAATAACCTACTTCGTTGTTTTTGTTTTCCACAATAAGAATGCCAAACATCTTGCCTTGACTCTCACTGTCCCAATGCCATTCTTTTAAATGGGCTTGTAGTACCTCTCCAACTTTATGACACAAAGGGTGAACTTTGTAATGAAAGGGATAGGTGAAGCGTTTGGGTAGTTCGTCTTTTGAGATGTGAGGTAGTGGATGAAACATTATTGTTTTTTATAAAATGCAAAGATATATGAAATGAAGAGTTTAATAAAATGGAAGTAACTAGACGTTACTCCCTATTTTTAGGGGAGTGACTTCTGAAATATTTAAATCACACATTGTGGGTTTTATTGCCCGTAGCTTGCTGCGAATAAAAAAAGTGTT
This sequence comes from Bacteroidales bacterium, assembly GCA_965662645.1. Lineage (GTDB taxonomy): Bacteria > Bacteroidota > Bacteroidia > Bacteroidales > UBA5342 > UBA5342. Next base: position 136,075 of record CBFIII010000003.1, read on the forward strand.
TCGAATTGATCTCCGTCTGCTTGTAGCGGGGGAGTTCATTTAATGTTGTCGGGATTCCTTTTTAATCAAGCAACTGAAAGTGTTGGTGCATAAGGTATAAGCGTGATTTTTGCAATGCTGTCCACATCGATTATTTATATTATACAGTATCGTTACGAATGGAAAAAAAACTATCAATAAGATTTTGTGATAGATCTTATTTTTTAAATTTCTTATCTCTGTCTTTTTTAGGTCTTTTATGATGATAAAACAGTAACATTAAATCTTGATTATTATTGGTTTAATGTGTTGGTCTGTAATTATTTATTTGTAAAATAAACCTTGGTGTTAAATGCCTTTTTAAGATTCTAGCTCTCTATTTTTATTTGAGGTGAAAAGAGAGTATCTTTGCAGACCATAAAAAAAAGACATAATAGACGATGATAACAGTAGATAATTTAACAATCCAGTTCGATACAAAACCGCTTTTTCAAGATGTGTGTATGAAGTTTAACCCCGGCAATTGCTATGGCATTATTGGTGCTAATGGTGCAGGGAAATCGACTTTTTTACGTTTGATCTCTGGAGATTTAGATGCTACACGTGGTACGGTAAGTATGGGAAGTGGTGAGCGTATGTCAGTGTTGAAACAGGATCACCATGAATATGATGCTTATAGTGTATTAGATACCGTGATGATGGGGTACGATGAACTTTGGAAAGTGAAGGCTGCCAAAGATGCCATTTATATGAAAGAGGATTTCTCTGAAGAAGATGGTATGAAAGCAGGTAAGCTAGAAGAGCGCTTTGCTGAAATGGATGGTTGGAATGCTGAGAGTGATGCGGCTATTATGTTGAGCGGACTAGGGGTAAGCGAAGAATTACACTTTACATTAATGGGTGATGTAGATCCTAAGATGAAAGTACGTGTGCTTCTTGCTCAAGCTCTTTTTGGAAATCCTGATAACTTATTACTTGATGAGCCGACCAATGATCTTGACCTTGAAACTGTACAATGGTTAGAGAATGCTTTGGCTAATTTTGAAAATACTGTGATTTTGGTTTCGCATGACCGTCACTTTTTGGATAGTGTGTGTACTAATGTTGTTGATATTGACTTTGGTAAAGTGAAACAGTTTGGTGGTAATTACACGTTCTGGTATCAAAGTAGTCAGCTTGCTTCGCGTCAGCAAAGTCAGCAAAATAAAAAGAACGAAGAGAAAAAGAAAGAGCTTCAAGATTTTATTGCTCGTTTCTCTGCTAACGTGGCTAAGAGTAAGCAAACCACCAGCCGTAAGAAGATGATAGAGAAACTTAATATTGAAGATATTGAGCCATCTAGTCGTCGTTATCCTGGTATCGTATTCCAACCCTCACGTGAAGTGGGTAACAATGTATTAACGGTTTCAAATCTGGCAGCGTCTATTGATGGAGAGACTTTATTCAAAGATATATCTTTTACTATTGAAAAAGGAGATAAAGTGGTCTTCCTTTCGCGCGATA
>CBFIII010000004.1:0-12820 GCA_965662645.1 Bacteroidales bacterium
TTATACAACGTGATACTTCGTTTGCTTATTGCTGTATCATTTAATGATTTTGATCTTTGTGAATAATGAAATTTCCAGATATATTTAATTTGATATCATCAATTGTGAAGTTGTCAATCTTATTTTTCTCAAAAAATGTTTTTAATAGATCATCTAACTCTTCGTTAGCATAATCTTCTATATGATCACATTGTTTACAGTATAAGTGATGATGTTTTTCTAATATGCCATCGTATCGCATAGCATCTTTTTCTGTTTTCACTTTGTTGATTATATTGGTTTCAACTAAGGTTTCTAATACTTTATATACGGTTCCAGAACCTATATTAGGATCACTTTTTCTGATATAAGAAATGATGTTTTCTGCTGTAGGATGATTGCCTAGTTTGTATATTGTTTCTAATACACGCATCCTTTGCGGTGTCACTTTCAATCCTTTTTTAGATATCTTATTCCTAATATTAAGTAGGTCTTCCATAGTATTAAATCCTAAATAGGAATTATTCCTGTTTGATTATGGATCAAAAGTAATGTATTTTTTGTAATGATTACAATTTCTTTCAATTTATTTGAAATTATTTTATTATTCTTGGTTGTTAGGTAACTAGTGTAGTCTCTTTTGTTATGTTGCCTGATATACATTTGAATATTATTTTAGCACCTAAAATATATATAACTCAGATTTAGAAGGTGATAAAATAAATAAAAGGCAAAGTAAATACACAAAAAAAGAAAACAGAATGTAGGATAAGTTTTTGATATTTTGTTATTTCGCATTAAATTAGAACAAAAAATAATACAGAGAGGTTTATTACTTTATTATTTTATACTTTTGTGTTATTAAACATGAATAACGAACTGGTTTTAAGCAAAAATCAGGTTTATTAAAAACTATTAATATTTATCGAGATTTATCTCCAAAAAAACAATTTTTATGAAACAATTAAAAACAATTATGATTGCGGCTTTTGTTCTTGTTGCGTTTTCTTCACAAGCACAAAAAGCTATTGGTTTACGTTTTGGTGGAGGTTCTGCAAATGGTGCCGATATTTCTTACCAAATGAGTAAGGGCGCTGCTAATCGTCTTCAATTTGATTTAGGTTTAGATGTTGATGGAAATTACACTAACATGGCTCTTACAGGTACTTATCAATGGCTGTTTGATCTATCCGACGTAACAGCAGGTTTGCAATGGTATGCAGGTCCTGGTGCTCAGGTAGGATTTTGGAATTATGATTATTATGGTTCTAGCTATGATGATAATGGATCATATTTCGGTTTTGGTGGTATTGTTGGTATCGATTATACTTTTACTGAAGTTCCCATTCAAATCTCTTTAGATACTAGACCAATGTTTCAATTTATAGATGGAGATTCTGATGCTTATTGGGGAATAGGTTTTGGTGTACGCTATTTGTTTTAAGCAATTACATTATATATTTTTAATTAAAGGCACTTCTTAGGAGGTGCCTTTTTTTATTCCTATCTACAAAATAAAGTTGTTTCTATTCAGTGTAGTATAATAGTAAAACAATACCTGAATGATACCTTATTCCGTATGCTTAGATTTTTTATTTAAAGTAGAGAAGGTGTGATTTTTTTACTTGTAAGGTTGTGGAAATTGTTCTTGTTCTAATTCGTATTGTTGGGTAAGCTATTATTAATGTGTTTTTTTTGCGTGTTGAGCGTAAAGGTCGCTGAGCGGAGTCGAAGCGCCGAAGTCTTAAACGCTCCTCTATAATTAGATTAGTCCAATTAAGACACTATTTGCAAACACGACATTTAATGATTCATATTACTTAATATGTTAAATGTGTTAAAAATAATGCTATGGACAAAAGAAGTAGTAACTCATGCAATAAATGATATATTTAAAGAGGTGTTTGAGATTTTTCTAATACCTTTGACAGGTTAATAGATGTGTAGGTTTCTAGAACCCTGATCCCTATCCTAAAAGCTTGATATGTTGGAATATATTTGCTAAATATAGAGGGTGATCATTATAAAATAAGTGTTGTTGTTTAGCGTAGGTGGAAGGCTTTATGGGGATTGTTCCAATGAGCTTTTTCTTTTTTTATAAATGGCCTAATGTAATAGCATTAGGCTAATAACTAATCGTTTAAAATGAAGAGGGGAGTATTATTATTCGTGTGGTTTATTCCTGTTTTATTGTTTGCACAACAATTGACAGTAAAGGATGCCGATAGTCAAAGTCCATTGGGACTAGTGACTGTTTTTTCTAAAGATTGTGTCATTACAGCTATTACTAATGATGAGGGGAGTGCTGATGTTAGTGCTTTTGAAAAGTGTAAGCATATTACTCTCAGACGACTTGGTTATAAGGCTCAGTCTTTAAGCTATTCTGATCTTGAGCAACTTGATTTTGAGCTTTTACTTCAGAAATCGGTAGTTGCCCTAGATATGTTAGTGGTATCATCCTCGCGCTGGGCACAAGCTAACGATCATATTCCATCAAAGATAACGGCCATTAAACCTAAGGATATACAGTTTCAGAATCCTCAGACTGCTGCTGATCTGCTCTCGCTTTCGGGTGAGGTGTATATGCAAAAAAGTCAGCAGGGAGGGGGTAGTCCAATGATTCGTGGTTTTGCAGCTAACCGCTTGCTTTATACCGTTGATGGGGTGCGTATGAATACTGCTATCTTTCGTAGTGGTAACTTGCAGAATGTGATTTCTCTAGATCCATTTGCTATGGCGAATGTAGAAGTTTTATTTGGCGCAGGTTCTCTGATTTATGGTAGCGATGCTATTGGTGGCGTGATGTCTTTTCAGACTAAGAATCCTCAACTTAGCACTTCTAAAGTGTTGCGTGGTCAGGCTGATGTCCGTTATGCGTCGGCTAATAATGAAAAGACAGAACATCTTGATCTGCATTATGGTGGAGAGAAGTGGGCGGGGTTAACGTCGGTCTCTTACTCTGATTATGGCGATCTTAAGATGGGTAAAAATGGTCCTGAAGATTATCTTCGTTTAACGTCTGTGGATCGCATCGATGGTGTTGATGTAGTGGTGAATAATGGTAAGGGTTTGGAACAAATACCTACTGCTTACTCTCAGTTGAATTTGATGCAGAAGCTGCGTTATCAACCTAATAAACAGTGGAACATTGATTATGGGGTGCATTATTCCGAGACTTCTGAATATGATCGTTATGACCGTCATCTGATGACTAAAAATGGATTGCCAAAATATGGTGAGTGGAAATATGGACCGCAAATATGGATGATGAATGTTTTATCTATAGAAAACCAAGCTTCGTCTTTATGGTATGACAAAATGGTCATGCGTTTGGCGCATCAATATTTTGAAGAAAGCCGTATTAGTCGGAATTTTAATGATCCTATGCGCGAAACACGTACAGAACAAGTAAATGCTTCTTCTTTTAATCTTGATTTCACGAAAATACATGCTAAACATCAACTTTTTTATGGTCTAGAAGTGGTGTATGATGATGTGGTATCCAAAGGTATAGATGAGGATGTAGTGACCAATTATACGCAAGTAGGAGCCTCACGTTACCCTAAGTCGCAATGGTCATCTTATGCCGTTTATGTTTCCGATAATATAAGTTGTAATGATCAGCTGGATGTAACTTTAGGGCTTCGTTACAACTATTTTTTACTCGATGCTACTTTTGATACTTCCTTTTATGCCTTTCCATTTACCGATGCTCGTGTTAGTAATGGAGCTCTGACTGGTAGTGTAGGAGCTGTTTACAGACCAGATGAAACGAGTCTTTTGCGACTTAATCTTTCTACGGCTTTTCGCTCTCCTAATGTAGATGATATGGGGAAAGTTTTTGATTCTGAGCCAGGTGCCGTTGTGGTGCCCAATCCAGATCTGCAAGCCGAATATTCTTATAATGTGGAGCTAGGTGTCGCTAAGATTTTTGCTGATGTGCTCAAAGTAGAAGCTTCTGTATATTACACTTATCTTAATCAGGCTTTAGTGCGTCGAGACTACCGCCTCAATGGGCAGGATAGTATTATGTATGATGGTGAGATGAGTCAAGTGCAAGCGGTTCAGAATGCCGCCTATGCTTATGTGTGGGGTACTCAAATAGGACTAGATTATGCACTTTCCTTGGGCTTTTCTATTTCGGCACACTATAATTTTCAGAAAGGTGAAGAGGAACAGGATGATAAAACAATGACGCCTGCACGTCACGTAGCTCCAGCATTTGCTCAGGTGGCTATCCGTTATGAGTACAAGAAATTAGAAGCAGAACTCAAGGGCTTTTTTAGTGCGCAACGTTCTAATAACGACTTAACCTTGAGCGAACAATCTAAGGCATATATGTACGCTTTGGATGCTAATGGATTGCCTTATTCGCCTGCTTGGTACACCTTGGATGCCAAAGTTTTGTATCATTTTACCCCTTCATTTTCTATGGGAATGAATATTGACAATATCACTAATCAACGTTACCGTCCTTATAGTTCTGGTATTGCGGGTGCAGGTCGTGGTGTGGTGGTGTCTGCTCATGTTCGTTTTTAAATTGATCAAGAGGTTAATTAGTGTTGGTCTATAATTTATAAGTCTTATTATTAAATTTTTAATGATGTTATTTTCATTTTAAGCAATGATGAGTCTTTTTTTCTGTTATTATTTTTAGTGTCTTGTATTAAAGTGAAAGTTATAATTTTGTTAACTTTGCGAAACACTAATGCCAATTATAATGCCAAGACTACTTTTCTTATTGCTGATATTTAATGTTTTATTATTACGTGCCAATACGAATTTAGATTCTCTTTATACTGTTCTAAATGATGTTCTAGAAGAAAAAGAGTATTATGAACAAGCACGTCTTGAGCATATTAGCAATCTTAAATCTTTAGTGAATGGTCATAATTTATCGCAGGAGCAAGAATTTGAAATTAACCGTCGTATTATAGAAGATTATCAACCTTATAATTTTGATTCTACACTTGTTTATATCAAAAAAAATGTAAGGTTGGCTAACCTTATCAAAGATGCACAACTTCGTTCTGTAAGTAATCTTGATTATGCGAGTATGTTAGCTTTTTCGGGACGTTATGTAGAGGCTTTAGATATATTAGATAATGTAAACTCATCCTTTCTTCAGAATGTAGAACGTATATCTTATTTTAAGACATTAGAACGTATTTATTCTGACCTTAACATTTATGCTTCATCTGATGAGGTGAAGAATAATTGCCAATATTTATGTGATAAACATATAGATTCTTTGCTCGTGTATTTGGATAAGCATACTGATGACTATTTATCTATCATAGAAAAGAATCATAGGGATGCACGCGAATTAGAGTTATGTGAAAAAATAAATACGCAACGTTTGGCTTTAGCATCTCCTAATACACGGATGTATTCCACCATTACTTTCGAGCGTTCAATTATTTATGAACTGAATGGTCAGAAAGAACTTGAAAAAGAGTGCCTCATTTTATCGGCCATATCAGATACTAAAGCTGCAGTTAAGGATAATGCTTCTCTTACTCGTCTAGCGCTTATTCTCTATGAGGAGGGTGATATCGAAAGGGCTTACAAATACATCAAGTATTCATTTGAGGATGCTAATTTTTATAATTCCCGATTGAGGTTTATTAGTATCTCAAATATTTTACCATTAATTACTGAGGCTTATCAAGCCAAGACCGATAGTCAGCGCAAAACGTTGGCTTGTTTTACCTTATCTATTAGTGTGCTTTTAGTATTATTACTTCTGTTGCTTCTCTATATTTTGAAGCAAATGAAGCGCATTTCTAGTACAAGAAAGAAGATTGAAATTATCAATAAACAATACCTTGAACTTAATAGTGACCTTCAGATTTCGAATCAAAAATTAAAGGAACTTAATAAAGATTATTTAGAAGCCAGCCAAGTGAAAGAACTTTATATTGGTAGTTTTCTTTCTATTTGTTCCGATTATATTGATAAACTTGATAACTACCGTAAAATGGTAAATAGAAGTATTAAATCTAGAAAAATTGAGGAGCTTTATCAAAAAACAAAAAGCAATCAATTGTTAGAAGATGAGATGAAAGAGTTTTATGACAATTTTGATAATGTTTTCTTACATATCTACCCCAATTATGTAGAAGAGTTTAATAAGTTACTCAGCGATGATGCACAGATTGTGCTTAAAAAGGGTGATGTGTTAAATACCGAATTGCGCATTTTTGCACTCATTAGATTGGGTATTACAGACAGTGCAAGTATTGCAAAACTCCTGCGTTATTCTACTTCTACCATTTATAATTATCGCGTGAAATTACGCAATAATGCTATTGTGCCGCGTGATGAATTTAAAGATTATGTGATGAAGATTAATGCTTCTATGTCGTAAAATACCCATTTTAATCTTCATAAATATCTACTTTTTTTTGTAATGGATTTGTGTTATGTATCAGAATAACAGCATCTTGGTTTCTGGTGGAGTTTCTATCTACTACTTTCGTACTACCAACAAAAAGAGATGCTGTATTGTGTACTTACTTTTGACTTAAATTAATTTTTTAGTTAAACTTAAAACCCAATACAATGAAACATTACTTATTACTCTTTTTTTCTTTTGTTATACTTCCGTTGATGGCAACGAATGTTACTTTTAGAGTGGACATGAGCAGTCAAGCTAATTTTGATTCTAACGTTGATAGTTTGACCATCACAGGCTCTTTGAATGAATGGAATACTAAAGCTGATGTCTTAACAGATGAAAATAGCGATGGTATTTATGAGATTAATCTTGTGCTCACAGCAGGCGAAATAGTTGAGTACAAATATGTGATTGTAGATGGTGATGGAGTGGACGATGTGTGGGGCGATGCTTTGGGAGCTGCGGCTTATGCTGGTACCTCTAATAGAGCCATTCGAGTTCCTGAAGCTGATCTTATTTTAGAAACTGTATCTTTTACTGGTTGTACTGGTATTAATAACGGTATGGTGAGTGTTATCTTTCAGGTGGATATGAGTGCTGAGACTGTTGCAGGAACGGGAGTTTATGTAACTGGTGATTTTGCAGGAAAAGCGTGGTGGACTGATGCGTTTGCTTTTACTGAAAGCACTAATGGTGTGTATTTTGATACCATTAACCTTGTCCCTGATTTTGTACTTAATTATAAATACCTCAATGGCAATTCTTGGGACGGACAAGAGACGACTATTCCTGATGAAGTAAAATATGGCGACAACCGTGGTGGCGTAGTGCCTAATATGGTGAATCAGTACTATACTCTTCCTGTAACTCCATTTAACGGCAAGCCTACACTTTATGATGTTGCTTTTGCTGTAGGTAGTGATAATGCTGAATTAGGTAAAGTAAGTATAAATGTTTTTAATCGCTCGTTAGAGGTCATGGAAGGTGGTGATACCACAATTGCTTTAGCTGATGGTTATTATCCTTATACGGTTAGTGCTATCAGTTATTACGAGGTTAAGGGTGATTTTATGGTTGATGGTGCAGGTGAAACAGTTAATGAAACCTTACTCTCTGCTACTAAGTCGATAACTTTTAGTATTGCAGATTCTATTAATGTAGCTCCTAATACTTCTTTAACAATAAGTTCATCACATCCATTAATGAATGCTGATGGTTCTGAAATTACAAATGATAATGTAACTGCATTAGTCAGTATGATGACGGGGACTGATGCTGTTGATTTTTTTGCAATGATTAATGAAGATAAAGATGAAATTACTTTAGTTTCTAATGAGTTGCTTTCTTCTAATACTACTTATGAATATGGTATAAAAGAGGATGTTATCAAATTTAATGATAACGTGATGGTTGCTGATACCATGGTGAGCTTTACAGTGAAGTCTTTTGATGCTGTATTTGATGTCTATAACGATTTTGATGGTACAAATCATACGACTGGTTTTTATACCAAAGTGGCTGATGATCACGTAGGTGCTTCTGCTCAACCTTATTATTCTAGTACACCAGCAAGTTCTACGGATAAAGCTTTGAAATACACTAAAGGTACTGGCAGCTGGGGTGGCTGGGGTAAATTACAAATTGACTTAGAGGCTCCTCTGGATCTTTCAACAGGAAAAATTCTTGCTTTTGATGTGTTTTCTCCTAAAGCTGTTAAAGTACGTGTAGCATTAACTGATGCGCAGAATTCTGAGAGTGGTATTCAAGTAGAAACCGGAGATGCTGTTCCTGCTGATGTTTATATCTCTAAAGTTAATGAATGGCAAACTCTTTTTGTTGATTTCTCAGAAGGTGAGTTTGTTGACACTGTAGGTTATGAGTACATTCTAATTTGTTTTGATGCGGGGGTAGATGATAATAATACGTATTATATCGATAATATACGTGGTCCATCATTTCAGGAAGCTGCAGGGATACAGTCTTTAAGGTCAAAGGGTGAAATATCTGTTTATCCTAATCCAGTACAGGGTTTTATGACTGTTTCATCAGAGCATAATATTGAGACTTTATCAATATATAATATGACAGGTCAGTTGGTACACCAAGTTTCTGCACTCAATACCCAAGAAGTAACAATAGATACACAAAACTTTAAGTGTGGGATGTATTTCGTAAGAACAACAGGTAAGATGCTAAATACAACATCAACTGTAATGATTAAATAGATCTATGTTTTTTAAGGTGTTGCCTTTAAGTCAACACCTTTTTTTTACACTACCAAAGGATGATGTTTATTAATTGTCCTTTGTGTGTTTTTATACTTTTCAATTATAAGATGCAGTAGGAAACGTTTTTTAGAAGATGTTTTCTGCGACATTTATTGGTAAATTAAATTAAAATCGAGATATGAGACATAAATTGTTATTATTGTTTATCGCAGTATTTGCATTTCACCTCAGTGCCCAGCAGGTTATTACTGGTGTTATTAGTGATGGCACTACTACGGAAACACTGCCTGGTGTGACGATAAAGATTGGTAATACGGGGCAAGGAACTATTAGTGATATTGATGGAAAGTACAGTTTAAGTGTAGCTGCTACTGATGAGATAATATTTTCATATATAGGTTATGTAACACAGCGTGTAGTCGTTGATAATAAATCAATCATTAATATACAATTGATGCCCGATGTGGAGAATTTAGGTGAGCTTGTAGTGGTGGGGTATGGTAGTATGAAGAAAGAAGATATTACTGGTTCCGTTGCTTTGGTACGTGCTGAGGATATGAAAGACCGACCTAATAATCAAATTGGTAATCTTATACAAGGAAAGGCCGCTGGGGTACAGGTCTTGAGTAATTCTGGTAACCCTTCCGAAGGGTTTAATATCCGTGTGCGCGGTACTAATTCTATCAATGCGAGTAGTGAACCTCTTTATGTAGTGGATGGTGTGCCTACTACTGATACCCGCTCTATTAACCCTTCTGATATTGCTAGTTTGACAGTGTTGAAAGATGCTTCTTCGGCAGCTATATATGGTGCTCAGGGTGCTAATGGTGTAGTTCTTATTACCACCAAGCGTGGTAGTGGTAAAGCAACGGTTAATTTGGATGCTTATGTAGGTACATCTCAGGTGTGGAAAAACCTTTCTGTCCTTAATGCAGAGCAATATCGCGATCTGATGACTGAGATGGGACAAAGTACCGATTGGGATTTGTACGGTAATAATACCGATTGGCAAGATGAAATATTTCAGACCGGTTTATCACAAAATTATCAGCTTTCTGTTTCCGGACAAAGTGAACAAACAAACTACTACGTTGCTGGTGGATGGACACAACAAAAAGGTGCTGTGCGTAGTGCTGAGATGGAAAGGGCTAACTTTAAAGTAAACCTAGAACAAGAAGTGAATCAATGGCTTAAATTGGGAACACGCGTAGCTTATACCCGTTATCGCGATGTGGATGTGAATGATAATAGTGGTGTTGGTTCTGGTGGTGTATTGATAGGTGCTTTAATGACACCTCCAAATATAGATGTCTTTAATGAAGATGGTTCTTATACTAGTAACCCTTTCCAAAACTGGGAGAATCCTTTAGCTCGTACTGATGCTTTAGAGCGTGAATATAACAAAGATCGTTTGCTTGGTAATGTGTTTTCAGAGATTCTGTTGTCAAAAGATCTTACTTTCAAAACTAATTTAGGATTGGATTTACAATATGGTATTTACGATTCGTTCCTTGATCCATTCTTAACCAGTTATGGTAGAGCTATGCAGGGTATTGCCATCAATAATACAGATAAGGCTTTTTATTATATCTTTGATAATACCTTTAATTATAATAAAGAAATTGGTAAGCATAAATTTTCCGCATTAGCGGGTTCTGTAGTGCAAAAATTTAAATGGGAAAATAGTGCTATTGAAACGCACAATTTTTCGGGTGATGGTATTCATACTCCTAATGCAGGATCAGAAATGATTACTTCTACAGCGAGTAAAAGCGAAAAGACGAATGCTTCTTTTATTGCACGTTTTAATTATGACTTTAGTGGTAAATACCTTTTTACGGCTAACTTTAGAGCTGATGGCTCTAGTAATTTTGGACCTGAGGAGCGTTGGGGATATTTTCCATCATTCTCTGGAGGATGGCGTTTGTCTGAAGAAAAGTTCTTAAGCAGTGTTGCATTTATTTCAGACCTTAAATTACGCGCTGGATGGGGACTCGTAGGTAATGATCAAATAGGGCAGTATGCCTTTTATGGTAAAGTGGGTAGTGGAGCCAATTATCCTATTGGTGGAGTAGCTCAACCAGGAACTTATCCTTCTACCATACAGAACAATTCTTTGCGTTGGGAAGCGTCTCAACAAACTAATGTGGGGATTGATTTCAATGTGTTTAATAACCGTTTGCGTTTTGTTGCGGATGCTTATATTAAAGATACTAGAGATTTGTTGCTTAATGCGCCATTGCCTACAAGTACAGGCTATAGTAGTGCTGTTCAGAATATTGGACAACTTCAGAATAAAGGACTCGAATTTTCTGTGAGTTCTGATAATTTGCAAAGAGATCTAAAATGGACGACTGATTTTAATGTTTCATTTAATAAAAATGAAGTGGTTGATTTGGTAGGACAGGAACTCTTTAAAGGAAGTGTTGCTGGTCGTGGTGAGGCTTCTATTGTGCGCGAAGGTCTTCCTCTAGGTACCTTATATGGTTATACTTGGGGTGGGGTAGATCCTACTACTGGGAATGGCTATTATATAGCTGCTGATGGTACTAGTACTTTTACACCTGATGCTGATACCGATCGTAGCATTATTGGAGATGCTAACCCTGATTTCTTTTATGGTTTGAATAATACGTTGACTTATAAGAGTTTTAGCTTGAGTGTTTTTTTGCAAGGAATGCAGGGTAACGACATGCTAAATGCTACTAGAATCGATGGTGAGGCTTTGTCGTCAGCTGCTAGTCAAATGCAAGAGGTGACTTCACGATGGCGCCAGTCAGGTGATGTTACAGATATTCCTAAGGCGGTGTGGGGAAGTACCGATAATTCTCGTATTTCAACTCGTTTTATTGAAGATGCTTCATATTTACGCTTAAAATCACTTAATCTTTCGTATCAATTGCCCAAAGCGGTAGTAAATCATATACAGTTAGATGCCGTGAGGTTTTATGTTACAGGAGAAAATCTATTGACTTTTACAAAATATTCGGGCTTTGATCCAGAGGTGAATAATTTTGGATCCAGTAACACTGAACGTGGGATAGATTATGGTACTTATCCACAAACGCGCAACATCATTTTTGGTGTAAGTGTAACTTTATAATGACAGACGTATTCATATTTTGAAAAAAACACAAACAGATGAAATTATATAGATTAAATAAAATTATAGTGTTGCTAATTGTAGCACTGGTAGAGATGAGTTGTGAAGACTTTCTCGATCTAAGACCTCTTTCGGAGGAAACTACAGCTGTGGCTTATAATAAAGCAAGCCAAATTGAAGCGGCTCTAACAGGAGCTTACGAGACTTTTCAGTCGGATGCTTACATTTGGAATAACATTCTTTTTACTGATGTGCGATCTGATAATTATTATGCAGGAGGTGATAATCCAGAGATGTTTGAGATGGATTATTTGAAAATAACACCTACCAATTCTAAGGTGATGCAAAGTTGGAGTAATATCTACAATGGTATTCAAAAGGCCAATTTAGTCCTTGATAAAATAGGGGGAATAACAGATCCTGATTTGACAGATGAGCGTCGTGAACAGATTATTGGAGAAGCGTATTTCTTACGCGCGTATCATTATTTTAGCTTGGTGAAGTATTTTGGTGGAGTGCCACTTAGCAAACATGCTACTGAATCGGCATTGCCTGAAGATGTGAATTTGTCACGTGCTACGGTAGCAGAAACTTATAGCTTTATTTTAAGTGATTTGGCAATGTCTGATAGTCTTTTGCCTGATACCTATGGTAATGATGCTTCTGTGAATAAAGCGCGTGCTACTGCAGGTGCAGCGAATGCTTTGGCGGCTAAAGTGGCAGCACAAAAAGGCGATTATGCGGGTGCTTTGGATTTTATTGAAAAGGTGGAAAAGAGTGATGCCAATTATGTTTTACTCGATGACTATGCTTTTCTTTTTGATGGTAATCATTATAATTGTGCTGAATCTATTTTGGAAGTACAATACTTAGGAGGAGCCGAAGGTAACTGGGGACCACAAATGTGTCTTCCTCCTAGTATCTCAGGTGATACTTGGCGTAAATTTGTGACTCCTTCACACAATTTAATTGATGCTTATGACGCAGCAGGTGATGTAGAAAGAAAAAATGCTTCTGTTCTGTTCGAGACGGTTGATTGGGTCGATGAATACTGGGGAAATGTAGCTTCATCTTCTATTCCTTTTGCCTATAAATGGAAAAATGCGATGG